>NZ_CP014699.1:747100-1494201 GCF_001642085.1 Streptococcus pantholopis
CTACTGTGATGGTCAATGATATGGAAGAATCTGCTATGCTGCCTAATATTAACAGCAATGTACAAGCTTGGCAGAATGAGATGAACCGTCTGGGATATAACAATGTTGTTCACTACACAATGGCCAGCTGGCTGGATATCCGCGGCGGTCAAGTCAGCACATCCCAGTTTGGCTTATCGAATTTCTGGATTGCCCATTACACCAATGGTTATACTTACTTGAGTCAAGAACAGGCAAAAGCTCTGTCCTACTACTCAAATGCTGCAGCTTGGCAGTACACCAGTGTTTCACCTAAGTTATCGCATAATCTGGACGAAAATATTGATTATACCGGCCGGTTTACCCGATAAGGATTAGTTAGAAAGTTGGCGCTTATGACCAAAATAATCAGTCGTTTTGCAGCCTGTCTGGCAGTGATTGTTTTACTTACTGCCTGTGCAGATCAAAAAAACGGAACGGACAATCAAAGAGCTTCTGGAACTGTTTCATCTTCCCAAGTAACCAGTCAGGCTCAGTCAGAAGACTCTCGGACTTCATCGTCTTCTGACAGAACTTCTGAGTCAGGAGAACAGACAGAGTCTGAAATAGCAGCAATCAACGGACTGGATAGCGGCCGAGTCTTAAAAGGGGATTATGGAACCATGGCAGGCAGCTGGGAAAATGCTGCCGCTGATGCCCTTACTTTCAATCAAACAGGTTTAACAACATCAGGAATGACTGGAAGCTTCCTTGATATTGATCAGGATGGTGTTTTATTGCTGAATGTTGAAACAGCCGATAAAACCAATCTGACGCTCTACATTATTCCAGCCGGTAAGACTCTTTCATCTGCTTACTTTAGCAATGGACAGTCTGATACGACTGATATAGCAAAAGACCGCATTCTTTCTTCTCAAGACCTAACTGCAGAGAATTTAGCAGAGAAGGCTTATTACCATATTACTGCTGAATAAAGAATCGTGAAAAGCGGTCAGCGGTTTAAAAGCAAACGGCTCAGCGCTTGTTTACGTGCCTGCTTTTATAGCAACGCTTTACCATTTCGGTCAGTCCGTCTGGCATGGGAAATGGTAAGGCTTTTTTTATGTAAATGCCTTGCTGCTAATCATCAATGACTTAGCAGTAGAGACTGTTTGTGTTTTTTGCTATAATAAAATGGATTAAATATTGAGGTGACGTATGGGATATACAAATTTGTTGGAGCGTTTTTTGACTTATGTCCGAATCAATACTCGCAGCGATCCTGCCAGTAAAAAGACACCTTCAACGCAGAGCCAGATTGATTTTGCACTAAACATTCTAAAACCTGAAATGGAGGCTGTTGGTCTTCAGGATGTGCATTATTTGCCAGAGAATGGCTATATAATCGGTACTTTACCGGCTACAGATCCGGCAAAAAAGAACAGAATCGGTTTTATTTCGCATATGGATACTGCCGACTATAATGCTCAAGGAGTTAATCCGCAGGTTATTGAACATTATGATGGCGGCAGTATCGCTCTTGGTGAATCGGGTTACCATTTGACACCGCAGGAATTTCCGAAATTAAAGCATTATAAAGGGCAGACTTTAATTACAACTGACGGTTCTACCTTGCTGGGCGCTGACGATAAAGCAGGTATCGCAGAAATTATAACAGCAATGGCTTATTTAGCTGAGCATCCCGAGATAAAACACGGTGAGATTCGAGTCGGATTTGGTCCGGATGAGGAAATCGGTGTTGGAGCAGATAAATTTGCTGCAGACGATTTTGCTGTTGACTTTGCCTATACAGTTGATGGCGGTCCGCTTGGTGAACTGCAGTATGAGACCTTTAATGCCGCTGCTTTGGACATTGATTTCTTAGGCCGCAACGTCCATCCCGGAACCGCAAAAGATCAAATGGTCAATGCCTTGCAGTTGGCTTTTGATTTTCATGCTCAGCTGCCTGATGCCGACCGTCCGGAAAAGACCGCAGGCTATGAAGGTTTTTACCATTTATTTAAGCTAGAAGGAAATGTCGAAAAAGCCCATAGTTCTTATATTATCCGTGATTTTGACAGTCATTCATTTGAGGAGCGCAAAGCTTTGGTCCGAAAACTTGCTGAGAAAATGAACAGGGATTATGCAGCTAAACGTGTTTGTGTCAGTTTAGATGATCAGTACTACAATATGAAACAAGTGCTGGAAAAGGATAAACGTCCGGTAATTATTGCGGAAGAAGCTATGAAAAAAATAGGCATCAAGCCGCTTATTGCTCCTATTCGAGGCGGAACAGACGGCTCAAAAATTTCTTTTATGGGCATTCCGACCCCTAATTTATTTGCCGGCGGTGAGAATATGCACGGGCCGTTTGAGTTTGTCAGTTTGCAGACAATGGAGAGGGCTGTAGATCTTATTATTGAAATCGTAAAATTTTGATAATTCCCACTAAAAAAGAAAAAAATATGATAGAATAGAGGTATTGGGGGAGGGCTTCATGATCAAGATTTTTGGCAAAATAAGGTACCATTGGCAGCCTGAATTATCTTGGCTGATTATTTATTGGTCAATTGCAATCGCTCCTATATTTATTGGCTTGTCACTTTTGTTTGAAAGAACTAGGATTCCGTCTTATATTTTTATTTTGTTTGCTTTATTTATTGTTCTTGTCAGCATTGGTTTTTACAGGTATTTCATTATCGAAGATAATGGAATTTTGCGAGTCGTCTCTCTGAATCCGAGAATTCCTAAAAAAATAGCGATTGCCTCCATTGACAAAATAGAGGTGACCTATTCAACCTTAGCTCTTCATTTGGCTGACGGACAAAGCTATATGTTCTATATGAGAAAATGGCCGAAGAAATATTTTTTAGATGCTTTGGCTGTCGATCCGGATTTTAGAGGAGAAGTTGAGCTGCTGGATAATTTTACAAAGATGGACTATTTTGAAGTTTATAAAGAAAACAAAAAAACTCCTACAAAATTGTAAGAGCTTTAGTTGGGCAGGCTTTAACAGCTTTTAGGGTATTCTGGTCCTGACTGTTGATTGTTTTAACCAATTCTGAGCTGTCAGAAAATTTGACTATGCCGTCATCGTCATAATCAAACAGTTTGGAATAGGTCTGGCAAAGCCCGCAGGCGATACATTTTTCTGGGATTAATACTACTTTCATGCTATTATTGTAATATGAATTGAATTATTTAACAAGGGGGAAAATCATGGCAAAACAACCATGGGAAGAAAAAATAGTTGACGACAGTGAAGAGCAGACAGCAGACAGCAAGGAAGAAAAGAAAAAAGCAGAAGACAGTAAAACCTTGGTTATTTCGACACCTTGGCTGACAGCTTTGCTGAGCGTTTTTTTCTTGTTGATTGTCGGCATATTGTTTGTCTTTTACTACACTTCAAACAATAATACAGATGAGACTGCCCAGTCATCATCTGCTCAGGTTACAACGTCTGCAGGGAATTCAGCTGAAACGACAGTCAGTCAGGAAACATCAGCCAGCTCAAGCTCTGAAGAAACAACTGCATCTTCCAGTGATACAACAACATCGGAAAGTTCTGAAGGAAACGGTGATACCATAACGGTTTTAGCTGGTGAAGGAGCAGCAGCTATTGCTTCACGTGCAGGGATATCGGTAGAAGAGCTGCAGGCCTTGAACCCAGATCATATGACACTCGGTTACTGGTATGCGGATCCGGGTGATGAAGTTCGCATTAACTAATCGGAATTAGAGGAAACCATGAAACCCATTACAATTGCTATTGATGGTCCGGCTTCAAGCGGAAAAAGTACAGTAGCCAAGATTGTTGCCAAAAATCTTGGCTATACTTACTTGGATACCGGAGCAATGTACCGTTCGGTGACTTATCTCGCTCTGCAGCATCAGCTCAGAGAAGAGCAGATTCCTGAAATTTTGGGGCTTATCAGGACTAATCCTATTTCTTTTTCACAAACAGCTGATGGCCAGCAGATTGTTTTTGCTGGCGATCAAGATATCAGTTCTGCTATTCGCCAGAATGCTGTCACCAGAAATGTTTCTTGGCTGTCAGCTATCCCCGAAATCAGAGAAGAGTTGGTTGCTCAGCAGCGCCGGATTGCAAAAGATGGAGCCATTGTTATGGACGGACGTGATATCGGAACGGTCGTTCTGCCTGATGCAGAGCTTAAAATTTTTCTGCAGGCATCTGTTGAGGAACGGGCGCAGCGCCGTTTTAAGGAAAATCAGGAGAAAGGGATCAAAACCGACTTCGAAAGGTTAAAGCGTGATATCGAAGAACGTGACTATAAAGACAGTCATCGTGCTGTTTCGCCCTTAGTGCCCGCAGCAGATGCGCTTATTTTTGATACGACAGGTGTTAGTATTGCAGAGGTTGTTCATTTTATTCAGGAAAAAGCTGAAAAAATTATTGACAGGAACTAAAGCTCATGTTATACTAATTGCTAGCAGTGAGAAAAGCAGAAGTGAGAACTTCTCGCCTTGCGACTAAACGTTGTCTGGCTCTACATATCAAGTTTCAGTAATGAAATATATTGTAGTGCGGATTTGTGAATCAAGTCCGCTTTCGTTTTTCTCTTGAAAAAGAAAAAAGAGGTGAAGATTATAGCTAAGAAAGATCTATTCATTAATGACGAAATCCGTGTCCGTGAAGTTCGTCTTGTTGGTCTTAATGGCGAACAGCTGGGCATTAAGCCGCTCTCGGAAGCTCAGGCTGCTGCGGATGAGGCTAATGTAGATTTGGTCCTGATTCAGCCGCAGGCGACCCCCCCAGTTGCGAAGATTATGGACTACGGCAAGTTCAAATTTGAATATCAAAAGAAACAGAAAGAGCAGCGCAAAAAACAAAGCGTTGTCACCGTAAAAGAAGTCCGTCTGAGTCCGGTCATTGATAAAGGTGATTTTGAGACAAAACTTCGCAACGGCCGCAAATTTTTGGAAAAAGGCAATAAAGTTAAGGTTTCCATTCGCTTTAAGGGCCGAATGATTACCCATAAAGATATCGGAGCAAAAGTCTTAGCTGAATTTGCTGAAAGAACTCAGGATATTGCGATTATTGAACAGAGAGCTAAGATGGACGGCCGGCAGATGTTTATGCAGCTTGCCCCGATTCCTGATAAAAAATAAGCTTGATATAAGTATATTACGACGTAAGGAGAATAGAAAAATGCCAAAACAAAAAACTCACCGCGCCTCAGTTAAACGTTTTAAACGTACAGGTTCAGGTGGCCTTAAACGCTTCCGCGCTTATACTTCTCACCGTTTTCACGGTAAAACTAAGAAACAGCGCCGCCACCTTCGCAAAGCAGCGATGGTTCATTCAGGTGATTTTAAGCGTATTAAATCGATGGTAACAGGACTTAAGTAAGTCGGTATTTCTGAAAAAAGTATTGGAGGATTTATAAATGGCTCGTGTTAAAGGTGGCGTTGTTTCACGCAAACGCCGTAAACGTGTTTTAAAATTAGCAAAAGGTTATTATGGTGCAAAGCATATCTTGTTCCGGACTGCAAAAGAACAAGTGATGAATTCTTACTACTATGCTTACCGTGACCGCCGTCAAAAGAAACGTGATTTCCGTAAGCTGTGGATTACTCGTATCAATGCAGCGGCTCGTATGAATGGCCTGTCTTATTCGCAGTTAATGCATGGTTTGAAGTTGGCTGAAATCGAAGTTAACCGGAAGATGTTAGCTGATTTGGCTGTTAATGATGCTGCAGCTTTCACTGCGCTTGCTGAGGCAGCAAAGGCTAAACTGGAAACAGCCTAGTTTAAATTGAGATTAGCAGATTCTATAAGACGGTAAAGGCCGTCTAACAAACGAGAGCAGAGGAAAACCTGTTCCTGTCGGAACTGCGTTTTTTCTCCTATTCTTCATTTTTAGGACAGCTATACATGCAAAGCAAGAATAGCTTTGTTTGATTCCAAAAAAACCGAAGCTGAGACATTTTTGTCCCAGCTTCGGTTTTTTGGATTTAGACTTGGTTAACAATATGAACCTGCTGTTCATCACTGATAGGATAGGTGATGGTTTGATGTCCGTCCAAGTCTTCGTTATTCAGATCGACTGCTGTGATTTGGCTGTTATGATAAGTTTTGTAATAATAAAGTCCTTTATCTAGATTACAGCAGGAAGAATAAATCGTATATTCGTATTTTTGCCCCTCAACCTGGCATAAGCCCATTTGCTGTTCAACAGATCCTAAAATGTGGAAGAACTGGCTGATACTTTCACTTTCTGAGCTGCCAGACACTGAGTTAAGCCGTATAAAGGCGGCTTTTACAAAGCGTGAAGCGGATGACAAATCGCCTGGCAGCCCAATACCGCCCATTCCCCGGCTATAAAGATCTAACTCTATTTGGTCAGAAAAGTGGTTCTCCGGTGTTGCTGTAGATAATGCCCGATAATTATTAAGGTTAAACAGCTGATAGTCGAAAGGAGGATTGTTGGTCAATACTCCAGCAGGGTTATCATAAAGTTTTAATCCCTCTTTAACACTTTCAATGACAATAGCCTCATCTTTGTCAGCCAGCAGCCAGTGCAAAGGTGAAAGCGGCAGCTCAGGACTGAAATTGATGTTAACGAGGTTAATGCGGGCTAAAAACTCTTTGGCTTCAGCCACCGTAGAACATTGGCTGAGAATCCAAGGGATAAATTCAAAAGGAGTGATATTATCTTTTTCGTCTGCAAACGGTTTATAATCTGCGTTGTCCGGAAAGTTGAGTCCAGCCATGGCTAAGCCTTTTTCGTTCATAGCATCGTAGTATAAAGGATATTCTTTTACATTAGCTGTGATACCGATAATAGCATAATGGCGGTCAATGCTGTCTGCTTTTCGAAAGACAAAGGGATAATTTCTTGGCGTAATCCTGACAACTTCATTATAAGAAATGTCATAATCAAAATTTCGGCCGAAATAATGATCTTTTGTTGACAATGTTATCGCAGTACACATAATATTGAACCTCCTTAATTATTATAATCTTACATCTTCATGTTAATACTAATTCTAAATTTTTTCAAATAAAGTGTTCATATTTAGTAAAAATTTGTTGCTGAAGACGAAAGAGAAAAATTGCTTAATCAGCTGCTGAAAAATTTTTGGCCGGCGAAAAAACAAAGCTGAGATATTAATCTCAGCTTTGTTTGCTTTATGAGAATAAAAATAAAGGGATGCTCTTGAAATCATAATTTTTTTATCCGCTCGCTTTGTTCTTGCTTAATCTCCCCAGATCAGCCTCAAATTATGGTGCTGAGCTGGAAGAAGAACTGGAGCTTGAAGGAGAAGTATCATGAAGCTCCGCATAGCTGGGTGCCTGAAAGAGGTCCTGAGTTGTTTTATTGCCATTTTGGCTGAATATACTGTTTGATTTCTGCCCCAAATCTTTAGCTGTGCTTTCTAGCTGCTTGAGCTGATCTGTGTAGGCTATCTTACTGCTATCCATAGGTTTTAAATCCTCATTGTTGTAAAAGCGCAAAAGGTCACCTGTTTGAATAGCATCACTGATCGAAAGCTGCATCGAAGCTACCTCACGAATTTCTTTCAGTTTGGCTTCTGTTTCCTCATCAGGGTTTGTAATCTCTTCACCGCTTTGCGTGAAATAGGTTCGTCCGCTGTAGCTGGTGTATTCCGGGGTGATATAGTAACCGGAAGTTCGGAGTGCTACAATCTGGTCATTATCCGGTGAGAGGAGGTCTTGACCTAGCTGTATATATTGACTGGTGTCAATCCCTAACAGATGAAGCAGTGTTGGCAGCGAGTCAATTTCACCTCCGTAAGTATCGCTGATAAATCCTTGACTGTAGCCAGGAATATGAATCATATAGGGTACCCGCTGAAGCATAGCATTGTCATACTCTGTCCAAGTTTCCGGATCTTTGCCGAGTAAGCTGGCTAAGCTGGTATTGCGGCTGTTAGAAATCCCGTAGTGATCGCCGTACAGAACTATTATCGAATTATCATAGATTCCAGCTGCCTGCAGGTATTTAAAGAAAGCTTCGACCGATGCGTCTAAATAGTTTGCTGTTGCAAAGTATCCATTGATGGTTTCATCTCCCGTATCAGCCAGAGGAAAGCCTTCTTCGTCCGCTTCTCCCGACAGGCTGGTGTAGGGATAATGGTTTGAAACAGTGATATACTTAGCATAAAAAGGCTGCTGGAGCTGCTCTAAATATGTTATGGAATCGGCAAACATATATTTATCATTGAGGCCGTATTGGAAAGAATTGCTCTTGGTTTGTTCAGAAAAAGAGGCGGAATCAAAGAAATAGTTGTAGCCCCATTGCTTATAGGTGTTGTTTCGGTTCCAAAAGCTGCCGACATTGCCGTGAAAAACAGCACTGGAATAGTTATCTTTTTGTGCCAGAATGGACGGAGCGGCGTAAGCGGTGTTGTCACCGCCGTAATTAACCATATAGGATCCGGTATTGAGACCGAATAATGATGTTTCCATCATAGTTTCTGCATCTGAAGTCTTACCCGCTTTTACCTGATGGAAAAAGTTGGAAAACGAAATAGTAGACTGAGAATGGTAAAGAGAGTTAATAAAAGGCGTCACTTCATGTTCGCTTCCATCAGCATTTAACTTATAGTCAATCAGGAATTGCTGAAAACTTTCCAAATGAATCACAATGACATTGCGATTTTTTGCGATTCCGAAGTATTTAGCATCGGGTTTAGCATAATGATCTGAAACATAGGTTTCGACTTCGGCTAATTTCTCAGCCGTCGCCTCCGAACGTTCTTTCTGAGCCTGATAGGTCTGATTAGCGCTGTAAACCGTAAAGGCCGGAAGACCGATAGCACGAACGAGATAGGTATTGGAAAAGCCGCGGGTTAGAAGCTGCGGCCGGTCAACCTCTGCCATGAATAGATTAATGGAGAAGAAAAGACCGGATAGGGCTGTGACAGCAAAAGCTGCTCGTTTATTGAAAGGGCGGCTGTCTGTGTTGACTTTTTTTCTGACAAAAATATAAATTAAGAAGAAAAAATCCAGTATATAGATGATATAGCCCGGTTTCAAAAGATTCAATGCAGAATCACCCAAGCCTGCCGAAGCGCTTCCGCTGGCCAGCATGGTACTGACAGTGATGAAATCAGTGAATTCACTAAAATAGATAACATTTGCCAGAAGCAGGAAATTTAAGATAATATAGACTGCAAATTCTACAGTGTAGAAAGCTTTTGTATTGGTGATATATAAGGGTAGCCCCAGAACCAAAAGGGCGATAGGGAGCGGATTGATAACTGTCAGAAAAATTTGGTAAAGATTGCCGACATCTAAGGAAAAATCAATATTGTAGGCCCAGAGGTTTTTTAACCAATAAAACAGCAGCAACGTTAAAACAAAACCCAGACGGCTGTTCATCATAGCGAGAAATTTGTTTATTACTTTTTTCACTAAACTAACTTCCTTATATTAATAGAATTTCCAAAAGGTTCTTATTCACAATTATACCATAAAATGAAAATTTTCATGTGAGAATAAAGTTTTTTAGGAGTAGGAATTTTGCTGAAAATCTGCTATAATATGGGTTATGAGTAAACTGTATGTGACTTCTGCAGCCGAAAGGAAAATAAGCAGAGGAATTCAGTGTTTAGAGGCGAAAGATTTTCAAGAATTAAAGCAGACGGATAAAGAAGTTTTGCTTTACAATAAAGCGCAGCAATTTCTGGGAACAGCTTATCTATCTAAGCAGAATAAGGGAGTTGGTTGGTTTGTATCAAAAGAAAAAATAACCTTAAATAAGGCCTATTTTGTTGCCCTTTTTCGGGCTGCTCGGAAGAGACGGTCCTTTTACGAACGCTCGGATGGGACGACAGCTTACCGTGTTTTTAATCAGGACGGTGATTTTTTTGGCGGTCTAACAGTCGATTTATACGGGGATTATGCGCTTTTCTCTTGGTATAATGCCTTTGTGTACACTATTCGTCAGACGATTGTTGCTGCCTTCAAAGAGGTCTTTGCTGACAAAGTGAAGGGTGCCTATGAGAAGGTTCGTTTTGATGGGCCTGCCTATGACTCCTCTTTTGTTTATGGAGAAAGAGCAGCAGAAAAGTTTCTTATCGCTGAAAACGGCCTAAAATACAGTGTTTTTCTAAACCAAGGTTTGATGACCGGTCTTTTTTTGGACCAGCGCGAAATTCGCAAGGATTTAGCTAACGGTTTAGCAGCCGGTAAACGATTGCTCAATCTTTTTTCCTATACGGCAGCCTTTTCTCTTGCTGCTGCTTCTGGGGGAGCAAAAGAGACAGTGTCGGTTGATCTGGCTAAGAGATCTAAGGAGCTCTCACAAGCCCATTTTGCAGCCAATGCTATTGCAGATGACAGCCATCAGTTTCTTATCATGGATGTGTTTGACTACCTAAAATATGCTAAGCGGAAGGGCCTCCTGTTTGATATTATTCTGATTGATCCGCCCAGTTTTGCGCGGAATAAGAAGCAAACTTTTTCGGTTCATAAGGATTATCCCAGATTAATTTCTCAGTCACTGGATATTTTAACCGAAGGAGGGATGATCATTGCTGCGGTCAATGCAGCTAACATGAGTATTTCCCGATTTCAAAAAGAACTGGAAAAGGGGTTTAGCACACGCAGACACACTTACCTTAGTCTCAAGCAGCTGCCGGACGACTTTGCTGTAAATCAAGCAGATGAAAAAAGTAATTATTTAAAAGTATTCACAATAAAGGTGGAAAAATGAAGATAGTAGTACCAGTAATGCCTCGAAGTCTTGAAGAAGTTCAAGCGTTTGAACTTTCCCAATTTGAAACGGCTGATATTGTTGAGTGGCGGGCAGATTTTTTAAATAAAGATGATATTATGACGGTTGCTCCGGCTATTTTTGAAAAATTTGCCGGCTTTGAAATCCTTTTTACGCTCCGAACGACCAAAGAAGGCGGCAACATTGACTTGTCTGATGAGGAGTATTTGGGTCTGATTAAGGGTATCAGTTCGATTTACAATCCGGATTATATTGATTTCGAATATTTCACACATATGGAAGCTTTTCAGGAAATGCTGGACTACCCTAATTTAGTCTTGTCCTATCATAATTTTCATGAAACTCCGGAAAATATCATGGAAGCTTTTTCTGAACTAACAGCTCTGGCGCCTAGAGTTGTCAAAATAGCGGTAATGCCTAAAAGCGAGCAAGATGTTTTAGATTTGATGAATTATACCAGAGGCTTCAAAACGCTTAATCCTGAGCAGCTCTATGCCACCATGTCCATGGGAAAATTGGGGCGTATTTCACGAATGTGCGGTGACTTGGTCGGTTCCAGCTGGAGTTTTGCCAGCCTTGAGCAAGTCAGCGCTCCCGGACAGATTGCGCTTCCCGATATGAGAAAAATTAAGGAGATTCTTGATGCAGATTGACGGTCATACTAGGCTGGCAGCTGTAGTTGCCAGTCCGATAAAGCATTCAATCTCTCCTTTTATCCATAATTACGCCTTTGCCCAATTAGGCATTAACGGTGTTTATGTCGCTTGGGATACACGGCCGGAGGATTTGGAGGAGACCGTAAAAAATATTCGGCGCTATAATATGTGGGGGATTAATTTGTCCATGCCTTATAAAAGAGTGGTGACGCCTTATCTTGATGAGCTGGATGTCAGTGCTTCTTTATTTGGAATGGTCAATACGGTTGTCAACCGCGATGGTAAACTAATCGGCTACAATACAGACGGCTACGGTTTTTTTGCCTCTCTCCCCAGTGATTTTACTATTAAGGGGACAACACTGACGGTTTTGGGAGGAAGCGGTGCTGCTACAGCTATCTCTGCTTATGCGGCCAGACACGGTGTCGCTAAAATTAATATGTTTAACAAGGAGAAGTACCTCGAAGTCACACGGCAGCGTCAGGGCAAGGTGACTGAGGTAACAGGTGTTCCTGTGGCCGTTTTTGATTTAGCTGATCAGGCCCTTATTCAGCAGAAAATCAATGAGGCTGATTTAGTGGTCAATGCCAATGGTGTTGGCATGGATGGTATTACCATGGTCGTGCTTCCTGAAACGCGTTTCAAACAGGGGCAGCTGGTCGCAGATGTAATCTACAATCCTTTTGAAACTCCTTTTATCAAACTGGCTAAATCGCAAGGCATAGAGACCATCAATGGTTTGGGAATGCTTCTGCATCAGGCTGCTGAGACTTTCAGACTGTGGACAGGGCAGGAAATGCCGGTAATCGAAATTTGGGATGAGCTTTTGAAAAAGTATGCTATCAAGTAAGCAGGTGAGTGAATGAATTTACGGGTTAATCTATCGAGCAATCCTTATGACATTATTATTGACAGACACTCTTTAGCAAAGGCAGGAGAATGGGTCAGCAGCATTTGGCAGCCGCAGAAAATTGCGGTAATTACTGATAACCATGTTGGCAGTCTGTATGCCGAGAAAGTTAAACTCAGCCTTGAGGATGCAGGGTTTGATGTGGTTGTTTTTGATTTTTTGGAAGGTGAAGCCAGTAAAAGTCTGACAACTGTCAATAAAGCTTATGAGTTTCTGGTGGAACAATCCTTAACGCGGAGCGACGGGATTGTGGCTCTCGGCGGTGGGGTTGTCGGAGATTTGGCTGGATTTGTAGCCTCTACTTATATGCGAGGGCTGCATTTTTTACAAATTCCTACCAGTCTGACTGCTCAAGTGGATTCTTCTATAGGCGGCAAAACAGGAGTTAATACAGTATTTGCTAAAAATATGGTAGGAACATTCGCTCAGCCTGACGGTGTCCTGATTGATCCAGAAACGCTTAAGACGTTGGGAAGAAGAGAGCTGATTGAAGGTATGGGTGAGGTGATTAAATATGCACTGATTGCTGATCCTGAACTTTGGCAGGAGCTCCTTTCTATGGATGGTTCAGTTCAGTCTATCTTAGATCATGCAGACTCCATTATTTATCATTCCTGCAATGTTAAACGTAACGTCGTAGTTGAAGATGAATTTGACAATGGTAAGCGGCTCTATTTAAATTTCGGCCATACTATCGGTCATGCTGTTGAGGCGACTGCAGGCTACGGTCAAGTAATGCACGGGGAAGCAGTGGCAATCGGGATGGTTCAGATGGCTCGGGCAGCTGAGAAAAAAAGACTGATGCCGGCTGGAATCGCAGACGACATTGCTGCTATGTGCCAAAAATTCGGCTTACCAACAGTTTATCAGCCATGGGATATAAATAAATTATATGATGCTTTAAGGCATGATAAGAAGGCTCGCGGCAGTTCTATTAAGACGGTCATTGTTCCGGAACTGGGGCGGGCAGCTATCAATCAAATCCCCCTTGAAGAAATGAAAGACTATTTGGAGAGATAGATGAGATATTTAACAGCGGGTGAGTCACATGGTCCGCGTCTGACAGCTATCATTGAAGGTGTGCCTGCGGGTCTTTCCCTGACGGCAGAAGATATTAATATTGACCTCAAACGGCGCCAAGGCGGCTACGGCCGGGGCGGCCGTATGAAAATCGAATCGGATCGGGTTGTTTTTACCTCTGGTGTCCGCCATGGTAAAACAACAGGTGCGCCGATTACTATGGATGTTATCAATAAAGACCATCAAAAATGGCTGGAAATTATGTCAGCAGAGGATATTGACAATCGGCTCAAAACTAAGCGCAAAATTACCCATCCGCGTCCCGGCCACGCTGATCTGGTGGGCGGTATGAAATACCGTTTTGAGGATTTACGCAATTCGCTGGAGCGTTCTTCAGCGCGTGAAACGACCATGCGTGTGGCAGTAGGAGCTGTCGCCAAGCGCATTCTGACTGAACTCGATATTGAAATTGCTAATCATGTAGTCGTCTTTGGCGGTAAAACAATTGCTGTTCCGGACGGCTTAACTGTTTCGGAAATCAAAACCTTAGCCGGACAGTCTGAGCTTTCTGTAGTCAATCAGGAACGTGAGCAGGAAATTAAGGATTATATCGACCGAATCAAAAAAGAGGGCGATACAATTGGCGGCGTTGTTGAAACAATTGTCGGCGGCGTGCCAGCTGGTCTGGGGTCTTATGTCCAATGGGACAGAAAATTAGACGGCAAGCTTGCTCAGGCAGTTGTTTCTATTAATGCTTTTAAGGGGGTTGAATTTGGCGTCGGCTTTCAGGCTGGCTATAGAAGAGGCTCTGAAGTGATGGATGAAATTCTGTGGAATGAAGAAGACGGCTATACTCGCCGTACCAACAATCTCGGCGGCTTTGAAGGCGGTATGACCAATGGACAGCCAATTGTCGTGCGAGGAGTGATGAAGCCTATTCCGACACTTTATAAACCGCTGATGTCAGTTGATATTGAAACCCATGAGCCTTATAAGGCTACGGTAGAACGTTCTGACCCTACGGCTCTGCCGGCTGCCGGTGTTGTTATGGAAGCTGTTGTGGCGACAGTTATTGCTAATGAACTTTTGGACAAATTTTCTTCAGATAATATGGAAGAATTAAAAGAAGCTGTCGCCGGCCACCGGGAGTTTGTTAAACATTTTTAGGCTGACAGCTTATGGGATTGGAGTAAAATATGGAAGAGAAAATCATCTATATAGCCGGATTAGGGTTGATTGGAGGGTCGCTGGCTCTGGGAATTAAGCGCAGGCACCCTCATTATAAGATACTTGGCTATAATCGTTCTGATAAATCACGGATTATCGCTTTGGAACGCGGCTTGGTTGATGAAGCGACCGATGATTTTAAAGCTTTTGCTCCTCTGGCTGATGTGATTATTCTGGCTGTGCCGATTAAACAAACCATCACCTTCCTTAAAATTTTATCTGAAATTGATTTGAAAGAGAATGTGATTATTACAGATGCCGGTTCAACTAAGTTAGAAATCGTGTCAGCTGCTGAGCAATATCTGACGGGAAGACCAGTGCAGTTTGTCGGTTCGCATCCTATGGCCGGCAGTCATAAATCCGGTGCGGCAGCAGCAGATGTGCACTTATTCGAAAATGCTTATTATATTTTTACTCCCAGTAAATTGACAGGACAGCAGACGATTGCAGATTTAAAAGATCTGCTGTCAGGTTTGCAGGCCAGATTTATTGAAATTGAGGCTGCTGAACATGATCGGGTAACCAGCCAGATTTCGCATTTTCCTCATATTTTATCTGCCAGTTTGATGGAACAAGCCGGGGACTATGCTGCTGAACATGAGATGGCCAGCCGTTTCGCAGCCGGTGGCTTTCGTGATATGACCCGTATTGCTGAGAGTGAGCCCGGCATGTGGACCAGTATTCTTTTAACGAATAAAGCAGCTGTTTTGGAGCGTATTTCAGACTTTAAACAGCGTCTGGACAGTGTTGCAGAGCTCATTTCTCAAAATGATGAAAATGCGATTTGGGACTATTTTGCTAAGGCAAGACAGACCCGCAAAGAAATGGAAATACACAAACGCGGCGGTCTTGAAAGTTCATTTGATATTTTTGTGGATGTTCCGGATGAAGAAGACGTGATTTTGGAAATTTTGGAGCTCTTACGAGGGACTTCTCTGGTCAATGTTCATATTAATGAGGAAAATCGAGAAGACATTAACGGTATTCTCCAAATTTCTTTTAAAAATGCTAATGATTTGGAACATGCACGGCAAGTGATTACAAGTAAGACTGCTTATAAGGTTTTTATTGAATAGGAGACAGTAATGGCAAATGTTTATGATATTGCAAATGAGTTAGAAAGAGCTATTCGGGTGCTTCCTGAGTATCAGGCAGCAGTTACTGCTAAGTCAGCTGTTGAGGCTGACAGCGAGGCTAAGGAACTTTGGGAGCAATTTTTACAAGCTCAGAAAAAGTTTCAGACTATGATGCAGTCAGGGCAAGCGCCTTCTCAAGAGGAACAGGAAGAATTAACTGTCTTGGGGCAAAAAATCGAAGAAAACCCTGTTTTGAAGGCTTATCTCGAGCAGCAGCAGCGTTTGTCTGTTTATATTGCTGACATTGAAAAAATTGTTTATGCGCCTTTGCGGGACCTTCAGTAAAAATGCCCTATTAATAAGCGGTCAGTCTATTTAGACTGACCGCTTATTTTATCCAGATACAGAGGCCGATAGCAATCTTTTTAAAAGATTGATAGGCTAATTGGCCCCCTTCCTCACTTATAAGAAGGACGTAGCAGATTTTTGTTTTAAATGCCTTTTTATGCTAAAGTAAAATTATCCTAGTCAAACAGATTGAGCCAGCTAAGCTTTCACAACATGGGACCAACCGTCTGAAGGCTTTGCTGTCTTAACAGTTGACTGCATCTTTCTAGTCGTTCTGGCAGGGGTGCGTCTACGAAATCAAAGATTTCGGACTTACCGTCAGCCGTAAACGTCTGAAGGCTTTGCAGTCTTTACAGCCTGCCGCACCCTTCTAGTCGTTCTGGCAGGGGTGCGTCTACGAAATCAAAGATTTCGGACTTACCGTCAGCCGTAAACGTCTGAAGGCTTTGCAGTCTTTACAGCCTGCCGCACCCTTCTAGTCGTTCTGGCAGGGGTGCGTCTGCGAAATCAAAGATTTCGGACTTACCGTCAGCTGTAAACGTCTGAAGGCTTTGCAGTCTTTACAGCCTGCCGCACCCTTCTAGTCGTTCTGGCAGGGGTGCGTCTACGAAATCAAAGATTTCGGACTTACCGTCTTTTTGCTGTACTCTTTTAACGGGCTTTGTATCTTGGTCAACTGAACACGGCCTAAACTCCGCGGGAAAAAGATGACCTGACTTAGAATCTGGCGATTCGTCAGTCCGTTCCCTATTTTCCTTTTGCGTTTTTAACGGCCTTTGTATCTTATTGGAATTGAACACGCCCTAAAATCCTAGTGAAAAAGATGGCTGTCATCGTGATGCCAGCATCACTTGCCATCCCCTATTTTCATACGGATTTTTAGACGGCCTTTGTATCTTATTGGAATTGAACACGCCCTAAAATCCTAGTGAAAAAGATGGCTGTCATCGTGATGCCAGCATCACTTGCCATCCCCTATTTTCATACGGATTTTTAGACGGGCTTTGTATCTTGTTTTTAGAGGAGTGTGTAATGGTAAAAGCATATGATTATATTGTCATTGGCGGCGGCAGCGGCGGAATTGCTTCGGCTAATCGTGCTGCTATGCATGGAGCTAAGGTGTTGTTAATTGAGGCTAAAGATATCGGGGGAACTTGTGTAAATCGCGGCTGTGTTCCTAAAAAGGTGATGTGGTATGGAGCTCAGGTTGCTGAAACTCTTCACCATTATGCGGCAGATTATGGTTTTTCTTTGTCAGATACTGCCTTTGATTTCGCAACTCTCAAGAAAAATCGTCAGGCCTATATTGATCGGATTCATGGCTCATATGAGCGGGGATTTGATCAGACGGGAGTAGAACGGTTATATGAGTATGCTACTTTTGTCGACAGTCATACTGTTACTGCCGGGGGCGAAAGCTATACCGCTCCGCATATTTTAATTGCTACAGGCGGGCATGCTCTTATCCCCGATATTCCGGGCAGCCAATACGGTATTACTTCAGACGGCTTTTTTGAACTGGAAGCTGTCCCTAAACGGACGGCAATTGTAGGAGCTGGTTATATTGCTGTTGAGTTAGCCGGGGTTCTTCATGCGCTGGGCAGTCAGACCCATCTTTTTGTCCGTAAGGACCGTCCTTTACGGAAGTTTGACCGAGAAATTGTCGATGTTCTTGTAGAAGAAATGACAGAGACAGGGCTGGAGTTTCATCCTTTTTCGATTCCTAAGGAGGTTATCAAAAATGCTGATGGCAGCCTGACCTTGTTCTTGGAAAACGGTCAAACATATGAGGTGGATACGCTGATTTGGGCTATCGGCCGTCAGGCAAATGTGACTAGTTTTAATCTGGAAGTTACCGGAGTTGAGCTTAATGACCATGGTTTTATTGCGACAGATGCTTATGAAAATACCAGTGTTGAGGGCATCTATGCATTAGGCGATGTCAATGGCAAATTAGAGCTGACACCAGTTGCAATAGCAGCGGGCCGTCGTTTGTCAGAGCGTCTTTTTAACAATAAACCTGATGAAAAACTGGATTATACCAATGTTCCAACTGTCATTTTCAGCCACCCTCCGATGGGCTCAGTCGGCCTAAGTGAAGAAGCGGCTGTTGCTCAATTCGGTAAGGATAATATTAAAACCTACACTTCCAGCTTTGTTTCAATGTATACCGCTATTACCAGCCGTCGGGAACGATGCAAGATGAAGCTGGTTTGTCAGGGAGCAGATGAAAAGATTGTCGGCCTTCATGGTATCGGCTATGGTGTGGATGAGATGATTCAAGGTTTTGCTGTAGCCCTTAAAATGGGTGCCAGAAAGGCTGATTTTGATAGTACTGTAGCTATTCATCCGACCGGGGCAGAAGAATTTGTCACAATGCGCTAATTGTTATAAAAAGATTTATCTCTAATGTCATTCAATCAGTCAGTCTAAAACTCTGGGACGGTAAGTCCCAGAGTTTTTGCATTTTTGCCCAGCTTAAGGGGTCGGTCACATTAAATTGAGTGGGAATCTGTGGAGGCAAGCAAATACCGACGGACTTCTGAAATAAAATAAAGCGAACCTGTGACCACATAAAGGTCGTTAGTCTGTTCAGGAATCATTTTCAGCCATAAGTGCCAGTCCTCAACCTTTTTAAAATGGCAGGAGTAGTTTTCCAGATCTTCTGCCCCGGGGAAGTCAAAGCTGGTTACTATTAGGTCATAAGGAGTAAGACAGGCTAACATTTTTTGAATAGGCTTGCGCTTCAGGCCAGCAAAAAGGATATAAATCTTTTTATCAGCGAAATGTTCTTCCAAAAGGGCAGTAAGGCTTTGCATTGCTTCTTCATTATGGGCGCCGTCAAGCAGGATATGAGGGCTTATCAATTCTGCCCGCCCCGGCCAGGTTGCTTTTTGGAGGCCTGTTTTGATACTTTCAGCTGTGATGTTTTTTCGTTTTTTAGAAAGGAGCAGAGCAGCCATGGCAGCTAAAGCAGCATTGCTTTTTTGATGCTCCCCCAATAGCTGGAGCTGAATGTCAGAAAGGCAGAAATCATCTCTGCAAAAGGTTAGGCTGTCTTTTTTTTCTGTATAAAAGAAATCCTTTCCCAGTTCATAAGTTGGAGCGCTAAACAAAGCTGCTCTCTGATAAAAAACTAGACGGGCTTCCTGCTGAAATTGGCCGAAGATGAGCGGGGTGCTTTCTGAAAGAACTCCGACCTTATGGCTAGCAATCTGGCTGAGGGAGCTTCCTAAGGTTTCTTGATGGTCATAGCTAATTGAAGGACAAATAACAGCAAGTGGCGTAAAAACATTAGTGGCGTCCCTTGTTCCGCCCACGCCCGCTTCGATAAGTGCTAAGTCAACTGGCTTAATGCGGGCGAAATAGGTAAACATCAATAGGGTAACCAGTTCAAATTCTGTGGGTCGCCCCCACTTGGACAGGAGCTGTTCATCCTCTACAAGAGGGCGGATTAGTGCGGCAGTTCGGCATAAATCCTTGTCTGAGATGGGCTGCTGGTTTATAGCAATACGCTCATTGAAACGTGTTATAAAAGGGGAGGTAAAAGTGCCGGCGGTATAGCCTGAAGCAGTCAGGATATGCTGCAGGAAGCTGACTGTTGAGCCCTTGCCATTTGTTCCGACAATATGCAGAGCAGTTATTTTTTGCTGCGGATTATCCAATTTTTCCAGAAGAGCCAGCATACGCGCTTGTTTAGGTCTGCGGCCCTTAGCTTTATAGGAATGAATCCAAGTCAGGGTTTCTTTGTAATCCATATGTTTTCCTTATTTCTTTTTAACCATTATACCATTTTTTGCTCTTCTTTAGCGGCTAAAGCAGGCTGACGGAGCCCTTATGTCATATAAAAATAAAATTGTTCTATTTTTTAATCAAATTGATAATCCTAGTCATTTATGATAAAATGAGGTATTATTATGAGAAAAAATAAATGCATATCAGGTGATTGAATGAAACTCTCTTTGCTGATTACTTTTTTAAATGAGGAAACAATGATTGAAAAGACCCATTTGGCTATGGCTGCTCAGCTTGAACGCCTTTTGGGCCATGAGATTGATGATTATGAGCTGCTGTATGTTGATGATGGCAGCACAGATCGGACCTACAGTCTGATGAAAGCTATTGCAGCTGATGACAGCCATGTCAAGTATATCAGCTTCAGCCGCAATTTTGGCCGTGAAGGCGGTATTTTAGCTGGTTTCAAGTACTCAACCGGGGACGCTGTTATGGTTATGGACGGTGATTTGCAGCACCCGCCCAGTCTGATTCCCGAATTTCTTCAGGCCTATAAAGACGGTTTTGAGGTTGTCAGCGGTCAGCGTGACCGGACAGGCGAGTCAAAATTCAGCACTTTTTTTGCGCGTGCTTTCTATGCTTTTGCCAACTATGCTATGGACGTTAAGCTGACAGACGGTAAATCAGAACTCAAATTACTGAGCCGGCGCGCTGTCAATACCTTTTTAGCTATGCCTGAGTATAATCGCTTCAATAAGGGATTGTATGAATGGATCGGTTTTAAAGAAAAAGTTATCCCTTATAAGAACCATATCAGACAAGCAGGGGAGAGCAAGTTCAGTTTTAAAAAGTCAATGAACTATGCAGTTCAGGGGTTGATTTCCTTCAATGATAAGCCCTTGAGGATTTGTATTCAGTTTGGTTTTATCAGCATCGGTCTAGCGGTACTATATCTTTTTAAAGAGTTTATCTCTTATCTGATAAATCCGGGCAACTCAGTCAGTGGTTACTTTACCACCATTGCTGCGATTATTTTGTTCAGCGGCGTGCAGCTGATTTCTCTTGGAGTGCTGGGTGAATATATTGGAAAAATCTATTATGAAGTAAAAAGGCGGCCGCATTTTATTATCAGTGAATCAAATATTGAAGCGGCCAAAAAAGACGGAGTAGGATAATGGCAAACAGAAAAATAAAAATCTGGATGGATTCAGAAAAGCGGTCAGCTTTTTACACAAAGCATAAAAAACTTCTGATCTATCTCTGCAGCGCTTTTTTGCCAATGGCAGTCATGCTGATTGTCTGGCGGATAATGGCGATGTATCCTTTTGGTAGCAGCAGTTTGATGGCAGTAGATTTTGGTCAGCAGTATATCAGTTTCTTTGCTTATTTGAAAAATACGCTGCTGTCAGGAGACTGGTCGGGTTTCTTTTATTCTTTCACCAAATCGATAGGCGGAGAGATGATTGGGGTGGTGGGCTACTATCTCTTAAGTCCTTTTAATATCATCTACATTTTAACCCCGATTCAGTACTTTCCTTTAGCTGTTTTTTTAACCATTTGGCTGCGTTATGGCCTTATCGGTCTGACTTTTGCTCATTTGCTGATCAGACGCTATCAAGGCCTGTCCGGAAAAGTCTGGCTGGTACCGCTGATGGCTTTGGCCTACACCTTATCCGGTATGCTGGTTTCCTACCAGATGAATGTGATCTTCTACGATGCCATGTGGATGCTGCCGCTGATTATTATATACTTGGAAGAGACGCTGGACGGCGGGAAAATCTATCCCTATATTTTGACTTTGGCCTTAGCTATGCTCTTTCAGTTTTATTTTGGTGTGATGATTTGCATCTTTATTGCTCTTTATGCCTGCTATTATGTTTCACCTAACTTGGGCGGAAAGGCTCCTTTAAAGGAAAAGATTCAAGCTTTCTTTTCCCCTTTATTTAAGGTTGTCGGTGCTTCAGTGCTAGCTATTACGTCTGTTTTTGCTCTGCTTTACCCGCTTTACCTTAACTTAGCTTCCAGCAAAGGACAGGTTGGCAGTGCTCTTAACTTCAGCTGGTCTTTGCAAATCAATCCTTTGGATATTCTGTCCAAGCTGATTATCGGCAGTTTTGACAATAACTCCTGGCCGAGCGGTCCCAGCCTTCCTAATATTTATGTCGGCGGTCTGGCCTTAGTCGGCTTTCTGCTCTATTTTGCTTATGCTAAAACCAGTCTCTATCATAAATTATCGGCAGGACTTGTCTCTCTGGTTTTCTTCCTTTCCTTTATCAATGAATTTGCCAGTAAAATGTGGCATATGGGACAAAATCCGGCTGGTTTCTTCTTTCGGTTTTCCTGGCTGTTTTCATTCTTTATGGTCCTTCTGGCCTATCAGTTTTTTAAAGATCACAAACCCTTATCGGTTAAGCCTCTTATTTTAGGCTTGATTTTGATTATAGGCACCGTTTACTATGTCAGCAGCAAGGATTTCTCCTATATTGCCAAATCACAGCCTGAACTGGTTACCTCCTTTTTCCAAACTTACCGGGAGCTGGTTACAGCCCTGCTAGGCTTGATTTCTGTCAGTCTGGCTTATAGTTTTTGGACTTACTTTCGTGGCGCCAAACATAAGCAGTACCTTGCTGCAGCAGTTCCCCTGCTTTTGCTGCCTTTAGTCATCTTTTTATTAGCCAAGGGTTACCTGGTAACGCAGCTGACTGTGACTGCGGCTATCTGGCTTTTGGTTCTGCTGATTATCTATTTCCGATTAGAAAAAACACTGTTTCTTCTTTTGACAGCAGTAACTGTTTTTGAATTGGGCTGGAATGCTTACCTTTCCCAATCCACTTTGGGATATGCTGATGCTTATAAATTTACCGATGCTGTTCTTTCAGTGGGCAAAGTAACAGATACTGTTCAGGCGGAATCTGATGCAGGTTTTTACCGTATCGGATCAACCTTTACTTATTCACGGACGGTACCGACCTTTGTTTCTTATCCGGGGCTGAGCACTTTCAGCTCCACTATTGAGACATCAACTCAAAAGCTGTTTTCTTATTTGGGAGACAGCGGCGTTAACGCTTCGACAATGTATTTAAACGGCACTGCTTTAACAGATGCTTTATATGGGGTCCGTTATTATATTGACGTGAAAGACTACACTAATGACGATGTGCTGAAATATCCCCGCCGCTGGTATTATTCGAGATTGACAGAAAGAAAAGATTTGTCTTGGTCTTATACTAATCTAGTTTATGAAGATGACCGCTATTTAGTCTATGAAAATCCCAATGTCCTCTCTCTTGCTTTTGGCACGAATAAGGCTACAACAGGGATTACATTTGGCCTGAATAATGCTGCCGCCAATCAAAATTTCTTACTGCAGCAGATGGCAGGCACCAAGGAAAATTATTTTGAATCCTTTGACTTTGCGACCATTGAAACGGATAATATGCAAGCCGTCACAGACGACAGCGGACAAACCGTTTACAACCGTCTCGACCGCAGTAAACCGGGAATTATCCGCTATAAGCTGATTCCAAAAAGCAATTATACTTACTATTTCTTTACTCCCTTTGGAGTGACAGATGCCAATAAGGAGCTTTCGGTCTTACTGAACGGCAAATGGTACAATAACCAGAAAAGCTTTGATCAGAGGCAGCTATGGCAGCTGACAGATGATACAGAAGGACAGGAAACAGTTTTGGAGTTTCAGTTTACTGCTGACTCGGTCAATATGACTGGTGCACAATTAGTCCGTGCTAATAAAGAGGCCATAAAAAATGTGATGGCAGAACGTCAGAAGCAAAGTATGACAGTAGATAAATGGAGCAATACTAAAATTGAAGGCAGTGTTAACATCACAGATGACAGTGACATGATGATGACAACAATCCCTTACAGCGAAGGCTGGCATGTTCAGGTGGATGGCAAAGCGGTTGACACTCAGGAAGCCTGGGAAAGTTTAATCGCCTTTCCGATCAGCAGCGGTAAGCACAGCATAACAATGACTTTCAGACCGCCTGGCCTGTATGCCGGCTTGGCTATTTCTGCATTGTCCATTTCTTCGATTTTAGTTCTCAGATGGTATGACAAAAAGACCGATAAAAAAGTAAAAAACAGTTAAGACAAAAAGCTTTTCCTGACATGCCTGATTAAAGGCTGACAAGGAAAAGTTTTTTGCAGCTTAATTAGAGGTCTTCTTTGTCTAAGACCAAATCCTGCAGCCCCCTTTTTTAGCAGCCGTTCCCGGCAACAGGTTTTCTGAAAAAGAAGCCGGAAACTCTGAGCGGCTGCCAATCTCAAGTTCAGTCCGGCCTGCAAGAAATGCCTTTATGTTCTTAAAGTCTTAGTATTTTTAAAGAAGGCCTCAGTTACCGTCAGAACCCCGTATATATCTGTTCATTTAGCCCAGATATCAGAAGCTAAAGACCTTTAACTGGACTGTTTTTTGTGCTATAATAAATATTATTGCTGATTTAGGAGAGAAGTATGAAAGTCGTACGTGAAAAAGAGTTTGTCAATCAATACCATTATAATGCCCGTAACTTAGAATGGGAAAAGGACAATGGCACTCCTAAAACGAATTTTGAAGTGACTTTTCAGCTGGTGAAGAAAGATGAAAAACAAAAGGAAACGACAGTGGTTGCTGTTTTGCAATTCATGGTTGTTCGGGATGATTTTGTTATTAATGGTGTCATCTCCCAAATGAATCACATCAAAGGCCGAATTGTTAATGAACCCAGTGAATTTAGTCAGCCTGAGGTGGAAGGTTTGGCAGCGCCTTTGTTGGACATGGTTCAGCGCCTGACTTACGAAGTGACTGAAATTGCTTTTGACCAGCCCGGAGTTCAATTGGAGTTCAAAAATTAATGAAGTTAGCAGTTATTACCGATTCGACAGCGGCTTTACCGAAGGCGCCAGAGGAATGTGATAATCTTTATATTTTAAATATCCCCATTACAATAGATGGCGTTACCTACATTGAAGGGCAAAATCTAACACTTGCTGAATTTTACGATAAGATGGCAGCCTCCAGTCAGCTTCCTCAAACCAGCCAGCCCAGCCTGACCGAATTAGATGAGCTGCTGACACATTTAGCCAGTGAAGATTATACTCATGTCATCGGGCTTTTTTTGGCTGGCGGGATTTCAGGTTTTTGGCAGAATATTCAGTTCCTTATTGAAGAATACCCTAATTTAACCATCGCCTTTCCGGACAGCAAAATAACTTCCGGTCCTTTGGGCAGTATGGTGGAAAATATTTTTTACTGGCAAAAGCATGGTCTGACTTTTTCGCAGATCTTAGAGAAACTGCAGCTCCAGATAGACGGAACCAGAGCCTTTATCATGGTAGATGATTTAAACCATCTGGCTAAAGGAGGCCGTTTGTCCAACAGCTCAGCAGTTCTGGGAAATCTGCTAAACATTAAGCCTATTCTTCACTTCAATACTGACGGTGTTATTGTCGTTTATGAGAAAGTTCGGACAGAAAAGAAAGCTGTCAGACGTTTGGTGGACTTGCTTCATGAATTGACAGCACAGGGAAACTATAAAACTTTTATTATTCATGCTAAGGCAGAGGCAAAAGCAAAGGACTGCCGGCAGCTTCTTTCGGACTCCGGCTACAGCGGGAAGGTTGAAATCATTTCTTTTGACGGTGTGATTGCGACACATCTGGGAGCAGGAGCAATTGCCCTTGGTTTTACCCCGGTTTTATAAGGAGGTTATCTGATGATTAGTGTTATTATTGCTGGTTTTAAAGGGAAGATGGGGTCAACTGCCCTTGAAATGGTTAAAGGGGATTCGGAACTTCGGCTGGTTGCCTTGCTTGATCCTTTTGCAAAGGAAAAAGAATATGATGGTGTCCCTGTTTTTACAAATAAAGAGGATTTGCAGGGGCTGGCTGCGGATGTTTGGGTGGATTTCACTACACCGCAGGTAGCTTATGATAATACGCGCTTTGCCTTAGAGAACGGTTTTGCCCCTGTCGTTGGAACAACAGGTTTTACGCAGGAGCAAATCAAAGACTTGCAGGATTTGTCTGTTCGAAAAGAACTTGGCGGTCTGATTGCTCCTAATTTTGCAATCGGAGCCATTTTACTGATGGAATTTGCTGCTAAAGCTTCTAAATATTTTCCTGATTTGGAAATTATTGAGCTGCACCATGATAAGAAAAAAGACGCACCAAGCGGAACAGCCGTTAAAACAGCTGAGCTGATCCGTCAGATTCGTCAGCCTAAACAGCAGGGGGCAGCAGATGAAAGCGAGACTTTAGCAGGCGCCAGGGGAGCTGAATTTTCCGGATTTCGGATTCATAGTGTTCGGCTGCCGGGGCTGGTGGCACATCAGGAGGTTATCTTTGGTGCAGCAGGCGAGGGTCTGACTTTGCGGCATGATTCTTACGATAGAAGCTCTTTTATGTCCGGTGTTAATTTAGGAATCAAAGAAGTTGTAAAACGTGACCGGATGGTTTATGGTTTGGAACACTTATTATGAAATTAAATGCTCTGCCTTCTGAATTTCAGGAGGCTTTACCAATCTTGAATAAAATAAAAAGGGATGGTCATCAGGCTTATTTTGTCGGCGGCAGTGTTCGCGATGCTCTGCTGGGCCGGCCGATCCATGATGTGGACATTGCAACTGACGCTTATCCGCAGGAAATTAAACAGCTTTTTCCTCGGACAGCTGATATCGGTATTGAACACGGAACAGTTCTGGTTCTGCACAAAGGGGCTGAATATGAGGTGACAACCTTTAGGACTGAGGAAGCCTATGTTGACTACAGGAGGCCGAGCAGTGTTTCCTTTGTCCGCTCTCTGGCAGAAGATTTACGCCGGCGTGATTTTACAATAAATGCCTTGGCTCTCGATGAAGAGGGGGAGGTTATTGATCATTTTGCTGGTTTGTCTGATTTAAAACATGGCAAATTGAGAGCCGTTGGAGAGCCGTCTGAGCGTTTCAGCGAAGATGCGCTGCGGATTATGAGGGGCTTTCGTTTTGCTGCCAGTCTTAACTTTCAGCTTGAACCAGCAACTTTTACTGCAATGGCAGCTTGTTCACCGCTTTTGGAAAATATTTCAGTCGAGCGTTTATTTGTAGAATGTGACAAGCTCTTTTTATCTCCTTACTGGAAGCAGGGACTTAAGGCCTTGATTGATTCGGGGGCCTTCACCTATTTACCTGGTTTGCAGGGCAAAGAAAAAGAACTGCTTAAGCTGAGGGAGGAGCTGTCTGATTCCTTTGTGTTTGTCAGCAGTGAACAAGCTTGGGCTTTTCTTATTTTGATGATTAAACCGGCTGACAGCCGGCAGTTTCTGCGTCTGTGGAAAGTATCGAACCAGTTTCAAAAAACGGTGCTTAAGTTGACAGCTATTTATAATTTAAGAGGTCAGGGGCAGTTGGATAAGAAAATGGTTTATGACTACGGCAGAAATCTTTTGCTCATTGCTGAAGGTCTAAGAGAAGCACAAGGCCTGTCCGTGTCTTTTGCGCAAATTGAAGAACTTTATCAAGAACTTCCAATCTATAGCAAAAGAGAAGTCGCTGTCAATGGTAAAATCCTGATAAAAGAACTGGGGCTTAAACCGGGTCCGGCTTTAGGGCTTATCCTTGACAATGTTGAAGGAGCAGTTGTTGCTGGTCAGCTTGACAATACAAAATCAGCCATCTTTTCGTATATAGCTGCTCATTATCCTGATATCCGATAAAGTCAGCTCAGCCGGTCAATAGTCACAGTACAGCTGCAGAGAAGGAACTCTGTTTTGCAGTCGGAAATAAACAGTAAAGGGAATGGGACTCCCTTTTATTCTTGCCTAAGGGAGAGTATGATGAATGATTTTTTAGTTGAAAATTTGACCCAGACGGTCGGCGATCAAACCGTTTTTAAAAACCTATCTTTTATTATTCATGATTCGGACCGCATCGGCATCATCGGTGTGAATGGAAGCGGCAAAACCACTCTTTTAGACGTGCTTTCAGGCAGACTGGGTTTTTCCGGTGACCGCTCTCCTTTCTCCAGAAGGAAAGATTATCAAATTGCTTATCTAAGGCAGGAAGCTGATTTTGCCGAGGATAAAACCGTTTTAGAAACGGTTTTATCTGATGATTTGCCCGAAATAGCTTTGATTCGAGAGTATGAACTGCTCATGTCTGACTATGCCAAAGCCGATCCGCAGCGCCTTGAGCGCCTTATGGCGGAAATGGATGCCTTGTCTGCCTGGACTATTGAAAGTGAAGTCAAAGCAGTGCTGTCACGGTTAGGTATCCATAATCTGACACAAAAGGTAAAGACCTTATCCGGAGGAATGCGGCGCCGAGTTCAGCTTGCTCAGGTTCTTTTGGCTGATGCTGACTTGTTTTTATTGGATGAGCCAACCAATCATCTGGATATTGAAACCATCGCCTGGCTGGCTGATTTTTTGAAAAGCCGCAAAAAGACTTTGATGTTTGTGACACATGATCGTTATTTTTTAGATAGTTTATCGACACGTATTTTTGAATTAGCTCATGCTGAACTGACGGAATATCAAGGAAATTATCAAGACTATCTGCGTTTAAAAGCCGAAAAAGATGAGCGGCAGGCGGCCTATCTCCATAAACAAAAGCAACTGTACAAACAGGAATTAAACTGGATGCGCACACAGCCTCAGGCTCGAGCTACCAAGCAGGAAGCCAGAATAAAACGCTTCGGTGCTTTGGAAAAAGAACTGGCTCAGTCACAGCCGCAAAAGCAGCTTGAATTTCATTTTGAAGCCAGCAGAATAGGCAAAAAAGTGCTAGAGTTTACAGATGTTGATCTGAAATATGATTCGGATTATCTGTTTTGCAATTTTAGCTTGCTGCTGCAAAATAAGGATCGTATCGGCATTGTCGGCCCCAATGGTGTCGGTAAGACCAGTCTTCTCAATATGATAAGCGGAGACTTAGCCCCCAGCGGGGGAAGCATAGATATTGGCGAGACCGTCCGTGTAGGTTATTTTTCCCAGCAGATTAGAGGCATGGATGAAAATAAGCGTCTTATTGCTTATCTGCAGGAAAAGGCTGAAACGGTCAGAACCAGAAGCGGTCTGATAAGTGTAACAGAGCTTTTGGAACAGTTTCTCTTTCCGCCTGAGAGTCATGGCAAACTCATTGCTAAGCTGTCCGGAGGTGAGAAGAAGCGGCTCTATCTCTTGCAGATTTTGCTTGAAAAACCTAATCTCTTATTGCTCGATGAGCCGACTAACGATTTAGACATTGAGACTTTAGCCGTATTAGAAAAATTTTTAGAGAATTTTTCCGGCCCTGTCATTGCAGTCAGCCATGACCGTTATTTTCTAGATAGGGTTTGCAATAAAATTCTTGCTTTTGAAAACGGACAGATAAGCCAGTTTGTGGGGAATTACAGCGATTATCTGGCCGAAAAAAATAGAGAAAAATCCAATTATTCCGAACCTTCAGCTGCTGAAACATCTCTGACTTCAGTCAAAGATAAGCCGAGAAAAACACGGCTGACCTATTTTGAACAGCAGGAATGGAGTAGGATTGAAGCCGATATTGAGCAGCTCGAGGCGGCTATTGAAGACATTACAGCGCTTATGCAGGATAATGCTAGTGATTATGAGAAACTGGCTGATCTGCAAAATCAGCTTGATGAAAAAAATGCTGAATTACTGCAAAAATATGAGCGCTATGACTACCTCAGCGATAAACAAAATGAAAAATAATGCTAAATGGAGAAAAGATGGTTCTTAGAGAAATTCAGCAGAGAGATAACCGGGCGGTTGCCTGTCTGATCAGAAAGACTTTGGAGGAATTCTCCTTAGATAAAGATGGAACAGCCTATTATGATCCGCAATTAGAGGATCTGTCAGCTTATTACGCTAAAGAGAGCAGGGGGGCTTATTTTGTTGTTGATGAAAATGGCAGTATTGCTGCCTCCGGAGGCTTCGCTCCGATTTCTTTAACAGTTGCTGAACTCCAGAAACTCTATGTTCGCAAAGACTGCCGCGGGAAAGGGTATGCTTCCTTACTCATGGATAAGATTCTGGCTGCAGCCAAAGCAAGAGGATTTCAGCAGCTTTATCTTGAAACTACTGCTTTGTTATCACAAGCTGTCAACATTTATAAGCATTACGGTTTTAGACAGCTGGACAGCCCTCTGCTGCATGAAAACGGGCATTCAGCTATGGACATTTGGATGATAAAAGATTTATAAAGGTTAAGTTAACATTGCATTACAAGAAAAAGCAGAAGGCTTTTTTAGTGCCGAAATACAGCCGATTGGCCTTATTTTAGAAGAGATGCGTCTGCGAAATCACAGATTTCTGGCTTACCGCCAGCCGTAAACGTCTGAAGGCTTTGTCGCCTTAACAGTCGACTGCACCCTTCTAGTCGTTCTGGCAGAGGTGCGCAGACGAAATCACAGATTTCTGGTTTACCGCCAGCCGTAAACGTCTGAAGGCTTTGTCGCCTTAACAGTCGACTGCACCCTTCTAGTCGTTCTGGCAGAGGTGCGCAGACGAAATCACAGATTTCTGGCTTACCGCCAGCCGTAAACGTCTGAAGGCTTTGTCGCCTTAACAGTCGACTGCACCCTTCTAGTCGTTCTGACAGGGGTGCGCAGACGAAATCACAGATTTCTGGCTTACCGCCTTTTTGCTTTGCTCTTTTGACGGGCTTTGTATCTTGATGAATTGAACACGGCCTAAAATCCTAGTGAAAAAGATGGTATAACCATGCTTTGTAATAGCAATTGATTAGAAAAGCCGTAGCCGTCTGAAAGCTTTGCCGTCCTAGTGGCCGACCGCAGCTTTCTAGTCGTCTTGGCAGAGGTGCGTCTGCGAAATCAGAGATTTCGGACTTACCGTCATTTTCATACGGATTTTTAAACGGCCTTTGTATCTTGGTGAATTGAACACGGCCTAAACGCTGCGGGAAAAAGTATGGTCAAATATAGAATTGATTTCACAGTTAGGCAGCCGTAAACGTCTGAAGGCTTTGCAGTCTTTACAGCCTGCCGCACCCTTCTAGTCGTTCTGGCAGGGGTGCGTCTGCGAAATCACAGATTTCGGACTTACCGCCTATTTTCCTTTTGCGTTTTTCACGGCCTTTGTATCTTGATGAATTGAACACGGCCTAAAATCCTAGTGAAAAAGATGGCTGTCAGCGTGATGCTTAGGCATCACTTGCCATCCCCTATTTTCATACGGATTTTTAAACGGCCTTTGTATCTTGGTGTGAGAAGTGAGGAGTAGATGAATTATATTTGGTCTTATTTGAAACATTATCCCAAATGGTTAATTTCGGATATTACTGGAGCTTTTTTGTTTGTTGTGGTCAACTTGGGACTGCCGACAGCTTTGGCTCAGATGATTAATCAAGGGATTACTGTAGGTAATCGCTCTGCTATTTATTTTTGGGCAGGGGTTATGTTTATTATTGTGCTCTTAGGGGTCATCGGACGGATTACGGTCGCTTACTCAGCAGGGCGGCTGACGACAACAATGATCCGAGATATGCGCAATGATATGTATGACAAGCTGCAGAAGTACTCGCATCATGAGTATGAAAAAATCGGTGTTTCTTCTTTGGTTACCCGGATGACCAGTGATGCTTTTGTTTTGATGCAGTTTGCGGAAATGTCCTTGCGTATGGGTATAATGACACCTTTGATGATGATTTCAAGTGTTGTTATGATTTTAATCACCAGCCCTTCTCTGGCTTGGATTGTCGCAGTAGCAGTGCCCTTTTTGATTTGGGTCGTTGTCTATGTTGCCATCAAGACGCGGCCGCTTTCTGAAAGACAGCAAAAAACATTGGATAAGATTAATCAATACGTTCGGGAAAATCTGACCGGCCTGCGTGTTATTCGGGCTTTTGCGCGTGAGGACTTTCAAGAGAAACGTTTTGCTTCGAAAAATGAGCAGTATGAAACTATTTCCAGCCGGCTGTTCAAACTGACCGGTTTAACAGAGCCTTTATTTGTTCAGATAATCATTGCCATGATTGTCGTTATTGTTTGGTTTGCCCTTGCTCCTCTAGCTCAGGGTGATTTAAAAATCGGTGATTTGGTGGCCTTTATTGAATACAGTTTCCACGCTCTCTTCTCCTTTTTGATGTTTGCCAATTTATTTACTATGTATCCGCGGATGTCAGTTTCAAGCAAGCGTATTCAGGAAGTAATGAATCTCCCTATTTCCATTGATCCCAATGAAAACGGCATTACAGAGACACAGACGAAGGGTTATCTGGAATTTCAGAATGTGACCTTCTCTTACCCTGGTGAGACGGAAAGTCCAGTACTGCACAATATCAGTTTTAAGGCTAAACCGGGAGAAACAGTAGCTTTTATCGGAAGTACAGGTTCCGGTAAATCGTCTTTGGTTAATTTGATTCCGCGTTTCTATGATGTGACTCTTGGGAAAATCTTAGTGGACGGTGCCGATGTCCGTGATTATAACCTGAAAGCGTTGCGGGAAAAAATCGGTTTTATTCCGCAAAGAGCACTTTTATTTACCGGAACAATTGCAGAAAATTTGAAATATGGCAAGGCAAGTGCCACATTAGAAGAGTTGGATAATGCGGCAGACATTGCTCAGGCCAAAGAATTTATCGAAAGCCGTGAAGAAAGATTTGCAGCACATCTGGCAGAGGCCGGCAGCAATCTGTCCGGCGGACAGAAACAGCGTCTATCCATTGCACGGGCAGTTGTTAAAGAGCCGGAAATTTATATTTTTGATGACTCTTTTTCAGCTCTGGACTACAAAACAGATGCCCAGCTGCGGGCCCGTTTAAAAGAGGTGACCGGTCAAAGTACGGTTCTTATTGTCGCGCAGCGTGTCGGAACGATTATGGATGCCGATCAGATTATTGTACTTGATGAAGGCGAAATTGTCGGCCGCGGGACGCATGAAGAATTGATGCAGAGCAACGAAATATACCGCGAAATTGCCAGTTCACAGCTCAGCAGCAATATATAAGAGGGGGAGGATATGCATAAAGAAAGTGTTTTCTTACGTTTGTGGACGTATTTAAGAAACTACAAAGGCTCGCTTTTTCTTGCGATTTTCTTAAAAGTTTTGAGCAGTGTTATGAATGTTCTGGAGCCAGTCATTTTAGGGCTTATTATTACAGAATTAACTGCCAATCTTTTGGATATGGCTAAAGGAGTCAGCGGTGCACAGATTAACACTGCTTATATCTTCGGAATATTGGTTATTTATTTTATCCGCGGTCTTTTTTACGAAGTCGGAACCTATGGCTCTAACTTTTTTATGACCAATGCGGTACAGCGGTCTATTCGTGATTTGCGAGACGATCTGAGTGAAAAAATCAATAAGATTCCGGTATCCTATTTTGATAAGCATCAGTTTGGCGATATGCTGGGGCGTTTTACCAGCGATGTGGAAGTGGTTTCCAACGCACTGCAGCAAAGTTTTTTGCAGATTGTGAATGCATTTTTGACCATCGTTTTGGTTATTGTCATGGTTCTGTATCTGAATTTCAGTCTAGCACTGATTGTTATTGCCTGTGTTCCGCTGACTTATTTCAGTGCTCGCTTTATTTTGCAGAAATCGCAGCCTTATTTCAAAAAACAGGCTGATGCTTTGGGGGACATGAATGGCTTTGTTCAGGAAAATCTGACCGGCTTTAATGTGATTAAACTGTATGGCCGTGAAGAGGTTTCTGCTGAAGAATTCCGTGAAATTACTGAAAATCTTCGTGATGTCGGCTTTAAAGCCAGTTTTATTTCGGGGGTCATGATGCCTGTTCTGCATGCTATTTCAGATATGGCTTATTTAATTATTGCTTTTATCGGGGCTCTTCAAGTCCTGTCCGGAACGCTGACAATTGGAAATATGCAGGCTTTTGTGCAGTATACTTGGCAAATCAGTCAGCCGGTTCAGACAATTACTCAGCTGGCAGGTATCCTTCAAAGTGCTAAATCATCCTTGGAACGGATTTTTGAAGTTTTGGATGAACCGAATGAAGCTAGTGAAGTGACAGAAACGCTCAGTCACGATTTGACGGGACAAGTCAGCTTTCGCGATGTTTCTTTCCAGTATACTGCTGATAAACCTTTGATTCGCCATTTTAGCCTCGATGTCCAGCCTGGAGAGATGGTTGCTATTGTCGGTCCGACCGGTGCTGGAAAAACGACCCTGATTAATTTGTTAATGCGCTTTTACGATGTCACAGAAGGAGCGATTACTATAGATGGACACGATATTCGCCACCTTTCCCGTCAGGAATACCGCAGACAGTTTGGTATGGTTCTTCAGGATGCTTGGCTTTATGAAGGGACAGTTAAAGAAAATCTCCGTTTTGGCCAGCTGCAGGCAACAGATGACGAAATTGTAGCGGCTGCAAAAGCTGCCAATGTTGATCACTTTATCCGGACACTGCCCGGCGGCTATAACATGGAAATGAATCAGGAATCAAGCAATGTGTCTCTTGGGCAAAAACAGCTTTTAACAATTGCCCGCGCCCTTTTGGCTAATCCTAAAATTTTGATTCTGGATGAAGCCACCTCTTCAGTGGATACGCGTCTGGAACTGCTGATTCAAAAAGCGATGAGCAAACTAATGGAAGGGCGAACAAGCTTTGTTATTGCCCACCGGTTATCTACTATCCAAGAAGCGGATAAGATTCTTGTCCTTAATGACGGTCAAATTATTGAGCAGGGGAATCATGAAAGCCTCCTTGCTGCTAAAGGTTTTTACTATGACCTTTATATGAGCCAATTTGCTAAGACACAAATTTAAAAGGTGCCAAAAGCAGATTCACTGTCTGAAATTTCGACGGTGAATCTGCTTTTTAACTTGCTTTTGCTGTGTTATAATGGGAATAGCTTACGGTCTCGAAGTCCGGGAATACGGATTTTTTCACGGGCTTTGTATCTTGGTGGAATTGAACACGGGCTAAGCTCTTTGCAAAAAAGAGACGCAGTCGTAGGAAGCGTATGCTGACGTACGAATGTGGCTACTCTGTGAGTACAGTCCTCCCTAGAGTCTTTAGTGACTCGGCGGTCAGGCTCCTATTTTTGCTGTGAGCTTTTCACGGCCTTTGTATCTTGTTATTGGGAGGTGAGATGTGACTATTGTTGCTTTGATATTTGTAAAATTGCTTGTCTTATTTTTACTGATGGGAGCAGGTCTTTTTTTGGCTTACCGGCATATCTTTACCAAAGAAATAACGTTAGAGCTGTCTAAACTATTAACCAGATTTGTTGCCCCCAGTCTCTTCATTTCTTCATTTATCAGTCAGAGCTTTTCTTGGGAGAAATTGCTGCTGCTTCTTGCTGTGATGGCGTCAGCCTTTCTGATTATTGTGTCACGGATTTTTTTGCTGTCTTTTCTGCTGCCCAAGAGCAGAAATACAGACAAGTATGCTGTTCTTTTCGCAAATGTCGGTTTTATGGGAACTCCATTGGCCTTAGCTGTGGGCGGTAAAGAAGCTGTCTTCTTTATTTCAGGATTTGTGGTAGCCAATCAGATTATGCAGTGGACTTACGGTATTTATTTGATTTCACAAAAACAATCTGTAATCAATTTGCGGGCTGTTTTTATTAATCCGGCTACGATTGCAACTGCAGTTGGTCTGTTTTGTTTCCTTTTACCCTTTAAACTGCCGGGTGTTTTGGTTGATGCTATTGATACCTTTGCTCTGCTGAATACGCCGCTGTCAACTTTGGTCTTGGGTTCTTATTTTTATAAGACAACTTTTAAAGAGATTTTTCTTTACCGTCCGGCATACTATACTGCTTTTTTACGTCTTTTTGTGACATCTTTTATCAGTATTTTGCTTATTTGGCTCTTGCCGTTCCATTCTTCCGCTGTCAAACTGGCTTTGACAATAGCTGCCATATCTCCGGCAGCAATGAACACAGCCCTGCTCAGTCAAGTTTATGGCGGTGATTATGAATATGGATCACGGTTAGTCCTTTTAACAACTGTTTTATCCCTTGTCTCTATCCCCCTTATGGTAGGTATCGCCAGTTTCTTATATCTTTAATGTTCTGTCCTGATTTTTTTCTGTAAATGTTGAAAAGCTCTGGTTTCTATATGAAAACCAGAGCTTTTTAAATGTTGAATGTCGTTTTCAAGACTGAATAACAGTGAACGAAAAAATTAATGAATCTGAATAAAGGTGTAAATGGCTTGGATTCCAATCGCCATAAACAGAACCGCAATAAACCTCCCAATCAGTGCGGCTGTCAAAATAGGCTGTCCCAAAAGGATGAGCCCGAGAACAATCGTGAAAACAGCAGAGAACAGCAGCCGATTGCCGCCTAATGCCCCGGCTCTGCGCAGCTGAATTCCGGCTGTCAAACGAAAAATACCGCTTAAAAGCACCCAATAAGCTAAAATAGTGATGACAGCACCAGACAGTGAGAAAGCTGAACTGCCTAATAGAATCAAGCCAAAAACAATTGACAGGATACTCTGCAGCAATTCCCAAAAAGAGCGACTGTTTTTACTGTCAGACAAGTAAGACAGCAGATTTGTTACACCTGAAACAAAGACAATTAGTGCTAAAAACCATCCTAGACTAGCTACAGTAACTAAAGGATTAGCAAAAAGATAAAAACCAAACAATATCGCTAAAATACCAGCAAACAAAGGGAACCACTTCATAACACACTCCTCAACACAAGATACAAAGCCCGTCAAAGAGCAAAGCAAAAATAGGAAAATTGACGAAGAGTCGCTAAGACTCTAGGAAATTTTATCTTTTTTGCACAGCTCTTAGGGCGTGTTCGATTCACAAGATACAAAGCCCGTTTAAAGAGCAAAGCTTTCAACCTCTACGGCTATATAATCTACCCTATTATAGCTGTAAAGCTGTTAAAAGTCAAAAAAATTAGCTTTGAGAGATAGAGTAAAGCCGTTAATCGGGAGGTTCTTTCTTCTTTTGTTTTATGAAAAATAAGAAAATACAAGGAGTATGTCATGTTTTCTGACATGAAAAACAATTTTTTTCGAAAAAATTGAGGAAAAAGCTTGACAAAAATATTCAGAAAATTTATACTACTTTACGTAATATAAAATCTCAAATTTTGGAGGAAGTGTCTATGACAACAGGAAAAGAGTATGTTACAGCTGTTTTTGAAAAAGTTAAGGCTCAGAATAGTCATGAAGCAGAGTTTCTTCAAGCGGTAGAAGAAGTTTTTGATTCGTTAATACCAGTTTTTGATAAATATCCTGAATATATTGAAGAAAATATCCTTGAGCGCCTGGTAGAACCGGAACGTGTCCTTTCTTTCCGAGTGCCTTGGGTTGATGACCGAGGACAGGTTCAGGTGAACCGCGGTTACCGTGTTCAGTTTTCATCAGCTATCGGTCCTTATAAAGGCGGGCTGCGTTTCCATCCTTCTGTGAATCAATCCATTATTAAGTTCCTTGGCTTTGAACAGATTTTCAAAAATTCTTTGACTGGACTTCCGATTGGGGGCGGTAAAGGTGGCTCAAATTTTGACCCCAAAGGGAAATCAGATAATGAAGTTATGCGCTTCACCCAAAGTTTTATGACCGAACTGCAGAAATACATTGGTCCGGATATTGATGTTCCGGCTGGTGATATCGGTGTCGGCGGCCGTGAGATTGGCTATCTATTCGGACAGTATAAACGTTTGAACGGTTACAAAAACGGTGTACTGACAGGAAAAGGTCTAACGTACGGCGGTTCGCTGGCTCGTACAGAAGCTACCGGTTACGGCGCAGTTTACTTTGCTGAACAAATGCTTAAAGCCCGCGGCGAAGGATTTGCTGGTAAAACAGCAGTTGTTTCAGGCTCAGGTAATGTTGCGATTTATGCGACAGAAAAGCTGCATGCATTAGGTGCAAAAGTTATTGCTGTTTCAGATTCCTCAGGATATGTATATGATAAAGAAGGAATCAATCTGGAAACCTTAAAACAGCTGAAAGAAGTTGAGCGTGCCCGTATTGTTAAGTACACTGAGCACCATCCAAATGCTGTCTTTACCCCTGCCGGCGGTGATTCTATTTGGACTATTAAAGCGGATTTGGCCTTTCCGTGTGCAACACAAAATGAGTTAAATGCGGCAGACGCTAAAGCTTTGGTTGCAAATGGTGTTATTGCTGTCACAGAAGGGGCAAATATGCCATCAACTTTGGAAGCTATTGAAATTTTCCTTGAAGCAGGTGTATCCTTCGGCCCAGCTAAAGCAGCAAATGCCGGCGGTGTTGCAGTATCAGCCTTGGAAATGGCTCAAAACAGTCAGCGGACACCTTGGACTTTTGAAGAAGTAGACAGCAAACTTTACCAAATTATGAAGGCTATCTATACAAATTCAGCAGCAGCAGCAAAAGAATTTGGTGAAGAAGGCAATCTTGTTCTGGGAGCCAATATCGCAGGCTTCCTTAAAGTAGCTCAAGCAATGTCAGCACAAGGTGTTGTCTAAGTCGCTCAAATGTCAGATACATTTCTGCCCCGCTCATAAGGGAAGGCACTAGTCATTTCCCTTATGATGCAGGGCTTTTGTTATGGTTAAAGAATTTTTTCTTGACATTTCTTTTCTTGAAAACTATAATAGTTCTCATGGAAACAAATAGAAAGGGAGTAAGGATGGTTGAAGCGATAGCTGATTTGAAAAATCTGGTAAACCAAATTGAGCAGCTCGCTGATGAATTGGCTAAAAAGAACGGCATCGAACATTTAGCCGGCCCTCAAGGACACGTCCTGCTTTATTTGGGGAAGCATCAGAATGATGAAATTTTTATAAAGGATATTGAAAAGTTTTTAAAAATTTCGAAATCGGTCTGCAGCAATCTAATTAAACGGATGGAAAAAAATGGGTTTATAACAGCCACTTTATCGCAGACTGATAAAAGACGGAAACGTATTGCACTGACGGATGCCGGCCGTCTTAAGCTGAAGCCCCTGGAGCAATTTCATCAGGATATGAGGGATTATTTGTTTAAAGATATTGCCTTTGAGGATTTTCAGACAATAAAAAAAGTCAGCCGACAGCTGCAGACCAACATTGAGCACTACAAAGAAAAGGATGTGTAGACTGAAGTTCTGCCTTACTGCTTGTCCAGTCGTAGCCGTCTGAAGGCATTGTCGTCTTTACAGCCGACTGCCCCCTTCTAGTCGTCCTGGCAGGGGTGCGCCTATGAAATCAAAGATTTCTGGCTTACCGCCAGCCGTAAACGTCTGAAAGCTTTGTCGCCCTATCAGTCGACCGCACCTTTCTAGTCGTTCTGGCAGAGGTGCGCAGACGAAATCAGAGATTTCTGGCTTACTGCCAGCCGTAAACGTCTGAAAGCTTTGTCGCCCTATCAGTCGACTGCACCTTTCTAGTCGTTCTGGCAGAGGTGCGCAGACGAAATCAGAGATTTCTGGCTTACCGCCAGCCGTAAACGTCTGAAAGCTTTGTCGCCCTATCAGTCGACTGCACCTTTCTAGTCGTTCTGGCAGAGGTGCGCAGACGAAATCAGAGATTTCTGGCTTACCGCCTTTTTGCTTTGCTCTTTTGACGGGCTTTGTATCTTGGTGGAATTGAACACGCCCTAAGAGCTGTGCAAAAAAGATAGCCTGTCTTAGAGCCTTGAGGGCTCTTCGTCCAGTCTCCTATTTTTGCTTTGCTCTTTTGACGGGCTTTGTATCTTGGTGGAATTGAACACGGGCTAAGCTCTTTGCAAAAAAGATAAAACTTCCTAAAAACTGAAGTTTTTTCGCCAGTTTTCCTATTTTTGCTGTGAGCTTGTACGCCCTTTGTATCTTGGTGGAACTGAACACGGGCTAAACGCTGCGGGAAAAAAGAGACGCAGTCGTAGGAAGCGTAAGGTGACATACGAATGTGGCTGCTCTGTGAGTATAGTCTGACCTCGAATCTTTCTGGATTCATCGGTCAGTCCCCTATTTTCCTTTTGCGTTCTTAACGGGCTTTGTATCTTGTGAATCGAACACGCCCTAAACGCTTCGGGAAAAAGATGTCCTGACTTAGAATCTGGCGATTCGTCAGTCAGTCCCCTATTTTCCTTTTGCGTTTTTTAACGGGCTTTGTATCTTGTGTTGAGGAGTGTGTGATGTTAACGATTTTTAAGCGTTTAAATACTAAGGAGTGGGGAATGGTTCTCCTTAGTACAGTATTTATTTGTTTAGCTGTCTGGATGGATTTAAAAACACCATCTTATATGTCAGAAATTACAACTCTGCTGCAGACAGAAGGAACAACTGTTTCTGATATTATGGATCCGGGCTCTAAGATGCTTCTTTTGTCCTTTTCCAGTTTTTTAAGTGCGGTAGTGGTCGGTTTTCTGGCAGCACGGACAGCAGCTAGCTTTACAACCCGTCTGAGGGCTGAGATTTTTAATCAGGTTATGGATTATTCAGATGCTGAAATCAAGAAATTTTCCATCCCCAGTCTGTTAACTCGGACTACCAATGACCTTACCCAGCTGCAGATACTTATTACGATGGGAATGCAGGTCGTTACCAGAGGACCGATAATGGCTGTGTGGGCTCTAACTAAAATCTGGGGGAAGAGCTCGGAGTGGACCTGGTCTGTTGCCGGAGCTGTCGGCATAGTTCTGATTTTACTGTCAGTGATGCTTTTTGTGGCTTTTCCGCGAATGAGCCGAATTCAGTCTTTAACCGATGCTTTAAACAGCACGACCAGAGAGATTCTTTCTGGGATACGAGTGGTGCGTGCCTACAATGCCGAGAGTTACCAAGATGCTAAATTTACAAAAGAAAACAATAGGCTGACCAAGCTCAATCTTTTTGTTCATCGGCTGATGGCGCTTATGAATCCTGTGATGACACTGGTTTCAAGCGGTTTGACCTTGGTTATCTACTGGATTGGTGCTTATTTGATTAATGACATCAAGGTGTCAGCAACTGATATGAGTCAGGCAACGGCTGCTGTGAGAGATCGTGTCGCTGTTTTTAGTGACATGGTGGTCTTCTCGTCCTATGCCATGCAAGTGGTTATGGGCTTTATGATGATGGTAGCTATCTTTATTATTTTGCCGCGGGCTCTTGTTTCTGCAGGCCGTATCAATGAAGTTCTGGCCTTGGATTCAAGTGTTTCCTTTAAGGAAAAAACCAGTCAGTCAGACGGTCAGACCGGTACTGTTGTCTTTAATGACGTCTCTTTTCGCTATGCTGAAGAATCTGAGGCTGTTATTGAGCATGTCAGCTTCAAAGCAGAAGCAGGTCAGACAGTTGCTTTTATAGGCTCAACAGGATCCGGTAAATCAACTTTGGTCAACCTGCTTCCGCGCTTTTATGATGTTACTGCCGGCAGTATTTTAGTTGACGGGATTGATGTTCGTGACTACAGTCATGATGATTTAAATGCTAAAGTTGGCTATATTCCGCAGAGAGCCGTACTTTTTAGCGGGACAATTCGCTCTAACATGGAATTGGGGAACAGCAGCCAGTCTCCGCTCGATGATACCAGAATTTGGGAAGCGCTGGAATTAGCTCAGGCTAAAGATTTTGTTGCTAGTAAAGAAAAAGGACTGGATACAGAAGTGGCTCAAGGGGGGACTAATTTTTCAGGCGGTCAGAAACAGCGTTTGGCGATTGCCCGCGCTTTAGCACGGAAACCGGAAATCTTAATTTTTGATGATTCTTTCTCGGCATTGGATTATAAGACTGACCGTATTCTGCGGGAAAATCTGGCTAAACAGACCGCACAGATGACTAAACTGATTGTCGCTCAGCGGATTTCGACAATTATGGACGCTGACCAAATCTTGGTACTGGATGAAGGCAAGGTTGTCGGTCAGGGTACTCATAAAGAGCTGCTGGCTGGCAATAAAGTCTATCAGGAGATTGCCTATTCACAACTGTCCAAGGAGGAATTAGAAAATGGTAAGTAAGAAAAAAACCTCTTTATTAAGTCAGATGGCCCCCTATACCAAAAGCTACCGTCCGGCTTTTCTGCTGGCCATTGCCTTTACAGTTGTTTCGAGCGGAATTACTGTTATTGGCCCCGACAGACTCAAAGAGATTACTGATACAATTACTGCAGGCTTGGCCGGTCAGCTCGATTTGACTAAAATTGCAGGGATCTCTATGACTTTGGCCCTTATGTACGGGGGCGGTGCTGTGATTTCTTATTCGGCAAGCTTTATTGTAACCACTATTATTCAGAAATTTTCTCAGAAGATGCGCAATGCGATTGCTGATAAGATTAATGTTCTGCCCTTACGTTATTTCGACAGCCATCCTCAGGGAGACACGCTGTCGCGTGTAACCAATGATGTCGACTTGATGACTCAGTCTCTTAACCAAAGTCTAGTTTCGCTTGTGTCTGCTGTGGTGCTTTTATGCGGATCAATTTTTATGATGATAAGAACAAATGGCACTATGGCTGCGACAGCAATCGGATCAGTCCTAATCGGCTTTGTTCTTGTTGTCTTTATTATGGGCAAAACCCAGCCCTTCTTTACCCGCCAGCAAAACAACCTGGCTAAGGTCAACGGCTATGTTGAGGAGATCTATACTGGCCACAATGTGGTGACGAGTTACAGTGCTGTGCAACAGACAAAAAATACTTTTAATGAACTTAACCAAGACCTATATACTAGTATGTGGAAGTCACAGTTCTTTTCTGGAATTATGATGCCCATGATGCAGTTTATTGGGAATTTTGGTTATGTTATGGTTTGTATTGTCGGAGCAAGTCTGGCCATTAACGGTGATATTACGATGGGAACAATCGTCGCTTTTATGACCTATGTCCGTATCTTTTCACAACCCTTATCTCAAATTGCTCAGGCGATCACTCAGCTGCAGTCAGCCAGAGCCGCTATGGGCCGTGTCTTTGAATTCCTTTCAGAAGATGAGATGACTGATGAAAGCTCTAAGGATAAGCAGCTGACACACATTAAAGGGGATGTTGCCTTTAAGGATGTTTTCTTTGGTTATTCTAAAGATAAGGTCATTATTCATGATTTTTCTGCAGTGGCTAAAGCAGGGCAGAAGGTGGCCATTGTCGGTCCGACCGGAGCTGGTAAAACAACGATTGTTAATTTGCTGATGAAATTTTATGAAATGGATAAAGGCAGTATCACAATTGACGGTATTGCTATTGATCAGATGAAACGTGAAGAGGTCCACGATGCCTTTGCTATGGTTTTGCAGGATACTTGGCTCTTTGAAGGAAGCGTTAAGGAAAATCTGATTTACAATCAGAAAAATATCACAGATGAGCAAGTTATTGCGGCGGCTAAAGCTGTCGGTGTTCATCATTTTATTATGACTTTACCGCAGGGTTATGATACCTTGCTTGATGATTCGGTCAGTCTTTCAGTCGGACAGAAGCAGCTGTTGACTATTGCCCGTGCCTTACTCAAAGATGCGCCGCTTCTCATTCTTGATGAAGCAACTTCATCGGTAGATACCAGAACAGAAGAGCTGATTCAAAAAGCGATGGATAAGCTGATGGAAGGACGGACTTCCTTTGTTATTGCACACCGGCTTTCAACAATCCGCAATGCGGACTTGATTTTAGTTATGAAAGACGGCAATATTATCGAACAAGGCAATCATGATCAGCTGATGTCGGCTGATGGTTTCTATGCCGACCTCTATAACTCCCAGTTTCAAGCTTCCTAAGAATTAGCAATATCATTTGGAGACAGACTTTTTGTCTTACCTTCCTTGTCAATAGTTTTAAGACCCCAGCCACAGATGGTGGGGTCTTTTTTACAGTTACAAAGCGTCATATTTTTCTATATAATGCTAACGCTTTGCTAACACAAATGCAATCTTTAGCTGATAAAGTGAGGGGAAATGTTTTTGAGAGTTTTTAAAGTTTTTAAGTAAAATAATTTGACTATTTAAAAAAACTGATTTATACTGAAAAAAACATAAAGAAAGTGAGGTCAGAATATGCCGGCTCACTCTAAGGCACAGCAGTATGCCCGTTTGCGAGATGAACAGTTTTCACTTTTTGAAAATTATGCCCGCAAGCACGGAATGAACAGCAAAAGTCTCTTGGTTTTTATGTGGATTTACCATAATCAGGACGGCTTAAGTCAGGAAACGATTGCCAGAAAAACCTTTTCCAGCAAACAGGTTGTTCAGGCAATTATTAAAAATTATATTAAAAAAGGCTGGCTTTTTTTGGAGCCCAGCAAAGCAGATAGGCGCAGGAAATTGGTCAGGCTGACAGAAAAGGGTTTAAAGGCTGCAGCGCAACTTCTGGATCCTTTGGCTGACTACGAAGAAAGGGCCATGGCCGGCTTATCTGATCAGGAGCAGGCTGTTTTATTGAAAGCAACTCGGATTTTTTCCAAACATTTAAATGATTTGCTTGAAGCGCATCAGGTGGTTAAAGATGATTAAAGAGATTCAGGATTATTTTAGTCAAAATAGCAGCACATACCTCACTTATGTATGGGAACATTTAAGTTTAAGCCTATTTTCCCTGCTGCTGGTCGTTCTGATAGCAGTTCCGCTTGGTTACTTAGGCTATCGCAATGCAGCGATGAAACAGTTTGCGACTGCTTTAACACAGGGCCTGCGCGTGATTCCTAGTTTGGGTGTTCTGTTTATTTTGATTCCTTTTATTGGTGTCGGAAGGCTCCCTGCTTTAATTGCTTTGGTTATATTAGGCATTCCTCCTGTTTTGCTTAATACGATTGTCGGTTTTTCAGAAGTCCCCGCTATCCTCTTGGAGACTGGGATAGGTCTTGGGATGACAGAGCGTCAGCTCTTGAGAAAGGTGAGCTTCCCTTTGGCGCTTCCTCATATTTTAAACGGCATTAAACTGGCTTTGGTCGAGATTATTGCCAGTGCTACCTTAGCAACCTATATCGGAGCAGGAGGCCTTGGGACACTCATCTTCACCGGCCTTGGTCTGTACCGTTTTGATCTTTTGATTATTGGCGGCGGATCAGTCGCCTTGCTGTCTTTTATCAGTATGCTTGTTTTTGATTTATCTATTAAAGGAGTAGAACACTATGAAAAATAGGAAACTTATTTTAGGGCTTGTATTAGCAGGGATTGTCCTTGCTGGCGGGATTTTCTTCTTTGCAGCAGGCAGGAATCGGTCTGATTCGGAAGGGACGATACGTGTCGGTTCAAAAGATTTTACCGAAAACCTGCTTGTTTCGGAAATTTATGCTCTTGCTTTAGAAGATGCAGGCTATGACGTAGAAAGAGTGGCCAATATTTCCAGCTCTCTGATTCACGATTCTTTGGTTAATGATGAGATTGATTTATATCCTGAATACACCGGAACCGGTCTGCTTACTATTTTGAGCGAAGAGATGCAGACTGATCCGCAGAAAGTCTATGATACTGTAAAGAAAGAATATGCCGACCAGTTTAATCTAACTTGGCTGGATTATGCTCAGGCTAACGATAGCCAAGGTTTGGTTATCCGAACAGCAGTGGCTAAGGAACTGGGGATTGCAACGATTTCTGACCTGCAAAAACATGCTCCGGAGCTGCGTTTTGCCTCTCAAGGTGAATTCGATCAGCGTGATGACGGGCTTCCGGGGCTGAAAAAAACTTACGGAGACTTTAATTGGAAGTCATCAAATGTTTACGACAACAGCCTGAAATATTCCATTTTAGAAAGCGATGAAGCTGATGTTACTCCGGCTTACACAACTGAAGGCCAGTTAGTTAATACTGACCAGTTTACGCTTTTAGAAGATGATAAACAGTTCTGGCCGCCTTATAATTTGGCTCCTGTTGTCCGTGACAATATTCTTGAAGAAAATTCAGATATTGAAACTATATTAAATAAAATCTCTGCTTCTCTTGATACAGAAACAGTGACTGAGCTGAATGCTCAGGTTGATGTTGAAGGCAAAGAATACACAGATGTTGCAAAAGAATACTATGACAGTCTCAAGTAAAAAGGAACATTATGACAGAAAAAACGATTATTGAATTTAAAGAGGTCAGTAAGATTTATAATGGCAAACCGGCTGTTGACAGCATCAACTTAAACATTCAAGAAGGGGAATTCATTACTATTTTGGGGACGTCTGGCTCTGGGAAAACAACCACTCTAAAAATGATTAATCGTCTGCTTGAGCCCAGCAGCGGTCAGATTTTCTTTGAAGGTAAGGAGCTGTCCTCTTTGGACGCTGTAGCTCTGCGCCGTTCTATCGGCTATGTGGTGCAGCAGATTGGACTGTTCCCGCATATGACAGTATTTGATAATATTGCCACTGTTCCAAAGTTGTTAGGTTGGAGTAAGGAGCAGATCACTCAAACTGTGCGGTCGCACTTAGATTTGGTGCAGCTGCCGTTTGATGAATACAGCAAGCGATATCCCAGTGAATTATCCGGCGGTCAGCAGCAGCGAATAGGTGTAGCAAGAGCTTTAGCAGCTGATCCTGATTTGATGCTTTTTGATGAACCTTTTGGTGCGATAGATGCTATTACTCGAAGTGATTTACAGGATGAACTGCTGCGAATCCATAAAAAACTGCAGGATAAAACCTTTATTTTTATCACCCATGATATTTACGAAGCTTTCAAGCTGGGGACACGCGTTGTCATAATGGATGAAGGAAAGATCTGTCAGTTTGATAAACCGGAGAGAATCATCCAAAAACCGCAGACGGCTTTTGTAGAGAAATTAATTGCAACGGCCAAAGTGCAAGGAAAAATGTGGGAGGAGAGCCATGATTGATTATTTTCAGACTTCTTCGGAAGTTTTGATGTTAAGGCTGCTGGAACACATTGAGATAACAGCTTCTGCCTTATTTTTCGCCCTCCTTCTGGCCGCTTCCGTAACTGTCTTGCTTCGCTTTTACCCTCAGCTTCAAAACTTTTCTGTCTATGTTCTTTCCCTGCTTTATGCTGTTCCCAGTTTTGCACTGTTTGCTCTCTTGATTCCCTGGACTGGTTTGGGCAGAACGACAGCCATAGTTGTTTTGGTGATTTATGCACAGTATACCTTGGTAAGAACCTTTTTGGCGGGTTTGCTTTCCGTAGATGACAGTATTATTGAAGCAGCACTGGGTATGGGGATGACCGATTGGCAGGTTTTTTACAAGATTCAGCTTCCCTTGGCCAAAGCGTCTGTTTTTGCCGGAATTCGACTGGCCGCAACATCGATTATTGCTATGGCCACGATTGCTGCCACTATCAATGCTGGCGGCTTAGGCACTATTTTGTTTGATGGCTTGCGCACCAGAAGTTTTCCTAAATTACTGTGGGGGATACTGCTGACCGTGGCCTTCAGCTTATTGACCAATCTTGTTTTATATTTAATTGAAGAACTTTTGCAAAAAAATACAGTCAGTCAGCCGGCGCCTAAATAAAGGCAGCCGGCTTTTAGGTTTCTTAAAGAATTTTTGGTATGATAATAGTATAATAGTTGGTGACCAATTATAAAGGAATGCTTATGAAAAATTCAGTTTACGGCAAATATGAAGTTTACCTGCCTCTTATATTAGAGGAGTTCAGCCAGCAGCTTGAGGATAAAAATAAGGAAATGCAGCAAAAAACTGGGCACAAACTTTTTGAACATTTTACTGCTCGGGTCAAATCAGCGGCAAGTATGGAAGAAAAGTGTGCTCGGAAACAGCTCCCGGTAACGGCAGAAGGTGCTTTAAAGGTTATTCACGACAGTATCGGTTTACGCTTTGTCTGCGGATTTGTGGACGATATCTATAAATTAGCAGAGCTTATCCGCGGTTTGGACGGCTGTCATATTATCCTTGAAAAAGACTATATTCAGCATGCAAAACCTAACGGTTACCGTTCTTATCATATCATTGCTGAAGTCGAGACGCCTTATGAAGATTGCTTGGGCAATAAACCGGGCTCCTATTTTATTGAAATTCAGCTTCGGACTTTGGCGATGGATTCTTGGGCCAGCTTAGAGCATCAAATGAAATATAAACGAGATATCAAAGATCCTAAGCGGATTGTACGAGAGCTTAAGCGCTGTGCTGATGAGCTGGCTTCTTGCGATTTAACCATGCAGACCATTCGCGACCTTATTCAGGAAAGTCAGACTTAGCTGTCTCTGGGAAGCTGCTGCTAACAAAGATGAAAAGTGCATTGCAGCTGTGACTATAGTTCTTTGTCCTAGGTAAATGATGGATAATTTGTGTGGATCTGAAAATTTTGTTTACTGATTATAAGCAGTTTTATTGTAATTATAGACAGATAAGTGATTGATTTGCAGTACTGTTTCAGATGCTGCATGAGTGAGAGAGGCCGGTATGAAAATTTTAGTTGCAGAAGACGAAGTCCAAATTGCTCGTGTTTTAACAGCTGCGCTTAAGCGCGAAGGGTATGCAGTAGACACTGTTGCTAACGGACAAGAAGCCGTTGACCAGGCAGCAAAGAACGCTTATGATGTTATGGTATTGGATATTATGATGCCTGTTAAAACAGGGATTGAAGCTGTTAAGGAAATCAGGCAGTCGGGCAATCGTTCCTATGTTATTATGCTGACAGCTATGGCGGAAATTGATGACCGGGTAAACGGATTGGATGCGGGAGCTGATGACTACCTGACCAAACCCTTCTCTTTAAAAGAACTGCTGGCGCGTGTGCGTTCGCTGGGACGCAGGGTGGATACAGATTTGGGTATTGTAAGCTTAGGCCATACGGCACTGAACGTAGAAGAACATGAATTAAGCAGCAAAAATACTATCCGGCTGGCTGGAAAAGAAGCAAAAATGCTGGCCTATTTTATGCTTAATGCCGGCAAGCGTCTGTCCACTCAGCAGCTGTTCAGCCATGTTTGGCCGAAAGATGAGGTCAGTGGGGTTGACAGCGGCTATGTTTATATTTATATCTCTTATCTTCGGCAGAAACTGCAGGCTGTCGGTGCTGATCTTGCTATCGTTGCTCATAAAGGCGGTGTCTTTGAATTAGTAGAAATGTAGGTGGTTGAGGATGTTTCGCAAACTGCGTTTTCGCTTTATCGGAATTGCTTCACTAGCGGTTTTATTTCTTATCTTTTCGATTGTTACTGTTATTAACTCAGCCAGATACCTGCAAACTAAGAACCAAATAAATAAGGTGCTGCGGGTCTTATCTGAAAATGACGGCTCTTTTCCGAATGTTTCTCAAACGGCAGAAAAATTAGGCGAAAATATGGTGTCTCTGGACACAATCTCCCAGTACCGCTATTTTAGTGCTGTCATCAGCGACGATGACCTGCTTTCTATAGATACAGAAAACATCTCTGATTTAAGCGATGCTCAAGCTGAAAATTATGCCATTTCTATCAGCCAGTCAAAGGACAATCATGGCGACTTTGACTATCAGGGGCATACTTATTCTTATATGCTGACAAAGCGGAAGGACGGCCGGCACTTGCTGGTTGTTCTTGATTCAACTAATCAGTTCTCTGATAACAGAACGCTTATTCGGCTTTCAGTTTGGATGGGTACTGCCAGCTTCCTTTTCTTCGTTATTGTTATCACAGTGTTTTCTGGGAAAGCTATTCGGCCTTTTGTCGACAATTATGAAAAACAGCGTCGCTTTATCACCAATGCCAGCCACGAATTAAAAACCCCCTTAGCCGTGATTGCGGCCAATAATGAGCTTGTTGAGCTGATGCATGGTGAGTCAGAATGGACACAAAATACTTCGGAACAAGTTCAGCGGCTGACAGGACTGCTTGATGGTCTTGTCAGTCTGGCACGCCTAGAGGAACAGGAGGAAGCCGTTCTGACGAATGTGAATTTCTCTGCCGTAACTGAGGCAGCTGCTAACGATTTTAAGGGTCCGATAATCAAAGACGGAAAACATTTCGAATGGGATATTCAGCCCGGTGTTTTTGTTAAAGCAGAAGAAAAATCACTATTTGAACTAGTGACTCTTTTAGTCGATAATGCAAACAAATATTGTGATGAGGGGGGAACTGTTTCAGTCAGGCTAAAAAAAGGCAGCCGCTTAGCTAAGGGCCGCTTGGAAATATCAAACACCTATGCAAAAGGCAAGAATACAGATTACAGTAAATTTTTTGAGCGCTTCTATCGTGATGACGAATCTCACAGCAGCCAAAAATCTGGCTATGGAATCGGCTTATCCATGGCAGAAAGCTTGGTGAAACTATTTCGCGGAACAATCTCTGTCAGCTATAAAGCTGACACCATCACCTTTACAGTGTCTTTATAATGGTGAGCAGGAATAAAAAATATTATAAGACTGGTAAAGTGCCCTTGTACTCGGCTCTTTATCAGTTTTTTTAGGTCTGATTTTCATAGCGGACAGTCTTTTGCACTGTTAGCTGTGTACTGCAGCTATTAGAAGTTATTGTGTTTGAGCCTTGTCTGTCAGACTTCTTTTGATTTCATTGATAAAAGCCAGACTGATTTCTGAAACTTTTTTATTTTTATTGATAATATAGCCCAAGGTATGAAGAGGGCTGTCTTTTAAGGGAATCAGAACAATCTGTTCTTTGATAAAGCTGTTGACTATACCCAGTCCTGACGCATAAGCATCGGATGCGCACAGCAAATTCATAACTGTGCCTCGGTCACTGCTGTAGATAATATTTTGTTTTTGAGCGACCGCAAGGGCATCCTCGTCAAAATTAAGACCGGCCTTATCTTGATGAAAACGGATTTGCGGGTAAGCATTCAGTTCATCTTCAGCAATTACAGCATGTTGGGCTAAAGGATGGCCTTTTCTCAGAAAAATACGAGTAGGGAAATCCCCCAGAGGCGTAAATTCCAAATTTTGATGCAGAAAAGCATGCTCTAAGATGTGCCTGTTGTCGTCATCAAGGAAAATAATTCCCAAATCAGCCGCAAAATCAGCGACACTTTCCAGAATCTTTTTGCTGCTTGTTTCAATAAGCTGAAATTCTTGGTAGCTTTCAGCGAACTGTTCTGAAATATGGGCCAGAGGGAGAGAAAGAAAATCATAATGGTGAGAAACAACCGTAAAACTCTTTTTATATTGACTGTGATAACGCTCTTCCAGTAAACTCAGCTCACCGATAATCCGTTTAGCATATTTAAGGAAATCCTGTCCGGCTTCTGTAAGACGTGTTCCGGTATTCGACCGCACAAAAAGCTGAACTCCTAATTCATTTTCTAAATCTTTGATTGAACTTGAAAGGTTCGGCTGAGAGACAAAAAGCTCTTTAGCTGCTTGACTGAAAGAGCCTGTTCTTGCGATAGCTTCAACATAATGGCATTGCTGAAAATTCATAAAGTCTTCACCTCTTTAATTGCTGGCAAATAAAAGTGTAATGTCATTATAACAGAATAACACTGCAAAAATAAACGCCGGACCGATACAAAAAAACTATTAATCTATAACTTTTGTTTATGGCAGACCATAAGAAATAAAGATTATACAAGAGGATAGAAAAGGTGATAAGATAATGGCAAGCTTACTGGAAATGGGGAGAAAAGATTATGACAAATAAAAAAGAATGGGTCCTAAATGCTTTTTCAGGTCAAACTGCTGAGCAAGTCCCTGTCGGTTTTTGGCATCATTTTACAACCGAAACGGAGTGGACAGAAGGTTTAAATAACCCAGAAATTTATCAGAAAAATTTAGCAGGCCACCGTCAGTTCCTAGCAGATGTTCAACCGGATTTTATTAAGTTAATGAGCGATGGTTTCTTTGATTATCCTAATGAAGCTTTTAAGGCAGGACTAAAAGATTTTAAAGACTTGAAAGAAATAAAACCGCTGCCTACTAACCATCCTTGGTTCAGTCAGCAGGTTCAGCTGATAAAGGAGATTAAAGCGAGTTTCTCTGAGGATATTGTAACACTCTATAATATTTTTGCACCGGCTACACATCTTAAATGGAAATTGGCAAAACATGTCAGTCAGGGAGACAGTCTTTTTGCCGATTTTCTCGAAGAAGCTCCTGATGTCCTCAAGCTGGTTCTTGATGTTATAGCTCAGGATTTGGCTAAATTAGTGACAAAGGTTATTAAAGAGGCAGAAGCAGACGGTATATACCTCAGTGTTCAAAATATTCAGGACAAGCGGGTTAGTCCTAATGATTATATAGAACTTGTGAAACCCAGTGAATATCAAGTTTTAGAAGTTGCCAATCAGGCTGGCGGGGTCAATATTTTACATATTTGCGGCTATGAAGGAGCGACTAATGATTTAGAAATTTATCGGGATTATCCAGCTCAAGTCTTCAATTGGGCGGTCACTTCTGAAAATATCAGTTTATCTGAAGGGCGCCGGCTCTTTGGTGGTAAAACAGTGCTCGGCGGTTTTAATAATACAAAAGAAGGTTTACTTTATAACGGCAGCAAAGAGGAGATTCAGGCTGCTGTAAAAGATCTTTTAAATCAAGCAGGCCGTCAGGGGACTCTTATTGGTGCTGATTGTACAGTTCCCAGCGATATTGACTCCAAGCGTATTTGGTGGGTCAAGGAGGCTGCAAAAGCAGAACTGAATTAAACGCGGCCTAAGAGCTGTGCAGTGAAATCATCCGGTGGATGATTTCAGCCCGAACCCAGAAAAGGGAGAGTGAGGGGGCTGGAAGTCTGTATCGTTACCTAGTTACCGCCAGCCGTAAACGTCTGAAAGCTTTGTCGCCTTAACAGTCGACCGCACCTTTCTAGTCGTTCTGGCAGGGGTGCGCAGACGAAATCAAAGATTTCTGGCTTACCGCCTATTTTCCTTTTGCGTTTTTGACGGCCTTTGTATCTTGGTGTAATTGAACACGGGCTAAGCTCTTTGCAAAAAAGAGACGCAGTGAAGCGTAAGCTGACATACGAATGTGGCTGCTCTGTGAGTATAGCCCTCCCTAGAGTCTTTAGTGACTCGGCGGTCAGTCTCCTATTTTTGCTGTGAGCTTAAACGCCCTTTGTATCTTGTGTAGAGGAGTAGCAGATGAATAAGAAAAGATGGTTTATTTTTGGTGGTGTAGTAGTTGCTATACTGTTGATAACGATTGTCGGCCGTCAGTTAGCCGGTCAGTCAGGAGGAAGTCAGGGGGCTGATGGTGAAGTAATAACACTTCAGGTTGCTCATACACAAAGCTATGCTCCCTATGATTTTGTTAATGATGATGGCGAAAGTGATGGCTTTGAAGTCGCAGTTCTTAAAGCTGTTGATGAAAAACTGGATAAATATCAGTTTGACTACACACCCACAAGTGATGAAGACCTGTTAATCGGTCTTGAATCCGGTAAATATGATATTGGAACCAAGGGTGCTTGGTATACTGAGGAGAGAGCTGAAAAATTTATTATTCCTGAAGAACCAATCGGTGCCAGCATTATTGGCTTTACTATCCGTAAAGAGGACGAAAATACCATCACTGATATTGATTCCTTTGCGGATTCTAAGGGGAAATTAGTTCCTATTTCTCCGCAAAACGCCCAATACAATGTCATTCAGGACTACAATAAAACAGCTAAGAACCCAATAGGTCTGACAGAAGCTGAAAGCTTTACAGTAGCGGACGCTTATGCCTGGGTATTGGAAGGACGCTATGATGCCTATTTTGACATCAAACTCTCTTTTGAAGAAGCTGTTACTTCTGAAGATGGGGCCTATCACCAATATGCCGATCGTTTGAGCTGGTTTGCTTACAAAGGCATTGAAACTTATCCCTTACTCCACAAAAATAAGACCAATGAAGCTTTTGCAACAGCCTATGATCAGGCTCTGAAAGAACTTCAAGATGATGGAACACTGAGTAAACTGTCGCAGAAATACTTTGGTGAAGATGTCTTTTCCTATGTCAGTGATTAGGGGGAGCTGGTATGGTTTCTTATAATCCTGTATATGTCTTAGATTTTCTTCCGCAAATTATAGCAGCGCTTCCTCTGACTTTATGGATTATGCTGCTAACAGTCGGCGGAGGAAGTTTGCTTGGGCTTGTTTTGACTTGGGCAGAACTGTCCGGCGATAAAAGTCTGTCTGCCATAGCCAGAGGCTATATCTTTATTCTGCGTTGCACCCCGCCCATTGTTTTGCTGTTTATGGTTTTTTATGGTCTGCCGGAATTTTTGAATTGGTGGCTGGGTCTCAATGTTAATGGCTGGCCGAGAGGCGTCTTTGTCATTTTAGCCATGACGCTTTTGTTTGCAGCAAGTATTTCTCAGGTTTTTAAATCAGCTTATACAGGTGTGCCTAAAGGGCAGCTGGAAGCAGGACTGAGCATCGGTTTGACAGATTTTCAGGCTTTTAGACGGATTATACTGCCGCAGGCCTTCCGGCTGGCACTGCCCAATATGACAACAGCTATTCTGAATTTACTGAAAGACACTGCTCTGGCCTACACTATCGGTCTGGCTGATGTTATGGGGACTGCCAATCTTTTGTTGGGACGGAGTCTTGGTAATTATTCTTTAGAAATATACACCGCAGCTGCCCTCATTTATTGGGGCTTAGCCCTGATGCTGTCAATAGGCAGTCAGTTTTTGGAGCAGTACTTAGATACAGCTAAACGGTAGGGGTAGAGAATGGATTTTAGTTATATTTACGAAACATTTATTAAAGCTTTGGCCGGTATTCCTGTTACCTTAGGGATTATGGCAGTATCTCTGCTGTTAAGCTTTCTGCCGGCTCTTTTTCTTGCTTTAGGGCGTATTCACAAATTAAAAGGTGTCACAGCTTTTTCAGTGGTCTACTTGGCCTTTATCAGGGCGACACCGCCTATTTTGCTGATTCTTTTCTTTTACAGCCTTTTTCCCAGCCTTTTAAATACGGTGCTGCACTCAGTTGGGATAAATATTTTTGAACTCAATCCGATTTACTATGCGTTTATTATCTTTAGTATTATGGCTACAGGATCGCTTTCGGAAATTATTCGTTCAAGCATTCTTGCAGTTGACAGAGGACAGCTGGAAGCGGCACAGGCTATTGGGCTGACTGACAAGCAAGCTTATCTCAGGATTATTTTTCCGCAGGCCTTGCCGCTTGCACTGCCTAACCTCAGCAATTTGGTTATCAATCTGGTCAAGGGCACTTCTCTGGTTTTTGTCATGACAGTCAGAGATATCACAGCTATTGCCAGAGTAGAAGCAGCTTACGGTTACCAATATTTTGAATCCTATTTTGTTATTTTTATTATCTATCTTATTATTTGCGGTTTGATACAGTATCTCTTTCGAGTATTTGAAAAACGGTTCCGCGCTGTTTAGGGAGGAATTGATGTTAGAAGTAAAAAAATTGTCCAAAAGTTTTGGGCAGAAAAAAGTGCTTGATGAAATCAGTTTGACAGTTGATCAAGGCGATGTTGTTGTAGTTCTCGGCCCCAGCGGATCAGGGAAAACAACTTTTTTAAGATGCTTAAATCACTTGGAAAAAGCTGACAGCGGTCAGCTGAATTTAGCTGGACAGGAGTACAATTTAGCTAAATTAAGCCGTAAAGAAATTCTCAATATCAGGAAGAAGACAGCATTTGTTTTCCAGCATTATAACCTTTTTGCTAATAAGACGGCTGTGGAAAATATTTTGGAAGGTTTAGTCATTGCCAGACACATTCCCAAAAGTGAAGCGCAAAAGACTGCTGAAGAAGCTTTGGATAAGGTAGGATTGCTAGATTATCGGGATTATTATCCCAGCCAGCTTTCAGGAGGCCAGCAGCAGCGCATTGGCATAGCTCGGGCGATTGCTGTAAAACCCGAAGTCATTTTATTTGATGAACCAACTTCAGCTCTTGATCCGGAATTGATTGGGGATGTCTTAGCCGTTATGAAGCAACTGGCAAATGATGGTATCACAATGATTGTTGTGACCCATGAAATGTCTTTTGCACGCGATGTCGCCAATCATATTCTTTTTTTAGATGATGGTCAGATTATTGAGGAAGGCCACCCCGATCAATTCTTTCTTCATCCTAAAAAAGAGCGGACGAAGCAGTTTCTGACACGAATTATTCCTGATTTAAACAATGATCCGGTTATTTAAACAGGCAGCTTATCCATTTGGATTAGCTGTTTTTAGTTTGCTAAAATCAGTTTTTATTAAAAATAATGTAGTTAGCAGTTAGATAGTTTTATCATAATTAAATTTTAAAAAAATAAAATTAATTTCTCATTTTTTGCGGTGATAAAGCAAGGCGATAAAAAATAGCCAGCTTGGAAATGGTGTGAAATCAGGCTTTGTAAGTGCTTTGAATATTTAAGACAAATTTTTAAGACAAGTTTATAGACAAATGGTCTGTCTTAGTGTAAAATTAAAAGGTATTTTACTAATCTGGATATTATGGGATTAGTCTAAACAAATTTTTTAGATTAAATTAATGGTAAAGGGGAGAAGATGAAATTGGGAAAGTCACAGTCTTTTAACTTGAGCCGGACGAAACAGCGTTTTTCAATTCGGAAAACGCATTTTGGTGCGGCCAGTGTCCTTTTAGGAATGTTTTTATTTTTAGCTGCTCCGCAAACGGCTGTTAGTGCAGATGAAGTATCTGATACAAGCCAAGATGCCGCAGCATCAGTAGTTTCAGATGGTGTCTTGCAGGAAGAGTCGGCAGACGGTCAGGAGCAGTTTTCTGCACTGCCTGAAGAAAGCGCTTTACCTATACCAGAAAATACTGCTGCAGCAGATGCAGACAGCAGTCAGACAGTTAGTGAAGCTGTCCCAGATTCTGCAGCTGCTGAAATAAACAGTGCTGATGCAGGGCAGACAGCCAGTTCAGCTGCTCCAGAAGAGCTTGGTGCAGTGGCTGGTGATAATCTTACCCAAGCGGCTGCAGACGATTCTGCGACTGATATTGATTCTGAAGTGTTTAGTCTTTCAGACCTGCAAAACACTTCAGCAGTCAGTCCGGCTATGTTGACAGCCAATCTCCAGCAAGTTGCTGCAGCTGTTCCAGCATCAGAATTTGCTCCTATTAATGGGATTTATGCTACCCGTTCAGCAGCTGTTGCTGCAGCTTATCAAGATTCTGCAGCCCAGCTGAGAGATGTTCTCTTTTTCCCTGATTGGTCTGGTGCAACGAATTTAGATGCAGACGGCAATCTGCAGGTTGGTACGACTTTAACGGTATCACCTGCTCCGGGATATGAAATTACGATTACGGTAACAAATCTTCAGCCTTTTAATTCAACACAGGAGTACTACAACCGTCTTGTTGCCGCCGGTATTGATCCGGCTGCGACCAACTATGATCCTAATGCTGTTAATAAAGCTTTAGCAAGCCCGACAAATAAAACAGAAACAGCTGCTCCGCTGACACCTGTTATTTACGGAAGAACAGACGGTTCCACTAGATACCGCAATCTTTTGAATAACAGCGGTTATGACTTGGGGTCCACGGCTAAAACAAGTATCATATCAAGGCGGGCTAACGCTGGGGTTACTTTCAGTCTCAGTGCAACTTTTAATGGTGAAACCGTTCCAGTTCAAGCTTTTATTACAGATGGTGAGTCTTTGGACCGGCCAGAAAACACCATTACTATGACCAATGGCGAGGCCTTTAAACTGATAGATGTCTCTTCTACCGGTATAAGTCTTCCGACTGGCAATACGCCAAATCAGACGGTTGTTGCTCCGGATGTTTCAAACCCGGAAGATGATTATTTTGCTGAAAGAATCTTAAATACGATTTACCCGAGCGATTTCGGCTACACCCACTCAGAAGCACTTTATAATTCAAGTCCTAATGGCGGGCAGAATACACAAATCATCAGTAATATCAATACGGGTATTGTCAGATCAGATGGCGGTTTCAGGCCCGATCCTAATAATCCAGGGTACTATCTTTATGACACAGCTCAGTTTGAGCCGCATGCTGTGCCGATTTTAGCAACGTATGGCGTCACTGAGCTGTCGCATTATTTTATTCTAAACGGTGAACAGTCGTTTGTTTTGGGCTTTGTAGTTCCGATTGACTATGGTGATGCCAGTGAATCCTATGGTCTAGTAGGACATCTTTTACAAGCTACAGCTGCTGAGACTGATTTTAAATTAGGAGAAACTAAAGATTTAACTAAGGCTGCCGGTCTGGCTTCAAGGACAGGCAATGGTTCGCCTTATCTTGGTTTGGTAGCTGGAGATCCTGACAATCACACAAGGATTACGACGCCTTGGACAGGTGATGATGGAACAGCGTCTTACTATGACTCTGCTAGTTATGATGAAGGAGAAGCTCAGCTGACAAACGGCGGGACTTACGCTCAGTATAAACGCGGATCTGACAATTATGCACTCAGTGTTCTAGCAAATTTAAACGGTGCAAATACAGCCTACCTATCTGCTTGGGTAGACTTTGACAATAATGGCACCTTCGATGAAAATGAAAAAGCCAGTGTTTCAGTGACTTCAAGCGGTATGGCAACATTGACATTTGATGTTGACCCATCTGTTATATCATCTGATCTTACCAATTTAAATGTTCGTGTGCGGATTGCTTCTGTTGCAGATGATATTGTCAATCCGACTGGTTTGGCACGTGACGGTGAGGTTGAAGATTTCCAAATTCCGATTAGTGATCCGGATAATACACCGACAGCTACTGATGCCGTTTCGACAGATATTCAGGGGGCGACTCAAACAGGGGTACTCACCTTTGATACAGGGGACGACGATATTGCTTTTGTCAGCAAACAACTGATTGATCCAACAAGCGGGCAGCCAACTGACAGTACAGCTATTTTTGCTATGAAAGACGGTGTGGCTGTTGGAACCTATACCTTTGATTCAGAAACAGGAACAGTGACCTTTGTGCCAAATAAAGATTTTGTTGGGACCCCTGATCCAGCACAAGTTTTGGCAAGAGACATAAATGGCAAAACTGTTACGGCCACCTACACGCCAACCGTTACTCCGGTAACACCGACCGGAGAAGATGTCACCTCAACCGGACTTCAGGGAGCTACTCAAACGGGCACACCTGTCTTCACAGCCGGTGATCCAAGTGTGCCGCTTGACGACACAGTTCCAGCTGTTTTTGATGATGGCACAACAAGCCGAACTGTTGATGGTGTTGGCACTTACACAGTGGCTCCAGACGGGACAGTGACCTTCGTACCGGAACCGAGCTTTGTAGGGGAAGCCCCATCAGTAACGGTGGTCCGCCAGGATAGCAACGGTACTCAGGCCAGCGCCACCTACACGCCAACTGTTACTCCAGTAACACCGACCGGTGAGAATGTCACCTCAACTGGCTTGCAAGGTGCCACCCAGACCGGTACCCCAATCTTCACAGCCGGTGATCCAAGTGTGCCAATAGTGGGTTACCAATTGGTTGATCCGGCAAGTGGACAGGCAACGGCTTCAACAACGCTTCCGGCTATGAAAGACGGCGTTCAGGTTGGGACTTATACGCTTGACCCAAGTACGGGAGAGGTCACCTTTGTGCCGAATCCGGACTTTGTGGGCACACCGGATCCGATTGTTGTGGAAGCATCAGACGCTAACGGTACCACAGCAACGGCCACCTACACGCCAACTGTTACTCCGGTAACACCGACCGGTGAGAATGTCACCTCAACTGGCTTGCAGGGTGCCACTCAAACGGGCACACCTGTCTTCACAGCCGGTGATCCAAGTGTGCCGCTTGACGACACAGTTCCAGCTGTTTTTGATGATGGGACAACAAGCCGAACTGTTGATGGTGTTGGCACTTACACAGTGGCTCCAGACGGGACAGTGACCTTCGTACCGGAACCGAGCTTTGTAGGGGAAGCCCCATCAGTAACGGTGGTCCGTCAGGATGCCAACGGTACACCAGCAACAGCCACTTACACGCCAACTGTCACTCCGGTAACACCGACCGGTGAGAATGTCACCTCAACTGGCCTGCAGGGAGCTACCCAAACTGGCACACCTGTCTTCACAGCTGGTGATCCGACTGTGCCAATAGTGGGTTACCAATTGGTTGATCCAGCAAGTGGACAGGCAACGGCTTCAACAACGCTTCCGGCTATGAAAGATGGTGTTCAGGTTGGGACTTATACACTTGCTCCAAGTACGGGAGAGGTCACCTTTGTGCCGAATCCGGACTTTGTGGGCACACCGGATCCGATTGTTGTGGAAGCATCAGATGCCAACGGTACACCAGCAACAGCCACCTACACGCCAACCGTTACTCCGGTAACCCCAACCGGAGAAGATGCCACCTCAACTGGCCTGCAGGGAGCTACCCAAACTGGCACACCTGTCTTCACAGCCGGTGATCCAAGTGTGCCGCTTGACGACACAGTTCCAGCCACCTTTGATGATGGGACAACAAGCCGAACTGTTGATGGTGTTGGCACTTACACAGTGGCTCCAGACGGGACAGTGACCTTCGTACCGGAACCGAGCTTTGTAGGGGAAGCCCCATCAGTAACGGTGGTCCGCCAGGATAGCAACGGTACTCAGGCCAGCGCCACCTACACGCCAACTGTTACTCCGGTAACACCGACCGGTGAGAATGCCACCTCAACTGGCTTGCAAGGTGCCACCCAGACCGGTACCCCAATCTTCACAGCCGGTGATCCAAGTGTGCCGCTTGATGACACAGTTCCAGCCACCTTTGATGATGGCACAACAGAAAAAGTGGTTTCTGGTGTTGGCACTTACACAGTGACTCCAGACGGGACAGTGACCTTCGTACCGGAACCGAGCTTTGTAGGGGAAGCCCCATCAGTAACGGTGGTCCGTCAAGATAGCAACGGTACTCAGGCCAGCGCCACCTACACGCCAACTGTTACTCCGGTAACACCGACCGGAGAAGATGTCGCCTCAACTGGCTTGCAAGGTGCCACCCAAACGGGCACGCCAATCTTCACAGCCGGCGATCCAAGTGTGCCAATAGTGGGTTACCAATTGGTTGATCCAGCAAGTGGACAGGCAACGGCTTCAACAACGCTTCCAGCTATGAAAGATGGTGTTCAGGTTGGGACATATACACTTGAACCAAGTACGGGAGAGGTCACCTTTGTGCCGAATCCGGACTTTGTGGGCACACCGGATCCAATTGTTGTGGAAGCATCAGATGCCAACGGTACACCAGCAACGGCCACCTACACGCCAACTGTTACTCCGGTAACCCCAACCGGAGAAGATGCCACCTCAACTGGCCTGCAGGGAGCTACCCAAACGGGCACACCTGTCTTCACAGCCGGTGATCCAAGTGTGCCAATAGTGGGTTACCAATTGGTTGATCCGGCAAGTGGACAGGCAACGGCTTCAACAACGCTTCCGGCTATGAAAGACGGCGTTCAGGTTGGGACTTATACGCTTGACCCAAGTACGGGAGAGGTCACCTTTGTGCCGAATCCGGACTTTGTGGGCACACCGGATCCGATTGTTGTGGAAGCATCAGACGCTAACGGTACCACAGCAACAGCCACCTACACGCCAACTGTTACTCCGGTAACACCGACCGGAGAAGATGCCACCTCAACTGGCCTGCAGGGAGCTACCCAAACCGGCACACCTGTCTTCACAGCCGGCGATCCAAGTGTGCCGCTTGATGACACAGTTCCAGCTGTCTTTGATGATGGGACAACAGAAAAAGTGGTTTCTGGTGTTGGCACTTACACAGTGGCTCCAGACGGGACAGTGACCTTCGTACCGGAACCAAGCTTTGTAGGGGAAGCCCCATCAGTAACGGTGGTCCGTCAGGATAGCAACGGTACTCAGGCCAGCGCCGCCTACACGCCAACTGTTACTCCGGTAACACCGACCGGAGAAGATGTCACCTCAACCGGACTTCAGGGAGCTACTCAAACGGGCACACCTGTCTTCACAGCCGGTGATCCAAGTGTGCCGCTTGACGACACAGTTCCAGCTGTTTTTGATGATGGCACAACAAGCCGAACTGTTGATGGTGTTGGCACTTACACAGTGGCTCCAGACGGGACAGTGACCTTCGTACCGGAACCGAGCTTTGTAGGGGAAGCCCCATCAGTAACGGTGGTCCGTCAGGATAGCAACGGTACTCAGGCCAGCGCCGCCTACACGCCAACTGTTACTCCGGTAACACCGACCGGTGAGAATGCCACCTCAACTGGCCTGCAGGGAGCTACCCAAACGGGCACCCCAATCTTCACAGCCGGCGATCCAAGTGTGCCGCTTGATGACACAGTTCCAGCCACCTTTGATGATGGGACAACAAGCCGAACTGTTGATGGTGTTGGCACTTACACAGTGGCTCCAGACGGGACAGTGACCTTCGTACCGGAACCGAGCTTTGTAGGGGAAGCCCCATCAGTAACGGTGGTCCGCCAGGATAGCAACGGTACTCAGGCCAGCGCCACCTACACGCCAACTGTTACTCCGGTAACACCGACCGGTGAGAATGCCACCTCAACTGGCTTGCAAGGTGCCACCCAGACCGGTACCCCAATCTTCACAGCCGGTGATCCAAGTGTGCCAATAGTGGGATACCAATTGGTTGACCCAGTAAGTGGACAAGCGACGGCTTCAACAACGCTTCCGGCTATGAAAGACGGCGTTCAGGTTGGGACTTATACGCTTGACCCAAGTACGGGAGAGGTCACCTTTGTGCCGAATCCGGACTTTGTGGGGACACCGGATCCAATTCTTGTGGAAGCGGTAGATACTAATGGCATGACTGTTCGGGCTGCTTATAGTCCGACAGTACTACCAGTGGTACCAGAAGACAGTGACAACAGCTCAGAACCACTTCAAGAGCCAGTGCAGACCCCACAAGGTTCAGAGCCTCATGCAGAAAAATCAGCTGTTTCACTCCAACAAAGTAAGTCTATCTCAAAACAATCAAATGAGCTTCCAAAAACAGGAGATAATGCTAATTATTTAGCTGTCGTTGGTCTCCTCCTGCTCACTACAGCTTCAAGTCTGATTAAACCTCGTAAGAAGCCGTAAGCATTTTATGCAAAAGGTGAGATAATGATTTGTTTTGCTGTGCTGACTAGGTTTCTTAAAAATCGAAACAGCAAAAAAAAAGTCAGTTAGCCACTGTTTTTATGCCTAGCTAGAGATGGCTTTAGCAAAGAAGTCTGGAATTTTTTCAGGCTTCTTTTTTGAAAAAAGTGTAGGCCGTGTTCAGTTCCAACAAGATACAGAGGCCGTTAAAAACGTAAAAGGAAAATGGCGGTAAGCTAGAAATCTCTGATTTCGTCTGCGCACCCCTGCCAGAAGAGTGCGGGCGGCCGCAGGACGACAAAGCCTTCAGACGTTTACGGCTGGCGGTAACTCGGTAACGATACAGTCTTCCAGCCCCTCACTCTCCAATTTTCAAGTTCGGGCTGAACGCATCTGCTGGCTGATGTCCTCCCCGGCTTTTAAGGAGCATGCTCAGTTTTGTTTTTGGTTAAAGTGTATTTTACTAGCTTTTTTACCAGTTTCAGGAACAAATTTTTTTGCCAGTCGCTTTTTTTTCGTTTTGGTGATAAAATAAAAAAGGAAAAAATGATTAAAGAGATTAAAGATGAAGAAAAGAATTGGTATTGGCAGGGCGCACAGTAAAATTATTTTAATGGGGGAGCATGCTGTTGTATATGGTTATCCTGCCATCGCTTTGCCTTTGAAAAATATTGAAGTAGAATGCCGCATTAAATCGGCAGAACAGCCGCTGGCTTTTGATTTTTATGACCCGCTGTCAACCGCTATATATGCTGCACTGGATTATCTTGGTAAAATTAATGAAGACACAATCGGTTATGATATTAAATCTCAAGTACCGCAGAAACGCGGTATGGGGTCATCGGCGGCGGTTTCTATTGCGGCTATTCGAGCTGTTTTTGATTATTATGACCAGCCGCTTGAGGATAATTGTTTGGAAATTCTGGTGAATCAAGCTGAGATTATTGCGCACAACAATCCCAGCGGCTTGGATGCGAAGACCTGTTTAAGCGATACCGCTATTAAATTTATTAGAAATATTGGTTTTACTGAACTTGAGCTGAATTTGAATGCCTTTCTGATTATTGCTGATACTGGTATTCACGGACATACGCGTGAGGCTGTGGTCAAAGTAGCGCAGTTTGAAGAAATTAACCTTCCTTATTTGGCGCATTTAGGAGAACTTACAGCAGCTGCTGAAAAACATATTGCCGCTAAGGACCTTATGGGCCTAGGGCAGGATATGACAGAAGCACATAGCTGCTTACAGAAGATTGCTGTCAGTATCCGTTTGGCAGATTATTTAGTACAGGAAGCTCTACAAGCTGGAGCACTCGGAGCTAAATTAAGCGGCGGCGGACTTGGAGGCTGTATTATCGCATTAGCGGAGGATGCCGGCCAAGCGCAGCACATTGAGCAAAAATTGAAAGAAAAAGGAGCGCTTCACACGTGGATCGAAAAACTGTAAGTGTTAAATCATATGCCAATATTGCACTTGTTAAATACTGGGGAAAAAAAGATGCAGCCAATATGATTCCTTCAACCAGCAGCATCTCTTTAACTCTGGAAAACATGTATACCGAAACACGGCTCTCTTTTCTGCTTAAAACAGCTGAGCATGATGAATTTTATATTGACGGAATTCGGCAGGATGCCAAAGAACAGGCTAAAATTTCTGCTGTGATTGACCAGTTTCGCAAAAACAAGAAACAGTTTGTTAAAGTTGAAACCAGCAATAATATGCCGACGGCTGCTGGTCTGTCCTCCAGTTCCAGCGGTTTATCAGCTCTTGTTAAAGCCTGCAATGCTCTTTTTGCAGCCGGTTTGAATCAGCAGGAGCTGGCTCAAAAAGCTAAGTTTGCGTCAGGTTCCTCTGCCCGTTCTTTCTTTGGTCCGGTTGCGGCATGGGATAAGGACAGCGGCGATATTTACCGTGTTCAGACAGATTTGCAGATGGCTATGATTATGCTGGTTTTAAATGCCTCTCCTAAGCCAATTTCCAGCAGAGAAGGAATGAAGCTGACTGCTCAAACATCAACACAATTTGATCAGTGGGTGCATCAGTCTGAAAAGGACTATGCAGATATGCTGCAGTATTTAAAAAATAATGATTTCGTCAAAGTAGGTGAGTTAACAGAGCGCAACGCTCTCGCCATGCACGCAACAACAGCTGCTGCGCAGCCTCCTTTTTCCTATCTGACGGATGCTTCTTATCAGGCTATGGATTTTGTTAAAAAGCTGCGTCAGCAGGGAGAAAGCTGCTATTTCACTATGGATGCCGGTCCCAATGTTAAGGTGCTGTGTTTGGAAAAAGACCTTGCTAGACTGTCTGAACGCTTTGCCGATAACTATCAGATTATTGTTTCACGGACAAAGGAGCTTTGAAGTGGAAAAAACAATGCAGGTTCAGGCTGGCGGCAAACTCTATCTTGCCGGTGAATATGCTGTCCTTGTGCCAGGACAGTCTGCTATTATCAAAAATATCCCCATTTATATGACAGCTTCTGTTAAAGTCGCTCCTGAGATTGTTATCCAATCTGATATGTTTGATTATCAGGCGGGATTGGAGCCGGACAGGCATTATGCCATCATTCAGCAGACAATTCTCCATTTTGCAGATTTCCTCCAAAAAAGAGCAGCAGATCTGCCTGCTTTTTCGTTGGCAATCAGCGGTAAAATGGAACGTCAGGGGGTTAAATTCGGCATCGGATCCAGCGGCAGTGTTGTTATTTTAACAATAAAAGCCTTAGCTGCTTTTTACCATCTTGACTTATCAGCAGATACTGTTTTTAAATTGGCTGCCTATACTTTGCTTAAGAAGGGCGATAATGGCTCAATGGGAGATGTGGCCTGTATTGCTTATGATGATTTGGTTTATTTTACTTCTTTTGACCGGCAGCAAGTAAAAAGCTGGATAAAGAATGAATCACTCCAGTCTGTTCTGCAAAAGGACTGGGGCTACTGTATTGAACCCATTAAGTCTGCTCTGAATGTTGATTTTTTAGTGGGATGGACCAAGGAAGCTGCGCTTTCAAGCGAGATGATTCGGCTAGTGCAGGGAGCTATTAATCCTTATTTTCTGACCCGCACCCAAGAGCAGGTGCAGGAATTAAAAAGGGCATTTTTAAAGGGGGATAAAACCAAGGTTAAAGAGGCTCTGACAGCAGTAAGCCGCCTTCTTCAGGATTTGCACCCAGCTATTTACAGTGATAAGCTTTTGCTTTTAAAGCAAGCTGCACACGGACTGGATGCGGCTGCTAAATCATCAGGCTCAGGAGGAGGGGACTGCGGTTTAGCGCTGTCCTTCAGCCCTGAAGCAACAAAAATCTTGTCTGAACGCTGGCAGGCTGCCGGTATTGAATTACTTCTTTTAGAACATGTGAGGACAAATGACGAATCGAAAAGATGACCATATACAATTTGCCTTAAACTATCAGGCGCCCTATAATAGTTTCGATGATATGGAACTGATTCACCATTCTTTGCCTGAATATGATTTACAGGATATTGATTTATCAACTCATTTTGCGGGTCAGGACTTTGAATTTCCTTTTTATATCAATGCCATGACCGGAGGAAGTGAGAAAGGCCGATCGGTTAACCGCAAATTAGCTTACATTGCTCAAGCAACGGGTATTCTTATGGTAACAGGGTCTTACAGTGCCGCACTTAAGGGTAAAGATGTCAGTTCCTATCCTAGCCTTAACGACTTTCCCAATCTCCTGCTTGCTGGCAATATTGGTATCGATAAGCCTTATTCAGCAGGCTTACAAACAATAACAGAACTCCAGCCTCTATTCTTGCAGCTTCATCTTAATGCTATGCAGGAGCTATTAATGCCGGAAGGCGAACGACAGTTTCGCTCTTGGCGGACAACTTTAGCTGATTATGCAGCTAAATCCCCTGTTCCAATTGTGCTTAAAGAAGTGGGGTTCGGTATGGACAAGCAAACCATTGAAACTGCTCGGGCTTTGGGTATTAACACATTTGATATTTCAGGTCGAGGCGGCACCAGCTTTGCTTATATCGAAAATCAGCGCAGCACTAAGAACCGTTCTTACCTCAATGAATGGGGTCAGACAACTGTTCAAACACTTCTTAATATCCAATCATTGACTGATAAGGTTGAGATTCTTGCTTCAGGAGGTGTCAGACACCCTTTGGATATGATTAAGGCCTTAGTTTTAGGAGCAAGAGCAGTTGGTCTGTCTCGGACAGTATTAGAGTTAGCCGAACAGTATTCATCATCTCAGGTTATTGCTATCATTAACAGCTGGAAAGAAGACTTACGTTTAATCATGTGCGCTTTGAACTGCCGAACGGTTCCGGAACTTAAATCAGTTGATTACCTCCTGCATGGGCAGCTTTTGACTCAGAAAAAAGCTGAACTAGGACTCAAGCCCAGACATTAAAAAAAACAGGTCTAAAACCATCATCATTAGCGATAAGGTTTTAGACCTGTTTTTAAAGTCCTGTTCAGCTTTAGAGCATAAAATAGACAATGCCAATATACTGTAAGGCTGAAGCGAGCAGGATAAAAAGATGCCAAATCATATGGTCATAAGGTTTTTTTCTGGCGTAGAAGAAGGCACCGACAGTATAAGCCAGCCCTCCTCCCAGCATTAAAGCCCAGAAGATAAAACCTGTTTTACTGATAATAGCTGGAATAATAAAGATGACCAGCCATCCCATCAGAAGATAGAGGAGGAGACTGAATTTTTCATTGATTTTCTTAGAAAAAATTTTATAAAGAATTCCAAAAATCGTTGTTCCCCATTGTAAAAAGATAATGAGATAGCCGAGCCAGCCCCCGACCAATGAAAGCGCGACAGGAGTATAGCTGCCGGCAATGGCAATATAAATCATACTGTGATCAATGATACGCAGAACATATTTTTGCATGGATGCATAAGCCATTGCATGGTAGATAGTAGACGACAGAAACATGAGAAAAAGGCTGATGACAAAGACTGACATGCCAACAGCTGCAGTTTGTCCAAAATGCTGTGAACTGTAAACAGCTGTGAACGGCAGCAGAAGAAGAGCAATAACAGCTCCGACGGCATGAGTAACGCTGTTTGCTACTTCCTCCCCGAAAGAAAGCTGTTTGCTGAGTTTGTGAGTAAGACTAGGATTCATTTCTACTTTCCCCTTGAAGTTCTAAAACGAGCTGATGAGTCTGCTGGTACAATTTTAAGGTCTGACAGGCTGAAACAACAACAGCCGGAATATTTTCGCTTTTCTCGCCGTTCATACAGGCGACAAAATTGTCATACATGATTTGAGAGTGATTGTCTTGTGTTAAAATAGCCAGAGTTTGGCTGATTTCCTGAATGGAAAAAACATTTTTTAAGCTGGTTATCACAATGAGACGGGCCAATTGCCTGCGATTATACTTTTTTTTAACAGGTTTGTCGATGTGTCCGTGTTTGACATAGTTGTTGATCATTGAAGCAGTCAGTCCTTTATCATTGGCTACTCCTGCCTGTTGGCTGATTTGGTTGACATAAAGAAGAACCTGATCCAGATAGAGATCCAGATTTGGTAGTTCAGTCCATTTTGGATAAACTTGTGCTGACAAACTGTTTTAGCCTCCTTATTATCTAGTATCTATAACTAGATTATATAATTTTAATAACTCAATGTCAAGGAAAGAAATTGTAAAAAAAGGCTGGGACAAAAGCCCTGCCTCCTTTCACTTTTTAGGTATATTGTCCCACTCTCTTTTGTCTTTATCAGGATACAGCAAATAATACCATTACTCTCAGGATTTTTAACTTATCAGTCTAAATCAATGAAAGCTGCTTCAAGACTGAAAAACTATTTCTGTGAACTGTGGGCATTTTGCTGACGTAGATCTGACAAGATAGCTTTTGCTTTTTCAAGATTCATGGGCTTAGTTTCTATGAGCTGACTGACGACAGCAGCCACTTCACCTTCCTTTGCTCCGGCTGACAGTGCTAAAGATTTAGCTTGGAGTTTCATATGGCCAGCTTGAATGCCGGTGCTGGTTAAAGCTTTTAAGGCAGCAAAGTTTTGTGCTAAACCGACAGAAGCAATAATTTGAGCCAATTCTTTTGCGGAAGGTTCTCCCAGTAAATCATGGGCTAAACGGACACTGGGATTAAGGCCGATTGATCCGCCTTTGGTAGCAATAGGCATTGGCAAAGTCAGCTGGCCTTTTAGACTGTTTTCATCGCTATCATAGGTCCAAGTTGACAGGCCGCGGTATTGTCCGTCCTTGCAGGCGTATGCATGGGCTCCAGCCTCGATAGCCCGCCAGTCATTGCCGGTAGCTAAAACGACGGCATCAATCCCATTGAAAATGCCCTTATTATGTGTACTGGCACGGTAAACATCGGCTTGTGCCAACTGGCTGGCCAGAGCTATTTTGCGGGCAAACACCTGGGCTTGTTCTTTATTGCGGCTGAGAAAACGCAGTTTAATCTGGCATTCAGCAGTAACAAGGGATTTAACGGCATAGTTAGAGAGCACTGCCAGTAAAGTCCGGCCTCTGGAAAGTTCTTCAAGCGGAGAAGCCAGGGCCTCTGTCATGGTATTAATGATATTGGCTCCCATCGCTTCCTTTGTGTCTACAGTAAGGTAGACAAGTATCAAGTCATCTTTGGCCTCAACAGATAAATCGCAAGCACCGCCGCCTCGCTTGACAATAGAAGGGTAGGCCTGATTAGCCAAAGATAATAAATGTGACTTTTGTGCCAAAATAGCTTCTTGGGCCTTTTCTTTGTCAGTGACATCATAAATAGCCAGCTGACCGACCATTTGGCGGCTATGAATCCGCGCAGTAAAGCCTCCCGAGCGTTTGATAATCTGTGCAGCAAAACTGGCAGCTGCTACGACAGAAGGCTCTTCTGTGACAAAAGGAACCTGATAAACCTGGTGGTTGATAAGAAAATCAGGGGCTATGCTAAAAGGTAAAGCCAGTCTGCCAATAACATTTTCTGTGATTTGATCTGCCCGGCTTAAAGAAAGCAGTTCTTCATCAGCCAACAGTTGCTGAGAATCATCGGAAAGGAGCTTGTGTTCCTTTAGGTAAGCTGCCCTCTCAGCAGGGGTCTTCCTAGCAAAGCCGGACCAGTTTAGTTTTTTATTCACCATTGGCTGCCACCTTGCGGTAAATTCTTTGATGGCCTAGAATCTCCTTTAGAGCAAAAGGGCCGGTTTTATAGTTATCAAAAGACGCATGGCCGTTTTCATCAATCTGAGCTTCTTCAAAAAACATCTTTTCATAGTCTGTAACAGAAAGGACGGTTCGTTTTTTTAATTCCTGCAAACGGCTTTGTCCTTTGAGGAGCTGCTTTTTAAAACCTTTTGCCAAAGTTCCGGTGAAAATCTCAGCTACAGCACCGCTGCCGTAACTAAACATAGCGATTTGGTCGCCTTCCTGCAGACTTGTACTGTTTTCAAGCAAAGATAAAAGCCCTAAAAAGAGAGAGCCAGTGTAGATATTGCCGATCTGTTGGCTGTAAAGAATAGAGTGTTGAAAATTATCTTTGAGTTTTTCTTTAACAGCTTCCGGAAGCTGTTTGTCCAGAATTTTATTGAAGCCCTTAAGCGCAAGCTTTGGAAATGGGATATGGAAACAAAAAGCGGCGAAATCTGCTAAGGATTTGTTAAAACGCTTTTGATACTCATCCCAGCTTGTCTTGAGCATATCAAGGTACTGCTTTGTTGAATACATGCCATTAACATATGGTGTCACTGAATAGTTGGGACGCCAGAAATCCATAATATCACGGGTTAAAGCCAGTGACTGATCATGCAAAACCATGATAGCAGGGTCTTTTGTCAGAAGCATAGCCACACTTCCGGCTCCTTGAGTGGATTCTCCCGGAGTGCCGATACCATATTTAGCAATATCAGAAGCAATAACCAATACCTTACTGTCCGGATTTTTTCCGATATGAAGTTTAGCATAATCTAATGCAGCCGTTGCGCTGTAGCAGGCTTCTTTCATTTCGATACTGCGTGCAAAAGGCTGGATGCCAAGCAGCTGATGGATATAAACTGCAGCAGCCTTGCTTTGATCGATACCTGATTCTGTAGCCACAATGACCATATCAATATTTTCTTTATCTGCCTGCGTCAGAATTTTTTGAGCCGCCGATGCTCCTAAGGTTACAATATCATCAGTAACAGGAGCGATACTTAAGGCCTGCAGAAGCAGACCTGTACTGAATTTTTCCGGATCCACACTACGGCTGTTTGCCAAATCGTCCATATTCAGCACATACTGTGCCGTTGCAAATCCTATTTTATCAATTCCGATTTTCATGTTTACCCAGTAAACCTTTCTAATCTCTTAATGCCTAACCTTAATTTTACCATAAAGTCAATAAATAGATTCACAAAAAAATTATTTCTTTCAAATATCAAAGTAAAATAGTCGGATTTTTTATAAAATACCATAAGACTTCAATTATCGCATAGAATATTGACATATCAAAAATAAAACTAATCAGCCTATCGCTGATTTTTCTGATGTGACTTGAGTTTTGAGCTGGTATTTTTCAGAGAGCAATGAAAATTAAAGGGATTTCTAACTATAAATGAAATTTTTACAGGGGTAAATACTTTAAAATAGTTTTTTTTCTCACATTTGAAAGTCGCAAAAGATAGTAGAACGATGATAAAAATGGAAAATAGAGGTTGCCTTAATGACAATCACACTGAAACATCAAACCGCTTGATTCAATACTATCAGAAAGGCAGGCACAGTAGTAAAATATTTTAATTTATAAATTACGGCGTTACAGTTCCTAATACTTGAAAAACAATGATAGCTTTTTTGACTATTTATGTTGCTAAAACAAGAGATTTGTAATATAATATGTATACAAATAATTTTTATACATATTATATGGGGAAGGAAAAATGATGAAAATTGAAGATTCGCTAGGGTATCTGCTGAATTCGAGTGCCAAACTAATAAAAAGAACACTTGATGCACAATTAAAGATGTACGATATTACCTCTTCTCAATGGGCTGTTTTGAGTGTGCTGTCTGTAGAAGATGAGTTATCTCAGGCCGAAGTAGCCGATAAAATTAATTCGGACAGAGCGACATGTGGCACTATTATCGATAAATTAGTCTCTAAAAAGTTAGTCGAAAAAAAATTATCTGAAAACGACCGTAGAAGTTATAATGTAAAGCTTTTACCCAAAGCAGTGAATATTATATCTGAGGTTTCTTCAATAGCTAATAGTGTCAATGATTTAGCAGTAATAGGATTATCCGCATCGGAAATTCAAACTCTCGTTAAGTGCTTAAATATCATTATGAAAAATTTAGATGGAGGTTTGCATAAATGAAAATGACAATGTGGATTATGTTCTTTATTGGAGTGACTGAAATGGTTGCCAATTTGTTTTTCTTGTTCAATATCACAAAAGGAAAAGGTTTAAAAGCAGCTAAAAAATTTCATGGAGATTTTCCTGCTTATGCAACTGATAAAGCTTGGATTCTAAAAATATTAGTTTCTTTAGTATTGGGTCTTATTGCAATAGCGGCAGCTTTTTCTATATACTTCAATACAAATTCAAAGATGCTTCTGTCTGCTCTATTTGTTGGTGGCCTTTTTTCATTATGCAGTGTGCAAGCTATTTTGTATGGGAAAAAGTATATACCTGCTCGAATAAGCATTGTAGTAGCTGTTACACTTATATTATTAGTTTTTCTAAAATTATAGCAACTAAACAATGAAAAATTGGCATTTCAAAATTTATACAGGGCGGTGATTAAAAAACAAAGTATCTTTTAAACTCTGCTCTGCTGTCGGTCTGAACGGTTTTAAGAAAAAGGTTTTTTCCTCGCTTTTTTTCGATTTTTCCGATAAAATAATAACAGCTATTTTTAGGAAGGTATGTTCGATGACTAAAGCAGATCTCATTTTCAAGGATAATATTAGAAAAATCATGGACGAAGGGGTTTTTAGCGAACAAGCCCGGCCTAAGTATAAGGATGGGACAACCGCTAATTCTAAATATATTACTGGGGCTTTTGCGGAGTATGATCTGGCGAAAGGAGAATTTCCTATCACAACCCTGCGGCCTATTGCTGTAAAATCAGCCATCAAAGAAATTTTTTGGATTTATCAGGATCAGTCAAATGACCTTTCTGTTCTTAATGATAAATATGGGGTGAAATACTGGAATGACTGGGAAGTTGGAGAGTCCGGAAATATCGGTCAGCGTTATGGTGCGGTTGTCAAAAAACACCGTATTATTGATACGATTTTAAAGCAGCTGGCAGATAATCCCTGGAACCGGCGCAATGTCATCTCGCTTTGGGACTACGAAGCTTTTGCAGCCAGTGACGGGCTCTACCCCTGTGCTTTTCAGACAATGTTTGATGTGAGACGGGTAGATGGTGTTATCTATTTAGATGCGACACTGACTCAGCGGTCCAATGATATGCTGGTTGCCCACCATATTAATGCCATGCAGTATGTTGCTCTGCAGATGATGATTGCCAAACATTTTGGCTGGAAAGTGGGCAAATTTTTCTATTTTGTCAACAACCTGCATATCTATGACAATCAATTTGATCAGGCGCGTGAATTGCTGCGGCGGGAGCCGTCAGACTGCCAGCCTCAGCTCCGTTTAAAGGTTGCTGATGGTACGAATTTTTTTGCTATCAAACCAGAAGATTTTGAATTAATTGATTATGATCCGGTTAAACCGCAGTTAAAATTTGATTTAGCTATCTGAAAAATGCAGAGAATTTTTATCTCTGCATTTTTAAAAGAAATCTGTTAGAATTGAAGTAAATGTGAGACCAAAAGGTAAGAGAAAAAATGACAAAGCGAATCATTGCGATTTGGGCAGAAGATAAAGCCGGCCTGATTGGGGCTGATGGCAGCCTCCCTTGGCATCTGCCCAAAGAGCTGCAGCACTTTAAAAAAACGACCATGGGACAGGCTCTTTTAATGGGACGTGTGACTTTTGACGGGATGAACCGCCGGGTTTTACCGGGACGTGATACCTTAATTTTAACGCAGAAAACTGACATAAAGAGCCAAGAAAACCTTATTGTTGTTCATAGTGTTGCTGAGGCTTTAGAATGGTTTGCCAAACAAAATAAAAGTTTGTTTATTGTCGGCGGTGCCAGTGTTTACAAGGCTTTTTCCGAGCACTATGATGCGCTGATTAAGACAACTGTCGACGGCAGATTTACAGGAGATACCTATTTCCCAGAACTTGATTTGTCTGATTTCCATCAGACTTCCCAAATCTTTTATACGAAAGATGATAAAAATGCTTATAATTTTTCGGTTACGGTTTTAGAAAAATAGGAAAGAAGGAGTTCCTTTTTACAAAATGCAACGAAGTGTTTTTGGAGTATTCACTGCCTTTTTATGTGTGATTTGCGTATTGTGCGCCCTGCCTGCCTTTAAGAAAAAGCGCTATGGTTTAGGGGCTTTGCTTTTGCTGAATGCTTTTACTAATTTAGTAAATACCATTCATGCTTTTTATAACACCCTGTTTTAACAAACGGTTATTTAGCTAGGATAGTCTAGAAAGAGGAATCATGGCTGGAAATAGAAATAATGATGTTAAAGTTTACTGTTCTTTCTGCGGGAAAAGTCAAGATGAAGTGAAAAAAATTATTGCTGGCAACAGTGTATTTATTTGCAATGAATGTGTTGCCTTATCGCAGGAAATCATCAGAGAAGAGTTGGCCGAGGAGGTCTTGGCCGACTTAGCAGAAGTGCCTAAGCCAAAGGAACTTCTGGCTGTTTTAAATGAGTATGTGGTCGGACAGGAACATGCTAAGCGCGCCTTAGCAGTAGCTGTCTACAATCATTACAAGCGCATTTCTTTTACAGAAAGCCAAGAAGAAAGCGATGTCGATTTACAGAAGTCAAATATTCTCATGGTAGGTCCGACAGGGTCGGGAAAGACCTTTTTAGCACAGACTTTGGCTAAGACCCTCAATGTTCCCTTTGCAATTGCAGATGCGACATCGCTGACAGAAGCCGGCTATGTCGGAGAAGACGTTGAAAATATCCTTTTAAAACTGATTCAGGCTGCTGATTTCAATATTGAACGGGCCCAACGCGGGATTATCTATGTCGATGAGATTGATAAGATTGCTAAAAAGGGTGAGAATGTCTCCATTACACGGGACGTATCCGGTGAAGGTGTTCAGCAGGCTTTGCTTAAAATTATTGAGGGGACCGTTGCCAGCGTTCCGCCGCAAGGAGGGCGCAAACATCCTAACCAAGAGATGATTCAGATTGATACCAAGAATATTCTTTTTATTGTCGGCGGAGCTTTTGATGGTATCGAAGATATTGTCAAACAGCGTCTGGGAGAGAAGATAATCGGCTTCGGACAGAATAATAAGCTGCTGGCTGATAGTGCTTCTTATATGCAGGAAATCATTTCCGAAGATATTCAGAAATTCGGGCTGATTCCTGAATTTATCGGCCGTCTTCCGGTAGTTGCAGCTTTGGAAGAACTGACAGCAGATGATTTGGTACGTATCCTGACTGAACCGCGCAATGCTCTTGTTAAACAGTACCAGACATTGATGTCTTATGACGGCGTTGAACTGGATTTCGATGAATCGGCTCTCAAAGCTATTGCCGAAAAAGCTATTGAACGCCGGACAGGTGCACGTGGACTTCGCTCTATTATCGAAGAAACCATGCTTGATATCATGTTTGAAATCCCAAGTCAGGAAGAGGTTAGCAAGGTACGTATTACAAAAGAAGCTGTTGAAGGAACAGATGGTCCTGTTTTAGAAACAGCTTAAGGAGGATGGGGATTAATGGCGGATTTCAGTTATTTAAATACACATAGAGCAGAAATCCTTTTAAGTGCCGCTAATAAGTCGCAGTACCCTCAGGATGATCTTCCTGAGATTGCTTTAGCAGGCCGTTCAAATGTAGGGAAATCCAGTTTTATTAACTGTCTGCTGGGGCGGAAAAATCTTGCCCGAACGTCTAGCAAACCCGGAAAAACCCAGCTCCTCAATTTTTACAATATTGATGACAAATGCCGTTTTGTTGATGTCCCTGGTTACGGCTATGCTAAAGTTTCCAAGAAAGAACGTGCCAGATGGGGCCGGATGATTGAAGAATACCTTATCGAGCGGGATAACCTGCGGGCTGTTGTCAGCTTGGTTGATTTCCGGCATGATCCGAGTGCAGACGATGTGCAGATGTATGAATTCTTGAAATATTGCGGCATTCCTGTTATCTTGGTCGCTACCAAGGCGGATAAAGTCCCTCAGGGGAAATGGCCTAAACATGAAACTGCTGTTAAGAAAAAACTGGATTTTGATGAAACGGATGATTTTATTATCTTTTCAGCCCTTAAAGCAAAAGGTGTTGAGCAAGCGTGGGACGCAGTCCTGAAATATCTGTAACAAACGGTTCTGCTGAGCTGAAAAAGGTATTCTGCCAGCAGCAGACATAAAGTATAAAAAATGAGGCTGGGACAAAAGTCCTGTCTCATTTTACTTTTTGAGATTGAAGAGAGGTCTTAAATCAGTTTCCTTTATAGTTTTTACCTAAGTCATCGATAGGAAAAGACTATTTTTAAGTCCATATAGAATATGATAAGATAAAACTATCAACAAATGGAGGCCTTATGGAAAATCATCGGTTTAAAAATGAAGGAACGTTCAAACGGGAGATGACCCGTCGTCATCTGCAGATGCTCTCAATAGGCGGTGTTATCGGAACTGGTTTATTCTTAAGTTCAGGATATACTATCGCTCAGTCCGGACCTCTGGGAGCAGTGTTTTCTTATTTATTCGGAGGTTTGGTCGTCTATCTGGTCATGTTTTCTTTAGGTGAACTGGCTGTTGCTATGCCTGTTACGGGCTCTTTCCATACCTATGCCAGCCGCTTTATCAGTCCTGGGACGGGTTTTGTAGTTGCATGGTCCTATTGGCTGTGTTGGGTAGTGGCTCTCGCCTCTCAGTTTTTAGGAGCTGCTATGCTCATGCAGCGCTGGTTTCCAGGAATTCCTGTCTGGTTTTTTGCTGCACTTTTTGCTGCTATAATTTTCTTTTTGAATACCTTGAGTGTCGGCTGGTTTGCTGAAACGGAGTACTATTTTTCCAGTATTAAAGTCTATGCGATTTTGGCCTTTATTCTGCTGGGATTAGGAGCTGTTTTTGGCCTGCTGCCTTTTTCTGGAACAGACCAAGCGCCTTTATTTTCTAACCTAACGGCTAATGGGTTTCTGCCCAAGGGTTGGGTCGGTCTTGTTTCTGTTATGCTTGCTGTTAACTACGCTTTTTCAGGTGTTGAAATGATCGGTATTGCAGCAGGAGAAACGGATAATCCGGAAAAGGAAGTGCCTGCCGCTATAAAATCTACTATTGCTCTCTTGATTGTCTTTTTTGCCTTAACTATCTTTGTTTTGGCCTGCTTGCTTCCTATGAAAGAAGCAGGAGTGACTGAAGCCCCCTTTGTTTTAGTTTTAGATAAAATCGGTCTGCCTTTTGCAGCCGATATTATGAATTTCGTTATCCTGACAGCCATTCTTTCAGCTTCTAATTCAGGTCTTTATGCTTCTGGACGAATGCTTTGGTCTTTGGCTAATGAAGGGATGCTCAGTAAAAAAATAGTAAAAATTAATAAGCAAGGTGTCCCGATGCGGGCAATGCTTTTATCAATGGTAGGGGTCATTTTTACACTTTTTTCCAGTATTTATGCTGCGGATACAATTTTTTTAGCGCTTGTTTCTATTGCTGGCTTTGCAGTAGCAGTTGTTTGGCTGTCTATCCCTATTGCCCAAATAAATTTCCGTAAAAAATGGCTGCAGGACCATACAGAAGATGAACTGACCTATAAAACACCGTTCAGTCCCGTCCTGCCTTATCTGACGAGTGCTTTGCTGCTGCTGTCCATTGTCGGGATTGCTTGGGATCCTTCACAGCGTGCCGGCCTTTATTTTGGACTTCCCTTCATGATTATTGCTTATGTCTATTACCGATTGTGGCACAAAAAATGGTAAACTGCCCTTTTGTATCTTAAATGGAGGTGATGATAAAATGGCATTATTTAAGGATTTGCTGACTGTAAACGATTATTTGATATTGGACGGTGCTTTAGGTACAGAACTTGAAAAAAGAGGTTTTGATGTAACTGGTAAGCTCTGGTCAGCTAAATATCTGCTGGAAAAACCCAAAGCTATCCAGGACCTCCACGAGTTATACTTAAGGACCGGCGCGGATATTCTGACAACGTCCAGTTATCAGGCGACTCTGCCAGGCCTGCAGGCTGCCGGACTGTCGGAAAAGGAAGCTTTGGATATTATTTCATTAACTGTCCAACTAGCTAAAAATGCTCGAGATAAAGTCTGGCAGGAACTGTCTGAGGATCAAAAAAAGCAGCGGCCTTATCCGCTGATCAGCGGCGATGTCGGACCTTATGCAGCCTATTTGGCTGATGGTTCTGAATATACCGGTGCCTACCGTTTAACTCAAGAAGAGTATAAAGCCTTTCACAGGCCGCGAATTCAGGCTTTGATAGCAGCAGATTGTGATTTACTGGGAATAGAAACCATTCCAAATGCCGACGAAGCTCGGGCGCTTCTTGATTTGTTGGCAGAGGAATTTCCTGATACTGAAGCCTATATGTCTTTTACGGCACAAGATGACGTCCATATTTCTGACGGAACAGCCATTGAAGAACTTGCTCTCATGTGTGATAAAAGTGAGCAAATTTTAGCGCTGGGGATTAACTGCAGTGCTCCGAAAGTCTTCGACGGCTTGCTCAGGCGAATACGGTCAGTCACAGACAAGCCGCTCATCACTTATCCTAACTCGGGCGAAGTTTATGACGGCACCACACAGACTTGGAAAGACTCTCCGGACCAATCGCACAGTTTGCTGGAAAATGTTCTGCGGTGGCATCAAGCAGGCGCAAAAATTGTCGGCGGCTGCTGCCGGACTGGACCGGAAGATATCAGCTATCTCTTTCAGGCAATTCGCCTAAAATAAATGAAAGAGACTTCCGAAAAAAGGCAGAATGACAATCCCTCTTTCTTGGAAGTCTTTTTTAAAGAACTAATTGATCTCCGGCTAAAAAGCTGGACTCAAATTTTTGAGGCGGTCGGAGATATTTTTTGCCGAATTCATCAATAAGTCCGTGAAATTCCTGAGCGTCCTGAAAGGTGAAGGGATCCGGAAGGACTGACAGTCTTTGGGCTAAGCTTTTATAGTCTGTCAGATCCTCTATCCCGAGCTGTGTAAAAAGTGTCCTTGCGTATTTATCTGAAATAAACTGCGGCTGATCAAAAATATAGACCAGCAAAACGTCTGCTGTTTCCTGACCGACGCCATGCAGGGACAGCAGCTCTTGACGCAGATTTTTACCGTATCGCCGGATAATCTTATCCGGCTTTTTTTGGTGTTCAAGGTACCACTGTGCAATGGTTTGAATAACCTTGCTTTTATTTTTCATAAAACCGGCCGGTCTGATCCATTCCTCTAGTTCATCTTGCGGCAGTTCTGCAATTTTTTTGAAATCATAATGGTTTTTTTCTTGTAACACCTGCGAAGCACTGAGAGCATTTTTTTCAGTAGTATTTTGGATAAGAATCGCTTCAATGATAATTTGCTCTTTCGTCTCAGCCGGCCACCAATGTGTCGGTCCCATAGTGTTCAGCATTTTTTGGTATAAATCATAGAGTGTTAAATGCATAAAGATCTTGGTCTTTCTTTTTTTCTAACGTTACCTTATCACAATTAGCATTATTAATCAAAAAGAAAGAAGAAGGAACCCATAGAAGGGACGGAAACAAATTTGGACAAAAGCAGGAAAGAGAGTGCAAAAAAGCTGGGATAGTGTTCATCCCAGCTACTGGATATAAAGTCTTATAACGATGCTTTTCTCTCAGAAATGATGATTTGATGGTCTTTATAATCTGCCAGAAGATGCTTGCAGTCAAGATGGTCAAGATAGAAATCGGTAATTTTGTCGCGGATTTCCTGTTCAATCACTCTTCGGAGCGGTCGGGCTCCCATCGCTTCATCATAGCCAAGTTCAATGAGATGGTTTTTCGCTTGATCAGTCACTTCCAAGTCAATACCCTTTTTAGCTATTGTCTGCTGTACTTCGCTGAGCATCAGATTAACAATCTCTTTTAAGTCTTTTTTACTTAAATGTGAGAATTCAATAACACCGTTAAATCGGTTTAAAAATTCCGGACGGAAATAAGGTGCAATCCGGTCCATAATGTCCTGCCGTTCTCCTGTCTCTTCCTTGTCAGGAAGGGGGCTGCCGAAGCCGGCATTTGAGGTTGCAATAATAACTGTATTTTTAAAATCAACGGTATTGCCTTGTCCATCTGTCAGCCGGCCGTCGTCTAAAACCTGCAGAAGCAGTGTGATAACCTGAGGATCAGCTTTTTCAATTTCATCAAGCAAGATGATGGCATAAGGATTTCGGCGGACCCGTTCAGTAAGTGTGTTGCTGTTATCATCATAGCCTACATAGCCAGCGGTCGTACCGATCAGTTTTGAAACGGCTGTACGGTCTGAGTATTCCGACATATCCAGCCTGATAATGGCATCCTTGGAACCAAACATATCAAGGGCTAGCTGTTTAGCTAATTCTGTTTTCCCTACACCTGTCGGTCCGACAAAGAGAAAACTGCCAATCGGACGATTACCTTCATCAAAACCTGCTCGATTGCGCCGGATTGCCCGAGCCACAGCGGCGACCGCTTCATTTTGCCCGATGACTTTTCCCTGCAAACGCTCACCCATTGCTTTTAATCGTTCGATGTCACTGGCTCCCATATTTGAGACAGGGATACCTGTCAGGCGTTCAACTGACTCAGCCACATCATTGATTGTAGCTGTTACTTTTTGGCCTTCTTTATGATTATCAATCTGCTTTTGCAAGTCCTCAATCCGTGTTTTAACAGCCAAGGCTGCTTCATAATCTTCACGGGCAGCGGCCTCTTCTTGCTTGTTTTTTTGCTGTTTGATTTCTGCTTCGAGCGTTTTGACATCTGTGACCGGATGCTGCGCTGCTAAATGGGCAGCAGTCATATCAATAAGGTCAATAGCCTTATCCGGCAAACTGCGCTGCGGGATATACTGAATAGAATAATCAATGGCAGCTTTTAAAACCTTATCCGGTAAAATCACATTATGATGCTGCTCATACAGTGTGCGAATTCCCATCAGAATCTGGAAAGTATCTTGGTCTGAAGGAGCATTGACCTTGACCTCATTAAAGCGGCGGGCAAGTGCAGCATTTTTCATGATGGTATTGCGGTATTCATCTTGGGTTGTTGCCCCTATGACGGTTAAATCGCCGCGAGACAGGGCTGGTTTTAAAATATCTGCCAGCCCTTTTGAGCCACTATCACCACCGGTGCTGCCGGCGCCAAGAATTTGATGGATTTCATCAAAAAATAAAATAATATTGCCAGCATCTTTTACTTCCTGAATTAAATCTTGAATGTTTTCTTCAAAACTGCCGCGATACTGTGTGCCGGCTTCCAAGCCAGAAATATCAATCGAAATAATGTCCTTATTTTTAATTGCAGCAGGGACATCGCCATTGACAATGGCCTGAGCCAGCCCTTCAACAACAGCTGTCTTACCCACTCCTGCATCTCCGACAAGAACAGGATTATTTTTTGTCCGGCGGGAAAGAATCTCTGCTGTTTCCTGAATCTCCTTATTACGTCCAATCACCGGATCTAAATGCGATTGACGTGCCTCTTGTGTCAGATTTGTTCCCAATTTAGCCAAAATCCCGTCTGTTTTCGGTCCAGCAGGACTTTTAGCTTTTTCTGGATTTCCGGGAAGCTTGCCGGTTGCCCTGTACTGTTCAAATTCTTCCGGCGTAATTTCCCGTCCGTTAATCAGATAGCGGCGGTTTTCAGTGTTATAACCGCCCATATTGCCCATCAGTTGGCTGAAGATATCATCCATATTTCCAAAAGGATCACGATTAGAATAATTTGCCATAATGCTTACCTCACTTTTATGAAAAAATAATATTATTATATGATTTAAACTTAGAAGGTAATACAGGACTAAATAAATGAAATCCCATTAAAAAGCTTTTTAGGATTATTTTCTCAATCACCTTCTGATACTATTATACACCATTGGTCAGTGAAGGTCAATATAAAATGATACAAAACTGCGTTTTTTTTGGCAAAATATGGATATAAAATCTCTTTTTTGATATTATGATAGGATTTTGGGAATAATATCGAATTTAAGAAGCCAAACGAGGACACTAATGATGTCTTCGATAATCGACAAGGGTAAGGACCAGTCCAAAGCTTGCTGGAATAAAAGTGGTGACAAATGACGAATTTCCTGCTACTATTTTCTTGAAGGGTTCAGTGCCTTTAGAATGGATTCTAAATTTGTGAGGGTTGAATATGACTGTCAGGTTTGAAAAAGGGATAAATAAGGATAACGCTCTTCTTTTATGTGAATGGTCCAATAAAGAAGGAAAAGCGTTTCAGGAACAATGGATGGGGTCTCGAATTTCTTATCCTCTGAATTATGACAAGATAAAAGAACTGGAGAATATCTTTTCGATCTTCGATAAGGAGAAATTTATCGGAGTGGTACAAGAAGTATGTATTGATAAGGATAAGATACATATAGGAAGATTTGTCATAGATCCCCGAAAAACAGGACTGGGTCTTGGAATAGAAGCGCTGAGAGAATTCATGGCCTTCATTTTTAAAGATGAGGCTATTAAAAGTATTTCGCTAACTGTTTTTGATTTTAATCAAAAGGCTAAGAAACTTTATGAGAAACTCGGATTTGAAATTGATGAAATCATCGAGACCCCGAAGCTGAAGTATATCATGAGGAAATACAGGTAAATGTCAGTTCGCATTGACCCTAACAAGTAAATAGTAGCCTCTTACCAGGTTCTTTTTGGTACATTTTAAAATAGATTGCAATGAATGATGCATTCACTACAATGGAAAAAGTCAGGATTTCCAAAAATTAAATTTATAAAGGCCAAACCAATCAAAGCAGTAAACTAGATTCCAGGACCCTGCTTTCTGTCTGGGAAACCGGGTGATTTTTATGCTTAGGTCCTGAAAAAATCGACAGTATGTGTTGACAGATAAGCGATATTAGGGTATACTAATGAAGGTTTTGAATAAAACTGACCTAAGACAGCAGGGGAGCTTGGCTCGTAATCTTCCTGCCGAGGCACAAAACGTCATTAATGAATAACGTATTTGTACTTTCGTGTCTAGGTTTAGGTGCGATTTTTTTGTGCCTAGCCCAAAAATAAAAACGGAGGTAAAAGGAATGAGTGAAGCCATTATCGCTAAAAAAGCTGAGCAGGTTGAACGTGTTGCCGAAAAAATGAAATCAGCAGTAAGTATTGTTGTTGTTGATTCACGCGGTCTTACCGTTGAGCAAGATACTGTTCTGCGCCGTTCTCTGCGTGAAAGCGGCGTTGAATTCAGAGTTGTTAAAAATTCTATCTTGACCCGTGCAGCTGAAAAAGCAGGTCTTGACGATCTGAAAGATATTTTTGTCGGACCGTCTGCAGTAGCTTTTTCAAATGAAGATGTGATTGCTCCGGCAAAGATCATCAATGATTTTGCAAAAGATGCTGAGGCTCTTGAAATTAAAGGCGGTACGATTGAAGGCGCTGTTTCAACCAAGGAAGAAATCCAGGCGCTTGCCAAACTGCCAAACCGCGAAGGTATGCTTTCTATGCTTCTTTCTGTACTGCAAGCACCAGTGCGCAATGTTGCCTATGCTGTTAAAGCAGTTGCGGAAAGTAAAGACGATGCTGCCTAAGCGTTTTGTAACATTATCTTGCAGCTAAGCTGCAAAAACATTTGATTAAACTGATAATTTGGAGGAATACACAATGGCATTGAACATTGAAAACATTATTGCTGAAATTAAAGAAGCATCAATTCTTGAACTTAACGATCTTGTAAAAGCTATTGAAGAAGAATTTGGTGTAACTGCTGCTGCACCGGTTGCTGCTGCAGGGGCTGCAGGCGGAGCTGAAGAAACTGCTGCTAAAGATTCATTTGATGTTGAATTAACTGCTGCAGGCGACAAGAAAGTTGCTGTTATCAAAGTGGTTCGTGAAATTACAGGCGAAGGCCTTAAAGAAGCTAAAGGCCTTGTTGATAACGCACCATCTGTTCTTAAAGAAGGCGTTGCTGCTGCAGAAGCTGAAGAACTTAAAGCTAAGCTTGAAGAAGCAGGTGCTTCAGTTACTCTTAAATAATAAGGGTATGCAATTACATTGCGAAATCCAAGCTTAGCAGGGTTTTGAGCAATGTCAAAAAGTGAAAATGAGGTGGAAAATGGTTTCATTCTCCACCAAAACCCCACCAAGAATCATTTCTTAGTGGGGTTTTTTTATGTGACTTTCAGTCCGTCACGCTCCGTAGGGTGCGTGACAAATGAACCACCCGTTTGACGGGTGGTCATGATTTTTCTCGACGGTATAAAATCCGAATAGAAAATAATCTGATAAATTTAAGTTAAGCTGACAAAAATTATTGAATACGGTAAAATAGTGAAAATGATTAAATAAGGAGAATTATGCAATGCCACATTTATTGACTCAGCTTAATGATATACTTACTGCAGGCTTCCTGACAGGTGATTAGGAAATTAATCATTTTTATTGTCATAACAGTTTTTGCTTCTAGTTTGCTAATATTAGACTGCAAATAAAATTGGTAAAACAATATATGGACGGTAGACGGTAAATGTCCACTCTTTATTTTATAATGGATTTATAAAATTATAAAACGAGGTGCCAGTTGAATGAAATACTACCGAGTTCAAACAACTGTTGAAGGAGAATTTCGACAAGAGTTAGATGTGCATTTTTTGGAAAAATATGGTTATCTTTACTTTCCAGGGCAGGAAAGGGAAATCTATATTGTTTCAAATGATGTGAAAAGCAGAAAAGATCTTGATTCTAGTTTAGATATCATTTATAAAAATCCAGTTGATATAATGACTTATGATAGTATTTCAGATAAAGATTTTACAACTAAAGTAGACAAAGAAAAGTTAGGTATATTTGGATACTTTTTATTAGATCGACCTGAAAGAGATGAAAAAGACGTGTTAACAGTAGATTATGGGGTTTTCTCTGAACTAGAGACTATTGTCTCTCTAGACGATTTCAAAGAAAAAATCACACATTTAGTGACTTATCTTAACCATCAAAATCAGATGAACACTCAAATTGAAAAAGAAGATATTTTTTTGATTTTTAATGGAGGGAATGGGACAGGTAAGAAATATGCTATCAATTTTCTCGAACGATTATTTCATTTAACATCTGTAACAGTTGATGGAAGCCTATTCTTCTTACCTAAGATTGATGTCAAGCAGTTTCCTGTGATGGTTAACTTTTTCAAGACTAGACCAAGAGCCAAAATTGAGTTTCTAGAAAATTTAAGATTAAAAGAATCTGCTAATATCTGTCTTATTATAGCTAATTCAGCTACAGAGGCTGAAAATATCAGGAGAGAGCTCTATCAAACTTACTATAAGATAGAAATCATTAATTTTCCTAACTATGATTTAGAAGCCTTAACCAAGATTGGCGTCAAAATGCTGACTAAACGCTATATTTTTGTTAACAATGAAATCTTATCGGCTATAATTCGGGACGATTCAAACTGCCGTGATGCCAAGAAAATTCGGCATCTTGCTCAAGATATCTACCATTTTGCACTTGCTAGTGATTATGACTTTTCTGATGAGTCGCTGCTTGATTTAAAATCTTTTAAACCAAGAGAAGTGAAACAGCATGTGCCCCCTCCAAACGCTCAAATAAAATTGGATGCGATGATTGGGCTTGAACGAGTAAAAAGCTTGTTAAAGCAGCAAGTTGCCTTTTCACAACTTCAAAAGTTAAGAAAGAATCAAGGTATACAAGTGGATAATTTCCATAAACATCTCGTCTTTTCTGGAAATCCAGGAACAGGAAAAACGGAAGTGGCTAGGTTATACACCGACATTTTATATCATCATGAAATCATTAGAGAAAATAAACTAGTAGAAGTTGGGAGAGCTGATTTGATTGGTGAGTACGTTGGGCACACGGCACCAAAAGTCAAAAGAGTCTTTAATTCGGCTTCTGGCGGAGTTCTCTTCATTGATGAAGCATACAGTCTTATTCCAGAAAGTGAACGAGATTTTGCAAACGAAGCTATCTCCGCTGTCATTCAAGAAATGGAAAATAGACGTGATGAAGTTTTGGTCATTTTTGCTGGATACCGAGATTTGATGAGAACGTTTATTAAGACAAATCCTGGATTGCAATCTAGAATCTCCAGAGAAATTTATTTTGAAGATTATTCGATTGACGAGCTTTATGCGATTTTCCAATTAATGCTTAGGCAGAAGTCTTACAGCTGTTCAGTAGAGTGCGGAGAACTTTTAAAAGCGCATTTTTCTCAGATTATACAGACATCACATTTTGGTAATGCTCGTTATGTTCGTAAAGTTATTGATTCTGTTGTGCAACATCAGGCGATTCGAATAATGAACCATTGCAATGCTGAATCTTTGACGAAAGAGGAATTAAATCTAATAATAGGGACAGATATTGAATTGGCTGTCCAAGATTTTTCGGATATAAATAAAAATGGAAATGTTATTGGATTTAGAATGCGTTGAGGGAAAAGGAAAATATAAGAAGAAATGCAATAATGAAGATCTAATCAAAATTTCAGCTGATGATGGCAGGTTTGTGAGTAAATTTGAATTGATTAGATTATCATTGAAGCTATTAGGGATGGTACAGATGAATTACAAGAGAAGCTAGTTAAAGTGTTTGAACATTTTTTGAAAAACTGGAGGGAAAACGTCTGAGATTAGAAGTGTTTTTGATAACTTATGTGGACTTCTAAGCAAAATGGATACTTTGTAAAGACTTAAAATTGAGGGACTAATGAACGATCAAGAGAGATTATTAACCATTTTTTTACGCTTACAAGCTGGAGCACACTTGTCAAAGAGACAGTTGTCAGATGAGTTTGAAGTCAGTCAGAAAACTATCCAGCGTGACTTTGCTTTGCTAGGACAATTTCTTGAGCAACAACCTATGATTGCTGCTGAGTTAGCTTATGACCATAAACACCATACCCGCTATTTTAAAGGAAAGTCTCTTTTTAATAAGAAAGATATCCTAGTCATTTCAAAGATACTCTTGGAAAATAGGGCTTTGAACAAGGAAGAAAACGAGGCTTTATTAGATGGGTTATTAAGCTTAGTTTCTAAAGAGGAGCAAAAAGATATTTCAGCTATTATTGGCAGTGAACGCCTTCATTATACGCCGCTATTTGATACACAAGATCGTATTGACAAGATTTGGGAATGGTCAGAGGCAATACGAAAAGAGCTTGTGTTAGAGATTGACTATCAGTCACCTTATTCCAGTCGGAAAAACTTAATTATTTTTCCTGTTTCTCTCTACTATGATGCTCATTATTTTTATAGCGTTGCCTACAATCTTAAATATAAATCCTATATAACTTTGCGGTTGGATAGAATTATAAAATGGAAATCATCACAAGCTAAGAAACCTGGCATCTCTTATGGTAGAAAGTTTCGTGATGGTGAGATTCGTTCCAAGCATGTGGATGCATTTATGGGCAAAGAAATAACGATTAAAGTAAAATTTCGTTATGATCCAGCTATCATTATTGATCAGTTTCCAACTGCAAAGATACTTGAGACAGATTCAGATGGTACGGTATTTGAATTTCAAAGTCAAAAGACTCCTGGCCTGATGCGCTGGTTTTTGAGTCAGGCAGAAAGCTTAACAATCTTATCTCCACAATCTTTGATTGATGAAATGAGGGTATTGCTGGCAAAAATGCAAAAAAATTATAGAAATTAGATGATATAGACAAATACTGTCTGCGGCGTCTGTTATATTAGTGATAACAAGTATTGATTTCTTAGTCTGGTAGGAAGGAGAGTGGCATGATGCAAGAATGGATTGTTGTAGATCAATTTGGTAACCAGATTGCAGGACCATTTTACGATAAAATGTCTGCGGAAATATATGCTCAAAATATTCCTAATGCAACGGTTGTTTTGAAGAATAAGTAGCTGATTTCATCTGCTGGCGCATCACAATGATCAGCTAAAACTTGAGGCCGAATTGTTTTTTCCTTAATTGTTTATATTAAAGACAAGCATTTACATGTTATAATGGGGTTAATGAGTTTAACTAAGGAGGTAGGTAAATTGTCCTTAATTCAAGAGGAGTTAGAGATTATTAATATAAAAAAATTGATGGAATTAAATCTAAAAATTCCTGAATATCAGAGACCTTACCGTTGGTCATCACGTTCAGTGGATACTTTATTCACAGATACCTATGAAGCTTTTAAATCTAAAATTGATGAGTATCGACTGGGTTCGGTTATTCTACATAAAGAAGAGTCTGAAACGAAGAAATATAACCCTCGCTATAATTTAGTCGATGGTCAACAACGAACAACGACACTTTCAATTTTATTGTTTGCATTGGGAGAAGATTCCCAAGCTCTTTTAAACGAAGGTTACAGCATATCCTCACGGGACTCAATTCAAAACAACTTTGCTTTATTACAAAAACGCATTAAGGAACTTTCTGAAGATGAGAGAGATAAGTATAAACGGTTCCTTAAGGAAAATTGCAAAGTTGTAAAGATTGTTACTGATAGTGAGCAAGAGGCTTTTCAATTTTTTGATTCACAAAATTCCCGGGGGAAAGCTCTGAAACCACATGATTTATTGAAGTCTTACCATCTAAGAGAAATGACTAGGGAATCTGAACAGGAAAAAATAGCTTTAATCTCTCAATGGGAAGACACTAATCAAAATGACTTAGAAAACTTGTTTAGAACTTATTTATATCCTGTTATACGTTGGATTAGAAATCGTGATGGGCTGAACTATTCATCAGATAAAATTCAACTTTTTAAAGGAATCGAGCCATCAAATATCTTCAATTATGCAATTTATCATAAGGCCAGCAATATTTTTATTGAGCAAATGAATTCAAATGAATTACTTAACTTTGATGAGGTGAATCAGTTCCAATTGACGCAGCCTATTATTGCTGGGAGGCGATTTTTTGTCTGGACATTACATTATGCAGATTTACTAGACCAAGTAAAAGATAAAATTGGTAGCTACCACCATCATAATGAAGGTGAGCTGCCAAGCAGACGTACTGGCGATATTTACATTAAGCAGCTTTATGAAGCTTCCTTATTGTTTTTTGCAGATCGATTTGGATTTGAGGCTATCGATGACGGTGTTATGCATCAGCTTTACACATGGTGCTATTCACTCAGGGTAGAGATGAAAGCCGTTTATCCGCAAACAATAAACAAATACGCTCAAGGGAAACACGAACGTATTAATACTGGGAAGTTTGTATTTTCCTTATTAAGTGAGATGACTGATCCACAAGAGTTGAAAACTGTGATTTGGGATAGGGTTGAACTGGATAATCAAAACAGTAAATACAAAGAAATATATGAACTAATGAAAGAGTGGAATGGGTGGCAGTGATGGAAAATAGGCCAGAAAAGATACCAGTATCAAAGATTTTTTCTAATGTACGATACGAAGTCCCTATCTATCAAAGAAATTATGCCTGGGATACTGTTCAAATAGAACAGCTGATTGAAGATATTGACAATTCTCAGGAAGATTATTTTCTTGGCAATTTAATTGTTAATCAGAGAGATTTTGACCATTTTGAAGTTATCGATGGTCAGCAACGATTAACAACTTTGTACCTGTTGGAACGATATTTAGGTATTTCATTCAGTGAGAAAGCGCTACAATTTGAAGCGCGTGAAAAGGCAAATGGAACTTTAAAAGCTTTATCCAATTTAGACCAATTGGAGGAGAAATTCCATTCTGATGAAATAAAATTAGGGTTTAAAATTATCGAAGATTATTTTGAGAAGACAGGACTGAAAAATCGCAAGGAAGAATTTATTCAAAGATTAGATAGAGTAAACCTTATCCGAATACAGGTACCTGATAAAATTGATTTGAACCATTATTTTGAAATCATGAATACGCGTGGCGAGCAACTAGAGATCCATGAGATTGCAAAGGCTAATTTTCTATCTAAACTTATTTCTGAAAAAGATAAGTTAATTGCCAATGATATATGGGAATATTGTTCCAATATGGATTCCTATATCCAAATGAACTACCCACAAGAAAAACGAGATAAAATTTTTAATTCTAGCTGGAGTGCTTTATCTGACCATACTGTCAATTTTGATTCTTTAAAATCATATTATCATGATACTAAAGAATTTGATGGAAGACTTAGTCTGTCTGAAATTATTCTTAAAGGAAAAGTTGGAAAAGCCTCTCAGGACAATCAATATAAAGATACAGAGAATGAACGATTTGAATCAATTATTTCGTTTCCTGATTTTTTACTGCAGGTTAATGCAGCGCTGAATAGTGCAAACAGTGAAGATGATTCGAGTCTGGATGATAAAAATTTTTTAAAAACTCTTGAAAATAATTGGGAAAATGAAGCGTCAGCTAAAAAATTTTTATTTACTCTTTTAAAGGCGCGTGTTATATTTGACAAATATGTTTTGAAACGTGAGTACCTACGTGATTACAAAGAGACAGGGAAATGGTCGCTTCAAAGTCTTGAAAAATACAGTGACAGAGGCGGTGACAAGCCAAGGTATGTTAGGACTTTTAGTGGTGGAGAAGACAAGCGAAACCAACAAATTCGTGCCTTACAGTCTGCGTTACGTATTACTTACACTTCGCCTAAAACAATGCATTGGATTTCATTAATTTTATCAAGTTACCTTAATGATGCTAATTCTGATATGTTAGGAATTCTCGAGGACTATGCTCAATCTAAGATTGATGCTTCTGGGTACCAAAAAGCCAAAGGATTTACTTTTGAAAGAATTGTATTTAGTTATTTAGATTATCTACTTTATCGAGATGGCTATTCTTATAATGGTCAAGAAATAGTAAAGCCGCTAGCTGATGATTGGCATTTCCAATTTAGAAGTTCGATTGAGCATTTTTATCCGCAGTATCCAGCTGAATGGCCTAAATGGGATGATAATGATTTAAATTGTTTTGGGAATTTAGCTCTGATTACAGTTTCAGGTAATTCAACATTTAGCAATGCAACGCCGATAGGTAAGGCAAGTACACATCCGGCTATCATTGAGCAGAGTTTGAAATTAAGAATTATGGCTGAAATGATGAAGCAAAATGATAATAACTGGAATCAAGATTTAGCACAAAAACATCAAATCGAAATGTTTGAAGTCCTTGGAAAAGACTCAAACTAATTCCATATCACAATTAAAAATGCTATAGTGGCACGAAAGAGAGTGAGATGGTGGTGTCCCTGCGTTTGCGCCTAGACTGGGGTTATATTGACTTCCTTCAAAGATAATAACGTTAATCTTAGGGGTTAAAAGAATTATCTTCGTGGGGTTTTCTTTTTGAGAAAATGGCTTGAAGTCATAATACAAAAGGGAACCGACTACTCGGTTTCCTTTTGTATTATCAATTACTTTGTACGAAAAAATATGTATGATCTTGGTTGTAAAGGGTGTGGGAGTAGTTAAAGGGTCTGCCGTCTGTGAGCTAGGAGATTTTTTCTATGAGAAGGGCAGGACTCTGGCTGGGAAGCTGGAGCAGTTGCGCTTGGGTGTCATTTGGTATAAGAAAATCATTGCAAGTAACGGACAAATCTTGAGTGATTAAAAGATATATCTCCAGAAAGAATCTGGAGATTTTTAAGTTACAGTGTTTTTGATGGTTATGATTTAGCTATCAGAAAAAAGCAGTTAAGAATTAATTAACAGCAGAACAGATCCCTAGTTCTCTTAGTAAGACTTGCCTTGGTGGAAATTTTTTGATTAAAAACATGGTATAATAAAGGCGGAATACAGGTTTTGCTTATTCAGAGGATTGATAGCTGCCGCAGCAGCCTTATCTTATTATGGTTTTTTTAATGGCCTTGAAGATGGATGGTTACATTAAACATTTGGAAAACGAATTCGCTTTGATAGAGTACGGCTTTAAAGCGGAAGAAAAGCAGGCTTTAGCTGATTTTAATGTTTTGGCTCCTGCCTCTGTTAAAAAGCAGGCTTTTAAAGCTTATCAATCTGCTGTCTATCAAGTCAGAATGTATGCTGTCTTTCTCTTTAGCTGTTTATCAGATGATGAGACTGTTTTAACATTCATGAGAGATGAAGTTTCTAAGGATGATAATTGGCGGGTACAGGAAGTATTAGCAAAGTCCTTTGGTACCTTTTGCCAAAAAACTGGCTATGAAACATCGCTTCTGACTATTGATGAATGGCTGAACAACAGCAATCCTAACACTAGAAGGGCGGTGACGGAGGGGGTGAGGATATGGACAAGCCGGCCTTTTTTTAAAGAAAAACCAAATGAGGCCGTCAAAAGGCTGTCGCGTTTAAAAGAAGACAGCAGTCAGTATGTCAGAAAGTCTGTGGGCAATGCTTTAAAAGATATCAGCAAAAGGTTTCCTGAACTGATTAAAACAGAAGTGGAAAGCTGGAGTTTAGAGAGCAGAGAAATTAAAGAAGTCTACAAACTAGCTAGCAAATTTTTAGAGAAATAATCTAGTTGCGGGATGATAGTGAATGATAAGAGTATTGGTGTTAGGTTTTATCATATTTGAGATTGAGTTAATCAAATTCCATATTTATTTTAGGTTTAATATTTTCTTCAGTAAACTACTCAGTTGTTCTTTTGTCAAACTCTGCAACTGTTTTTACTTGACTTGGAGTCTACTCCAAGGTGTATAATGAAAATATTTAAATAAGCAAAAAATAAGGAGGTCTCTTATGGAATATACAAAATTGGGAAATACCGGGCTTGAAGTTTCCAAATTATGTCTCGGTTGTATGAGTTTTGGTGATGCCAGTCTGGGTTACCATCATTCCGGCTGGCTGCTTGATGAAGAAAAGTCACGTGTCATTATAAAAAAAGCTTTAGATTTAGGCTTTAATTTTTTTGATACCGCCAATGTTTACGGCAAAGGGACAAGTGAGGAGTACCTTGGACGTGCTTTGCGTGACTTTGCTGACCGCGACGAAGTGGTGATTGCGACCAAGGTTTTCTTTGGTGACAACTGGCTTATGGGTAAAAATCCAAGGGGCTTATCCCGTAAGGCTATTTTCAGTCAGGTTGAAGCCAGTCTTAAACGTTTGGGAACGGACTTTATTGATGTGCTTTACATCCACCGTTGGGATTACTATACGCCCATTGAAGAAACGATGGCTGCACTGAATGATTTAGTGCGGTCAGGCAAAGTTCACTATCTTGGTGCATCGGCTATGTACACTTGGCAGTTCCAAAAAGCGCAGTATGTAGCTGAGAAAAACGGCTGGACAAAATTTTCAGTGATGCAGAACCACTACAATATGCTATATCGCGAAGATGAGCGCGAGATGATTCCTTTTTGCAAAGATTCAGGTGTCGGATTGGCTCCTTACAGTCCTTTGGCAGCAGGACGTGTAGTGCGTGACTGGAGTGCTGATACAGCCCGCAGTAAGACAGACCAAGTCGCTAAATCAAATTATGACAGTACGGAAGCAGAAGACAGAGCTATTGTGTCGCGTGTTGCAGAAACTGCCGAAAAATACGGTGTGACACGTGCTCAGGTTGCATTGTCCTGGCTCTGGAAAAAAGGAATCGATTCGCCTATTGTCGGAGTGACCAAAGAAAAGTATTTGGATGATTTTATGGGGGCTTTTGACCTTAGCCTGACTGATGAAGATATGGCTTATTTGGATGAAAAATATCTGCCGCATAAAATTGTCGGTGCCTTATAGCCAATAAAGAAGCTGAGACAGATTCCTGCAATGAAACAATCAGGAATCTGTTTTCTTTTCACGACCGCTATAGTGCTCAGGAGCTTCTGGCCCAAAACGGTCCTACTGCTGATAATATTATCGGCCATATTCTGGCAGATTTAGTCTAAAATAAAATCAGTACTTTCGAGTACTGATTTTTAATTTTATGACTGATTTTAGGCTGAGAACAAAAACGTTTTTTAAAAGAGAAGAGCAAGCATTATAAATGCAGCTGAGTTTTATCATAAAGATTTTGTAAGATATCAATGAGAACTTTGATGCTGGCTGAATGACTGCCCTTATGGATACAAAGAACGAAATCGAAATGCTCGGGGCAGTCAAAAGGAATCCAACTGAAGGTTCCGCTGTGATCATTTAGGTAGCCAGGCGATAAGCAGATTGCTTTATCGCTGGCTACTTGAATCAAAGTAAAATCATGGGTCGGGCTGTTATAGTAGCTGATGGGAACTTGTGACAGCACTCGCTGCTGTACCTGACGCAGTGTTTTTGAAGATCCGCCATTTATCAGGAGTGTTCGATGGGCCAAGTCTTTACTGGCAACATGGCTTTTTTGCGCTAAGGGATCCTTATTTTGACAAAGCAGATAGATGTGGCTGGTATATAAAGGATAAGCAGTGATACCAGTCAGTTTTTCGGCTTCTTCTTTAGGCAGCAGAATCATATCTAATTCTTTCTGGATAAAAGCAGTAATAGAGTCATTCGGTGCCTGTATTTCAGGAACGATTTGGACAGTAGGCTGTTTTTCCTCGAATTCTTTGATCGCTTGAGGGAGCAGGTAAAGAGCTGAACGTGAAGCAAAACCAATCTTAATAGAATTTTTGTACTTCTCACCCATATTCTGAGCCTGTTCTATTGCTAACTGCCACTCAACAGAAATTCGCTGCAGGGAGCTTATCAGCTGTTGTCCTGCAGGTGTCAGCCGAATGCTTTTCCCGATTCGATCGAAAATTAAAAAGCCGACCTCTTCTTCAATAACTTTAATCTGATAGGACAAAGATGGCTGTGAGATAAATAGGTTTTCAGCAGCTCGGCTTAAATTAAGTGTTTTAGCCGTTTCAATAAGGTATTCTACTTGTTTGATATTCATAAGTTTCTCTTATAAAATTATTTTATAAATAATAGGAATTATGTGTTGGACAATTTTATTATACGACATTATAATGGAAGTATCAAGTGAAGAGATAGGAGAAAGGATGTCTGACCAAGAATTGTTAAAAAAACTTTACCGCCAGGTCAATCAGGCGATGGTTGCTAAAGATACGGCTGCTTTAAGAGAGCTTCTGCAGCCCGATACGGTTTTAGTCCATATGTCCGGCTATATTCAGCCTGTATCAGAATGGCTAAATCAGATTGAGACTGGAGAAATGGTTTACTATTCTTGGAAAGAGGAGGCTATCAAAAACTTGGTTATCGACGGCAATAAGGCAAGCTTAATAGGGCAGAGCCGTGTTAAAGCTAAAGTTTGGGGGAGCGGTCCTCACACTTGGCCTTTGCAGATTAAAATGTTTTTTGAAAAAGTGGGAGAGGATTGGAAAATTACAAAACAGATTGCTTCAACTTATTAAAGAAAATGGAGGATATACAGATGACAATGACAGCAGCAGAAGAATTAGCAGCTCGTTCAGAGCTGAAATTGTTAGTCGATCGCTATGCAAATGAGTCAGATAAAGACAATCAGGATTATTATGTTAATATTTTCACTCCTGACTGTCAGGTCCGTGTTTACTTTAATAATGAGGTGGGTATGGAATTTGATAATGTTCAGGATTTGATTGCAGCCTATAAAAGTTTTGGTGCAGCCAAAGAGGCCTTGCATATTAACGGACAGCAAGTGGTTGAATTTCAGGATACAGAACATGCTACAGGTGTGTGCTACGGCTTGGCTCATCTGGTTAATGAAGAAGACGGAGCAGATAAAATAACAACACACGGTATTCGCTACTATGATAGCTATGTTAAACAAAACGGTAAATGGGTGATTGCTGAACGCGATCAATACTTTGTTTTTTCAAAAACTGAAGATTTATAAAAAGTGACAGTCGTTTAAGGCTGTCAGCAGCCATTCGCGGCCTTTGTATCTTATGAACTGAACACGGCCTAAGTTTTCTTTGTTATCTTAATCAAATGGAGGTATTTTATTATGGCTAAGAATGTATTAATTATTGGCGCGACAGGTTCTTTAGGTCGTGCGCTTACACAAACGCTTCTTGAGGAAACAGATGCACAGTTGACACTGTTTTCGCGCTCGGCAAATCGTATCCCTGCAGATGATGCACGGGTAAAAAAGATTTCAGCAAGTGTTTTCGATACGGCTGAATTAAAACAAGCAGTGGCTGATCAAGATGTGATTTTTGCGGCTCTTTCCGGAGATTTACCTGCAATGGCACAAGCCATTATCGAAGCGACAGGTAACAGTGCAGAACAAAGGCTGGTTTTTGTCAGCTCTTATGGGATTTACGGCGAATTACCGGGACAAAATGGACGGGTGGATCCAGTCCTTCGCTCCTACCGTCAGGCTGCTGACCTTGTAGAAGCTTCTCATCTGGATTATACGATTCTTCGTCCGGGCTGGTTTGATAACAGCAGTGATCTCAGTTATGAACTGTTTCCAAAAGGAGAGACGATTTACGGCAATAGCATCTCGCGTCGGGCAATTGCGCAGTGTGTGAAAACAATTGTTGAAGATCCGACTTTGCACAGTCGGATGAATTTAGGAATCGTACGTTAAAAAGGAGCAAAGATAAGGGGATTTAAATGGTAAAAGATGTTTTACTAGTAATGGGTGCTGGCCAGATTTCTATGGCTATTGCCCGGCGTATTGGTTATGGCAAGAAAATTATTGTCGGAGATAGATCCAATGAAAATGCCCAAACTGTAACGCAAATTATGGTAGAAGCCGGATTTGATGCTGAAAAATTTATAGTAGATTTATCTTCCCGCCAATCGATTCAGGCTTATATTGCCTTTGCAGAGACCTTTGGCCCAATCAAATATCTTGTTAATGGTGCCGGGGTATCCCCGTCTCAAGCTTCGGTTGAAACAGTTTTTAATGTTGATTTGTATGGTACGGCTGTTTTGCTGGAAGAAGTGGGTCAAGTGATTGCTGAAGGCGGTGCCGGAGTTACAATCTCAAGTCAGTCTGGTTTTCGCATGCCGGCTTTGACACAGGAGCAGGACCGTGCTCTAGCTATGACAGAGCCTGAAAAACTATTGAGTCTGGATTTTTTACAGCCGGATCGGGTCAGAGATTCTCTTCATGCTTATCAGCTGGCTAAGCGGGCAAATGAGAAGCGCACAATGTATGAAGCCGTAAGATGGGGGGAACGCGGCGCCAGAATCAATGCTATTGCACCGGGTATTATAGTGACACCCTTAGCTTTAGATGAATTTAATGGTGTTCGCGGTGATTTTTATAAAAATATGTTTGCGAAATCTCCTGCGGGCCGGCCCGGAACAGCAGATGAGATTGCTGATATCGCTGAACTTGTGATGAGCGAGCGGGCACAGTTTATCACTGGTTCTACCTTCCTGGCTGATGGCGGTGCAACTGCTTCTTATTTTTACGGACCTCTGCAGCCGAAAACCAAAGATTAGTGACGTTAACAAGTGAGGGCTCAATATGGATATTTTCCAAAGAATGCATCAGGGAGAATGGATTAACCGTTTGACTGATGAAGACTATAAGACGGTTGCGGCTGAAGAAATGGCCAGAAGCCGGAAACTCTGTTTTCAGCTCAATCAGACCCCGCCGGGTGATTCAAATGAGCGTCAGCTATTAGATCAATTATTTGAGGGAAGGCTGCCGTCCACTTCAACTATTTTAACGCCTATGCAGATTGACCGCGCCAAAACCATGACAATTGGCGAACATGTCTTTATCAATCATGGTTTAACCTGTATGAGTTCAGGCGGCATAACCATAGAAGATAATGTTATGATTGGTCCTGAAGCTGCGCTTATTACAGCCAATCATGATTTCCAAAACTTAGATGTTCTGCAGTTTAAACCTATTCACATTAAAAAAGGTGCTTGGATTGGAGCTAGGAGCATTATTTTACCAGGAGTGACCGTAGGTGAGGAAAGTGTTGTAGCTTCTGGTGCAGTAGTGACCAAAGATGTTCCTGCTAAAACGATTGTAGGCGGCAGCCCTGCTAAAAAAATTAAAATGGTTGATTAAAAGAACAGCTACATTTGATATCATAAAGAAAGTAGGTAGTGCTATGACAAAGCGGAGGTTAGGAAAAAATCTCGAAGTGTCTTCTATTGGTTTTGGGATTATGGGGATGGATCACGCTTATGGTGCGCCAAAAGACAGAAAAGAAATGATAAAGCTGATTCATCAGGCATTTGACTTGGGTTGTTATTTTTTTGATACGGCTCCTGTTTATGGTGTGGCTAATGAAATCCTGCTTGGTCAGGCTATAAAGGGGCACCCAGATGCTGTTATTGCCACTAAATTCGGGATTATCGGAATGACAGCTGTTAATGGTCTTATTAAGCAGGAATTTAACAGTTCACCTGAATCCATCAGACGGCAGGTTGAAGATTCCTTACGTCGTTTGGAGGTAGAGAGTATTGATCTGTATTATCAGCATCGTATCGATCCTGCTGTCGAACCTGAAATCGTTGCTGATACCATGGGACAGCTAATTAAAGAGGGTAAAATCAAACATTGGGGAACGTCTAACGCTCCAATTGATTATGTCAGAAGAGCGCATGCCATCACCCCGATAACAGCGATGGAGAACCAATACTCAATGGTCTACAGAAGCCCGGAAAAAGATGTGTTTCCTCTTTGTGAGGAGCTGGGAATCGGCTTTGTAGCTTACAGTCCGCTGGGGAATGGTTTTTTATCTGGTAGATATAGTGCAGAGACAGTATTTGAAGATGGGGATTTTCGAAATACAATGGGACGGTTTAAGGCTGAAGTTATTGCCAAAAATCAAGTATTGTTAGATTTCTTAAAGGATTTTGCCGGTCAGAAACATCTGACTCCTGCCCAGCTTGTTTTAGCTTGGGAATTGGGACAGAAAAACTACATTGTCCCTATTCCGGGAACAACAAAAAGTTATCGGCTGAAAGAAAATTTAGCTACTATGTCAGTTCAATTGACTGATGCTGAAATGGCAGAAATTAATCAAGCTTTAGATACTTTTGAAATTGATGAAACACATTTTTAAATCAGAAAGTGAAACAACCTTATAACATTGGGGTGCCTATCACACTGCTTATCAGTCCTAAGTGTTTGTAGGCTTTGTATTTTTAGTAAAAAAGAGTGATTATGATAGAATTGCTGAAAAATCAAATTTAAGGATTCGGTCGACAAGGACAATATTCCAATTGTCACGGTAGGCTGATGCGGAAGATTCAAATAAGGCATAAAGTCTGTTTCCGTCTGCCCAAGTCTGTTCCAGATAAGGAGGGGCCGCTACTTTTAGGAGGGTCTCTCCCTCTTTTAAATGATTGAGTTTGTCCAGTCCGGGGTTTTTGTAAATCAGGAACTGCGAATCTGTTTTGCCGTAAGATTGAGAAAAGATGATTTTATCCTTATAAAAAGCAATACCCTGTACTTTTTTGGGGATAGAGATGGTTTTGGCTGCACGACTGGTCTCATAGCTGTCTAGGTCGGTTTCAAGGGGCAGACCCTCGCTGTCTAAATTATAATAGCTAAGGTGGCCGGCTTTTTGTTTGTCAAAATAGCCGACAAACAGCTTATTTTGGTAAAGTGTCATAAAAGAAGAACGCTTGATACCAGCTAAGTCAAACTTATATTCATAAGGAAGTGTTTTCTGGTTTTTATCAAAATCATACTGCTTTATATCTGCCAGCGACAGAGCCGCCACAACTGAATGGCTCCAGCCTTTTTCAGTACTGGTAAGCCAGAGCCGCTGATGATTGGCATCATAAGCCAAACCACCGACATGGTCTGTTCCTTCGAGGACAATTGTTTTGACAAATTTACGATTGCTCTTGTTAATAATCCAAAGAACAGAGTGAAAGGTTTTACTTTTACTGTAAGCTGAAATAATCAGATAGTCTTTTGTGACTGTTAAACCTTGGGGTGTCATATCAAGCGCATAGCCGATTTTTCCCTTTTTTTTGCCTGCAGCATAAATATTTTTGGATCTGATAAGGCCGGGTACAGCATAACTGCGGGGTTTATCAGGGCTGAGGAAAGGAGTGAGCTGAGGGTAATGAGTGTTTAGTTCATTTAAAAATGACTCGGAACTTTGAATCGCCGAATCCACATTGGTACCATTTTTGATTTTTAAATCCTGAAGTTCCAATACAAAATAATTCTGATAAAGATAATAGCCGGCTGCAGATAAGAGGAAAAGAGCTATGGTTAAAGTAATCAGTTTTTTCTTCATAAACAATTGCCTCTCTGTTTCCTGCAAAATGGTTTTTAGTGCATAAGCATTAAAAGACAGTCTTTCTTTTAATGCAATAATAAGATGAGCTTGTAAGAAGCAGCGATGCTTTTTAAAAGTGGGGCGGCTTTCTCTGTTAAAATGAGCAGCATAAATTAATTTTTTTCATTATGATGATGGCGCATCTCTTTAAGGAATTTTTGACGGGGGTTAGGATGTGGGATGTTGTTCCGTTCTCGTGCTTTTTTTCGAGCAAGTAATATGATACGAGACATCCAATAATTTAAAATAACCAAAAACAAGCTAATTAAGGGGAGATGTGACCTAAAGACAACCATCAGACTACAGCAGATAACGATTGTTAAAGTCGAGTACAGAATGGTTTCTTTTTTCAGCCTGTAAAGCGGTTTATTATAGTAGTTGGTCAGTCCAACTCCCAAATAGTAGAGAATGATAGCTGAAAGTAGAAAAGTTAAACCATGAGCCCTATGTTGGGTGTCAGCTAGAAATTCCATGCCAATTGTAAAAAAATTAACCCCTATAATAATGATAATATGGGCATAAAGCAAAAAACCTCCTGAAGCATTTTGATGGTGTTCAAGGTTTAAATAAGTTTGAGACATATAGACCATGAAAGCCAAAGACATACCGAGAAAGAACAGGATACCAGTAATTGGTACCTGCATCATTGGATAATGATTGACAATAGCTATGGCCGCCTCTCCAAAGGTTAAAATAGTCAGGAGCTGTGCCCTTTCTACTAGATGAGGAAAATTGGTGCGGAGTTTTCCGCTTTGCGGCTGATTGAAAAAAGGCAGTATGATAGGAATCAGATAGATAAAAGACATAGTAATAGGATTGGCTGGCAGAAACTGAAAAACAAAAGGAAGGACACTGAGGGCATAAATAAGATTGTTGGCAATGCTCCTTTTGATTTCCTTATCAAAACCGAGCAGTCGTCCTTTAAGGGTATACTGCAAAGCGATGACAGCATATATTCCAAAAAGCAAAGCATTAAAGATAGTGACTTGATTCGCCGTAATCGTTTCAACCTCAAAATCAAAATATAAGGAGAGATTGCCGATGAAGTACATGAGCGGAATGATAGTGTAAATGTCAATCCTTCGCGCATCTCCGTATTGATTGAAGAAATAGACTTCATTGATCCAAATGCTTAATAGGATAATATTGGTAAAAATAAAAGAAATGACAGACGAAGCGGTCAGATGCTGGACATGGTAGAGATTGCCGTTTAACTGCCCCATAGCAATAACAAAAGCTAAATCGAAAAAAAGCTCATAATTAGAAACCCGTTTGGCTTTAATAGAAACCATCCTTGCCCTCCTCTGAAATAAGATATAAAATCATTTTGGTTTAAAATATTATACAGGAGTTTTTGGCAATTTTCAATGCAGCAGCACTCGAGCTGATCTGCCCAAGAGAAGATGGAATTGTTATCTTAAACGGGCAGTCAAAAAAGGATGGCTCTTTGGCTGTTCTTTTTTAGACCGGCTCAATTCTCTTAAGCAGATTCTCTGCAGTCGTTGAAGGAAGAATGCGGATACGTTTGAGAGAAAGTAAGCCGTCGTCTGAGGAAGCTAGGCCTTCATTGGTTGTGATGCCCAGTTTGTAGGAGTGAGCAGCCTTATCGAGCGTCAGCTGACTATATTTTCCGGAAGGGTAGGCAATTGCAATGGTATCTTGAGAGAGTGCTTGGTCAAGATAGGTTTTAGCTTCGGTCAGTTCACTGGATTGTTTTTCCGGGCTACTGTCAGCCAGATTAGGATGGCTGACAGTATGAGATTGAAAGGACATACCGTTTTCTTTCATTTCCAGCATTTGTTCCACAGTTAAACTGGCAGGATATTCTTTAGCGACATAATCTGTGATGACATTATTTGTTGCTCTAGCTTGATACTTTTTCAAGATGGGATAGGCAACAGTATAAAAATCAGCATTGCCGTCATCAAAGGTCAGCCAGACAATTTTTTTATTATTATTAGGCAGACTGTTTTCTGTCAGAGCTTTATGAACTTCTTCCGGACTTAAAAAATAGTAGCCCTTTTCTGAGAGCTGTTTAATATGCTCTTCAAAGACCTCAGGATCAACAATCAAATTGGCATTGGCTGCCTCAGATGCATCCATGACATGAACGGCATGGTACATTAAAATGGGAAGAGCAATTTTTTCCGCCTGAGGGACCCAGTTGGCAGTAGATTTTTCCTTGTCTGCCTTTTGTTCTGTTGTATTTTCAGAAACAGTATAGCTGCTGGAAGCTGATGAATCTTTTGGCTGATTGCTGAACTTTTGTGTTTTAAGAGTAAAAATCAGCATAGCAAAAGCAAAGCAGCAAAGACTGATTAAGATGATATTGAGAACAAACCATATCTTCTTTTTTTCCATATGAAACTCCTTAGACATTAACGATTGTATCGGTTACCTTTATCATTTTATCATTTAGTGAAGCAGAGAACAGTCCTTATAATAAAAAATAGAAAAAAAACAGACAGGATCCGCCAAATCTGAACAGGTGGTTTCAGTTGTCAATTATTTAGTAAATTTGCTATAATATTAGCGACAACGAGCAGTGACGATATGTTTACGCTTGAAACTTAAAATCAAAGGAGTGGCACATGGCTGTTAAGATTGGTCTGCTTGGCTTTGGAACGGTTGCCAGCGGGATTCCTTTTTTATTGAAGGAAAATGGTGAAAAAATTAGGGCAGCAGCGAAAGACAAGATTGAAATTGCAAAAATTCTTGTTAAGGACGATGATGAAAAAAACCGTCTGCTTGCTGCCGGCAATGATTACCATTTTGTTACAGATGTTGATGCTATTATCAAGGATCCGGATATCTCTATAGTAGTAGAGCTGATGGGGCGTATAGAGCCCGCTAGGACTTTTATTGAAGCGGCGCTTGCAGCCGGCAAGCACGTCGTTTCAGCTAATAAGGACCTTTTGGCTGTGCATGGTGCTGAACTGCTGGCTGTTGCAAAAGAACATCGGGCCGCTCTTTACTATGAGGCAGCTGTCGCCGGAGGGATTCCCATCTTGCGGACCTTGGCCAATTCACTGACATCAGATAAAATTACCCGTATTCTGGGGGTTTTGAATGGAACGTCTAATTTTATGATGACCCAGATGGTAGATGAGGGCTGGACTTACGAGGCTGCTTTAGCGAAAGCTCAGGAACTGGGGTATGCAGAGAGTGACCCAACAAACGATGTTGAAGGGATTGATGCTGCCTATAAAGCTGTTCTGCTCAGTCAGTTTGGTTTTGGTATGACGATTGATTTTGATCAGGTCTTGCATCAGGGGATCTCGACCATTACGCCGGATGATGTTGCAGTTGCCCAAGAATTGGGCTATGTGATTAAATTGGTTGGAGATATTCGGGAAACGCCGTCAGGAATTGCTGCAGAAGTTTCTCCGACTTTCTTGCCCAAAGAACATCCGCTTGCCAGTGTTAACGGTGTCATGAATGCTGTTTTTGTTGAATCAATAGGCATCGGTGAGTCTATGTATTATGGTCCGGGTGCAGGGCAGAAGCCGACTGCAACCTCTGTTGTAGCAGACATTATTCGGATTGCCCGGAGGCTTCATGACGGCAATGTCGGTAAATCCTTCAATGAGTTTGTGCGAGAAACACAGATAGCCCATCCTTCTGATGTCAAATCGGCCTATTATTTTGCTATCAGTACACCGGATAAGAGAGGCCAGCTTCTTCGCTTAGCGCAAATCTTCAATTCAGAAGCTATTTCTTTTGGTCAGGTGCTGCAGCAGAGAGCCAACGGTGATACAGCGCGTGTTGTGATTATTACCCATTCTCTGAGCAGAACCCAGCTCTCCAATGTGCTTGAAAAGCTTGAGGAAGTTGCAGACTTTGAAGTACTTAATACTTTCAAGGTATTGGGAGAATGATATGAAAATTACTGTACCAGCGACCAGCGCTAATTTGGGACCGGGTTTTGATTCAGTCGGAATAGCTCTTTCTAAGTATTTATCGGTTGAAATTTTAGGAGAAGCTGCTTCTTGGGAAATTATTCATGATTTGGGAGAAAGTATCCCGACTGATGACAGCAACCTTTTGATTGCGACTGCTTTAAAAGTCAAGAGCGATCTGCCTCCCCAGCGTCTGAAAATGGATTCTGAAATTCCTCTGGCTCGCGGACTGGGCTCATCCAGTTCTGTTATTGTTGCAGGAATTGAACTGGCAAATCAGCTGGCCGGACTGCGGCTGACTGCTGAAGAAAAACTTAAGATAGCTACTGAAATAGAAGGTCATCCTGACAATGTCGCACCGGCTATTTTTGGCAATCTGGTAATTTCCAGCTGCTTTGAAGGGACAGTCAGCAGTGTTGTGGCCGATTTTCCGGCAGATTGTTCCTTTATTGCTTTTATCCCTGATTATGAGCTAAAAACCAGCGAAAGCCGGCAGGTCCTCCCTGAGGAGCTTTCTTATAAAGAAGCAGTTGCCGCCAGTTCAATCGCCAATCTCGCCCTAGCCGGTCTTTTAACTGGTGACTTGGTCAAAGCCGGCAAGGCTATTGAATCGGATTTATTTCATGAACGGTTTCGTCAGCCTTTAGTTAAAGAATTTGCACCGATTAAGAATCTCGGCCGAACAAAAGGAGCCTATGCCACTTATTTATCGGGTGCGGGCCCTACGGTTATGCTATTAGCCCCTAAAGAAAAAGAAGAGGTTCTTTATGCTGGCCTGCAGGCTTTAGAACTTAGCGGAGATACATTTGTCCTGCAGGTTGATCAGCAGGGAGTTTCAGTGAAGCAGGACTGACGGCTCTAAACAATCAGTCGACTAAACGGGGAATAACAGATTTTCTGACTGCTGAAAATACCGTCAATAATCAAAGAAGCAGTTCTATGTCTGCAATAAATACAAATGACAAAGTTGAGGCTGGGACCAGAGTCCTGCCTCCTTTCGCTTTTTAGGCCTATGAGCTTGACGCAGCAGCTGATTGGAAGTTCTTATCCTTGTCAAGAGCTAGGGATAGTACAGCTGTGACAAGATGGGACAGCAAAATCAAAATCGTTATTTTATGATGATTTACTGATTTTTGCCCCGCTCTCAACTTTTTTACAAGGCACAAAGGTTCAAGCATATTTGAGTTCCTTTGTCTCTTTACATACACGTTATAGTCATCTGTCAGATAAAATAGGAGGGGAAATGAACTACCTTGAAGCTTTGAATTGGGTACAGTCCAAACTAAAATTTGGGATTAAACCGGGTTTGGAACGAATGGCTTGGATGCTGAATGAATTGGGGAATCCTCAGCATAATCTTGCAGCGGTACACGTTGTTGGCACTAATGGCAAAGGCTCTACTGTCAGCTATCTGCAGCATATTTTCAGCTCAGCAGGTTACGATGTCGGTACCTTTACTTCCCCTTATATCGTTGATTTTAGGGAACGTATCAGCTTAAACGGTCAGATGATCTCAAAAAAAGATTTTGTAGATGTGGTCCAAAAAATTAAACCTGTTGTTGACCGTCTGCCTTTAGAAACAACTCTGGAAGCAGCTACGGAGTTTGAAGTGATTACCCTGCTGATGTTTGAATATTTTGGCCATGTGCATCCTGTTGATATTGCTTTTATTGAAGCAGGTCTTGGCGGTCAGTACGATTCGACTAATGTTTTTAAGGCCTTGGCGGTTATCTGCCCGTCTATCGGTTTGGATCACCAAGCTGTTTTAGGCAGCACACACAGAGAGATAGCAGAACAGAAAGTCGGTGTACTCAAAGATCTGGTCCCTTTTATTTTTGCTGCTGACCGTGATGATGTCAAAACCGTTTTTTATCAGAAGGCAAAACGGACTGGCAGCCCGGTTTATCAGGTCGGTAAAGATTTTTACAGCATTTGGCAGGGGGACTATTTTTCCTATCGGGGATTATCTGTGGAGCTCAGCCATATTCGTCTTAAACTTCCCGGACGCCACCAAGCTCTTAATGCCAGCCTTGCTATAACTGCTGCTGTCCTACTGCAAAGATGCTATCCAAAGATTACCTTAACTGTTATTAAGACAGCCTTGATGCAAACTGTCTGGGCTGGACGAACAGAATTTATTTTACCCAATCTTTTACTTGATGGAGCCCATAATCTTGAGAGCATGGCTGCTTTAATCGATGTTGTTAAAGACTTTTCAGATCAAAAAATTCATATTTTATTTGCGGCTATCAATGATAAGCCCGTCGCAGAGATGTTGAATCTCCTTGATCAGGCAGGGACTGTAGAGGTCACTCAATTTGATTATCCTAAAGCGCTGGCCTTAAGCGATTATCCGACAAAGTATTCTCGAGTTGCGGATTGGCGCTTGTGGCTGCAGATGATTAAGAAGCAAAGCAAAGATGATTTTTACCTTGTCACTGGCTCTCTTTATTTTATTTCCCAAGTCCGCCGACAGCTTTTGTCAACTGCGTCTATTTAAGTTATAATAGTATGGTAATGGCTGAAATAAAAAACTGATTGACAAAAACACAGCTTTTCTTCACCGAATGCAGTGACATTCGGAACTTTTTTGCCTTAACTGTCATCGGTATTTTCGGTCTTTATCAATAAGAATAAATGAGAGAAAGTCATGATAAATCAAGAAAAAGTGGAAGAAGCTATCTACCAGCTGCTGCAGGCTTTAGGCGAAAATCCTGAGCGTGAAGGGCTATCAGAAACACCAAGACGTGTTGCTAAAATGTATCAAGAAGTATTTGCAGGGATAAATGAAGATCCTAAAAACCAATTTACAGCTGTTTTTGCTGAAGATCATGAGGAAATCGTTATGGTTAAGGATATCCCTTTTTACTCAATGTGCGAACATCACTTGCTTCCTTTTTACGGGACAGCTCATGTGGCTTATCTGCCTGAACAAGGGCGGATAACCGGTCTGAGTAAGCTGGCTCGGGCTGTAGAAATGGCTGGCAAGCGTCCCCAGCTTCAGGAGCGTATGACAGAGCAAATCGCTTCAGCCCTTGATGATGCGCTCCAGCCTCGAGGTGTTTTTGTCATGGTCGAAGCCGAGCATCTGTGTATGAGCATGCGCGGGATTAAAAAGCCCGGCAGTAAGACAGTAACGTTAGCAGCAAGAGGCCTCTTTCAGGAGGATTTTCAAAAGCGCCAGGAACTCCTTTCTCTAATGCGGCAGTAAACTTTCTTTCGGACCTACCGTCAGCCGTAGCCGTCTGGGAGTGGGACAGAACTTTTGTCAAGTATAAAAAGTTCGTTGCCCCACCCCCGCAAGGCCTAGTAGGCATTTTAAAGCTTTGAAAAAGCGACTAAAATGTCACTAGACGACTAGCGTTCTGAAAAAGACTAGAACTGATTTAAAAGTTAAAGCTTTTATTGCCCCTTTCTAGCCGTTCTGGCAGGGGTGCGCCTACGAAATCAAAGATTTCGGACTTACTGCCAGCCGTAGACGTCTGAAGGCATTGTCGTCTTAACAGCCGACCGCACCTTTCTAGCCGTTCTGGCAGGGGTGCGCAGACGAAATCAAAGATTTCTGGCTTACCGCCTTTTTGCTTTGCTCTTTTAAGGGGCTTTGTATCTTGATGAATTGAACACGCCCTAAACGCTGCGGGAAAAAGATGTCCTGACTTAGAATCTGGCGATTCGTCAGTCAGTCCCCTATTTTCCTTTTGCGTTTTATACGGGCTTTGTATCTTGATGAATTGAACGCGCCCTAAACGCTGCGGGAAAAAGATGTCCTGACTTAGAATCTGACGATTCGTCAGTCAGTCCCCCTATTTTCCTTTTGCGTTTTATACGGGCTTTGTATCTTGATGAATTGAACGCGCCCTAAACGCTGCGGGAAAAAGATGTCCTGACTTAGAATCTGACGATTCGTCAGTCAGTCCCCTATTTTCCTTTTGCGTTTTATACGGGCTTTGTATCTTATATGGAGTGTGGAGATGAAAATTGGTTGTCATAATGTTTCGGGTAACGCCTGTGTCATGGGAGTGTTAAATGTTACGCCGGATTCTTTTTCGGATGGCGGGAATTATTTGAATGTGGATTCAGCATTAAAGCAAGTTCGGAAAATGCTGGAGGCCGGTGCAGCAGTTATTGATGTCGGCGGTGAGTCTACACGGCCTAAAGCTGATTTTGTATCAGCAGATGAGGAGATGCGCCGTGTTTTGCCGATTATTAAAGCCATCAAAGAAAATTTTGACTGTCTAATCAGTATTGACAGCTATAAAAGCGAGACTGCTCAGGCTGCTTTAGAGGCCGGTGCCGATATTATAAATGATGTCTGGGCCGGTCTTTACGATGGGAATATGCTGACTTTGGCAGCTCAAAAAAATGTTCCTATTATGCTGATGCATAATCAAAAAGAGGAAATATACAGCGATGTGACACAGGATGTCTGCCGCTTTTTATCTGAACGTGCCGAAGCTGCTTTAGCAGCCGGGGTCAGTAAGGAAAATATTTGGCTTGATCCCGGTTTTGGTTTTGCAAAAAATGTTGAACAGAATCTTGAACTGCTGAAAGGTTTAGATCAAGTTTGTCAGCTCGGTTATCCGGTGCTGTTCGGCGTTTCCCGCAAGCGGTTTGTCGACTATCTTTTAGGCGGCCAAACCAAGCCTTCTGAACGGGACATGGCAACAGCTGGCCTTTCGGCCTGGGCTTTGCAAAAAGGCTGTCGTATGGTTCGGGTGCATAATGTGGAAGCCAACCGTGATATTGTTACTGCTATCAGCCAGCTGTCTCCTTTTAAGGAATAAAGAAGGATTGGCAATTAATGGATTTTAGCGGCTGTCTGAAGTCAGATAACGGTTTATTTGCTGTTTGATGAATTATGAAGACGTCAGCTGTTTAGTTTTGAAGAGGATTATGGATAAAATATACTTGCAGGGTTGCCATTTTTATGGCTATCATGGCGCCCTCACTGAGGAACAAAAGCTGGGACAGATTTTTATTGTTGACTGCACACTGTCTCTTGACTTAGAAAAGGCTTCTCAAACAGACCGTCTGACAGATACTGTTCACTATGGTATGGTGTTTGACTGTCTTAAAAAACATGTTGAGAATGAAAAATACCAGCTTCTGGAAAAATTAGCCGGTGTTATTATTGCTGACATTTTTCGGCAGTTTTTGCCAGTTCAGACGATTAAACTGACAATACGTAAGAAGAATCCGCCGATTAACGGGCATTACTCAGCTGTCGGGATTGAATTGGAACGGAGCCGGACATGACAAGTGTTTACTTAAGTTTAGGGAGCAATTTGGGAGAGCAAAAGTCCTATCTCTGCCGTGCTCTTGCAGCATTGGATGCTTTACCGCTTACGCAGGTGACTGCCTGCTCTTCCTTTTATGAAACTGCTCCTTGGGGGAAAACAGACCAGCCTGACTTTCTCAACCTCTGCTGTAAGCTTGAAACGGATTTGCCCCCTCAAGACCTGCTGCTATCTTGCCAAAAGATTGAAGAAGATTTGGGACGTGTACGCCATGAACACTGGGGTGCACGGACGATTGACATTGATCTGCTGCTATACGGGGAAGCCACAATTGCTCAAGACAATCTTCAGATTCCCCATCCTTACATGACAGAACGGGCCTTTGTTCTGCTGCCTTTGGAAGAGATAGCTCCTTATCTGACTTTGGAAGGGGTTCCGCTTAAAGCTTATATAAGCGGTTTGGACGTAACTGGAGTGAAAAAAATAAGTGATCAATCATGTGATAAAGGTTAGCATTAACCAGTAAGACCGTTTTTTGCATGAAAAAAGAATCTTGTAACTTATTTTTAGGCTGTATCCAAACAAGGTGTTTTTTGCTATAATGATAATCGGTGATAACCAATTTTATATCGCAGCAGAAAAGTACAGAATTGAGAAAAATGTTTGATTTTTTAGAGAATGAATTAAAAGGGATAGATATCCGTGTCAACGAACCTTTAAAAAAGTATACCTACACTGAAGTAGGCGGTCCGGCTGACTTTTTAGCCTTTCCACGCAACCGCTATGAATTATCCAGAGTGGTTAAATATGCCAATCATCAAGGTATTGACTGGATGGTTTTGGGAAATGCCAGCAATATTATTGTTCGTGATGGCGGTATTCGCGGCTTTGTCATTATGTTTGATAAATTAAATACGACAACAGTTGACGGTTATATCATTGAAGCAGAAGCAGGAGCGAATCTTATTGAAACCACCCGTGTTGCAAAATTTCACAGTTTAACAGGCTTTGAATTTGCCTGTGGCATTCCGGGAAGTGTCGGCGGTGCTGTATTTATGAATGCCGGTGCTTATGGCGGTGAGATTGCCCATATCCTTCTGTCAGCTCAGGTCCTAACTAAAAACGGAGATGTCAGAACCATTGACAATCGGGATATGCGCTTTGGCTATCGGCGCTCAGCTGTTCAGGCCAGCGGAGAGGTTGTTATTTCGGCCAAGTTTGCTTTAAAACCCGGGGACTATACGCTGATCAGTCAGGAAATGGCCCGATTAACCCATTTGCGTGAATTGAAACAGCCCTTGGAGCACCCTTCCTGCGGTTCAGTTTTTAAACGGCCTTTAGGTTATTTTGCCGGTCAGCTGATTAGCGAAGCCGGCCTTAAAGGTCATAGAATCGGCGGTGTTGAAGTGAGTCGCAAACACGCTGGGTTTATGGTTAATGTCGCTGGGGGAACTGCTCAGGACTACGAAGATTTGATTGCTGATGTCATTGAGAAAGTGGAAGCTCATTCAGGGGTCCGGCTGGAGCCGGAGGTAAGGATTATCGGTGAGAAAAAATAGCAGTAAATTGTCTATGGAGGAACTGTGAGACTTGACTGAACCAATCATTGCTTTTAAGAATGTCACAAAAGTATTTGAGGACAGCGAAACAGTTGTTTTAAAAAATATTAATTTTGAATTGGAAAAGGGGAAGTTTTACACACTGCTTGGGGCTTCAGGAAGCGGCAAATCAACCATTTTGAATATTATAGCTGGTTTACTGGATGTGACCAGCGGCGATGTTTATCTGGACGGCCGGAGGATTAATGATGTTCCTGTGCATAAGCGGGATGTTCATACTGTTTTTCAAAATTACGCCCTCTTTCCGCATATGACAGTTTTTGAAAATGTTGCTTTTCCCTTGAAGCTCAAAAAATTGAATAAGCAGGAAATTGCCCAGCGTGTCCAAGAAGCGCTGGAGCTGGTTCGATTGGAGGGACTGGAAAAACGACGGATTCAAAAACTATCCGGCGGACAAAGGCAGCGCGTTGCCATCGCCCGAGCGATTATCAACCGTCCTAAAGTTGTCCTTCTGGATGAGCCTCTTTCAGCTTTGGATTTACAGCTTCGGACGGAGATGCAGTATGAGCTTAGGACCCTGCAGCAGCGTCTGGGCATTACTTTTGTTTTTGTGACGCATGATCAGGAAGAGGCACTAGCTATGAGCGACTGGATTTTTGTCATGAATGATGGCGAAATCGTTCAGGCCGGCAGTCCTGTTGATATTTACGATGAGCCTATTAATCATTTTGTGGCAACTTTCATCGGTGAATCCAATATTTTGCCGGGAACGATGATTGCTGACTATTTGGTTGAATTTAACGGTAAGCGCTTTGAAGCAGTTGATGGCGGAATGGAGCCTCAGGAAGCAGTCGAAGTGGTTATTCGGCCGGAAGATTTACAGATTACCTTGCCCAAAGCAGGGAAACTTCAGGTCAGAGTTGATACTCAACTTTTTCGTGGCGTTCATTATGAAATTATTGCCCATGATGAATTGAATAATGAATGGCTGATTCATTCCACCCGAAAGGCTATCGAAGGCGAAGTTATCGGTCTGGATTTTCGTCCGGAAGACATTCATATTATGCGGCTTAATGAAAGCAAGGCAGAATTTGAAGCTCGGATTGAAGAGTATGTCGATTTGGATGAACATGAAGAAGGATTGCTTAATGCCATTGCGAAAGGGGAAAAATGAAAACACGCTTTAATCTTTTTTCTTTGCCCTATTTTCTCTGGCTTTTTCTTTTTGTTTTAACACCGCTGATTTTACTGGTTTATCAGTCTTTTTTTAATGTAGAGGGGCAGTTTACTCTAGCCAATTATCAAACCTTCTTTGGATCCTGGACTTATCTCAGAATGAGCCTGAATTCCATTTTATATGCTGCCCTGATTACCTGCGCAGCCTTGCTTATTTCTTATCCGACAGCCCTGATTTTAAGGAAATTGAAACATAAGCAGCTCTGGCTGATGCTGATTGTGCTGCCGACTTGGATTAATTTGCTGCTCAAAGCCTATGCTTTTATGGGGATTTTTGGCCAGCAGGGAGCGGTCAATGACTTTTTGACCTTTATAGGCATCGGGCCTAAGCAGCTTCTTTTTACAGACTTTTCTTTTTTATTTGTTGCGACCTATATTGAAATTCCTTTTATGATATTGCCGATTTTTAATGCTCTGGATGCCATTGATCAGGATTTGCTGAATGCCAGCAGGGATTTAGGAGCTGATGAGCTGCAGACCTTTCGAAACGTTATTTTACCGCTGTCCCTCAATGGTGTCAGAAGTGGGATTCAGTCTGTTTTTATTCCCAGCTTAAGTCTGTTTATGCTAACCAGACTGATTGGCGGAAACCGTGTTATTACTCTGGGAACGGCTATTGAACAGCATTTTCTGACAACACAAAACTGGGGAATGGGGGCAACTATCGGTCTTGTTTTAATTCTTGCCATGGCTGCTGTCATGTGGTTGACAAGTGAACATAAAACCAAATCTAGATGAAACAGCTAGATGGTTCCCTTTCCCATGCCTGCCCCGGCCTTATACAAGAGGGAGTCGGTATTTTAACTGCCCGTCCTAGTCGTTCTGGTAGGGGTTCGCAGACGAAATCAGAGATTTCTGGCTTACCGCCAGCCGTAAACGTCTGAAAGCTTTGTTTCCTTGACAGTAGACCGCACCTTTCTAGTCGTTCTGGCATTTACTTTGCTCTTTTAACGGGTTTTGTATCTTGTGAATTGAACACGGGCTAAACGCTGTGAGAAAAAGATAGCCTTCTCTTGAGTCTTTAGTGACTCAGCGGTCAGGCTTCTATTTTCCTTTTGCGTTTTTTACGCCCTTTGTATCTTGTTGTAATTGAACACGCCCTAAAATCCTAGTGAAAAAGATGGCTGTCAGCGTGATGCCAGCATCACTTGCCATCCTCTATTTTCATACGGATTTTTAGACGGGCTTTGTATCTTGATGAACTGAACACGGGCTAAACGCTGTGAGAAAAAGATAGCCTTCTCTTGAGTCTTTAGTGACTCAGCGGTCAGGCTTCTATTTTCTCTTTGCGTTCTTAACGCCCTTTGTATCTTGTGTAATTGAACACGCCCTAAGAGCTGTGCAAAAAAGATAGCCTGTCCTAGAGCTTATCAGCTCTTCGTCCAGTCTCCTATTTTTGCTTTGCTCTTTTAACGGGTTTTGTATCTTGATGAACTGAACACGCCCTAAGAGCTGTGCAAAAAAGATAGCCTGTCCTAGAGCTTATCAGCTCTTCGTCCAGTCTCCTATTTTTGCTTTGCTCTTTTAACGGGCTTTGTATCTTGTTTTTAGAAAGAAAAGAGAAGTGGATGAAGAGAGTTGCGTTTGTTTATTTAGTTTTTGTTTTTCTTCTTCTTTATTTGCCTATTTTTTATTTGATTTTTTATTCTTTTAATCAAGCTGGTCATATGAATGGTTTTACCAGTTTTACTTGGGAACATTATCGGACATTGTTGGCTGATCAGCGTTTGCTTTTAATTCTGGTGCAGACTTTCTTTTTGGCTTTTCTGAGTTCTCTGCTGGCTACAGTTGTTGGAACATTTGGTGCTATGTTTATTTGGGAAAGACGGCAAAAATATGAGAGTGCTCTTCTGTCTTTCAATAATGTTTTGCTTGTTGCTCCTGATGTGATGATTGGTGCAGCTTTTTTGCTGCTTTTTACCCGTGTTGGTTTTACGCTCGGTCTGCTTTCGGTTTTATTAAGTCATGTTGCTTTTTCTATTCCCATAGTAGTATTGATGGTACTCCCTCGTTTGAAGGCCATGGATACTGATATGATTCGGGCGGCTTATGATTTAGGAGCGACTTCCTTGCAGATGCTTAAAGAAGTCATGCTGCCTTATTTGACTCCAAGTATTATAGCGGCTTATTTTATGGCTTTCACCTACTCTTTAGATGATTTTGCCGTCACTTTTTTTGTGACGGGTAACAGTTTCTCAACTCTGTCAGTCGAAATTTATTCACGGGCTCGGCAGGGAATTTCTCTGGAAATTAATGCGCTCTCAGGCGTTGTCTTTCTTTTCAGTATTCTTTTGGTTATCGGCTATTATTATATCTCGCAGGAAAGAGCAGGTGATGGGGATGCGTAAATTGTATTCTTTTCTCTTTGGTATCTGTGCAATTGTTTTTCTGCTCTGGTCACTCTCAGTCCTAATGCAAAAACAGTCTGGTTCTGCCGCAGATAAGCTGGTTATTTATAATTGGGGTGATTATATTGATCCAGCTTTACTGACTGCTTTTACTGAAAGAACAGGGATAAAAGTGCAGTATGAAACATTTGATTCAAATGAAGCCATGTATACCAAAATAAAGCAAGGGGGAACGACTTACGATTTGGCAGTTCCCAGTGATTATATTATTGATAAGATGATAGATGAGGAGCTTCTGGTCAAATTGGATAAAACTAAGCTTAAGGGGCTGGATAACATTGCTCCCGAGTTTTTAGGGAAGAGTTTTGACAAAACTAACGACTACTCCATTCCGTATTTTTGGGGAACTGTGGGCATTGTTTATAATAAAAAACTTTTGGACAGTTATCCCCAGCATTGGAATGACTTGTGGCGTCAGGAGTATCGAAATCAGATTATGCTTGTGGATGGCGCCCGGGAGGTTCTAGGTTTTAGCTTGAACAGTCTGGGTTACAGTCTGAATACGAAAAGAAGGGCAGAGCTGCAGGAAGCTGAAAAGCATCTGCAGGCTTTGGTGCCGAATATTAAAGCCATTGTTGGCGATGAAATGAAGACTTATATGATTCAGGAAGACAGTGCTATCGGTGTGACTTTTTCAGGAGAGGCCAGTGAAATGCTGGAGGCTAATGCTGATCTTGCCTATATTGTTCCCAGTGAAGGATCCAATTTATGGTTTGATAATTTTGTTATTCCTAAAACTGCTAAGCACTATGATGAAGCCTATGCTTTTATCAATTTTATGCTGGAGCCGGAAAATGCGGCTCAGAATGCCCAGTACATTGGTTATTCAACCCCAAATTCGGCTGCTGAAGCACTTTTGCCGGAGGCTGTTAAAAATAATCCGGCTTTTTATCCCGATAAGTCCGTTTTGAATAATCTTGAGGTTTATGACAATCTAGGTTCTGACTGGCTGGGAATTTACAATGATTTCTATCTGCAGGTAAAAATGTACCGAAAATAACAGTGTTCGAAATTAATATGACTAAGGAGGCAGCAGGCTTCCTGAAATTGGCTTATTCATTTTTGCAGTATCTTGAAAAAAGAAAGCAGATTTGCTATGATACGTATAATGTAAGTCTGAAAGGAACAGGTAAATCTTTGAATGAAAATTGAAAAGGTTTATAATAACAATGTGGTGCAAGTCCAAAGCAGCACAGGCAGAGAAATGATTGTCATGGGAAAGGGCCTCGGTTTTCAGAAAAAATCAGGACAATCTCTTGATCCTTCTTTGATAGAGAAAAAATTCATTCTGGAAGATAATCAGCAGGCAGATGAGCTGTCCCGTGTATATGTGGACTTGAGCCCTGAGGAAACAGAGAGTGTTCTGGCTATTATTGAGCACGGTCAAGAAGTTTTAGGGACAGTCTTTGATGCTTCTTTGTATATTGCCTTAGCTGATCATTTGCATTACACACTTCAGCGCCTCTCAGAGAATTTATCTGTTCCTAATCCTTTGTCATGGGAAATTCGCAAATTTTTTCCCAAGGAATTTCAAGTCGGACGCGATGCCTTGGATATTCTTGCCCAAAAGCTGCAGATAGAGGTTCCGGAAGATGAAGTATCTGCTATCGCCCTGCATTTCATCAACGCTCAAAAAGACTCTGACCTCTTGGCGGAAGGTCAAGAAATTACACGGCTTGTTACCGCTATTTTGGACATTGTCCGTCTGCATTACGGAAAAGTAGCCGATGAAGATACTGTCAGTTACAACCGTTTTGTGACACATGTTCAGTATTTTGCCCAAAGAGTTGTTAGCGGTCTGGTTCAAGGTCAGAACGATGCCTTTCTTTTTCAGCAGGTTAAGCAAAATTATCCTGAAGCATTTTTCTGTTCGGAGAAGATCAAGCATTATGTTGAAACGCGCTACGATTTTCCTATGAGCCGAGATGAGCAGGTCTATCTGACCATTCATCTTCAAAGGCTGGATACTGTTAATTAAGGAAGAAGCAAAAATTAAAAAAAGCGCTTGCAAAAATATAAAAATCTGTTATGATAGATTGTAAGGATTGTTACTGGTAGGCAGGCAAAACCTAAATAAATGCACAGGATAACATCAAAAGCATAGCTGGACTTTTGCGTTTTGAGGTTGTTTGGTATTTATTTAGGTTTTTCTTATGCCCTTAAGAACTATCCAATAACTATTTTAGGAGGACCTATAATGGCTAAAGACTATACTGAATTAGCCCAAGATATTGTTACCCATGTCGGCGGCAAAGACAATATTGTTAAGCTGGTTCACTGTGTGACCCGTCTGCGCTTTACACTGAAAGATGAAAGCAAAGCAGATGATGAGTATCTCAAACAACGTGACGGTATTGTGACTGTGGTCAAAGCAGGAGGACAGTACCAAGTGGTTATCGGCAACCATGTTCCTGATGTTTATGCAGCAGTAACAGAAGTAGCCGGAATTACTGGAGGCGGCGGTATTGATGTTGATGAAGGAGATGTTTCTCAAGGCAATCTCTTTGACCGCTTTATCGCTCTTGTTTCCGGACTCTTCCAACCGATGCTCGGTGCCCTGTCAGCAGCCGGTATGATTAAAGGCTTAGTAGCTGTTATGGCAGCTGTCGGTGTTCCTGAAACAGACGGCGCCTATGTTATTCTGAATGCCGCTGGCGATGGCTTTTTCCAATTTTTACCGCTTATCTTGGCACTGACTGCAGCTAAACGTTTTAAGATGGAACAGTTTACTGCTTTAGCTATTGGTTTTGCACTTGTCTACCCCAATATCGCCGCCAGCTTTTCTGCCGAAACGCCGCTGTACACCCTATTTAAAGGGACATTTATCGAATCACCGATTTACGCGACCTTCTTTGGACTTCCGATTATCTTTCCGGCATCCAGCTATCTGCAGACCGTACTGCCGATTATTGTAGCTGTTTGGATCGGCTCTAAAATCGAAGGTTTCTTTAAGAAAATTATCCCTGATGTTGTCAAGGTTTTTGTCGTTCCTTTCTTTACTATTCTCATCACAGTGCCGCTTTCTTTCTTAGTTATCGGTCCGGTGATGAGCTGGGCGTCTGATCTGGTTGGTGTAATCTTTACAGGCATTTATGGTTTCAGTCCTGTTGTCTACGGCCTGGTGCTCGGTGCTATGTGGCAGGTCTTGGTTATGTTTGGTTTGCACTGGGGCTTGGTGCCTTTGGCTATCTTGGAACTGCAAAAAGGACCCGGTGTCATCTTAGTTGCAACAGTTGCTATCTGTTTTGCTCAAGCCGGATCGCTCCTTAATATTATGTTTAGAACCAAAGAAGATAAGGTTAAACAGCTATCAATTCCTGCTTTCATTTCAGCTCTTTTTGGTGTCACTGAGCCGGCAATTTACGGGATTACCCTGCCAATGCGCCTGCCATTCATCATGACTTGTGTATCTGGTGCCCTTACCGGTGCTTATCTGGCCTTTTTTGATGTGCATATGCAGGTTATGGGGGGATTAGGACTGTTTGCTATCCCATCTTTCATTGAGCCTGATAATGCCATGACACTGATTCACTTTTTAATTGCCATTGTCGCTAACTTTGTGATCGGTTTTATTTTGACACAGTTTGTCAAAATCCCTTATCTGTATGGAGGCCCTGCTGCAGAAGCCGGTGCATCTGATGCTAATGCGTCAGTCCAAAAAGCAGCCCCTCTTAAAGAAATCAAGCAAGAAATCCTCTCCAGCCCGCTGACTGGTCAAGTTGTTAATCTGGCTGATGTTCCGGATGAAGTTTTTGCTTCCGGTGCTATGGGCGAAGGGATTGCCGTTGAGCCGACTATCGGTGAAGTGCTGGCACCAGTTAAAGCTGAAATAACACTAGTCTTTCCTAGTAAGCATGCCATAGGCATGCGGACTGAAAATGGTGCTGAACTCTTGATTCATGTTGGTATGGACACTGTTTCTCTTGATGGTAAAGGATTTGAATCCTTTGTTGCTGTCGGTGACCAAGTTAAAGCAGGACAAAAACTGCTGTCCTTTGACATTGAAACGATTAAAGCTGCCGGTTTGCCAGTAACTGCACCAGTTATTGTTACAAACAGCGATGCCTTTACAGATATCTTAACAACTCAAGAAAGAGATGTTGTTGCAGGAGATTATCTGCTGACAGCTGTAAAATAAACAGAGATAAAATCACTTGATCAGCCGGTCAAGTGATTTTTAAATCCCTTAGAACAAAGAGTATGGGACAAATTTTTCCTCACTCTCTAAAATTTATACAAAAGTAGGGAAAAATGATATTATCCCACGGAAAAACGGTAAGCGTTTGCAAAAACAGTCTTAAAAAGCTATGATAAGCTTAACAGGGACAAGAAAAGAGTCAGATTTTATTATACAGATAAAACGGTTTTAATGGCTGTCTTTGCAAACATATTGCTTTGCTTTAAACAGTCACCGGCTGTCTATGCAGAAGTAGAGGGAAGGAGGGTATAGCAGACAAACAGAAGTAAAAAATGAAAGATAAGAAACAAGGGCTTGTTTAAAGGGCAGAACAAGGACTGCTGTCAACTATTGGCTGATCGTTTTTTTACAATGCACTCGGCGGCCTCTGTATCCTGTGGATTGAACACGCTCTAAAATCCTAGTGAAAAAGATGGCATACATTATGTTTCTTGGTAATAGTGATTGATTAGACGCCGTAGCCGTCTTGGCAGAGGTGCGTCTGCGAAATCAAAGATTTCTGGCTTACCGTCATTTTTGCTTTGCTCTTTACACGGCCTTTGTATCTGTATCTTGTTGAACTGAACACGGTCTAAAATCCTAGTGAAAAAGATGGCTGTCAACGTGATGCCAGCATCACTTGCCCTCCCCTATTTTCATACGGATTTTTACACGGCCTTTGTATCTTGTTGGAATTGAACACGGCCTAAACGCTGCGGGAAAAAGATGTTCTGACTTAGAATCTGGTGATTCGTCAGTCAGTCCCCTATTTTCCTTTTGCGTTTTACACGGCCTTTGTATCTTGTTGGAATTGAACACGGCCTAAACGCTGCGGGAAAAAGATGTCCTGACTTAGAATCTGGCGATTCGTCAGTCAGTCCCCTATTTTCCTTTTGCGTTTTACACGGCCTTTGTATCTTGTTGGAGGAGAGGATGATGAAGAAAGTATCGGTTATAGTTGCTTTAAGTCTATTTGCTGTTAGTCTTTTGATGGCAGGCAGCCGAGTTTTTGCAAAGGATTTGGATGTGGAAATTACCAAGGTTTCTATTGGAGTTAAGGGCTATGAATTCGGTCCGGCTGTTCCAAGAGTTATTGTTGAATTGGATAGTGAGGTAAGCTCAGTCTCTAAAGACAACGTTAAAGTGACAACGGCGGGTGTTGACAGAAAAATCAAGAGTGTTTATTTGTCCAATAAAAACGGGAAAAAAATTAAAAGCGGAAGCAGTCAGTATGTAACGATTCAGATGCCGGTCAGTTTTGATGCGGAAAGAAACGCAGGAGAGGCATCGCCTTTTACCTATAATATGGACATTTTTCAAAATCAATGGTCGAGTGATTATAAGGTGACAATTAAAGGTTTGGAGGTAGAGTCCGACGACCAAACAGCCAGTCTCAGTACAGAAGCTGATGCTATTAACAATCGCATTTCTCCGGAAGCTGCCGTCTTTAAAAACAGGGGAAGTTTCAGCGGAACTTATACCAATCCGATGACTGACAGTCAAGATGAATTAACCTTAAATTATGCAGCCTATGAGCCAAAAGATTTAGCTAAAGGAAAGAAGAATCCGCTGATTATTTGGCTCCATGGCCAAGGTGAAGGCGGTGAAGATCCGGATATTTCGCTTCTAGGCAATGAAGTGGTGGCCTTAGCCAGAGAAGACATCCAAAAACATTTTACCGCCGGTAAACAAACCGGAGCTTATGTTTTAGTAGTTCAGGCCCCAACTTATTGGATGGATGAAGGTGATGGCACTAACGGAGCTGGGGCCGGTGTCTCTCGCTACACAGAAATTCTGATGGATACGATAAAGGATTATGTGGCAAATAATGCTGATGTGGATACGAGCCGGATTTACTTGGCTGGCTGCTCAAACGGCGGTTATATGGCACTTAACCTTGCAATCCATAATCCGGATTATTTTGCTGGTTTGGCTCCTTTGGCGACGGCCTATTCCTACTATGAATATGAACGTGAAGCTGATAACAGCTACACAAGAGTACCAAGCGAAGAAAGTCTGTCAGGTACGGAAATGGTGCCTACCGAGGATGTTTATTTTGATGATGAAAAAGTAGCAGCATTAAAAGATATCCCTATCTGGTTTGTCCACTCAGCTAATGATACAACAGTAGATCCTACTGCCTACTCTCTGCCAATCTATAAAGCTTTGGTTGACAGCGGCGCTGAAAATAAATGGTTCTCTTACTATGAAACTGTTGAAGGGTCAGATATGAAAGATACGGAGTATCTCGGTCACTGGTCTTGGGTTTATTTCTTTAATGATCAAGTAGCCGGCGTTCAAGATGCAGAAGCGGTTAAGAAAGCTGATGAGCTGACAGGCTTTAAAGCTAATAATAAGAATAAAGGCGGTTCTGCTACAGCAGAAAGCGGCGGAAAAGAATACAGCAATATCTTTGACTGGCTGAATGCACAAAGCAAATAATTTTTTAGGAGATGCTATGAAAAAACTCTATTTAGTCCTGCTGGCTGTTTTGCTTGGGTTTTCCTTGACTGCTTGTAACAATAATAACAGCAAAAAGTCTGGTGCAGATTTCAACCAATCGTTAACACAAACTGTTGCTGCAGGTAAGGTTAAAGGCTCTAGAGATAAAGAAAATAAGGCCATGCAGTGGTTAGGTATCCCTTATGCTCAGGCACCGGTCGGCCAGCTCCGCTGGAAAGAGCCGCAAAAAGCAGAGAGCTGGGATGGAACATTTAAAGCCGATGAATACGGCAATACAGCTGTTCAACTGTCAGACGGTGAAGTTGTTGGGTCAGAAGACGCGCTGAATTTAGATGTTGTCCGACCGGACAGCAAGGAAGCAGACCTGCCTGTTGTGGTCTACATTCATGGTGGCAACAATCAGACAGGAAGTTCTCAGGAAATCAAGGGCAACAGTTTTGTTAATGATTTAAACGCTGTCTATGTTTCTGTCAACTACCGGCTGGGAGCACTGGGTTTTAATCCTCTGCAAGCCTTGAAAAATGGCAATGATAATGAAAATTCGGGCAATTACAGTCTCTTGGATATCGCTGCTGCCCTAGATTGGGTAGAAGAGAATATTGCTGCCTTTGGCGGCGATAAAAACAATGTCACTCTAGCCGGTTTTTCTGCCGGCGGCCGCGATGTCATGGCCAGTCTGATTTCCCCTTTATTTGCTGGAAAATATCAGAAAGCCATTTCTTTCAGCGGCGGTATGACACTGGCTGATGAGACAGAAAGCCAAGACATATTTGCCGAAGCGCTTGCTCCCCTTGTTGTTGAGGATCAGGTGAAAGAAACCGAAACTGAAGCTAAATCTTGGCTGCTGACAGCTGACAGCCAAGTAACTGACTATCTTTACGGCTTGTCTGCTGAGCGGCTGGCCGGGCTGATGGGCAACGCAGCGATTCGTATGCGCGTTTTCCCGCATCTCTATAAGGACGGTAAGGTGCTTCCGACGGAAGGATTTGAAACGGACCAATACAATGATGTTCCCTTATTGTTGATTTCAGGAACCAGTGAGTTTTCACTTTTTGCAGCCTATGATGAGCGCTTTGCAGCTGACTTTAGCGATAAGTCTCTTTTTGATGATAAGCAAAAGACAGCTGAGTTTAATTATGTTAAAAAGTACGGTGGCCAGCTTTACCGCTTATCTAATACAGTAGAGAGCGCCCGCATACTGGGAGACAGCTATGATTCACCTATTTATATCGGGGAGATTTCATATGGTGATGACCAAGAAATAACACCTGATTTGGCTGAAACGTTTGGTGCCTTTCATGGTATCTTTGAGCCGCTTTTGCAGACTCCGTCTAATTATGAGAGCATCATTGGCAAAGCTTTTGATGGACAAGGAGCCAAAGACTTATCTGCGGATTTCAAGGCTTATCTCAAGAACTTTTTGCACTCTGATAATCCAAATGGTGATGACCTGACTAAGTGGTTACAGTGGAGTCCGAAAAGTGAGTCAGTTTTATCTCTGTCAGCAGATAAAAAAGGTGCCCTCATCGAAGCCACTGCAGATACAGAAGATGCTCAGCTGATTCTGGATAAAATGGCCAAAGACAGCAGCCTTTCGGACGATGTGAAAGAAGAACTCAACAGCACTGTCCTTAATGGCCGCTGGTTCAGCAGCCTGCTTGATGAGCAGACAGGAGCCGGCAACTAGCTAAGAATAACTTTGGCAACATAAAGAAAAGACTGAAAAAAGAATCATTTTTTTCAGTCTTTTCGCTGATTTCTTGCTGACTTAATTGGGGTCGGATGGCCTTTGGCTTTACTGAATTGTTTACGGTATTGGCTGGGAGTGACATGGAAATAATTCTTGAATTGGCGGTTAAAATTGGACAGATTGTTAAAGCCAACGCTGCTGGCTATCTCTAAAATCGGATCTGCTGTGTTAAGCAGCAGATCGCTGGCTTTATTCAGTCTAATCTGAATGATAAATTCCGTACAGGAGGTACCAGTTTGCTGTTTAAAGACTGTCATGAAATGTGTTTTGCTGTAGCCCATAAAATCAGCTAGATAGCTGATTGAAAGATTATGCTGATAATTATGGTTAATGAAGTCAATCAGTTCCCGGATACGTTCATTTTTACGGTAAGTATCATCTGTGTTTTTTTTCAGGACATAATGGTGGTAATAGAGCAGATAAATCAATTCGTTGAGTCTGGCCTTGAGAAGAATTTCAAAATGCCGCCCCTCATTGCGGGAAAGACTGAAAATTTGAAAAAGAGCCTCTTTAATTTCTTCATAACCGGCCATATCGGGCTGAATTCTGGGAACAAATTTGCAGCTGCTGGTCTGCAGGGGTTGCAGATAACGCAGGCTGACTTGGTCGACAACAGAATTGCCAATCATATCTAAATGGAACTGAAACGTTTCGGTGTGATGTGTCTGCCTCTCAATGGGATGAATGGAATGCATACCATTGGGTCTGATGAGGATAATATCACCAGGCTGACTATTGAAAAAATCATAATCGATATGATATCTGGCTGAGCCTTCATAGACATAATTAATTTCGATTTCCGGGTGCCAATGGAAGAGGACATCAGGACGGCCGTCTTCGACATAGGTATCAAAAAAATTGTAGGGCAGCAAATGGGCTCTGTCTGTCATTTCTTGTTTAAAAGTATCATTTTTCACAATCATTTTGGCCAACCCTTTCTATGTTAGCATATTATAGTATAATTATAGCAAAAAAAACGCTATTCGTCCCTGATTCATAGGCACAATCTCCAGTCCTTACGAAAATTTTTCGCCGTACTTAAGGTGAAGCGGCTTCCTTTCGTAGTATAGTATTATTTTCTAAAATGATAATGTAAGCATTTTCCTTAAAAACATTTTATACTTAAATGTATCAAACGAAAAAGGAGTATAAAATGACTCAAAGTGTTTTTCCAGAAAATTTCCTTTGGGGCGGAGCCACTGCTGCAAACCAGTTTGAGGGAGCTTATAACCTTGACGGCAAAGGTTTGTCTGTTCAGGATGTCACTCCGCAGGGAGGAATGCCGGCAACTATCGGTGATTTGGATCCTCTGATTACTGATGAGCCGACTCCTGATAATTTAAAACTTGAAGGAATCGATTTTTATCATCGTTATAAAGAGGATATTGCTCTTTTTGCTGAAATGGGTTTCAAAGTTTTTCGGTTGTCCATTGCTTGGAGCCGAATTTTCCCTAAAGGTGATGAAAAAGAGCCTAATGAAGCGGGGCTGCAGTTCTATGATAAAGTCTTTGATGAATTAGCTAAATATAATATTGAGCCGCTTGTGACTCTATCCCATTATGAAACACCTCTTCATCTCGCCCGTACATATAACGGCTGGGCCAGCCGTCAGTTAATCGGCTTTTACGAACGCTATGTTCGTACAGTATTTAATCGCTATAAGGATAAAGTGAAATACTGGCTGACCTTTAATGAGGTTAACTCAGTTCTCCATGGGCCTTTTATGTCGGGAGGCATTGCAACGCCTTTTGCAGAACTGTCTAAGCAGGATTTGTATCAGGCAGTGCATCATGAGTTGGTGGCTTCTGCTTTGGCGACTAAGATCGGCCATGAGATCAACCCTGATTTTAAAATCGGCTGTATGGTTCTGGCCATGCCTGCTTATGGGTATACAGCAAATCCTCTGGATCAGTTGGCTGCGCGTGAGTTTGAAAATCAAAACTATCTTTTCTCTGATATCCACGCCCGCGGCAAATATCCTAATTACATCAAACGCTATTTTGAGGAAAACAACATCTCCATTGTATTTGCTCCTGAAGATGAAGCTATCCTGAAGAATACAGTTGATTTTATTTCCTTCTCCTATTATATGAGCGTCGCTCAGGCCCACAATCCGGAAGATTATGAAACTGGCCGCGGCAACATTATGGGAGGTATTAAAAACCCTTACTTGGAGTCCTCTGAATGGGGCTGGCAGATTGACCCTGTCGGGCTGCGCTTGGTTCTTAATGATTTCTATGATCGCTATCAGCTGCCGCTCTTTATCGTTGAAAACGGTCTTGGAGCCAAAGATGTTTTGGTTGATGGTCCAGACGGTCCGACTGTCGAAGATGACTACCGCATTGATTATTTGAAAAAACATTTACAGCAAGTAGGTGAAGCGCTTAAAGATGGCGTTGAACTTTGGGGCTATACGACTTGGGGGCCTATTGATTTGGTTTCAGCTTCAACAGCCCAGCTCAGCAAGCGCTATGGCTTTATCTATGTTGACCGCAATGATGACGGCACAGGGAGCTTAGCACGCTATAAGAAAAAATCTTTTGATTGGTATAAAAAAGTCATCGCAACAAACGGGGAATCCTTATATCATTAATTTTGTTAATAAACTCTGCAGAGAATATATAATCTCCTTAGTTTCTGCAGAGTTTTTTTATTATGTTATTCTTGAGCAGATATATCGAAAAACATTGCTAAAGAATCATTGGTATTTTCTAATATTAACCATTCTATTTAGATAAAAATTTAATTTATCCAATAAACTCGCCAAATACTTTTTTACTAGCTATAATGAAATGGTCTATAAAAGGCAGCATCAACTTGGAAATAAGAGCAAGGAGCCCTTACCATCTGAAATCTATTGCTTATATGCGTGGCAGTTGTAGTCGTCTGAAGGCTTTGCTGTCTTGGCAGGAGTACGCAGACGAAATCAAAGATTTCTGGCTTGAAGAAATTAAAGAATAGACAGATGGTGTAAACAACTGGCAGTCGTGTTTTCTGCTAAGGACTTTACAGTAGCAGAGAACTAAGCCTACTACTTTAATAGACAGGAAGTGAGTAAGACTTTCTGTTTTTTATTATAATAGTAAGCAGCATAGATGAGAGCAGTTTTACTTATTGCTGCAAAGTGTTTCATCGAAATCTCTTGTTTTTTATGCTATAATAATCCAAAAAGCTGAATACAGCGGCCTAAACGCTACTGGGAAAATTAGTCAGGCCGAGTGCTGATTTCATCATTATCCGGCCGTAGCCGTCTGAAGGCTTTGTTTTTTTTAAGAGGAGGATGGAAAGATGAAAGTATTTGTTGTCGGAGCAAATGGACGGGTTGCTGAACGTTTGCTGAAAGATTTGACTGAAAAAGGGCATGAGGTTTTTGCCGGAGCCCGTTCACCTGAAAAAGTACTTCAAGGTGAAAACATCCACCCTGTTTCATTTGATTTACATGATGAAGCAGAGGCTTTAAGTCAAAAATTAAAGGGAATGGATGCTGTCTATTTTACAGCTGGGTCCAGAGGAAAGGACTTGTTGCAGACAGATGCTTTCGGAGCTGTTAAGGTTATGCAGGCTTCGGAAAAAGCAGGTATTAAACGCTTTATCATGCTAAGCTCTATTCTGTCTACAGAACCTGAAAAATGGCAGGCAGCAGGTATTGACCGTTTGAAAAACTATATTATTGCTAAGTTTTTTGCTGATGAGTGGCTGATTCATAACACCCAACTGGATTATACGATTTTACAGCCGGGCAATCTTGTTGAAACTGAGGACGGCAGCGGTTTAGTTGATTTCACAGCAGTTGCTATGGGACAAAATTCTATCCCTAATGTTGCCAAGGTTTTAGCAGAGCTGTTAGACCAGCCTAATACTTTTAAAAAAGTTATTCCTATGGCAGATGGTCAAACGCCGATTGCACAGGCTATAGCCGAACTATGACACCATGAAAGGGGGAATGAAAAAATGGATGAACTGAAGAAAGTTTTACTTGCCGGTATCGGTTTGACATCAATGACGCTGGAAAAGGCAGATGGTTTTGTCAAAGAATTAGTAGCTAAAGGGCGTTTGACAGTTGAAGAAGGCAAGGAACTGCAGAGCGAACTGAAGCGCAAAAGCCAAGCAGAAGCAAAGGAAGTTCTTGAGAAATTTGATCAGCAAAAGCAACAGGTCCAGTATGCCAGCAAGGAAGATCTTGCACGTCTTGAAGAAAAACTGGATGTACTGCTGAAGCGGTTTGAAAAAGAAGATTAAACTCTAGCAGTTGGTATCTTGTTGAATTGAACACGCCCTAAAATCCTAGTGAAAAAGATGGCTGTCAGCGTGATGCTTAGGCATCCCTTGCCATCCCCTATTTTCATACGGATTTTTTAACGGGTTTTGTATCTTGTTAAATTGAACACGCCCTAAGCTCTTTGCAAAAAAGATATGGCTAAGTTTAGAGTTGATTTCAAGTTAGCTAGCCGTAGCTGACTGAAGGCTTTGTCGTCCTAGCGGCCGACCGCACCCTTCTAGTCATCCTGGCAGAGGTGCGCCTACGAAATCAAAGATTTCTGGCTTACCGTCAGCCGTAGCTGACTGAAGGCTTTGTCGTCCTAGCGGCCGACCGCACCCTTCTAGTCATCCTGGCAGAGGTGCGCCTACGAAATCAAAGATTTCTGGCTTACCGTCATTTTTGCTATGAGCTTTAAACGGGCTTTGTATCTTGTTAAATTGAACACGCCCTAAGCTCTTTGCAAAAAAGATAAAACTTCCTAGAAACCGGAGTTTCTTCGTCAGTTTTCCTATTTTTGCTGTGAGCTTTTAACGGGCTTTGTATCTTGTATAAAGGGAAATGGGATGGCGAATAAGCGTTTGCGGGAAATTGTCAGGGCGTTTTCTGCTGTTGGCCTGACAGGTTTAAAAGAAAGGCGCAAAAGTTTTGATGAACAGACAGTGCCGCAAAAATTACGGCTGGCTTTTGAAGAATTAGGACCAAGTTTTGTTAAAATCGGGCAAATTTTGTCGACGCGCAGCGATTTACTGCCTGAGTCCTACATTAAAGAGCTCAGCAAGCTGCAAGATTCTGTTTTGCCGCTGCCTGCCAATCAGGCACTGCAGGCTATTGAAGCAGAATTAGGGCAGCCTGTCAGCCATGTCTTTCGTACAGTCGCTCAGGAACCGCTGGCCAGTGCTTCAGTCGCTCAGACACATCGGGCTGTTTTTCTGTCAGGGCAGGAGGCTGTTATTAAGATTCAGCGTCCCCATCTGGCAGAGATTATTAGTGAAGATATTGCTATTTTGCTGCGTCTGTCCAAAAGAATCCCCAAGCACTTTTTGCCTTCAGTTGATTTGAGGGAGGTTTTGCTGCAGCTGAAAGAAAGCTTGGCTGATGAAATTGATTTTCGCCAAGAAGCACAGGCCATGCTGGATTTTGCTGAGAAAAATCAGGCTGTTAAATGTCTGGCTGTTCCGCAGGTCTTTACTGATTTCACTACTCGGCATATGATTGTCGAGGAGTATATTCCTGGGATTCCGATTAATCACTATGCTGAATTGATTAAGGAAGGCTATGACTTAGAGGATATCGGCAGAAAGCTGATGCTGAGCTTTATTAAACAGGTTTTTAAAGATGGCTATTTTCACGGCGATCCGCATCCAGGGAATCTTCTTATCCATAATAATAAAATTTATTTTATTGACTTTGGTATCATGGGGCGTCTTCAGGATGATATGCGGGCATCTCTTAATGACGTTCTTTACGGTTTTACAACACAGGACGTTGATGGCATGGCTAAGGCTGTTTTAACTGTCACACAAGCTGACAGCAGCTTGATTGATAAAGCAGCTTTTGCACAGGACATCGAGCAAATGCTGGCCAAATACGCTAATTTGGATTTGGGAAATCTATTTATTGCAGATTTGCTGTCGGACTTGCTCAATGTTTCACAGCGCAATCACCTTAAAGCTCCGCCTCAGATTACGGTTTTGGGCAAGGCTGTCCTCCAGATTGAAGGGATTTTTCGAGAATTAGCTCCTGATGTGAATCTGATGACTTTGGCCAAACATTATTTTATTGAGAATATGGGTGATGAGCTACTGACTCAGTTTCTTAACCGGGAAAGTCTGCTTATAGAGCTGTTTTATCTTTTGAAAAAAGGGAAATCTGTCCCCAGAAAAATCAATGAACTTTCCGAAAAGCTTCTTAACGGTCAGCTGCTTATAAATCATGATATCCATGATTATAACAAGAGGATAAGAACTCTGCAGGGGCTTGCTAATCGCTTTATTGTAGCCTTTATCTTTGGGATGCTGCTATTGTCCGCCAGTGTCTTGTCTTTTAATCCCCTGTTTCCTTTTTTGACAAAACTGCTTTTCATTTTAGCTGGTCTCACTTTCATTTATCTCATTTTTTTAGTGGTAAACAGCCGGTACAGGTAGACCATAAAAGGAATATTTAAGAAGTAAAAAATAACCAAAGCGCACAGAACTCCTCCCTGCTGTTCTGTGCGCTTTTTTAAAATCCCTAAACAAACGAATATTACCAAGTGGTTAACAGTATAGATGAGACAACTCAGGCCTTAGCAGTAGCTCCGGTTTATTCAGATGGCCAAGTAGACTACAGCCAAACGGCTATCGTTGTGGCAGGGATATAAAAATGATGGCAAACGTCACTTGTTTTTTCAGTATTACTATGCTATACTAATGAAAATTAAAACGAATTATTGAAATTGTCTACAGAGAACAAGGAGTAAGCTATGGCTAAAAGGAAAAAGTTAAGCAGACCGGCTAAAGTGTTTTGGGGACTGCTGGCTGTGGTTCTCATCTCTATCACAGGAATTTGGGGGTATAATCGCTATATGGAAAAGAAAAAAGTTGACCAGCTTTATCAACATGGCTTTCAGTTGCTGGAGGAACAGATTGCCACTTATATTAAAGAGAATTATTCCGGTATCAGTAAAATCGAGTTTTCACCGATTTATATAGACGGTGATGGAAAATTTACGATGAGAACGGCCTATGTTATTCCTATTATTTATGACAATTATGGAAATAAAGCAAAACTTGGTGGACGTGTTGAAAATACTAATAGGGTATATGCTAAACATGGTTTACTTAATGGGATTTCGTCACTTGACTTTGATATTAATGGTAATTGGATTATCTATCTAGATAATTCAGCTAATGGGAATCAGATTGATGTGTCTAAGTATGACCATTTACCTGCTAAAGCAAAACTTTCCACGAATGATTTCATAGATGATAATATAACTAGCTTAGTACAAGCTAACCATTTGAAAGGAGTATTTGCAAGTAAAGACGGTAGTTCTAATACACTTATCAGATATAATACAGAAATAAGATGGGGGAAATAATCAATGGCATTGACAGATCAAAATCTTCAGGAGTTACAAAATGGACTAAAAGATAATTTAGAAAAAGAGAGATTATCCAGTGGTGATACTTTTATAACTAAGGATAAAAAAACTTATCAAGTCGTTAACAGTGTCAACGATACTACTCAAGCTTTAGCTGTAGCTCCGGTTTATTCAGATGGTCAAGTTGACTACAGCCAAACGGCTATCGTTGTGGCAGGGACCCAGCCCGGTCTTAATGAATCGACCAAGAATGCTGTCGAGGCCAGCGGAGTTTTCGGCCTGACTGACGGGCAGCTGACCGCTCAGACCGAAGCAATCGACCAGTTTTATCAGGAGACGGTGAAAAAGCTGGAAGTGCATAAGGGCACAGTCTCCAACATGTCCGGTTTCAGCCAGTCCGGTCCTGGTGTGGCTAAAGTCGGCGCCAAATACCAAGTGCCAAAGATTACCAACTTCACAGACTGGGCGGCAGCCCAAGCGGTAAAGAGCGGTGCCTTTTCTAACAGTGAGCTGGCTTATCTGAAAGACCATGCGACAGTTTATTCGGATTCCGGAAAAGATTTGACCTACCTTGATGGCGGCAAAGGTGAAATTCCTTACGGGAAGGTAGTGGTTGTTGAAGGGACGCAGGGCCTCAACGATCCCATCGGCGACCACGATCCAAAGTTCTTCCACATAAAAGGAGATAAGCTGGATATTGACTACTATGTGAAGAAGGGCCAGTTTGTCTCCGGCATGACCAAGGAGCAGGTGATTAAGGTGGCCAGAAAGAAGGCTAAAGAAGCCGCGAAAAACTGGGATATTAAAGACCCCAGCACTTGGTTTAACAGCACCGATTACCGGCTTTATCTGCTGAGATATGTTATGACCTACGGCGACTTTGCGGTTGAACCGACCAAAGCCGAGCTTCTGACCTCTTATAAGAAGACAGTCAAAGACCTGAGAAGTCAGCTGAAAACAGCGACAGGGTCTAAGCGAATCAGCTTGCGGGAGGAGCTGTTGCGGGCAGTTGCTGAGAAAGCTAGGCTGCAGGCCGAGCTTAAAGTTCAAGAGATTAAAGATGAGATTGCTCAGGCAAAAGAAGCTCTGCAGGCAGACATCACGGCGACGCGTCAGGCTATGTACCAAATAGCAGAAGAACTGACGGATAGTGAAGTGGCCGAACTGCTGAGCCCTTACACTATGGAGAATTTATGGGACAGTCAGGCAGAGGCCCAAAATTTAGCAGAAGCTGATGCCTACCAAAACAGGATGATGGCTTTTGCGGATAAGCTGGAAGCAGCGGCAGACAATCTAATAGCGACCGATCAGGAAGGGGCAGCTTTGTTTTCAACTAACAAGAAGTAGGCAGACAGAGGTGCATAAAGGGCATTGTAACTGAAGCATAGAAGGTGGGGTTCTTATGGGGATGGGAGTAACGGCTGATTTAGACATGCTTGTCCAAGCGGCCAAGGAGACTAAGAAAGTGCAGGAGCGTTTGGCCATTCAGGGGGCTTTGTCGGCAAAGCAAGGCGAATGGGAGAGCCAATCGTTTGATTTACAGAGCTGCTTAGAGACGAAAGCTTCTGAACTGCAGACTTTAGCGCAGGGGACAATAGCTTCTGAGCTGGCGGATTGTTTTACGGGTCAGGCAGCCGACAGTGCAGCGGTCTATCTGGCCGAATGGCCTCAGGTAGACTTTAGCAGCTTGATACGAGCTTAAAAGGGGAGGAAGAGATGACAGATAAAGAAGAGCAATTGACACAGGAACATTTGGAGCGGGTCAAAGCCATAGACGAAGCTGTTTGGCGCTGCGAGGATATGCAGCAGGAGGCCTCTAAGCGGACAGAGAATCTGGCTAACTGGCTGCTAGGGCAATGCCGTGATCTGCCTGAGGCTATGCCAAGCCATACGATAGGGGCATTAGAAGATGAGCGTGACCAGCTGCTGCGTAAGATTCGTCAGAAAGAAGATGAGTTAGAGGAGGCTAGAACAGAAGAAACCACTGCTTACAATCAGGCTGTAGAGGAGCTGCAGGAGCAGCAGAAGAAGGAGCGTCAGCAGGCTGAAGCGTTAAGTATGCTCAAGCGGCGCTTGGAACTCAGTATCGCCCATGTGGCCTTTCTTGGGTTACAGTCTGATAAGAGCAAGGGGCGTTTTCGCTGTGAGAGCTGCCGTTACGAGTGGGAAGCTGAGCTGTCATCTGTGACAGGCCGGAAGAGCTGCCAGAAGTGCGGGATTTCCTTTGAAAAATAAGAGGAGAAGAAGCGGCTGAAGCTGCTTTTTTGCTTCTTTTCTGTGAGGAAATTTTTTAACAGCTGTTTTTACCGCAAAACAGCAGAAATATGCTATAATGAGTTGATTATTCTATTAGACATAAGGAACATGAAAATGAACAATTATGCAATTATTTTAGCAGCGGGAAAAGGAACCCGCATGAAGTCCGACCTTCCTAAAGTTCTGCACAAAGTAGCAGGACTGACGATGCTGGAGCATGTTTTTGCCAGTGTCGGAGCAATTAACCCTGCCAAAACAGTCACTGTCATTGGTCACAAGGCAGAATTGGTTGAGGAAGTTGCTGCTGAAAAATCAGCCTTTGCTCTGCAAAAGGAACAATTAGGGACTGGTCATGCTGTTATGATGGCAGCGGAAGCTCTGGAAGGTCTTAAAGGACAAACCTTGATTATTGCCGGTGATACACCATTAATTACAGGTGAAAGTCTGAAAAATCTGCTGGATTACCATCGGCGGCATAAAAATGTAGCCACTATTTTAACGGCTATGGCTGATGATCCTTTTGGTTATGGCCGTATTATCCGCAATGACCGCAGCGAAGTGACAAAAATTGTTGAACAAAAAGATGCTTCAGACTTTGAACAGCAGGTCAGGGAGATTAACACAGGGACCTATGTTTTTGATAATCAGCGCTTATTTGCGGCTTTAAAGGAACTTAACACTGATAATGCGCAGGGGGAATACTATCTGACAGATCTTATTTCTATTTTCCGCAACAATGAAGAAAAAGTAGGAGCCTATACTTTGGCAGATTTTGCTGAGAGCCTCGGTGTCAATGACCGTTTTGCTTTAGCAACGGCCGAAAAAGTTATGCGCCAGCGTATTAATAAAAAGCATATGCTCAATGGGGTAACATTTTCTGACCCAGATACTGCTTATATTGACAGCGAAGTTGAGATTGCAGGAGATGTCCTTATTGAAGGCAATGTTTCTCTCAAAGGTAAGACTAAGGTTGGCCAAGGTTCTCTGATAACTAACGGCAGCTATATTGTTAACAGTACTATCGGGCAGCAGACCGTCATCACACAATCAATGATAGAAGAATCAAGTCTTGCTGATCAGGTGACAGTTGGGCCTTATGCCCATATACGGCCGGGTTCACACATCGCTCAGGGGGCACATATTGGTAATTTTGTCGAAGTTAAAGCAGCACAAATCGGTGAAGAGACCAAAGCTGGACACCTGACTTATATCGGCAATGCCTCTGTTGGAAAGAATGTTAATTTTGGGGCCGGTACGATTATAGCTAATTATGATGGCAGGGATAAATACCAAACAACTATTGGCAATAACGTTTTTATCGGCAGTAACTCTACTTTGATTGCTCCGGTCAGTTTGGGTGACAATGCCTTGACTGCAGCCGGGTCCGCAATTAATGAAGACGTGCCGGCTGACAGTATTGCAATCGCCAGAAACCGTCAAGTCAATAAAGACGGCTATGCGGCAGCGAAGCCCCATCATCCCAATAATCAAAAATAGCAGCAGTGATTTTTTAAAGAGTAAAGCTTTTATACCTCAGGTTAAAGAAGAGCTGCTGCCCTTGTGGCAAGTAATAGATTTAGGGTCTTATGGCGGCAGGAATGCAGCGCATTAAGACCCTATTTTTGTTTTTGGCTGCCTCAATCGGCTTTATTGCGATATCTTTCGTTTAGCAGCTATCAGTAGAGGAAAAAATTTGAAATAGCCGCAGAGGTGCTCTTTGCCTGAACATCGTAAAAAGGCCCTTTGCTGCTTGTTATCTAACAGGCTTTGTATCTTGTTGAATTGAACACGCCCTAAAATCCTAGTGAAAAAGATGGCTGTCAGCGTGATGCCAGCATCACTTGCCATCCGCTATTTTCATACGGATTTTTAAACGGGCTTTGTATCTTGTTAATTGAACACGGGCTAAGCTCTTTGCAAAAAAGATAGGGCTAAGTTTAGCATTGATTTCAAGTTAGCCAGCTGTAAACGTCTGAAGGCAGACAAAAATCCTAGCTTCCCAAATCATTACTTGTAGGATAAACAAGACGCAGTAGCCTAGCGGCATTTTAGTCGCTTTTTCAAAGCTTTAAAATGTCTGCTAGGCTTTGCGGTCTGGGATTCTGTCTCGCTCCCTAGTCGTCCTGGCAGAGGTGCGTCTGCGAAATCAGAGATTTCGGACTTACCGCTAGCCGTAGCCGTCTGAAGGTTTTGTCGTCCTAGCGGCCGACCGCACCCTTCTAGTCGTCCTGGCAGGGGTGCGTCTGCGAAATCAGAGATTTCGGACTTACCGCCATTTTTGCTATGAGCTTGAACGCCTTTTGTATCTTTGTATTTTCTTGGAGGGTTTGTTATTATGAGTGATACAGCGTTACGGAAACGGTTGCTGGCTTTGGACGGCAAAGGTTATGGCGCATATAAAAGTTTGGTTGGCAGTTATGACTGTCCAGTTTACCGTCTCTTCATTGATCATGTTCAGGCGGATCCTTATGCGCCGCCATCAAAACTGCGTCTTTTGCTTAGGCGGTCAGTTACTGGTCTGCCGGATGATTTACTGTCTACCCGCGATAAGCGCCTGGCAGTCAGCGATTTTTTGAATCGTTCATTTGCACAGGTAGTTAGGGCGCACAGCAAGGATATTAAGGCAGTCGGCGGTAAGGGCCATATTGCAATTGACGCTTGCGGTCAAGAAATATTGGATAAAACTGCTGTCTTGATTCACCCCCATAGTCTGGAAGTTCGGTTCACAGTTAATTTACCGGCTGCAGGGCGGAGAATTATGGGGTTTGCTGCTGATAAACTGCTGAATGCTGTTCTTCCGCAGATTGTTGAACGGTCTCTCTTTTATCAAAATATTGACCAAAAAGGCCTTGAGGAACAGGTCCGTTTATTTTTAGATCAGCTTTATATTCGTGAGGAACTGCGAAAAAGGGATTTAATCGCTTTTATCGGTAATGGTTCACTTCTGGCCAGAGTCAGCGGTGTCTCTGATTTGCCGCTGAAATCAGCAGTTCCCTTTAAAAGTCCTGAAAGCAGTGAAGTCACCCTTCGTCTGCCCAGCGGTAAGGTTATCAGCGGCATGGGTATTGGTTCCGGAGTCAGCCTGATTGTTGGAGGCGGCTACCATGGGAAATCCACTCTTTTAAATGCTCTGGAGCGCGGAATTTACTCCCATATTGCAGGTGATGGCAGGGAATACGTGATTACCAGAAGCGATGCTGTTAAGATTAGATCAGAAGACGGCCGCAGCATTGTCAAGGTCAATATCAGTCCATTTATTAATAATCTTCCTGCTAAGCAAGATACCACTGCATTTTCGACAGAAAATGCCAGCGGTTCAACTTCGCAGGCAGCTAATGTCATCGAAGCTTTAGAAAGCGGAAGTACTCTTTTGCTCATCGATGAAGATACATCGGCTACTAATTTTATGATTCGTGACCGGCGTATGCAGGAATTGGTCGCCAAAGAGAAAGAGCCAATCACACCTTTTGTAGAGCAGGCTGAAGCCCTTCACAGAGAACTTGGGGTTTCTGTTATTCTTGTGGTTGGCGGTTCCGGAGCCTACTTCGATGTGGCTGACAGGGTTCTTTTGATGGATAATTATCTGGCCTATGATGTAACCAGTCAGGCGAAAACCATTGCCCAAAAAGACCGCTATCATAGAGTAATGCCCGCTAAACAGTCCTTAGCGACAAGAAACAGGCGTGTTTTGTTGAAATCAAGTTTTGCCAATAAAGGCAAAGAAGACCGTTTTAAAGCTAAGGGGCTGCATACGCTGGTTTACGGTTGGGAAACTATTGATCTTTCTGGCTTAGAACAGCTTGTTACTCCCTCTCAGGTAAACTGTCTGGCTTTGATGCTGAAATTTGCTAAGGACAATCTTTTAGATGATAGTCGTTCACTGCAGGAAATAGCCGATAAGCTCTATGCCTTTATAGAAGAAGAAGGACTGGCAGCTCTCGCCTCTGCACCTTCTTATCCAGGAGACTTAGCTCTGCCTAGGAAACAGGAATTCTGTGCTGCCCTTAACCGCTACCGCAGCTTAAAAGCAGAAATAAAGTAACTGTTTGTCAGGATCAACCTCATAATAAAATCGGTCAAGAATTTTAAAGTCAGCTAAGATTCGGCCGGTTTTTTGTTTTACTACAGAAAATGGCATTTCTGTCTGAATTGTAGTACAATTGGAGTAACAGAATTTTAAATTTATTTCTTTGGGATAAGGATAAACATATGGATTTTGAAGAAAAAACACTGAAGCGCCGAGAGATTTTTAAAGGCCGGATTTTTGAGGTGGCTGTTGATGATGTTGAACTGCCTAATAATCTGGGACAGGCTAAACGTGAATTGATTTTTCACAGAGGAGCTGTTGCCGTTTTGGCTGTCACTCCTGATAATAAGATCATCATCATTAAGCAGTACCGTAAAGCCATTGAGAAGGTCTCTTATGAAATTCCGGCTGGCAAACTGGAAGTTGGTGAAAAGGGTTCTGAATATCAGGCAGCTCTTCGTGAACTGGAAGAAGAGACAGGCTACAGCGGTGATTTGCAGCAGATTTATGAGTTTTATACCGCTATCGGTTTTTGCAATGAGAAAATTAAACTTTATTTAGCGACCAATCTCACAAAAGTACCTCAGCCGCGGCCGCAGGATGCTGATGAGGTGCTTGAACGGTTCGAGCTCACCTATGAAGAATGTCTGGATTTGATTCGGTCCGGCGAGATTGAGGATGCTAAGACAATTATAGCGCTTCAGTACTTTGCTTTGCATGTTAAAGGAGGGCAGTAAATGGGCAAACCACTTTTGACTGATGAAATTATTGAAGCAGCTAACCGCGATCGCAGGCTGTCTGAGGACAGCGCAGATGATTTCGAAACAAAAGTTTTGGATAAACAGCTTATTAAAGATGATCTGCTGCAGAAACACCGGGAAGAGCGGATTGTTAAAAGCCGCCGGATTGAAAATGCCAAGCGCGGTGAATTTCAGTCGAAATTAAATAAAATTTTTATTGTTCTTGTGATTCTGCTGGCTATTCTGATTTATGCTGTCTTTTATTTATAAGTTAAACACGCTTGTTTTGGGTAGGAAGATATGAAAATTGGAATTATAGCTGCCATGGAGCAGGAACTGAGACTTTTGCTGGAGGAGCTGCAGGAAGGCACTGAACAGCTTGTTTTTGATAACACCTATTATACAGGAAAAATCGGCGGGCATGATCTTGTCTTAGTTCAATCAGGTGTCGGTAAGGTAATGTCAGCCATGAGTGTAGCTGTTTTAGCTGACCGTTTCGCGGTTGATGCCGTGATTAATACAGGGTCAGCTGGAGCAGCTTCTCCTGATTTAGCAATCGGCGATACTGTCATAGCAGATAAGCTGGCCTATCATGATGTTGATTTGACGGCTTTTGGCTACAATTATGGTGAGATGTCCGGTCAGCCGCTTTATTTTAAGTCTGATCCGCACTTTATTGAAGTTTTTAAAGGTCTGCTGGAAGAAAGAGCTTTGCCAGCTGAGATCGGCCTCATTGTTACCGGAGACAGTTTCATTGCGGGGCGGGATAAAATTAGGGCTATTATGGAGCGTTTCCCTCAAGCTTTAGCTGTTGAAATGGAAGGGGCGGCAGTGGCGCAGGCTGCTCATGCTGCGGGCAAGCCTTTTATTGTTATCCGCGCCATGAGTGACACAGCCAGCCATGATGCTGACATAACTTTTAATGAATTTGTCCTTGAAGCCGGACGCCAATCAGCTCAGCTCTTGCTGGACTTTTTAGAGCGTCTTGAATAGGTGCTTTGTATTTGGTGAATATTTTATCTGTCAGTAAAAATTCTTAAACAAAAAAGGGGAACATCCTATGATTGTCTACAATCAAAGGATGTTCCCCTTTTTTTGACTATAAGAAAGATTAAAAGCTGAATCTTCTATTTCTGCGGCCTTGCTGCTTCTTCAACGTAGAGTTGTGCAGCGATGTTTTCAGGAAGTGTCAGCTCATGGTCTGCGTAGGTAATAGTATAGGTCTTAGCATAGTCATCAATCTGCGTGATTTCGACCTTCTGCCCCAGCACCAATTGATGTTTAGCCAGATAGTCAAGCAAAAGGAAATCATCATGAATACGTCTGACACAGTAGAACCCTGGCTGCTTGACCTGCTTGAGCGGCAAGTGGTAAATTTCTTTGAGTTGCTCACCCTTTTTAGGAATAGTTCCGCCATGAGGGCAAAAACGAGGATAATGGAGCATTTTGTCCAGGCGATCAACAAAAGCAGCTGAAACGGTATGTTCCAAGACTTCGGCTTCTTGATGAATTTCATCAATGGCATAATGAAGATAATCCACCAAAAAGACCTCAATCAGACGATGTTTGCGGTAGAGTTCTGAAACTAAAGGCAGCCCTTTTTCGGTCAGACGGTAGCCATGCCTTTTATTTTTATCTATCAAGCCTTCGGCAAGCATCTTTTTAATCATCTCTGAAACAGCAGGAGCTGAAACCTGCATTTTGGCAGCAATTTGCTTGTTGTTAATTTTTTGGCTGTCCTGACTGATTTCGTAAATACATTTCAGATAGTCTTCTTTATTCGGTGTCATTTTTTTCCTCTCTTTTACTGTAAAACTATTATAACAAATTTTCATTAAAACTATTGACAAAGATTATTTTTTAAGTTATCCTAAATATTAAGTTAAGCAAACCTAATTTTATAAGTAAAGGAGTTCCATATGAAAAAAATAATCCCTATTATATTTAGTATGGCTATTTTCATCTTTGCCTGTTCGGCCTGCTCAGCTGCAAAACAAGAATCTGATAACGGTAAGCTTAATGTCGTTACGACCAATTCGATAATTGCAGATATGACGCAGAATATCGCAGGTGATAAGATTAATTTACACAGTATTGTCCCTATCGGAAAGGATCCGCACGAATACGAGCCTCTGCCTGAAGATGTCCGAAAGGCAGCAGAAGCTGACCTTATCTTTTATAATGGCATCAATCTTGAAACTGGCGGCAATGCCTGGTTTAAAAAATTAATTAAAAATACGGGGAAAAAGAAGAATCAAGATTACTTTGCTGTCAGTGATGGCGTTGAGCCTATCTACCTTGAAGGGAAAGGAAAGGAAGGAAAAGAAGACCCTCATGCCTGGCTCAGTCTGGCCAATGGCATGGTTTACGCTGAAAACATCAGCAAGCAATTAATGGCCAAAGATCCAGACAATGCTGCCTATTATAAAAAACGCTGCAGCCAATACTTATCCAAGCTAGAAAAGCTGGATCAAGAAGCTAAAAAAACTTTTGCTTCAATAGATCCTGAAAAGCGTTTAGTTGTTACAAGTGAAGGCTGCCTTAAATATTTTTCACAAGCCTATGCAGTTCCATCAGCTTACATATGGGAAATTAATACAGAAGAAGAGGGAACGCCGGATCAAATTCGCTCCTTAGTAGAAAGGCTAAAGCAGCAGCCTCCTTCAGCTCTTTTTGTTGAATCCAGTGTGGATTCACGTCCTATGGAATCCGTATCGAAAGACAGCGGTATTCCGATATATGCACAGCTTTTTACGGATTCTGTTGCTGAAAAAGGAAAAGACGGCGACAGTTATTATGCCATGATGAAATGGAATATTGATAAAATTGCCGCCGGCCTGTCGCAGTAACAGCAAATAAAAGGTAGAGAGTGGGACAAAATCGGTAAATCGTCATTTTATAACGATTTCGGTTTTCTTGTCCTGCCGCAGTTAATTAGGGAGGTCGCTATCCCTTGCTTAACAAGGGAGCTGTGAGCTTTTAACGTGCTTTGTATTTTGTTGGAACTGAACACGCCCTAAGAGCTGTGCAAAAAAGATAGACTGTCCTAGAGCTTAGCGGCTCTTCGTCCAGTCTCCTATTTTTGCTTTGCTCTCTTGACGGGCTTTGTATCTTGTTGGGAGGAGCGGGATGTGATTAGAGTTAGTCATTTGACTTGTCATTATATCAGAGAACAGTCTATTTTAGATGATCTCTCTCTTACTTTGGATAAGGGGAAGATTATTGGAATTATCGGTCCTAATGGTGCAGGGAAATCTACTTTTATTAAAGCCCTTATGGGCTTAATAACCTATAGCGGGACTATTGAAGTACTTGGAGAAGATTATGGGCAGTTAAGCGGTAAAGCTGCTTATGTTGAGCAAAGAAGTCAGATTGATTTCCATTTTCCCATTACTGTTAAGGAATGTGTTCGCTTGGGAATTTATCAAGGAGGCAGACCCTTTCCGTTTTTGCGCAAAAAGAAGGGCAAATCAGTGGATGCTGTTTTGGAGGAACTGGATTTGGCTGCTTATGCCAACCGTCCGCTCCATGCTCTTTCAGGCGGCCAGTTTCAGCGGGTTATGGTAGCCAGATGTTTAATCCAAGACAGAGACTATATATTTTTGGATGAACCATTTGCCGGCATTGATCTTGTCAGCGAACAGATGATTATCAGTTTATTAAAAGAATTGCGGACAGCCGGTAAAACCATTGTTATTGTCCATCATGATTTAAGCAAGGTCAGGGCCTATTTTGATCAACTGGTGATTTTAAAGCAGAAGCTGCTGGCCTATGGTCCGGTGTCGCAGGTTTTTACAGCTGATAATTTGAAAGTTGCCTTTGGAGGAGAAGTGTTTTTTAACGAAGAGGTATAAATTATGCTGCTGAATTTTTTTGATGGACTGCTCCATTATCATTTTTTGCAGAATGCTTTATTGACGGCGGTCGTCATCGGTATCGTCGCAGGAGCAGTAGGTTGTTTTATCATTTTGCGATCGCTGTCTTTAATGGGTGATGCTATTTCCCATGCTGTTCTTCCAGGTGTCGCCCTTTCTTTTATATTGGGCATTCATTTTTTTGCAGGTGCCATTGTTTTTGGACTTTTAGCATCGATTATCATTACCTTTATCAAAGAAAACAGTACAATTAAGGGAGACACGGCTATCGGGATTACTTTCAGTTCGTTTTTGGCTTTGGGTGTCATTTTGATTGGTCTGGCTAATAGCTCAACAGATCTTTTTCATATTTTGTTTGGCAATGTCTTAGCAGTACAAGATAGCGATAAGTGGCTGACTTTCTTTGTTTCGGGGCTGGTTTTAATCAGTCTGATTGTCTGTTATAAAGAGCTGCTCATCAGTTCATTTGACCCTGTTTTTGCTAAGTCAATCGGGCTGAATGTGACTTTCTACCACTATCTGTTAATGGTTCTGTTAACATTAGTTGCCGTTACAGCCATGCAAAGTGTCGGAACCATTTTAATTGTTGCCATGCTGATTACACCGGCAGCAACGGCTTATTTATATGCCAACAGTCTGAAGGTCATGCTAGTTTTGGCGGGAATAATTGGTGCCTTGTCATCTGCTGTCGGACTTTTCCTAGGCTACACTTTTAATATTGCGGCAGGCTCGTCTATCGTTTTAACAGCTGCCAGTATTTTCTTTCTTTCCTTTCTTTTATCGCCTAAACAGCGTTTCTTAAAAACAGAAAAATAACAGTTGATTTACTCAAAATCATCTCAGTTGATAATTTCGTATGATTTTGATTCAACTCTTAGATACTATCTCATCAGTTTTCTGAAAAGATTTCTTTTGCCAAACGGATAAAGTCACCAAAAATCTGGGATTTTTGCTCAGACTTACTTGCGACTCCATACCATAAAGGGCAATCAACGGCTAAATTAACAGCAAATAACTGACTGCTATCTTTTGTAGTTACAAAGGACGGCATAATAGCAATTCCGACATCTCCTTGAACTAAAGTATGGCTAAGGATAATTGAGTCAGTAAAATAAATAGAGGCATTGGGACACTGTTCACTGATAAGACGCTGGATAGCACTCTGTTTAGGAGGTGCCTGTAAGGCATTGATAAAAATTAGATTTTCATTAGCGAGTTCTTCTATTCGAATAGCAGTACAATGCCGTAAGCGATGTTTAGGAGGAAGGAGGCAGATAAAATTTCCCTCTAATAAATTTGTAAAATGAATATTGTTAAGTTGTTCAATATCGTCTAGTGTCGTAAAGATAAAGTCACATTCCCCGTTGAGAAGCTGCTGCTGCAGAATCGTATGGCTGGAATTGCTAAGGTAAAACTGAGTAACTGAGTATTCTTTTTTTAACTTTTTAACTAAATGGGGTAAGCACTGCATTTCTAAGACTGTACCAGTATAGCCTATAGCCAATGACGAGGAAAGGCGCTGTGAGATATTTCGGGCTCGGTTAATGGCTAAATTCATATTAGCAGTGATATGCTTGCAGTCTTCATAAAAACTTTTACCTGATTCCGTTAGTCTGACATAGCGCCTCCCTCTCTGAAACAGCTGAAAACCTAATTCATCTTCTAAATTTTGGATAGCCTTACTTACAGCAGGCTGGCTGATATGTAAAGCATCTGCAGTTGTTGAAAAATTTAGAGTTTCAGCTAAATGAAGAAAGAGGTCTAATTTTTGGAAATCCATCATTTCCTCCTTATGTTAAATTGTGAGAGAATTAAGATATTCTTATGCTGCTGAAGGAGCAGTAAGGAAGGGCGGTTGTTTATAGTATTTTTTTAAGCTCCGGCTAGTTTGCCCTCTTTTAATAACTTTTTGTTATTAAGTATAACAAACTTCTATTGTAAAAGAAAACGTTTTTATGTTATCCTTTTCACATAAAATAAAAGGAGGACAAAACAATGCGTTATATTGTAACTGGAGTTGACGGACAGCTAGGCCGCCGTATCGCAGAAAATATGCTGAAGGCTGTCGCAGGGTCAGAATTAACATTCACTGCTTCAGCTCTTAATCGTTTGAAAAAAGAGCAAATAGCTGAATGGGAAAAAATAGGAGTGAGAGTTGCTGAAGCCAACTATGATAATTATGCTCAGATGACTGATGCTTTTAAAGGTGGAGACCGTATTTATATTATGTCGGGATTAGAGGTTGGTAAACGAACTAAGCAGCATCGTGATGCCATCGATGCTGCGATTGAAGCGGGTGTCAAGCATATTATTTATAATTCCTGTATCGGTGCAACAGAACCCGAGTATGAAAAGGTTTACATCACACCGGATCACACCGCAACAGAAAAGTATTTGCGAAGCCTTAGTACGATTACATGGAATACAATGCGCAATAATCTTTATCTTGAAAACTATTTGACGATGTACCCTATGCTTGCTTTTATGGCAAATAATGAATGGTACAGTACGGCTAAGGATGGAAAAGCGACTTTTGTCCATAAAGATGATGTTGCGCGTGCCGGAGCTGCTCTCTTGCTTGGTAAAGGTCAAGTGAATCGATCTTATAATATTTGCGGTTCAGAACATATTTCGGTGCATGAAATTTGTGATCTAGTCGCTGAAGCATCAGGACGTCCGTTAAAATATTTCGGTGTTGAACCGGAAGAATACTATCAGTACCTTGAAAAACTGCACATTCCTCGCTTAATTACCGGGGATTTTTCACAGTCACCTGTGCCCTTTTGCGGTGCAGACATTGTTACCAATGATGAAGCTGTTTTAAACGGTATGGAAGATGTTGAATCAACAGCTATCAAAGATTTGACTGGCCAAGAACCAAAGACAGCTGCCGATATAGTCAATAACTACAGCTATATCTGGGAAGAAAATATTACCAATTGGGACCAAATGCGCTGAGCGCAGCAGCAAGAGGTCGCTTCAGCTGTAAAATTTGGAATGAATGACCTTGGGCTAATTTTGACTTACGCTGTAAAAATTACTGTGACAAAAAGTATATTTTCCCTCCGCTCTCAAAAAAACAGGTCAGTCTGTCCCAGTGAAATTAATCACTGGCAGACTGGCCTGTTTTGAGGCTTATTTTTTAAATGAATAATCTTTGATAATTTTAATGGCAGTGATTGTCACATCTGTTTGAGGTTTATCATTGTCATCGGTAGGTGTTTGTGCGATTTTATCAACAACCGCCATTCCGTCAGTCACTTGGCCAAATACGGTATAATTCCCATCTAAACTAGGATAGCCGCCTTCTTTATAGGCATCAATGATGGCCTGCGGATACTGGTTCTCCGACAGGGACGCCGATTGGTCTTCTGAATTGTCAACAATAAAAAATTGGCTGGTATTGGTGTCTGCTCCGCTGTTAGCCATAGCCAGAGCACCGCGGAGGTGGTAGAGATAAGGTGAGATTTCATTAGCAAATCCCTTACCACTGTCAATGCTGCTGTCCTTTCCTTTCCAGATAGATTCGCCGCCGCTGCCATTACCGCTTGGATCACCTCCCTGGATGACAAAATCATCAATCACACGATGAAAAGTCAGGCCGTCATAATAACCGGACTTAGCATGTGTCAGGAAATTCTCAACAGCTAATGGTGCATAGGCAGGAAAGAGTTTAATACTAATATCGCCCATAGATGTTTGCAGTACAACCTGTGCTTCATCAGAAGCGATTTTCTTGGAAAGCTGCGGGAAAGCAGTGCTATCGGATTTTAATGCCTTATCTAAATCTTTCTGATACCGGCTCTCGGCTGATCGGCTGGCACTGGCCGACTGACTGGAAGCGACATAGTCTTCTCCTTTAATTAAGCGGTTTAAGTCATCACAGCCGCTTAAAATAAGAAGGCAGGCAGCTATAAAAATCAAAGGTAAGTAATTCTTCATAGGGACTCCTTTGCAGATCGGTGTTTACTTTATTTTAACATAATTGCATAACTTGCTCCACAATAGTACAGCAGTTCTTGTTTTGACAGTGCTAACTAAAGACGGCTGAAGGAATGGACTCAAAATTTCCGAAAAATTTTCATAAATAAAGCTTTTAGCCTTAAAATTATGATAGAATAGGAGTAATTAAAAATTGGAGGAGATCTTATGGCAACAAAAGAAGAGTGGACCAGTTTGTTTGAGACAGTAGTCGGCCGCAAGCCCAGTCCGCAGGAATTTATGAAGGCAAAAGAGACCGGTTTTGATCCGACTAAGATTATCGAAATATCTGGAACGAAGCAGGACAGTAATGTACAGCAACCCCCAAAACCTTCTGTGGGAAGTGTGGGAGTTCCGTCTGATAAGAAGGACAAAGAAAAGATTGTTTTGCCGATTATTTCATTGGTGCTTTCCGGTCTGTTCTTACTGCTGACTCTGCTGACACCTTGGAAGCTTATCTTTACGTCCTTAGCTTTGCTGTCTGTTATTATTGCCATGGTGCTGCTGATTGCCAACTGGAAAAAACCAAAGAAACGTCTGACCCTTATTGCTTTTGCGGTATCTATCCTTGCTTTTGCGGTCAGTCTGGGCGTGACAGCTTACACGACTTTCAATAGCGACTGGTTTAAGACTGTTAGCAAGGAGCCTGATCGTGATAAAGATACCGACCAGGAAGACCTTGATGATGACGAGGAAGACAGCACAGACATTAATGATTATATTGATAAAGATTATAAGTTTGACTGGAGCGAGTCTGACTTTCTATCTCTGAATGTTTACTCTGTTTCATCAGACAAAAGCGGTGACAAGGTCAAAGATATTCTTAAAACCTATGGCAAGGCGAGTGAGGCTCGAATCAGTGATAATAATCTGTATTTAACTTATAAAGACAACAATAATTCTAAAATAGTTGATCTAGCGTTCAGCCGAAGAGACGGAATCTACACACTGGCCTACGCTCATGCCTATGGTTTTACTGATAATATTAAGACTGATTCAAACTATAAATCAACCTGGAAACAGTCTGATTTTGATGATTTAAAAGAGGCTTCAAGTTCGGACCTGACAGCAGGCAGTAAGTGGACAGATATTCAAAAGAAATTTGGCAATCCTGAGTCAGCTGTAGAAAGTATTTCTAATTACGGTAATGGTGATGGCTTTGAGAAAACCTTGGATGTTACCTACAGCGATTACTCAGCTTCCGGAGACTATTTATCCTATGTCAGCCTTGATTTTAAAGAAGAAGACGGCGTTTATTATTTGACACACAAATACGCTAATGGAGATTAAACTATTTTTTGACCTAAACGATGAGACAGCTTAACGGTTTAAGTGAAAAAGCTGGGATTTGAACAGCACCTCTAAAGTTAGATTTCGTGGCTAACTTTAGGGGTGCTGTTTTGATGAAATTTAGCTGCTGGAAAGAACTGATCGGTTTATTGCTCCGAAATTATGGTAAAATAAAGAGGATTAAATGAGGGAAGGGAGATCTTATGGCAACCAAAAAAGAGTGGACCAGTTTGTTTGAGACAGTAGTCGGCCGCAAGCCCAGTCCACAGGAATTGATAAAGGCAAAAGAGACCGGTTTTGATCCGGGCAAGATTATTGACATTGCCGGAGCTACTCAGGGAAATTTTGCAGAGCTGCCTCAGCAGTCAGCGTCTGTCAGCTCTGATAAGAAAACGAGTGAAAAGAAAGCTTGGTCGATGCTTGCTCTGGCAGTTTCTGGACTTTCTTTGCTCTTGGCTCTGCTGACACCTTGGAAGCTTCCCTTTGCGGCAGCAGCTTTGATAGGAGCAGTTTTTGCTGCAGTCTTGCTGTTTTTCAACTGGAAAAAGACGAAAAAACCTTGGCCGCTTATTGCTTTTACGCTATCTGTCCTTGTCTTTGCAGCCGGATTGGGTGTGACAGCTTATACCTATTTTAACAGCAGTTCTCAAACGACTGTCGGACGGCTCAATAAAGATCAAAACAAGATGACTGCTTCCAAAAAGGACAGCGGCAAAAAAGTTAAAGAGAAAAAAAAGGAAGACAGCGATGATGACAAGGAAGACAGTGCAGACATTAATGACTATATTGATGGAGATTATCAATTTGACTGGACCGAGTCTGACTTTCTGTCCTTGAAAGTTTATTCCATTCATGACAGCAACAGAGGGACTAGAATTAAGACTATTCTCAAAACTTATGGCAAAGCAACGGAAGGCCGTATGAACGGTGACAGTTTATCCTTGACTTATTTCAATGGAGATTATAGTTCTTTAAAGGAAGTTGAGCTGCGTTTTGTTAGAAAAGACGGGATTTATAGTCTGATCAAAGCAACAGCAGAAGGCCTTTCAGATAATACTGTCACGATAAAGAAAGATTATCGGGCGAACTGGACGCAGTCTGATTTTGATGCCCTGCAAGAGGCCCCTGAAGCTCCAAATTCAGACTTAACAGTAGGCAGTAAATGGACAGATATTCAAAAACAGTTTGGAGACCCGCGCTTATCGGATCAAAGAATTGTCAACTTTGGGGATGGTGAAGGATTCGAAAAGCAGCTGGATGTGACTTATCTTGATTACTCAGCCCCTGAAGGCCTCCTGCCTTATGTCCATCTTGACTTTAAAGAAAAGGACGGAGTTTACTACTTAACCCATAAATATGCTAAGGAGTAGACACTCTTTGAACTTAAAATACAAAGCCAAAATTCACCGGTAGTGTAAGGAGAAGGCTCTTTTAAACTGCTGAAAGAAGATTTCTATGGCATAGCCTTCTGTTTATGGTTAGCCGAGACAACTTTTAACCTGCAAACTGCAGAGCCGGGGAGAAACCCTGGCTCTTTTGTCTTTTCTTTAAGCTGCCTTCTTTCTCATCGTGCTTAGTGAGCCATTTTTTCTTTGAACTGTCTAAAATATTATCACTTACTGGTTTTTTCAGTATCACTATGCTATACTAATGAAAATTAAAACGAATTACTGAGGTTGTCTACAGGGAACAAGGAGCAGGCTATGGCTAAAAGGAAAGGGTTAAGCAGACCGACAAAGATTTTCTGGGGACTGCTGGCTGTGGTTCTCATCGCTATCACAGGAATTTGGGGGTATAATCGCTATATGCAAAAGAAAAAGGTTGAACAGCTTTACCAGCACGGCTTTCGGCTGCTGGAAGAACAGATTGCCACTTATATTAAAGAGAACTATTCCGGTGTCAGTAAAATCGAGTTTTCACCGATTTTTATATCTGGTGGTGGCCAGCATTCATTTCTAAACCTAGATGTGGTGCCAGTGGTATATGATGAGTACGGGAATAAAGCACTGCTTGCGGGAAGTACAAGTGAAGGCGGCTATCCAGCCTATGGTGTTGGAGGAGATTTATACGCCCTTGAGTTAGATCAATTTGGAAATGAAATTATTACATTAAGGTATTCAGCGAATGGAGACTGGATTGATGTAGCTAATTATGAGCATTTACCTGAAGAAGCTAAATTGAATTCCCATAATACTACGGACTCAATTTTGGCTATTCATATCAAAGATAAAAAAATAAAAGGAGTTTCTAAAAATGAAAATGGAAGTCCCAAGGCTAATATTTTTTATAATTTAGAAATTAGGAAAGGAGATTGGCAAGAATGGCATTAAAAGACCAAGATATACAAGGTTTACAAGGTATGGTTGATAAGTGGTCTCAAATCCCTGAATCGGATTATGGACGATATAAGGCAAAAGATGGAAATTGGTATGAAATTGTCAACACTCAAGACGGCACGACAGAAGCCATTGCTGTAGCCCCGGTTGTTGATGGCAAGACAGACTACAGCCAAACGGCTATCGTTGTGGCGGGGACATAAAAATGCTGACAAAGGTCACTTGCTTTTTTGAAACTGCTATGCTATACTAATGAAAATTAAAACGAATGATTGAGGTTGTCTACAGGGAACAAGGAGCAGGATATGGCTAAAAGGAAAAAGTTAAGCAGACCGACAAAGATTTTCTGGGGACTGCTGGCTGCTGTTCTCATCACTATCACAGGAATTTGGGGGTATAATCGCTATATGGCAATAGAAAAAGTGAATCAGCTTTATAAACATGGTTTCAGACTTTATGAAGAACAGATTGCCACTTATATTAAAGAGAACTATTCCGGTATCAGTAAAATCGAGTTTTCACCGATTTTTGTAGATGGAGACGGACGCTTTACGATGCGAACAGTCAATGTCGTGCCAGTGATTTATGATGAAGAAGGAAATAAAGCATATTTAGGGAGAAAAGTTGAAAGCGTACACCATGTAACTTATGGTATTGGAGCAGACTTAACTTTGCAGTTTGACAGTTTCGGAAATGAAATTATAGAATTAGTCGGTCAAGAAGGTGTTATTGATGTTTCTAATTACGATGAGTTACCAGATAAAGCCATAAGAAAGGAAGATAAAGGGTTAGATGACAATATGAATACATTAATTAAGTATAACAAACTAAAAAATGTTAAAAAATCTTCCCAAGGCAGTCCTAAGATTGATATAACCTATAATTTAGAAATCAAGAAAGGAGAACATTGGAAATGGCATTGACTCATCAAGATATACAAGCACTTCAAAATGTAACAAAGGATTTATGCAGTGACGAAACGGTGTTAAAAGGTGATAACATTCCTGTAGAAACACTTAATTCAAACGGGAAAGTAGTTGAAAGTAACGAATATGAAGTTATAGATAAAATAAATGGAACAACTCAGGCCATTGCTGTAGCCCCGGTTGTTGATGGCAAGACAGACTACAGCCAAACGGCTATCGTTGTGGCGGGGACCCAACCTGGTTTCACTGAATCCACTAAAAATGCGATTGAAGCTAGAGATGGGATGACCCCGCAGGTGGACGATATCTCCGATTTTTATGACAGCACAGCTGCCAAACTGGAAAAAGAGCATGGCGGTGGGACCATTTCCAACATGTCCGGCTTCAGCCAGTCCGGTCCGGCAGTTGCTAAAGTGGCCGCAGAGCATCAGGTTCCCAAAATCACCAACTTCATGGACTGGGCAGCCAGTAGCGCTCTCTATTCTAAGACTAATCCTAAAGGCATAACCGCTGAGGAGAAGGCTTGGCTGGATCTGCACGCCACCATTTATATGGATTCGACCAGAGATGTGACCTATCTGGATGGGAAAAATCATGGGGACATTCCTTACGGCAAGAAATATATTGTTGAAGGCACAGGGGACCCCATTTCCGACCATGACACGGCTTTTCCCCGTATTAAGGGGAATGGTCTAGATATAGACTGGTATGTCAAGCACGGCCAGTTTGCTTCCGGCATGACCAAGGAGCAGGTGATTAAGGTGGCCAGAAAGAAGGCTAAAGAAGCCGCGAAAAACTGGGATATTAAAGACCCCAGCACTTGGTTTAACAGCACCGATTACCGGTTTTATCTGCTGAGATATGTTATGACCTACGGCGACTTTGCGGTTGGACCAAGCCAGACTGAGTTGCTGAGCTCTTACAAGAAGACGGTTAAGGAGCTGAGAAGTCAGCTGAAAACAGCGACAGGGTCTAAGCGAATCAGCTTGCGGGAGGAGCTGTTGCGGGCAGTTGCTGAGAAAGCTAGGCTGCAGGCCGAGCTTAAAGTTCAAGAGATTAAAGATGAGATTGCTCAGGCAAAAGAAGCTCTGCAGGCTGACATTAGGGCGACGCGTCAGGCTATGTACCAAATAGCAGAAGAACTGACGGATAGTGAAGTGGCCGAACTGCTGAGTCCTTACACTATGGAGAATTTATGGGACAGTCAGGCAGAGGCCCAAAATCTGGCAGAAGCTGATGCCTACCAGAACAGGATGATGGCTTTTGCGGATAAGCTGGATGCAGCGGCAGACAATCTAATAGCGACCGATCAGGAAGGGGCAGCTTTGTTTTCGACTAACAACAAGTAGGCAGACAGAGGTGCATAAAGGGCATTGTCACTTATTGGAACTGAACACGGCCTAAACGCTGCGGGAAAAAGATGTCCTGACTTAGAATCTGGCGATTCGTCAGTCAGTCCTCTATTTTCCTTTTGCGTTCTTAATGGGCTTTGTATCTTATTGGAATTGAACACGGGCTTAAACGCTCCCTTAGTTTGCTTTGTAGTTTGCATGGAGCAGTTGATTTGAAAAGAAGGAGGAGAAAAATGTACTACTGGATAGGGATTATTACTATTTTACTGGCACTTTTAGGCTTACAGCTTTACAGCCGGTCCTATCGCAAGAAGAGGTTTACAGGAACTTCCAAATCGATTTACATCATTCAATTTAAAAATGTGGACAAACGTCCGGATATTCTGGCTAATGATAAAATAGCACCAAGCCTTGAATTGATTGCAGAAAGGGATAAGGAGTACCGAGTGTACTCAAAGCTTGATGATACGGCCTTAAAGCAGCTGATTAGGAACGAGTATCATCTGAGTTCCGGTCAGGTTGTTATCAGCAGCCCTTATGGCATTATTCCTTCCTGACAATAAGGAAGAGTTTGCAAAAGAAGGGTCACTGGTTTGATAACTTTTGGGAAAGGAAACTTCTGAAACTGAAGTTTCCTTTTTGATATAGCTTTTTAAGCTGGTTAGGCGGGCATTGGCTTTTTCCTTTTCACTAAGGAAAAACATTGCCTTTACATTGTGTAAGCGTTTTATTAGAATAATAATGTAAGCTATTACAAATTTAATAAACGAAGGAGAAGAATTATGGCTAAAACAGCTTTGATTATTTGTGCAGGCGGCATGTCTTCCTCGATGATTGCTAAAAAGACAGCGACACTTTTGCAAGAACAGGGAGAAGATATCGAAATGGATGCTGTTGGTGTTCCTGAAGGGCAAAAACGCATCGAAGCTGATAAATACGATCTTTATCTGGTCAGTCCTCAGACAAAGATGAATTTCAAACAGCTAGCAGATGCTGCTGCTAAGAAAGATAAACCGATTGTGCAAATCCCGCCGCAAGCCTATATTCCTATTCCTATGGGGATTGAAAAAATGGCTGCATTAGTAAAGGAAAATATTTAGCACCCCGTTTCTATGCTTAAGCAGTCTTGTAGGGCTGCTGAAGGTTACCATATGTTAAATAAAAAGGAAAGGCAGATTGTTCAGTATCTGATACAGAACAAAGAGCACTTTACGACCAGCAAGGAGTTGGGAGAGCAGCTGGATTGCTCAGACCGCACCATCAGAACTTACTGCAAGTCCATTATGGAGAAGCTTGACGGCTATCAGGGCCTGCAGCTTGTTTCTAAACAGGGATACGGCTACCGTCTTATCGTAGAAGATGAAGAAGGGCTGGCTGACTTTTTAAAGGCTAACCGTCTGCCTAAAAGTCATCTTCCTAACGATGAGACGGCTGATGCCGATGATCGTTATAATTATTTGCTCAATAAGCTTCTCTTTGAACAAAATGAAATCTATTTTGACGATTTAACCAGCGAACTCTTTGTCAGCCGATCTACTCTGTCTAACGATTTTAAAAAAATCAGGCAGCGCTTTGCTCCCTACCATTTAAAAGTTGAAAGCAAAGCCAATAAAGGCGTTTATGTCACCGGATCGGAACGCGATAAGAGGCGGTTTATCATGGATTATTTCAGTGATTCTGGCTTTATCAGCAGTATGCATACCTATGTTGATGATGATTTTTTGAATCATAGCATCACTTTTGAGGAACTGTCCATTATAGTTATTGATGAATGCCGTGAAGCAGAACTAAAACTGTCTGATTTTGTGATTCAAAATCTGATTATCCATATCGCCTTAGCTATTCGGCGCTTAGAGGCTGGTTTTGTGATAGCCAAGATAGAACAGTCTGAAGCTTTTGCGGACTTGCCGGAACGCAGAGTAGCTGTAAGGATTTTAGAGCGGGTCGCTAAGGCTGCCTCAATGACTTTTCCCTCTGAAGAAGTCGATTATATCACGCTGCACCTGATTTCTAAAAGCCACAGCAGCTGGATTGTTCCTCAAGATTCGCTGTCTCAGCTTCGCTTTGAATTGATACAGGCTTTAGAGTCAATAGCTTTGCCATTTAGCGGCGATTCACAGCTCCTTGAAGGGCTGCTGGCCCATCTGTCAACACTTTTGCTGCGTCTTAACGGTCAGATTACTTTAGAAAATCCTTTGCGTGAAGAGATTCAAAAGCACTATCAGAAAAGCTACTATTTGGCAGAAAAACTGATGTCAGCTCTGCCTGCTTTTTCTGGCTATTTGCTCTCAGCAGATGAACTGTCTTATATTGCTCTGCATTTTATGGCTGCCAGTGAGCGTTATAAAGAACGTCACGATAAATACAATATTTTAGTGATTTGCGCTACTGGATTTGGCTCTGCTCAGATGCTCAAGAGCCGGATTGAAAATGAGCTGGGAAATATCATCCATATCAAGGATGTCATCGGTTACTATGAAATCAATGATGACAGGTTAAAAGATGTTGATTTTATTATTTCTTCCATTGATTTATCGCATTTGCTTTTTACAATCCCTGTCTTCACGGTCTCTATCTTTTTAAATGAAGACGAAGTGCAGATGCTCCGCCATGAAATTGCTCAGCTGGGAGAAGCTTCATCTGCCGTTCAGGAGAGTAAGGCTGGAGATAATAGCGATATAGCCTCGGTTTTTGACCAGTATTTTTCTGAAAAATCTTTCCTTATTTTAAAAGACGGTCATAAAGACAGTGTTATCAAGACGCTTTTGGAGATGATGGCAGAGGGGGAAGATCAGGCTTTTGTCGGGCGAATGCAGGAGCTGATCAGGCAAAGAGAAGAGATGTCTTCGGTCGTTTTCAGCGATACTATTGCCGTTCCTCATCCGGTTAAGGCTGCAGCCAACCACCATCGGATTGGTCTGGCTATTGTCAAAAACGGTCTGAAATGGAACAGTGATTACCCGCATATTCAGTTCGTTTTTTTAACATCTATGTCCATTCATAATAACGAAGGATTAACAGAACTGGCTGCCTCCATTGTTGATTTGGTAGAGCGGCCTGATTTGCAGGCTGAAATGCTGGCTTGTCAGTCATTTGAACAGTTTAGGAAATTATTTTTAATGATAAAAGAGAGGTGACATCCATGAATCCAGAAGAGTTACAAGTAGCAGCTTTTGAGATTATTTTGAACTCCGGTAACGCAAGGACACTTGTTCATGAAGGTTTTGATGCAATGCGCAAGGGAGAGCTTGATTCAGCTGCTGCGAAACTTGAAGAAGCAAATGAAGAGCTGCTCAAAGCTCATCAAGCTCAGACCAACCTTTTACAAGAATATGCCGGCGGTACTGAAATTAAAATTGAAATCATCATGGTTCATGCCCAGGATCATCTAATGACAACGATGACACTGCGGGAAGTAGCCTTGGAAATGCTGGAACTGTATAAAAAAGCTCGGCTAAAGCGGTCAGTCTTTTAAAGAGCTGCCGTCTCTTAAAACCAAAGGTAAGTTTTGTTCACTGTCAAGGAGGGAATTACTATGGCTGCTTTAACAGAAGCAGAAAAAAAGAAAATTGACGGGCTGAGGAAGAAAAACAGTCTGAAAAGTATGTATTACACCAGATATTTTCTGATTCGCTATGTGGTTGCTTTTTTCTTTTTTATCAATCTCTACTGGCTGTTATTGCTGTCTTTGTCAGGTGCTGCAAGAATAGCGGTCCTGCCGCTTGCTTTAGCGGCCTGCGGTGCCGTCTGTATGTGGGAGCAGTATCAGATGTATTCTGAAAATCAAAAGCCGGCCCGTATGACTCGGCTGTATTTTCAGCTGATTATTATTGTTAACAGCTTGCTCATTCTTGCTGTGCTGTTAAATCATTATCACTCTTTTTACCCTTTTTTGGCTGTCAGCAGAACGGTACAGCTTTTATTAGTCGCATTTCTTGCAGCAGGTATAGGCTTAGCTGCTTGGATGTTAGCTAAACTTAAGCGTATCAACCAAAAAAAAGACAGGCAGTATTACCGTATCCAGCAGTATCTGGCTACTATTAAATAATTAGCAAACATATTTTTCATATTTTAAGGAGGAGGTTCAATAATGAATAAATTGTTTGAATTCTTAGAGAAGTACCTGATGGGACCGATGGGTAAGGTTTCCACCTACCGTCCCGTCCGTGCTATCGTTGCCGCCGGTATTGCCAGTATTCCTTTCACCATTGTCGGCTCGATGTTTTTGGTATTAAGCATTGTTCCGCTTGCTTTTCCTTTGGAATTTATCAAGGACCTTTGGGCTAATTCTTTTGACAAGATTCAGCCTTTATACTTGCAGGCTTATAACTGTACAATGGGAATTCTGTCACTCTACTTTTCTATTGTCATCGGTTATGAATACACGAAGATTTATGCAGAGGAGCAGGAAGAAAATGTGGATCCGGTCTACGGCGCTTTGCTGTCCGTCTTTGCCTTCTTCCTGACTATTCCGCAATTGGTGGTTTCAAAAGGAGCCTTTGACTACCTCAATGTTGATGGAGAAACCATCAACGGCTGGACTATCGGAGGAAACAGTCTGGACCGCCTATCAACTTCAGGTATGTTTACAGCCATTTTGATGGCTATTCTAGTTGTACAGCTCTATCGGCTGTGTATTAACCGCAATTGGGTTGTGAAGATGCCGGAAGCTGTTCCTGAAGGGGTTTCCCGTTCCTTCTCCGCACTGATTCCTGCGGGCTTCGTTGCCTTTGTTTTGCTGATTATTGATGGTATTTTTATCGCTTTTGGGACAGATATCTACAATGTTATTGCTATTCCATTTGCCTTTGTCCGCAATATCACAAACAGCTGGATCGGTATCGTTATTATTTACCTGCTGGTTCACGCCCTGTGGATTGTTGGTATTCACGGTGCCAATATCGTCATGGGCTTGGTTAACCCAATTCTCTTGACCAATATGGCTGAAAATGTAAAAGGCGCTAATATCGCTTTTGCCGGTGAGTTCACAAATGCTTATGTTACTATCGGCGGTTCCGGTGCGACTTTGCTGCTCTGTTTTTGGCTGGCCTTCATGGCTAAATCTGCTCAGCTTAAAGTGCTGGGCAGGGCAGCGATGGGACCTGCTATCTTTAATATTAACGAACCCTTGATTTTTGGTATTCCAATTGTTTACAATCCTATCTTGGCGCTGCCATTTATCTTGGCTCCGATTGCCAGTGCTTCTGTTGGTTATTGGTCGATAAGACTTGGCTTAGCCGGTATAGCAACTGCTCAGACCCCATGGCCAACGCCAATCGGCCTTGGTGCTTACATCGGTGCCGCAGGAAGCGGCTTGGCCGGCAGTATCGGTGCTTTTGTTACGGCTGTTGTCTGCGCAATTGTCGCCTTTATCATCTGGTATCCATTTATCAAGATGTACGATAACAAACTGCTTGCTGAAGAAGGCGCAGCTGAAGCTTAACATATGGTAATAAGGCATCCTGTGCGTACAGGATGCCTTATTTGAAAAAAACAAGTTCTAGAAAGTTGTTTTAGAGGATAGTTTCAGCCCGAACTCAAAAATGAGAGAGTGAGGGAATTTTAAGGCCTGAGATTTGTCTTACTGTTTACTAGCCGCAGCCGTTTGCAAAATCAGAGATTTCGAACTTACCGCCAGCCGTAAACGTCTGAAAGCTTTGTCGCCTTAACAGTCGACCGCACCCTTCTAGTCGTTCTGGCAGGGGTACGCCTACGAGGGGTACGCCTACGAAATCGAAGATTTCTGGCTTACCGTCATTTTTGCTTTGCTCTTTTAACGGGCTTTGTATCTTGTTAAAACTAAGGAGAATTATGGGTGAATTAGGTTTGTCTGTCTACCCGTCGAAAACAGAGACGGCTATTCTTAAGAGTTATTTGTCAACTGCTGCTGAGATAGGCTACAGCAGGATATTTACATCGATGTTGGAGCTTACAGACAGCACAGAAGAGACGCTTGATCGGTTTAGGGAAGTGATTGCCCACGGCAATCGCCTGGGAATGAAAACATCTATTGATATCAATCCGCAGTTGTTTGAAGAACTGGGAGTAAATTATGAGGATTTAGCTTTTTTCAACGATTTGGGTATTTGGGCTTTGCGGTTAGATCAGGGTTTTACAGGGCAGGAAGAAGCAGAGATGTCACAAAATCCTTTCGGGCTGGTAATTGAGCTGAATATATCCCGCGGACAGCACTATATTGATCAAGTGATGGACTTTTCTGCAGACCGCAGATATGTAACGGGAACGCATAACTTTTATCCCCAGCCTTATACAGGACTTGATTTTACTTATTTTACAGACTGTGCCGCCCAGTATAAGAACCACCATCTAAGGACAGCTGCTTTTATTGATTCTCCAAAAGGGACGGTGGGGCCTTGGCCTGTTGGAGATATGCTGGTCAGTACTGAACGTCAGCGCCTCTTATCGCCTGAGGCACAAGTTCAGCTTTTGTTGGCTACTCAGCTGATTGATGATATTTTTGTTGCATCGTCTTTGCTGCCTGCTGATGAGCTGCAGAAAATATATGACAGCTTTGTATCAGCTGTGCCTCGGTTGAAAGTGACTTTACTGTCTACGGCCTCGGCTGATGAACAAGCTATTGTTCTCGATAACAGGCATCGCTATCGCGGAGATTATTCCGGCTATATGATTCGTTCATCAGAAATGCGCAATCTTTATAAAGACAGAGATTTTCCGCCAGTAGATCATGGCAAGACCATCAAAAAAGGTCAGCTGACTATCTGTAATAATCGCAGCGGACAGTACAGAGGCGAACTCCAAATTGCTTTAAAAGAGCGGCCAAATGACGGCACTCACAATATCATTGGCAAAGTGGCCGATGATTATTTGCCTGTGCTTGATTTACTGAAACCTTGGCAGTCTTTTGAGCTGGTTAAGGCATTTTAGCTTTTTAAACAGAGAAAAGGATGAACTGTTATAAATGACATTCTGGCTGCTGAAAGTTTCAATATAAGAATACAGTCTGTATACCTTGTTTTTTCTGACAAAATCTGTTTTATCAATATGTGTTTATCTTAATAAACTGAGGTTCTGTCTTATTGTTAGCTAGCCGTAGCCGTCTGAAGGACGATTTTAAAAATAGGCCTTAATATTTGTTATAGTGCTATATGCAAGACGCTAGTCATCTAGTGGCACTTTATTCGCTTTTTCAAAGCTTTAAAATGACTACTAGGCTTTGCGGGGGCGGGACAACGAACTTTATGGTCTGGGCTTCTGTCCCACTCCCTAGTCGTTCTGGCAGAGGTGCGCCTGCGAAATCATAGATTTCTGGCTTACCGTCAGCCGTAAACGTCTGAAAGCTTTGTCGCCTTAACAGCCGACCGCACCTTTCTAGTCGTCTTGGCAGAGGTGCGCCTACGAAATCATAGATTTCTGGCTTACCGTCATTTTTGCTTTGCTTTTTTAACGGGCTCTGTATCTTGTTATTTGAACACGGGCTAAACGCTGCGGGAAAAAGATGTCTTGACTTAGAATCTGGCGATTCGTCAGTCAGTCCCCTATTTTCCTTTTGCGTTCTTAACGGGCTTTGTATCTTGTTGGAACTGAACATGGCCTAAAATCCTAGTGAAAAAGATGTCTGTCATCGTGATGCCAGCATCACTTGCCATCCCCTATTTTCATACGGATTTTTAAACGCCCTTTGTATCTTGTTATAATTGAACACGGGCTAAACGCTGTGAGAAAAAGATAGCCTTCTCTTGAGTCTTTAGTGACTCGGTGGTCAGGCTCCTATTTTCTCTTTGCGTTCTTAACGCCCTTTGTATCTTGTTGAAAGGAGTTTTCGATGACTTTTCCAAAAAATTTTCTGTGGGGCGGTGCTTTGGCTGCCCATCAGTTTGAAGGCGGTGTATTAGAGACTTCAAAGGGGCTTTCTGTTGCTGATGTGATGACAGCAGGAGCTCATGGTGTGCCTCGGCTTATCACCGATGGCCTTGTTGAAGGCAACTACTACCCTAATCATATTGGCATTGATTTTTATCATCACTACAAGGAAGACATTGCTATGTTTGCTGATTTGGGTTTCAAATGCTTTCGGACGTCAATCGCCTGGTCCCGTATTTTTCCAAAAGGGGACGAAGCAGTGCCCAACGAAGAAGGACTGGCTTTTTATGATGCTGTTTTTGACGAACTGCTGAAATACGGGATTGAGCCCGTGATTACCCTATCGCATTTTGAGATGCCTTACCACCTGGCTAAGGAATACGGCGGTTTTATGAGCCGCAAAACCATTGATTATTTCCTTAATTTTGCTGAAAGTGTCTTTAAGCGTTACAAAAATAAGGTCAAATACTGGATGACCTTCAATGAAATCAATAATCAAATGAACTACAGCAATGATCTTTTCGGCTGGACAAATTCCGGTGCTCATTTTGGCGACTATCCAAATCCTGAAGAAGCCATGTATATTTGCGGTCATCATACTCTGCTGGCTTCAGCCAAGGCGGTTAAGCTCGGTAAAGCTATTAATCCGGAATTTAAGATTGGCAATATGATTGCCATGGTACCGATTTATCCCTTCTCAGCCCGTCCGGCCGATCAGGTTCTGGCTCAGCAAATGATGCATAACCGCTGGTTCTTCTGTGATGTACAGGTTCGCGGCTATTATCCGAATTATGCCTTAAAAATGTTTGAACGTAAAGGTATCACTGTTGATATCACAGAAGAGGATAAAGAAGTCTTGGCTTCAGGAACTGTTGATTATATCGGCTTTAGCTATTATATGAGCAATACAGTTGATTCAACAGCGCATAAAGATATTTCTGAGGATACCAGCGGAGGCAGTGAACACTCTGTTACCAATCCTTTTATTAAAGAATCCGATTGGGGCTGGGCGATTGACCCAGAAGGTCTGCGCTATTCCCTTAATGCCTTTTATGAACGTTACCAACTGCCGCTTTTTATCGTTGAGAATGGGTTTGGAGCTATTGATGTCAAAGAGACTGACGGTTCAGTGCATGATCAGTATCGTATCGACTATCTGCGGGCTCATATCAAAGAAATGGAAAAAGCCATTGATGAGGACGGTGTTGAGCTTTGGGGCTATACGCCTTGGGGTTGCATTGACTGTGTTTCATTTACAACTGGGGAGATGAAGAAGCGCTATGGCTTTATTTATGTGGATCGCAACAATGACGGATCAGGGACTCTGGAGCGTTCTAAAAAAGATTCCTATGACTGGTATAAGCAAGTGACAGCGTCAAATGGAGCAGATTTAGGTCAACAGTAGATAAAAAGCAGTAAAATAAAAGGAGAGTTTTAACCTTTCCCCAGTCCTTCGCTTCTCAGTCTTTGCTGGACTGCTGTTAGATCTTATTGCTCTTTAGCTGGTTGTATCCTTTGCTATAACATTTATTTTTATCATTAAGAGGAAGCTGAGAGTGACATATTTTAGTTTTCTCTTTTTTAACTAAACGCAGAGCAGAAAGAGCTGATAAGAGTTCTTTTGATACAGTATTTTTCTTTGTTAATAGCAACTGTTTACGGTACAATAAATAGAGTGACGGACAAACAAATTCAGCAGTCTGCTGCTGAGAATTTAAAGCACAATGAAGGAATATCATGACAGTAAAAATCATTGCAACCGATATGGACGGTACATTTTTGACAAACAAGAAAACCTATGATAAAGCTTTGTTTAATCGGCTTTTTCTCCTTTGTCAGGAAAAAGAGATTAAGTTTGTCGCTGCCAGCGGCAATCAGTACCGGCAGATTATTCAGCAGTTTCCTGACTGGAGCAGCCGTATTGCGGTTGTCGCAGAAAATGGCGGCCATATTGTGGCAGATGGCAGAACCTTAGCGGAAGAATTTGTAAAATCGGCCGCAGTTACCAAACTGCTTGATTATGTGGAAGAGAATTATCCGGAAACGGTTATCAATTTGGCAGGGAAAAAATCGTCTTACATGCTGCAGAAAACACCAGCTGCTATTAAGGAGGCGCTGAGCTATTATCTGCCGGCAATGCAGTATGTTGATAATTTACATACTGTTTCTGATGATGATTTTTTCAAAGTAACACTTCTTGTAGAAGAAGCGCTGACTTTTACAATTCAAAAAGAAATCAATACTCTTTTTATTAAAGACGGTTTGCGGGCAGTCTCCAGCGGTTTTGGCTGTTTAGATATTATTCCTGCCCATGTGCATAAAGGAACTGGCCTTAAGTATCTGTTGGAATACTGGGGACTGACTGCTGACAGTCTCTTGGCTTTTGGTGACGGCGGCAATGACTTGGAAATGTTGAAGCTGGCAAAATATTCCTACGCTATGGCTAATGCGACAGCAGAAGTGAAAAATACTGCTGCTTTTCAGGCGCCCTCTAATGAAGAAAATGGTGTTCTGAAAGTAATGGCCTCTTATCTGATGAAGCAGGAGGCTGAGCATACTGCTTTTAATATGTAACTATAGTTTGTGAATCAAATAGCAGGAGGCCGCAATGTTAGAAACGATCAGCCCGGAATTGAGGGCCTATCAGGATGATAAACTGAAACAGTTTAAAAAGCGTAACCCACAGGAAGCAAAAAATGGCATTGTTTTTGCCGGTGACTCTCTCATTGACTTTTATCCGCTGAAGAAGTGGCTGGGACGGGATCTTCCTCTTATCAACCGAGGAATTGCCGGGACGCATTCCCGATGGCTTTTAGAGCACTTAGATAGTCAGATTAGGGAGTTGAAGCCTGCCAAAGTATTTGTGCTCATTGGAACGAATGATTTGGGACTGGGTCGTGAACCGGAGGCTGTCGTTAAAACTATCTCTGAAATCGTAGCTGAACTGAATGAAGTCCTTTATGCTGAACAAATCTATGTGCTGTCACTTTTGCCAGTTAATCAGAATCAGAAGTTTAAACAGACTGTCAAAATCCGCAGCAATCAAGCTATTAGAACGGTTAACAAGGCTTTGGCAGATTTGTCTGGCTGTATTTTCATTGATTTATATCATGATTTGCTGGATGAAAGGGGCAATCTTGCTGAAGGGTACACTGTGGACGGCCTGCATCTGACTCCTGCAGCCTATCAGTGCATTTCTGATCGAATAAAAGCCTATCTCTGAAAGAAAATCGCAATAAGGAAGGGTCGATAAAGTTTTTTTGCAGAACAAGTTATGATAAAAACGGAGGTGATTTGTTGGCTGTAAAATTAATTGCCAGCGATATGGATGGAACTTTTTTGGATGGGTGCGGTGACTATGACCGCCAGCGTTTCGAAAGGCTCTTAGATGTATTGGAGGAAAGGGACATTAAGTTTGTTGTTGCTTCCGGCAACAGTATGCCTAGGTTGGCGATGATGTTTGACGGTCTTTTAGAGCGGCTGATTGTGGTTGCTGAGAACGGAGCCCAGCTGATTACAAACGGCCAGCTGTTTGCTGAACATACGGTTGCTAAGTCAGATTTAGAAAATTTTCTGGCTTATTTTTCTAAACAGCTAGTGGACTACAAGGTGATGCTTTCAGGTTTGAAGGCAACTTATATGCTCAAGGACAGTCATTTCAGTATTGACAGCAGTCTGATTAAAGCTGATCAGGCCGCTCTTTTGATGAAAAGCATTGTAGAGCTGTCGGATTTTAATCAGCTGCCGGCTGACGAGCGTTTCTTTAAAATAAGTCTGCTCCTGCCAGAAGAAAAAGACAGGGAAATTATCGTCGATTTTAATAACCGTTTTCCAGGACATTTAACAGCTACAGCCAGCGGTTTTGGCGGTGTTGATATTATTCAGACCGGCTGGCATAAAGGCCGGGCTTTAGCCCAGCTGATGCAGCATTATAGCCTGACTGCTGATCAGGTCATGGCTTTCGGGGATGGCGGAAATGATATTGAAATGCTGCGGCTGGCGGGAGCTTCTTATGCTATGGACAATGCTCCCCAGGAGGTGAAAGCAGCTGCCCGTTTCATTGCTCCTAGTCATAAAGAAGCCGGTGTTTTTCAGGTCATTGAAGATTATTTAAAAAAATCAGAAATAAAATAAGACTACTTGAAAGGCCGGCAAATCAGCAAGACTTTCATTTGCAGAGAACCGGTAGAATGTGGAATATAGTCATTGGCTGCCTACTTCAGCCTGACAAGGCGAAGCAAAACATTAAAAACTTACTGAGATGCAGTATAAGCCGTTTCTTCAAAATCGGTTAATAGTATTAGTTTATCTGATTATTGCATAAGAAAGCGTTTGCAAAATTTTGTAAAATAAAAGCATACCACTATGAGAAGAGCTAATCGATGATTGCATGATTTCCTTCAAGATTTTATGGACCGGCGGCTTCAGATACAGCGCGTGCTGTGCTGCACCTGAAGATCGGCAGACAATGGGCATTGAGCTCACTACGCCGATGAAGCGTGCGAAGCTGGATGCTGCTTTAAAGGATAAGGTTTAAAAGAATGGGACTTTGGTGCTTTTGAAGTTCATCAAGAATACCTCAAGCCTAAATTTACTGCCAGAACGAATCAGGCTACCGCGACTATTTTCTTGCATACGGCGGAGAATCCAATGTTCAGGTGTATGAATTCGCAAAGTTGTTGTAGAAAGCAGTGAAAATGACTGTTTGCTCTTTGTCAGCCATGGATCTGTTATTACACAATTCTATCGGCATATGACTGAAAATCCCCCTGTCCCTGCTAAGCGAATGGCTAACTGTGCGATACTGAAAATCAGCTGTAATGATGACTGTAAAATGGAAGTTCAGTCTATCTTTAATCCTATGGAAGAAGAGTATATCTATGAAAGGTAACGGCTTATGAAAACGCTATATCTGATGCGCCATGGTGAAACCTTATTTAACCAATTGCAGTTAATCCAAGGGTGGTGCGATTCTCCTTTGACAGAACAAGGCAGAATCCAGGCTCAACAAGCTGGAGCTTATTTTGAGGAGAAGGGGATTCATTTTAATTACCTATACAGTTCGACCTCAGAACGGGCTTGTGAAACTCTGGAGCTGGTTAGTAAAAGAAGTGATTATAAACGGCTGAAGGGCTTGAAAGAATTTAATTTCGGCCGTATGGAAGGTCAGCCTGAATATCTGCATCCCAACCGCCGACGGGGACAGAAAGGGCACGGTGAGTTTTACCTTCAGTATGATGGCGAAAGCGACAGCCAGCTTGAAAAGCGTGTTAAAGAAACGATTGTCAAACTGGTGGAAGAAGCAGAAGCAGGAGCTTCTATTCTGGCAGTCAGTCATGCCGGAGCAATCATGTCTTTTTACCGACAGTCAGATGTGCCAGCCTCATTTGATCTATCTCTTTCTAACTGCAGTATTTTGAAATATGAAATAAGGGAAAAGCAATTTATTTTAGCTGAATTGATTGATCCGGTTCACCAAAAACAGTGGTTTTTTTAAAATAATGTCAGTTGGTGCAAAGCTGGAAGCCGCAGATGTCTGAGAGAAAGAGATGATTTTTAGCTTTCATTAATTTAACAGTTGTGCTATCTGTACAGAAATGAAGCAGCTAGCATTATTTAGCCGTTTTTTCAAATCTTTACTGGGCCTTGAGAGAGAATAGCAGACATCACAATCCAGACTTCTGTCTCGCTCCCTTAACGGGCTCTGTATCTTGTTAATTGAACACGCCCTAAAATCCTAGTGAAAAAGATGGCTGTTAGCGTGATGCAAGACATCACTTGCCATCCCCTATTTTCATACGGATTTTTTCACGGGCTTTGTATCTTGTTAATTGAACACGGCCTAAACGCTGCGGGAAAAAGATGGCTGTCAGCGTGATGCAAGACATCACTTGCCATCCCCTATTTTCCTTTTGCGTTTTTAACGGCCTTTGTATCTTGTTTAATTGAACACGGCCTAAGAGCTGTGCAAAAAGAGACGCAGTCGTAGGAAGCGCAAGCTGACGTACGAATGTGGCTATTCTGTGAGTATAAAATTTCCTAAAGTCTTAATGACTCTTCGTCAATTTTTCTATTTTTGCTGTGAGCTTTTAACGGCCTTTGTATCTTGTTTAATTGAACACGGCCTAAACGCTGCGGGAAAAAGATGGCTGTCAGCGTGATGCAAGACATCACTTGCCATCCCCTATTTTCCTTTTGCGTTTTTAACGGCCTTTGTATCTTGTTTAATTGAACACGGCCTAAACGCTGCGGGAAAAAGATGGCTGTCAGCGTGATGCAAGACATCACTTGCCATCCCCTATTTTCCTTTTGCGTTTTTAACGGCCTTTGTATCTTGTTGAAGGAGGGATTATGACTACTTATTCAGCTTTTCCGGAAGGTTTTTTATGGGGCGGCGCAACTGCTGCCAATCAGTGTGAAGGGGCTTATAATATCGATGGCCGGGGTCTGGCCAATGTAGATGTTGTGCCAATCGGCAAGGATCGTTTTCCGATTATCACCGGTCAGAAAAAGATGTTTGATTTCGAAGAAGGTTATTTTTACCCTGCTAAAGAATCAATTGATTTTTACGGTCACTACAAGGAAGATATTGCTCTTTTTGCTGAGATGGGCTTTAAAACCTACCGTATGTCTATTGCCTGGACCCGGATTTTTCCTAAAGGTGATGAATCAGAGCCAAATGAAGCCGGTCTGCAGTTTTATGAAAATGTTTTTAAAGAATGCCGGAAATATGGCATTGAGCCTTTGGTAACAATTACCCATTTTGATTGCCCTATGTATTTAATCGAGCATTATGGCGGCTGGCGTAACCGCAAGCTGATTGATTTTTACGAACAGTTATGCCGTGTTCTTTTTACTCGTTTCAAAGGTTTGGTTCGTTATTGGCTGACTTTTAATGAAATCAATATGATTTTGCATGCTCCGTTTATGGGGGCCGGACTGTACTTTGAGGAAGGCGAAAATGCTGAGGAAATCAAGTATCAGGCTGCTCATCATGAATTAGTGGCATCCGCTTTAGCGACAAAAATTGCCCATGAAATAGATCCTGATAACAAGGTGGGCTGTATGCTGGCAGCGGGGCAGTATTATCCTAATACCTGCCATCCGGCTGATTATTGGGAAGCTATGAATGAAGATCGTGAAAATTATTTTTTTATTGATGTTCAGGCACGTGGAGAGTACCCGAATTATGCTAAGAAAAAATTTGCTAAAAACGGTTTGAAAGTTGAAATGACTGCAGAAGACTTAGCGCTTTTGAAAGAGCATACTGTTGATTTTGTCTCATTTTCCTATTACTCAAGTCGCGTAGCTTCAGCTGATCCATCTTTAAAAGACACAACTGCCGGAAATATTTTTGCATCTCTTAAAAACCCCTATTTGGAAGCTTCTGAATGGGGCTGGCAAATTGACCCTTTGGGGCTGAGGATTACCCTGAACATGCTTTGGGATCGTTACCAAAAACCGCTTTTTATTGTAGAAAACGGTCTTGGTGCTGTAGATGTGCCTGATGAAAATGGCTTTATCGCCGATGACTACCGTATTGATTATTTGCGGGAGCATATTAAAACTATGAATCAGGCTATTAATGAAGATGGTGTCGTTGTTTGGGGTTACACAACTTGGGGCTGTATCGATCTGGTTTCAGCCGGAACTGGAGAGATGAAGAAACGCTACGGTTTTATCTATGTTGACCGAGACAATGAAGGCAAAGGTAGTCTTAAGCGGTCCAAAAAGAAATCATTTACCTGGTACCAAAAAGTAATTGCCTCCAACGGAACAGATCTTGACTAAAATTAGACTGCTGTGCTTTGTCAGCAGGCTGGATTTACTTTACTAAGCCGATTTTTTCTATTTATCCTGATAGGAGCGGGTTTATTTCCGCTCCTATTTAGTGTATAATGTGAAAAGAAACAGGAGGAGATATGAAGTTTAGTAAAAGACAGGCCAGTTATTTAATTGCTGTTTTTGTGATATGCTATTTTATTCAGGCTAATTGGTCAGGCGGAGCTCGGCTGCTTAAAACGGTTTGGACAGCCAGTCAGCCCTTTGCGATTGGGGCTGCACTTGCTTATATTATTAATATTGTTATGGCTGCCTATGAACGGCTGTTTGGTCTGCTGTTAACTTCGGAAAAACAGTTCAAGCTAAAAAGGCTGCTGGCAATGGTTTCAGCCTACCTAAGTTTTATTGCTTTGATAGTCTGGCTTTTTTCCATTGTTATACCGGATTTGATAGCTAGTCTCAGTTCACTTCTGACTATCGACACTGGAGCTTTGCAGAAGTTTTTGACAGAACTTTATGAGAATAGGCAGTTTGCGAAAGTTTTGGATTATTTTGGTCTTGAAACAGATTTAACAGCAGCATTTTCCCGCTACAGCCAGCAGATTCTGACTCAGGTATTAGCCATACTGACAGGACTTTTAACATCGGTTACCTCTATTGCGTCAACGATAGTGAATGTGTTTGTCAGTTTTGTATTTTCTATCTATGTTCTCTCCAGCAAAGAACAGCTGAAGCATCAGTTTCATTTGCTGATTGATACCTACCTGACGCCATATGCTGCTTCAATTTATTATGTATTGGGAATTGTGCACCAGCGTTTTCGCGGTTTTTTTGCCGGTCAGACCATTGAAGCCTTCATTCTGGCTACCCTTTGTACTATTGGGATGATGATTTTTAATTTCCCTTTTGCTACGACAGTCGGTGTTTTAGTTGGTTTTACGAATATTATTCCAGTTATTGGGGCTTATTTAGGCGGTCTTTTAGGAACGATTTTAGTCTTTACACAATCTCCCAAACAGGCGTTTTTCTTTTTAATATTTTTGATTATACTTCAGCAATGTGAAAGCAATCTTGTCTATCCAAGAGTTGTGGGCGGCTCTATTGGCCTGCCGGCTATCTGGGTGTTGTTTTCGGTTATTGTCGGCGGTGCTGTTTTTGGTGTTGTCGGTATGCTTATTGCAGTGCCTTTGAGTGCTTCAGTTTATCAAATTATTAAAGACAATGTGGCCAAGCGTCGGGCTCAGCAGCCATCAAATGGCTAACACACTGATACTTGATTGCAAATGACTGCTAAAATGTTAGAATAGATGATATGGAACCACTAAATTTGCTTTATTCAATTGACGATAGCTATGTTGACCAGTTTAAAGTCACCTTGTTTTCGGTTTGGCAAAATGCAACGGCTAAAAATATGGCCGTTTATGTTTTACAGAAAAAACTGCTGCGCAGAAATGATGAAATTACTGAGTTTTGCGGGCAGCTGGGTCTTGCTTATTTCCCCGTTGTCATCGGCGAAGAGGCATTTAAAGATGCCCCGACAACGAATCGCTATCCGGAAACGATTTATTACAGGCTTTTAGCCCATGAATACCTGCCAGAGCATTTAGACCGCATTTTATATATAGATGCAGACATTCTCTGTTTGAATGATATTGTCCCTTTATACCGTTTAGATCTCTCTGATAAACTTTTTGCTGCAGCCAGCCATACTTCTGATACCAATATACCGGAGCTAGTCAATAAACTGCGGCTGAGAAATTTTGAATCAGAAGGCTATTTTAATTCGGGAGTGCTGCTGATGAATTTAGAATTAGGCCGGCAGGAAGTGAGACGTCAGGATATTCTGTCTTACATTGAGAAAAACAGTCTTTTGCTCTTTTTGCCGGATCAGGATATTCTCAATGCCCTTTATGGTCACAAAACCCTCCTGATTCCTGATCAGATTTACAATTATGATGCGCGTTACAATATTCTGTATTTTACCAGAAGTTCGGGTAAATGGGATTTAGACTGGGTTATTGAGCATACCGTTTTTCTGCATTTTTGCGGACGGGATAAACCATGGAAAAAAGACTACAGAGGCCGCTACAGTGCCCTCTATAAGCACTATCAGCATCTAACCGGCAGAATAAAAACCTAGCAGATATACATTGCCAGGTTTTTTACAAGAGAAAAGGCCGTTAAAATCTGTATGAAAATAGAGGAAGGCAAGTGATGTCTACATCACTTGCCTTCTTTTTTGCTAGGTTTTTAGGGCAGGTCATTTCTTTTCAAGAACTCGGCTGTCTTTGCTAAATAAGTTAAAACTGGGGGCAGTTCTTTTAGACCGGCTCTTTTTATTTTTTTCGAATAAATAGATGGAGGTAAAAAGAAATGTATACAGTTGAATTGAAAGAAGAACCCTTGCTGCCAAGAGAGCGCTTGGCTGATTTGGGGGCTGAAAAACTCAGCAATCAGGAACTGTTGGCCATTTTACTGCGTACCGGTACAAAGCAAAGGCCGGTTTTGGAAGTCTCAACACAGATTTTGAAGGATATCCGTAGTTTAGCCGATTTTCGCGACTTATCCCTGCAGGAGCTGCAGAGTATCAAAGGGGTCGGCAGAGTAAAATCAATAGAAATAAAAGCGATGCTGGAGCTGGCTAATCGGATTAATAAGGCAGAATACTACCAGAATGAAAGGATTTTAAGTAGTGAGCGGCTGGCGCAGAAAATGATTATAGAACTGGGAAACAAAAAACAAGAACATTTGCTGACCCTTTATTTAGATACACAGAATCGGGTTATTGAACAGCGGACGATTTTTATCGGAACAGTCAGGCACTCTATCGCTGAGCCGCGGGAAATTCTGCACTATGCTTGCAGAAATATGGCCACCTCCCTTATCCTTGTTCACAATCATCCTTCAGGATCGCTTGTTCCCAGTGAAAACGACCTACGCTTTACAGAAAAAATAAAACGATCCTGTGAAGACATGGGGATTGTCTGTCTTGATCACATTATCGTCAGCAGGCGTGATTATTATAGTTTTCGTGAGGAAACGGGTCTGCTTTAAAGTTCGCAGACAACATATCTAAAGAGTTCCAAATCTTCTTTGCGCGTTTCATACAAGAGTTCAGGGTGCCATTGAACACCTAAAAAACGCATTCTGGGGTCAATTGATTCTACAGCCTCAATTGTTCCATCTTTGGGATCTTCAGCAATAACACGCAGTTCACTGGCTAAGTGGTTGATACTTTGATGGTGAAAAGAATTAATAGAGCTGGCTGAACCGTAAATATCAGCCAGCTTACTGTCCTCTTTGATTACCATGTTATGAGATAAGTAGTCAGCCGGTCGGTCCTGCCAGTGGTTTTCGATATCCTGATAGAGTGAACCGCCCAAGGCTACATTCATTAATTGGGTTCCGCGGCAGACAGAAAAAATCGGTTTTTTCTGCTTAACTGTTTCTTCAATCAAGGCCAGCTCAAAGATATCACGTTCTTTAAAAAAATCATCATCGCTGGCTTGATTTCTTTCGCCGTAAAAGCTGGGATCAACATTTTGACCGCCGATAAGAATTAATTTATCAATCATACTGACATAATCAGGCGCTGTTTTAGGATTGCCGACTGGCAGAACAAGCGGTAAGCCGCCTACGGCTTTGACCCCATTGACAAAACCGCTTGGTACATAAGACCAGGAAATTTCCTTAGCTTCTGGATTAGGCCGCTGATTTGCGGTGATGCCAATTATTGGTTTTTTTGACATGCTGCCTCCTTAGTCAGTTTGATTCATAAAATAAAGCAGTGTCTGCAGTTCACTTGTCAGGTCAACATACTGCACGATGACTGATTTAGGCAGATTGAGGCGGACAGGAGCAAAACTGAGGATACCTTTGATTCCTGCAGCTACAAGAAGATCAGCTACTTCCTGTACCTGAGTGCTGGGGACAGTCAAAATAGCGGTTTTAATGTCAGTTTTTTGGATATGCTCAGTAATTGTGGAAATACCATAGATAGGGATACCGTCAGATGTTTTGGTGCCGACCAATTCATTATCATCTTTATCAAAGGCTAAAGCAATCTGCATTTTGTTGCGGTCATGAAAGCGATAATGCAAGAGAGCACGACCAATATTGCCGCAGCCAACTAGCAGGACATTTGTTGTCGCATGATCGTTCAAAATATCAGCAAAAAAATTCATAAGTTTGCTAACATCATAACCGAAACCACGCCGGCCCAGCTCCCCGAAATATGAAAAATCCCGGCGGACAGTAGCAGAATCAATTCCCATCGCATCAGCAATCTGCTTTGAGCTGGCTTTTTCAATGTTGTTCGCATAAAAGCGCTTAAAAATCCGATAATAAAGCGACAGACGCTTAGCTGTCGCCTTAGGGATAGATTTATCAATAGCCACAATATCATCTCCTTAATAGTTCATCTATATTGTAACAAAAAAGTCATCAAATCAGCAATTTTAGTGAACATAAAATTGCTGACAAAAAAATCTTATGCTTGCATAAGATTTTGTATCAAACTGCCGGTATGAAAGGGTGAGAAGGATTCAAACCGGATTTTTGCTAAAAATGTGACGTTCAACCAGGCTGTCCATTAGAAAATAGAATTTATCCTGCAGCAATTTATTGTCTTCTGATTTGAAAATATTGACTGATCGTAAGCCAGATTTATCGGTGATAGTCAGCTTAAATGCATTTAAGTCTTTATGGACAGTTATTTTTAAAGGGAAACCGTCACCGGAATTAGGAACTTTCTCCAGTAAACGCTTTAATTCATAGTGGCCGACTGTATTCTGCGTGAAGGTGGTATCACGCAGAGTATAAGGCTTAACATCAGGGTTAATACTGTAGCTGTAGAGACAGCCATCAAGGGTAACTTTTTTTGTAAATGCCATTTTATTTTCCTGTTATTTCTTTTAATTTTTTTGCTAACTGCAGTAATTCTGACTGTGTATTTAGCTTAGACAGGCTGATTCGGATCGATTCCTGCAGTCTGACGGAATCATGACCGTAGAGGCTGGCCAATACATGGCTGGGGTCTACAGTGCCTGCTGTGCAGGCAGAACCAGTAGATACGGCAAAACCAGCCAAATCAAGCTGTGTCAGTAAAATCCCGTTGTTTTGCCCCGGAAAGCCAAGATTGATGACATGGGGCAGGTGTTGTGATGAACCGTTGAGGTAGTAGGAATCAGGAGCGAGAGCCTCTAAAAAAGTGTCTCTCAGTCCCCGTATATAGGTGAGATTTTCTTTTAACTGCAACTGACTGTCTGCCAGTGCCTGAGCCATTCCCACGATTGAAACGAGGTTCTCTGTGCTTGCACGCCTGTTTTCTTCCTGTTCACCGCCATGGAGCAAACTGTCAAAGTGAAGGGGGGCGGCATAAAGAAAACCGACGCCCTTGGGCCCATGAAATTTATGAGCTGTCGCTGATAAGAGATCAATTCCAATTTCTTCAGGATAAATTGGGAGTTTTCCCATTGTTTGGACGGCATCAACATGAAAAGCCGCCTGATGTGTTTTTAAGAGAGCAGCTGCTTCCTCAATTGGCAGCAGGTCACCTGTTTCATTATTAGCATGCATGAAGCTGACAAGAATGGTGTCATCTCTCAGAGCCTTTTGCAGACTTGAAAGAGTAATAGATCCCTTTTCAGGCCGGAGATAGGTGACTTCAAATCCAAATTTCTCTTGCAGATAATGAAGCGGCTCCAGAACAGAGGGGTGTTCGATTGCTGTAGTAATGATGTGCTTGCCCTTATCTTGGTTAGCTAGAGCATAGCCTTTAAGGGCAGTATTATTAGCTTCGGTTCCGCCGGAAGTAAAAATAATTCTTCTGACTTCTGTTTTTAATGCATGAGCAATCGTTTGTCTGGACGTTCTTAATGCCTGACTGGCTTTACGGCCGTAAACGTGAATACTTGACGGATTGCCGAAGTTGTCAGTCATCACAGCGGTCATAGCTTCGATGACTGCTGGAGTCATTGGAGTAGTAGCTGTATTATCAAGATATACCATAACAATCAATCCTTAGGTGTATAAGCAAAGAGCGGACTGACCGGCTTGCGTTCATGAATGCGGATAATAGCATCTGCAATAAGTCGGCTTGCTGAGAGATAGTTGACATTCTCAGGAACAGGCTCTTTGGTGGAAACGGAGTCGGTGACAAGGATTTCTTTTATCGGAGCTGCCGCAAGAATATCGGCTGCACCGCCGGCAAACAGGCCATGGCTGGCTGCAGCGTAAATAGCCGTTGCTCCGCCGCGTTCTAAAATTTTTGCGGCCTCTGCCAAAGTCTTTCCTGTATTTAGGATATCATCGATAAGGATAGCCTTTTTGCCTGCCACCTCACCGATAATATAGCCTTCTTCTCTGGCTGCATCATCTTGGGCATAATCAATAATAGCAATCGGTGCATCCAGGTATTCTGCCAAACTGCGGGCACGCTTGATTCCTGAATTCTTGGGACTGACAACGACAACTTCGTCACCGACCAGTCCCAGATTGTAGTAGTAGTCTGCAAACAGCGGAATAGTAAAAAGGTTATCAACGGGAGTGTCAAAGAATCCTTGCACTTGAACAGTATGCAAATCCAGAGTCAGTACGCGGTCTGCTCCAGCTTTGACAAGCATATTGGCTACCAATTTTGCTGTTATCGGCTCCCGTGAAGCAGCGATTCGGTCTTGGCGCGAATAGCCGAAATAAGGGATAACAACATTCACAGAATTAGCACTGGCCCGCTTGCAGGCATCAACCATAATCAATAATTCCCATAAATGATCATTGACAGGATAGCTGGTGGACTGAATAATGTAAATGTCATCACCGCGGACAGTCTCCTCGATGTTGATCATGATTTCACCGTCCGAAAACTGGCGCGATGTCAGTCTTCCCAAGGGAACCCCTGCGGCTTCGGCAATTTTTTCAGCAATTTTAGGATTGGAAGTCAGCGAAAAGAGTTTGAGCTGTCTATCAGCGTAGCGTTCTGCCATATTCTTAATATAACTCCTTCATTCTTTATAGTGAAAGGGACAAGTGAATTGTTTTAATAAAGATTAGCATTAATGTCTATTTGCTGCTTATCAAAAGCAAACAGCCATAAATTTTGCCTGCTAACTTTATTTTACCAGAAAATCACGAATATTTCAGGTTAAGGTAACTTTTTTTCAGCCCTTAAACTGCTGGTCAGTCTGGCAATTTTGCTTTTTGCATATTTAAAAGTGATGGCATTCTGATCCAAAAAATCGGCAAATCGTTTTTTGCCGCTGTCGGCATCCGTGACTTCCAGCTCCAGTTCATAGTCTTTGCGGCCAGTGTAAAAATTATAATCCAGGGCCAGCAATCCCATGGCTGTTTGATTTTCCCGCCTGATTGTGGTAAGGTGGCCAAACACAGCCAAATCGTCCGGTCTAATCCCCTTATCTTCAATTAAATCTCGGATAAAGCAGGCAGGAATCTGACCGGACTTTATGATTTCTTTGGCCTGAGGGAGACTGAAATCGAGGTTATGCTCTAAATTGCCCACAGTGCTGGGGATTTTGAGCGTCAGTTCAGCACGGTCTGAAAAGGTCCGGATTCTCATTGACATGCGATGTGCTTTGAGCTGAAAATCAGGAGAATCAAAATAATAGTTAGTCTGTGTTACTGGCGGAATATGAGAAAAATGTGCTGCCAGCCGATTAAATTCATCTTTATTAAGTAAAGTTTTGTACTCGATTTCCAAATGTGTCATGCCATTTTTCCTTTAATTTCTTTTATGTTATAATGAAATAATGTTATACTAATTTTATAAAAAAGTCTGATATTTGGCAAACTGACCTTTTAAGAAATGTAAAAGACTGCAGTATTTAGTGAATAGATTCCCAGCTGTTTATGGTTTCAGAAGTCTGTGCTTAATTGATTGGTATAGACTTGGTTTTGTCAGAAGAAAACAGCCGAATCAGAGAAGCTGGCAGCCTGAAGTGTTTTGCCGGTTCTTTTAATAATGCTTGGAGAAAGGAGCTGTTTTGTTGTGCTTGAATGGGAAGAATTTTTAGATCCCTATATTCAAACAGTTGGGGAATTAAAAATCAAACTGCGAGGAATTCGCAAACAGTTTAGAAAACAGAACCGCCATTCACCGATTGAATTTGTGACCGGACGGGTCAAATCGGTTGAAAGCATTCAGGAAAAAATGCTTCTTCGCAGCATCAAAGAAGAAAACATTGCACAGGACATTCAGGACATCGCCGGTCTGCGCATTATGGTGCAGTTTGTTGACGATGTTGATGATGTTCTTGATTTGCTGAGGCAAAGGCATGACATGAAAATTGTTCAGGAACGTGACTATATTCGCAATATGAAACCCAGTGGCTACCGTTCTTATCATGTTGTGATTGAGTACCCTGTTGATACAATACAGGGGCAGAAAACGGTTCTGGCTGAAATTCAGATTCGTACTCTGGCTATGAATTTTTGGGCTACTATTGAGCATTCTTTGAACTATAAATACAAAGGTGAATTTCCTCAGGAGATTAAGCAGCGTTTAGAGACAACCGCCAAGATAGCTTATGAGCTTGATGAAGAAGTAAGGAAAATACGGGAGGATATCAGAGAAGCCCAGCTTCTTTTTGACCCGGAAAGCAGAAAACTAAACGATGGTGTAGGAAACAGCGATGACACAGATGAATATTACAGGTAAAAAAGAAATGATGCGTGTTGCTATCATCGCAAATAGCAAGTACCAGAGCCGGCGGATTGCTGCTAAACTTTTTGCTATTTTGAAAGATGATCCAGATTTTTACTTATCTAAAAAAAATCCTCATGTTGTCATTTCTATCGGCGGGGACGGCATGCTTCTATCCGCTTTTCATAAATATGAAAGAGAGCTCAGCCATGTTCGTTTTGTCGGTGTGCATACGGGGCATCTGGGTTTTTATACAGATTATCGAGATTTCGAAATTGATGAACTTATTGAAAACCTGCGCAAAGATACTGGGGAAAAAGTCTCTTATCCGATTTTAAAAGTTAAAATCACGCTGGACAATGGCCGGGAAATTAAAAGTCTGGCTTTAAATGAGGCGACAGTTAAGCGAATCGAAAAGACCATGGTTGCCGATGTCATCATCAATCATGTCAAATTTGAACGCTTTAGGGGAGACGGCATTTCAGTTTCCACACCGACTGGCAGCACTGCCTATAATAAATCGCTGGGAGGAGCTGTTTTGCACCCGACGATTGAGGCTCTGCAGCTGACAGAAATTTCCAGCCTCAACAATAGGGTGTTTAGAACTTTAGGGTCATCAGTTATTGTTCCCAAAAAAGATAAAATCGAAGTTATCCCTAAGCGCCTGGGCAGCTATACCATATCTGTTGACAATAGTACACTGCATTGTAAAAATGTAGCTAAAATTGAATACTGCATTAATTCTGAAAAAATCAGTTTTGTAGCGACGCCGAGCCATACCAGTTTCTGGGAACGGGTCAAAGATGCCTTTATAGGAGATTTGGATTCATGAGATTCGAATTCATCGCAGACAGAGACTGTCAGGTGAAAGCTTTTTTAAAAGGACAGGGGATTTCGAAAAGCCTGCTGGCCAAGGTGAAATTTAAAGGAGGCCGGATTCGGGTAAACGGTCATGAACAAAATGCGGTTTATTTACTGAAAACTGGCGATAGGGTAATGGTTGATATTCCTGATGAAAAACCGTCTGACAGTCTAATACCTGTCAAACATGACCTGACTATCGTTTATGAGGATGATCATTTTTTAATTATCAATAAGCCCTATGCTTATCCCAGTATTCCCAGCGTTCTGCACTCCAATACAATAGCAAATTTTGTTAAATATTATTATATGGCACAGGACTATCCTAACAAACAGGTTCATATTGTAACGCGCCTTGATAAGGATACAAGCGGTTTAATGCTGCTGGCTAAACATGGCTATGCTCATGCCAGAATGGATAAAGAACTGCAAAATAAAGCAGTTGAAAAGCGTTATTATGCCTTGGTTTCTGGTTCAGGCAATCTGCCGTCAGAAGGTGATATCATAGCTCCTATTGCCAGAAGAGACGATAGTATGATTACCCGGCATGTCCATCAATCGGGCAAGTATGCCCACACAAGCTATAAAGTGTTAAAAAAATATGGGGATGTCTATCTTATCGATATTCGTCTGCACACAGGGCGGACCCACCAGATTCGAGTGCATCTTGCCCATATCGGATTTCCGCTTTTGGGAGATGATTTATATGGCGGGCGGATGGACTGCGGAATAGGCCGTCAGGCGCTTCACTGCTATTATCTGTCTTTTAGGGATCCTTTCACCGGCAGGCTGAACTCTCAGCAGGCAGACTTGACAGATGATTTTGATAGCGTTATCATAGATTTACAAGAAAATAAATAGAGGTTTATAACAATATGAGTATCCGATCATTATTTGGCAGTTTACGTGAGAAAGTTGTTGGCAAAAATATCAAAATTGTTTTCCCTGAAGGCGATGATGAGCGTGTTGTCCGTGCGGCAGCCCGCTTAAAATTTGAAGGTCTGGTTGAACCGATTATTTTAGGGGATGCCGACAAGGTTCACAATCTGCTGGCGCAGCTTGGCTTTGCTGATCCGCATTATACTATCATCAATCCCGAAGATTATGAAGGTTTTGAAGAAATGAAGCAGGAATTTTTAGCGATTCGTAAGGGAAAAGTAGGGGCTGAAGAAGCTGATAAGCTGCTGAGAGATGTTAATTACTTTGGCGTTATGCTGGTTAAGATGGGGCTGGCAGACGGCATGGTTTCAGGGGCGATTCATTCTACAGCAGACACAGTGCGTCCGGCTTTGCAGATTATAAAAACAAAACCCGGTGTTTCCCGGACGTCAGGCGTTTTCCTGATGAACCGTGACAATACGGATCAGCGTCTAATTTTTGCAGACTGTGCTATTAATATTGATCCTAATGCTCAGGAATTAGCAGAGATTGCTGTTAATACAGCAGATACAGCTAAGATTTTCGATATCGATCCAAAGATTGCGATGCTCAGTTTTTCAAGCAAGGGCAGCGCTAGAGGACCGCAAGTAGAGAAAGTTCAGGAAGCTGTACGCCTCTCAAAAGACCTTCAGCCTGATATTTGTATAGATGGCGATTTGCAGTTTGATGCAGCTTTTGTTCCTGCAACAGCTGAAATTAAAGCTCCCGGTAGTCCAGTTGCGGGACATGCTAATGTCTTTATTTTCCCTGATTTGCAGTCCGGCAATATTGGTTATAAAATTGCCCAGCGTTTAGGTATGTTTGAAGCCATCGGACCGATTCTTCAAGGATTGAATAAGCCGGTCAATGACCTTTCTCGCGGGTCAAGTGCTGAAGATATTTATAAGCTTGCAATTATTACAGCAGCTCAAACCTTGGAGGATTAAGACAATTTGCCCGAGACAGTGAATTTGATCAAGCGTAATAGGTCAAAGAAAGAGGGCACGATTAAAAAAACGAGAAGGTGCTCCCTTACTCGTTTTTTGTGTATTAGACCAAGAACTGCTGATCTCTAAAAGCACATGCTGACCAGAGAACAGGCGGGCTTTGTATCTTATGAATTGAACACGCCCTAAGAGCTGTGCAGTGAAATTATCCAGTGGATGATTTCAGCCCGAACCTAGAAAAGGGAAAGTGAGGGGACTGGAAATCTGTATCGTTACCCAGTTACCGCTAGGCCGTAAACGTCTGAAAGCTTTGTCGCCTTAACAGTCGACTGCCCCCTTCTAGTCGTTCTGGCAGAGGTGCGCCTACGAAATCAAAGATTTCTGGCTTACCGTCATTTTTGCTTTGCTCTTTTAACGGGCTTTGTATCTTATTGAATTGAACACGCCCTAAGAGCTGTGCAAAAAAGATAGCCTTCCCTTGAGTCTTTAGTGACTCGGCGGTCAGGCTCCTATTTTTGCTTTGCTCTTTTAACGGGCTTTGTATCTTGTAAGATGGAGGAGCTTATGGTAAAAACAGCTTTAGTGACAGGAGCATCTGCTGGTTTTGGCAAGGCTATTGCTGAAAAACTGACAGCAGATGGCTATAAGGTTATCGGCGCAGCCAGAAGATGGGACAGGCTGCAGGTTTTGAGAGATGAGCTGGGGAAAGACTGCTTTTTTCCTTTGCAGATGGACGTCAGCAAAACGCAAGAGATTGACCAGGCTCTGGCCAGCTTGCCTCAGGACTGGCAAGCTGTCGATTTACTCGTTAATAATGCCGGTCTGGCTCTAGGCTTAGACAAGGCCTATGAAGCAGATTTTAAGGACTGGCAGACTATGATTCAAACGAATATCATTGGTTTGACCTATTTGACTCATCAGATCCTTCCGCAGATGGTAGAAAGAAATGCTGGTTTAATTATCAATTTAGGTTCAACAGCCGGGACTGTCCCCTACCCGGGCGGAAATATTTATGGGGCGAGCAAGGCCTTTGTCAAACAATTTTCCTTAAATCTTAGAGCTGACCTTTTTGGAACACAGGTTCGCGTAACAAATATTGAGCCAGGCCTATGTGAAGGAACTGAATTTTCCAATGTCCGTTTCAAAGGCGACAACCAGCGTGTTGAACAGCTTTATCAAGGCGCACACGCTATTCGTCCGCAAGATATTGCTGAGACCGTAGCTTGGATTAGCCGGCAGCCAGAGCATCTCAATATTAATCGCATCGAGATAATGCCTGTATCTCAGTCTTTTGGCCCTCAGCCGGTTCATCGGGACTGATATTGGTCATTGATAAAGCCAAACTGCTGATACGGGCAGTGTTCTTAGCAGTTTTGGACACCATTTTTGATGATCTGAATCGAAGCAGTCAGTAGCTGCATATATTAAGCAGTTAAAGCTGAGCGGCAGACTGTCTCAGCTTTTTTAGCTATCAGGCCAGACTTCAGTGACGGAAGGTCCTGAAGTCGTATCAGACCATCCGACCAGCGCCTGACCGGTCTCTTTGAGGTAAGCTGAGAGAACCGGTTTAAAATTGTGAACGCTCTCCAAGGTTCCTATGAGCTGATTTTGACGGTCATATAATTTTTGGTAGGACTGGATTAGAATCTGGTCAAAAACACTTTCTGCAACAGGGAAATGGAGACTGCTTATTTCTTCATCATTTAGTTCTTGGATAAGTGCCTCATCCAGTTTTTTTGGACTGTCAACATCTGAAAGAGGCAGAGAGCTCTCGGGCTTATGGTTAGAATAGACCAGACGGTGGCTTTGGTCAAAGAAACTAATCCGATAAGGCAGATAGCTTAGAATGTCTGGCTGAATTTTCTGGTAAAACTCAGTCAGATAGCGAGTCAGCGATAAGACTGTCTTAGGATTGGTGAAACAGGTCCTATCCACAAAAAAGGTCTGCTGGTTTTCTGCTGCCTTTGTGGTAAATTTGAGTGTTGGCAGTGGGCAGTCGATTTCAGAAAAGGTAAAGACCCCATCATACTGACTGTTTTTATGTGAAACGTGTGCGGAAGCATTATCTAATTCTAAACGAAATAAATAACTAAAGCCCTCAGCCAGTTCAGTGAAAAAAGTTTCAGCGGTTTGTCTGTTGTTTTCTGGGATAAGTGCAAGAATTTTCTTAATATTAGCCATTGTTTTATCATAGCGGTTTCTGTACAAAAAAGCAAGACAGAATACTTGGGAGAGATACTGCTCAAACCATTCCAGCTTAACTTTTGTACCTCTTTTGCTTACTCGGCTGGGGCATTGGAAATTTAGCGATAGTGCTAAAACCGTAGGATTGTATTATTTTGCAAGAGGATAGGCCTATCATTGAGCCTTGCAAAGAAGTATAATAGAAGTATCACATAGTTGGGAGACTGGTATGGCCAAAAAAGTTATTTTTCTGGATGTCGATGGAACATTAGTTGATTACCATAATCGTATTCCCGAATCTGCCGTCACTGCTATCCGTAAAGCGCGTGAAAAAGGGCATCATGTCTATGTTTGTACAGGCAGAAGCCGTGCGGAAATGCAGCCTGAGATTTGGGAGATAGGCATTGATGGAATGATAGGCGGTAATGGTTCTTACGTTGAACACCATGGTCAAGTCATTATGCATCAGCTGATTTCAAAAGAAGAGGCCAAAGCCATTGTTGACTGGTTACATGGACGCGGTCTGGAGTTCTACTTGGAATCAAATAATGGTCTCTTTGCTTCTGAAAACTTCAAAGAAGCTGCCCGTCCGGTCATGCGGCAATATGCGCTTCGTAAAGGGAAAGCAGAAGCAGAAGTTGAACATATGGAAGCAGAGGACGCGCTTCACGGTTTAATCTATGGCGGTGAACTCTACCGTGATGATTTGAATAAAGTGAGTTTTATTCTTAACACTTATCAAGACTATTTGGATTCAGCAGAAGCCTTTCCTCATCTCAAAGCTGGAACATGGGGCGGCCGAGGTGAAACAGCTCTATTTGGCGACCTTGGCGTTAAGGATATTACCAAAGCGCATGCTATCGATGTTCTTTTGGGGCACCTGCATGCTGATAAAAAGAACACCATTGCTTTTGGCGATGCCAAGGTTGACATTCCAATGCTGGAATACTGTGAAATCGGTGTTTCTATGGGAAATGGCGGGCCAGAAATCCTTGCTATGGCAGACATGGTAACAGACGATGTTGAAGAAAACGGACTCTACAATGCTTTTGCTTCTTTAGATTTATTATAAATCATAAAAATTATTAATATCAATAGAAGGAGATATTATGCTTCATAAAACATTAAAACCCTTTCCCAAAGACTTTTTGTGGGGCGCTTCCACATCAGCATATCAAGTTGAAGGCGCTGCTTTAGAGGATGGCAAAGGTCCGTCCTGCCAAGATGTGAAAGAGATTCCTGAAGGAACAGCCGATTTGTCGGTTTCAGTTGACCATTATCACCATTATAAAGAAGACATCGCTCTAATGGCAGAAATGGGCTTCAAATCTTATCGTTTTTCGATTTCCTGGACACGGGTTTTGCCAAATGGAACAGGTGAGGTCAATCCAAAAGGGATTGAATTCTACAATAATTTGATTGATGAATGCTTGAAATACGATATTGAGCCAATTGTGACCATGTTCCACTTCGATATGCCGGCGGCGCTTGATGAACGCGGGTCTTGGTCAAGGCATGATTCTGTTGATTGGTTTGCAGAATATGCGTGTGTTTTATTTGAAAACTTTGGTGACCGCGTCAAATACTGGTTGACAATCAATGAGCAAAATATGCTAACATTGGTTGGCCCAGTCATTGGGACCCTTCATGTACCGGAAGGGACAGCCAATCTCACTAAGGAAATTTACCAACAAAATCACCACCAATTAGTTGCTCAGGCCAAAGCTATGCAGCTCTGTCATGAAATGCTTCCTGATGCTAAAATTGGTCCAGCTCCAAATATTTCTTTGGTTTATCCAGCTTCTTCAAAACCAGAAGATGTTATTGCCGCTCAGAACTTCAATGCTCTGCGTAATTGGCTTTATCTAGATGCTTATGTTTTTGGTGAATATAACAATTTAGCTTGGGCATATTTGGAAGAAAATGATGCTCTGCCAACAGTTACTGACGAAGATCGTACTATCATGAAAGCAGCTAAACCTGACTTTATCGGCTTCAACTATTACAATACGGCGACCGTTGAAGCTTCTGACGGCAGCGAAGCAGCGGGTGTCAATGGTGACCAGCAATCTCATCAAACTTTCCCAGGTTTTGCTAAAAGTGTTGATAATCCCAATCTTGTTAAAACTGAATTTGGCTGGGAAATTGACCCTGTCGGTTTCCGTGCGACCGTTCGTGAAATGTACAGCCGTTATCGTTTACCGCTTTTAGTCACTGAAAACGGTCTTGGTGCTTATGACACTTTAACTGAAGACGGCAAGATTCACGATAATTACCGCATTGAATATCTTCGCCAGCATATTGCGCAAATTCAACTGGCTATTTCTGACGGTGTTGATATGCTTGGCTATAATCCATGGTCAGCAGTTGACCTTATTTCAACACACGAAGGTATCCGTAAACGTTATGGTTTTATCTATGTTGACCGTACAGATGAAGAAGTGGGCAGTCTTAAGCGTTACCGCAAAGATTCTTTTTTCTGGTACCAAAAAGTTATTGCTACTAACGGTCAGGATCTAAAGGACTGACAGGACAGAAAAAATTTAGATTCTTAAAGTAACAATTCAAAAAATCATGGCAGATTTCTGCCATGATTTTTTGAATGATACAAAGCCGATTCATGCTGTCAGCTTTGTTTCTGCTTGAAGCCGCATCAGCTGCCGCCTTTTACTGCAGGATTGACTGAGATACTTTATCTGTACAAAGGCTGAAATCGATTTTTTAGCCCAGATGACAGAAAAATCCGATTATCTTTAGTGACGGCAAGTCCTTCAATATGAGATGTTTCATTAATCGTTTGAAGAACCTCAATTAACGGCAGTCCAAATAAGCGTGTTGTCCAGATTTCACAGTCCACAGACTGTCTGGCAATAATGGTCAGACTGGCCATGTCTGTTTCAATAGGGTAACCGGTTCGGCGGTCAAAAATATGATGATAATCATTTTCACCAATTTTCAAATGCCGTTCATAAATCCCTGAAGTGACAACAGACTTATTTTTGATCGTTACAATTCCAAGATTGCTGCCGCGAGGCTGTTTGGGATTTTGGATGCCGATGTGCCAAGAACCATCGGAACGCCTGCTGTTTTGGCCGTGAACCAGTACATTGCCGCCGAGGTTAATAAGAGCTGAGACGATACCATCTTCAGCCAGATAGGTGATTATTTTATCTGCTATATAACCTTTGGCTAATGCACCTAAATCTATTTTCATTCCTTTTTCGGTTAAAAAAACGCTTTGCTTTTCTCTGTTAAGCAAAATTTTCTTAGGGGACGTTAAAGGCAGACAGGCTTGAATCTCTGCTGCTGAGGGTTTTCGGGCATCAGAAAAACCGATATGCCATAAGTCAACAAGCGGGCCTAAAGCAATATTTAGATTAGACGGGTTTGCTGTACTATGCTTTTTGCCCAGAGCAATCAGTTCAAAAAGTTCAGGATGCACAATCAATGGTTTGATTCCGGCATTTCGGTTCACAGCCATTAATTCTGAACGCTCGTCATTGGCACTAAAACGCTGATTATAGATGTCCAGCAGCTGACAGACTTTTATAATTTGTTCTCGAGCTCTAGGAGAGTCAATCTGGATATCGATCTGTGTCCCCATCATTTTTAAACTATGACTGACTTGCATTATCCCTCCCAACCAAGATACAAAGCCCGTTAAAAACGCAAAAGGAAAATAGGGGACTGACTGACGAATCGTCAGATTCTAAGTCAGAACATCTTTTTCCCGCAGCGTTTAGGGCGTGTTCAGTTCAATAAGATACAAAGCCCGTAAAAAGAGCAAAGCAAAAATGACGGTAAGCCAGAAATCTTTGATTTCGTAGGCGCCCCCCTGCCAGAACGACTAGAAAGGCGTAACAAAACTTAAAGTCATCTCACATCTACGCCAGTCGCTTAGCAGCACTTTGTTCTCTTTTTCAAAGCTTTAACCTGCCTTGCGGAGGTGGAACGGCGAACCCCATAATTAGGGTTACATCCCACTTCCAAACATCTCAATCTTTGGCATGAATCTATTAAGATGCTTTTATTTCCTTTTTATTTCTCCGTGCGGATAATAGCTACCTTCCGGAAGATCATTGATAAAGACATGAATAGCCTCTTTGGGCGCTTTGGCAACACGGGCAACAACTTCAGTGACTTCACGAGCAAGTTCAATTTTCTGAGCCTCAGTTCGGCCTTCAAACAAATCGATTTTTACAAACGGCATAAATAGACCTCCAATTAAGATACAAAGCCCGTAAAAAGAGCAAAGCAAAAATGACGGTAAGTCCGAAATCTATGATTTCGCAGACGCCCCTCTGCCAGAACGACTAGAAAGGTGCGGTCGACTGTTAAGGCGACAAAGCTTTCAGACGTTTACGGCTGACGGTAAGTCCGAAATCTATGATTTCGCAGACGCATCCCTGTCAGGACGATAAAGTTTTTTGGGGTTCAGGCTGGCATCATCCACTGGATGATGCCGCTCTACAGCTCTTAGGGCGTGTTTAGTTTAACTCACTTTAATTAAAACGACACAACAGTTTTTGATTGACTGTTTTCTTCTTGTTTTCTACTTTATTATAGCACAAAAACGCTGGGACTGTCTTTAGAGCGTTAGGTCAGAGATAGGAAAACTGATAAATCTGATGCTAAATCCTCTCTTTTATGTTAAAATAAATAGGATATTAAATAGAAGGCAGGAAAAGTTAGGCTTGGCGCAGTTATATTATAAATACGGGACTATGAATTCGGGTAAAACGATTGAAATTTTAAAAGTTGCTCATAATTACGAGGAGCAGGGCAAACCTGTTGTTATTATGACATCAGCACTTGATACCCGAGATGGTTTCGGCTTTGTTTCCAGCCGTATCGGTATGCGAAGAAAAGCTATGCCTATTACTGCGGATACAGATATTTTTGCTTATATAGCCAATCTTGCCCAGCCTCCTTACTGTGTTCTGATTGATGAATGCCAGTTTTTAAGCAAAAACAATGTCTATGATCTGGCCCGCGTAGTAGATGAGCTGGATATACCTGTTATGGCTTTCGGTTTGAAAAATGATTTTCAGAACGAATTATTTGAAGGATCCAAATATTTGCTCCTTCTGGCTGATAAAATTGAGGAAATCAAGACAATCTGTCAGTTCTGCTCGAAAAAAGCCACTATGGTTCTGAGGATTGAAAACGGCCGGCCGGTCTATGACGGAGAACAGATTCAGATAGGCGGGAGTGAAAGTTATATACCTGTCTGCCGCAAGCACTATTTTCATCCGGAAATTGCGGCTGACATTAAAGAGTGAGCGGGCAGATCTTGCTGTAAAGCATCTTTTTATAAAATTATTAGGCTAAATAAAGTGAGGATAAATAAGAATGACCATTTATGAACAGTTGCAGGCTGTTGAAGATCGTTATGAGGAATTAGGCGAGCTGCTCAGCGATCCTGATGTGGTTGCCGATACTAAGCGTTTCATGGCTCTGTCCCGGGAAGAAGCGGACAGCAGAGATACTGTAGCGGTCTACCGTGATTATAAGCGAACTTTAAAGGATATCGCTGATGCTCAGGAAATGATAAAAGAAGCGGCCGGGGATCCTGATTTGCTGGATATGGCCAAGGAAGAACTGACCGAAGCTAAAGCAGCAAAAGAAGATTATGAGGAAAAGCTGAAATTTTTGCTTTTGCCTAAAGATCCAAATGATAATAAAAATATCATTCTTGAAATTCGGGGAGCCGCCGGCGGTGATGAAGCAGCTCTTTTTGCCGGCGACTTACTTAATATGTACCAGAAATACGCCGAGAGCCAAGGCTGGAAATTTGAAGTAATGGAACTGTCAGTCAATGGTGTAGGCGGAATTAAGGAAGTTATTGCGATGATTTCCGGCCAAGCAGTTTATTCCAAATTGAAATATGAATCAGGGGCTCACCGTGTTCAAAGGGTACCGGTAACAGAAAGCCAAGGGCGTGTTCACACCTCAACAGCTACTGTACTGGTCATGCCTGAAGTAGAAGAAGTCGAGTATGACATCGATCCTAAAGATCTTCGCATTGATATCTACCATGCTTCCGGCGCAGGCGGTCAAAATGTTAATAAGGTGGCTACGGCGGTGCGGATAGTCCATCTTCCCACTAATATTAAAGTTGAAATGCAGGAAGAACGAACACAGCAAAAAAACCGGGATAAAGCAATGAAAATTATCAGAGCTAGGGTGGCTGACCACTTTGCGCAGATTGCTCAAAATGAACAGGATGCAGAGAGAAAGTCAACTATCGGTACCGGCGACCGTTCAGAGCGCATTCGGACTTATAATTTTCCGCAAAACCGTGTAACCGACCATCGTATCGGCCTGACCCTGCAAAAGCTGGACAGCATCTTATCCGGCAAACTGGACGAGGTCATTGATGCCTTGGTTCTCTTTGATCAGACGCAAAAATTAGAGGCCGTCCAGCAAAAATGAATTATGCACAGCTTTTCAGACATTATCAGAAACGATTGGCAGCCCTTGGCGAAGAAGAAGAAGCCTTGCTCTATGTGTTTAAGGAATTAAAAGATTGGTCCAATTTAGATATAGCCCTTAACCAAAATCAAGCTGTTTCTCCTGAGGATGCTGCACTTCTCAAGGATATATACCAGAAGCTGTCGGCTCATATACCGCCCCAGTACATTACAGGAAGAGCTTATTTTGGCAACCTCTGCTTAGCTGTAGATAAGCGCGTGCTGATTCCCAGACCGGAAACAGAGGAATTAACGGCCTTGATTTTATCAGAAAATACTCAGCAGCCGCTTTCTGTTTTAGATATCGGAACCGGAAGCGGGGCTATCGCATTGAGTTTAAAATCAGCCCGGCCGGCTTGGAAGGTCATGGCATCGGATATTTCGCCTGATGCTTTAGCTCTAGCAAAAAGGAATGCTGACTTTTATCATTTGGCCTTAGATTTTGCTGAGTCTGATGTTTTTAGCGCCATTTCAGCTTCTTTTGATATCATTGTTTCGAACCCCCCTTATATTGCTGAATCGGACCGAAAGGAAGTGGCGGCCAATGTTTTGCTGTCTGAGCCGCACAGCGCTTTATTTGCAGAAGAAGACGGTTTGGCACTTTACCGCCGTATCATACGCGGTGCAGGCAGCCACTTAAGTGAAGCTGGGAAGCTCTATCTGGAGATTGGCTGCAAGCAAGGGGAAAAAGTCAGAGAGCTTCTGACAGGCGCTTTTCCGCAAAAGCGCGTGAGAATTTTACAGGATAGTTTTGGAAAAGATAGGATGGCTGCGTTGGATGATGGATGACATAAAAAAAGTACTGAAAGAGGGTGGCGCTGTTATTTTGCCGACAGAAACGGTCTATGGTCTCTTTGCTCAGGCTTTGAATCAAGAAGCTGTACGCTGGGTCTATCAGCTAAAAAAAAGGCCGCTGTCTAAAGCGATGAATTTGAATGTTGCAAGTTTAAAAGAGATTTTGGCTTATTCCCAAAATCAGCCTCCCTATCTGGAAAAACTCTATCGGGCTTTTTTACCTGGTCCTCTGACTATTATCCTAGAAGCTAATGCCAAGGTACCGCCTTGGATTAATTCTGGCGGCAGGTCTGTCGGTTTCCGTGTTCCCAGACATGCTGAGACGCTGGAGATTATTCGCGAGACAGGTCCCCTGATTGGCCCGTCAGCTAATTTGTCAGGAGATGAAAGCGGCAAAGCTTTTAGCCAGATTAGCCATAATTTTAATCAGCAGCTCATCGGCCTAGCAGATGATAGTGCTATCAGCGGTCTTGATTCGACTGTTCTTGATTTATCAGACGGTCCCGCTAAGATCCTGCGTCAGGGCGCCCTTACCCAGGCTGACCTCCTGGCTGCTGTACCGGAAATACCGTTTAAATGACTAAAAATTCATATGATAATAAGGAGACACTAGATGGGGATTAAAATGAGTTTGGGGAGTTCAGACACCCAAGCGAGTTCGACCAGCAGCGCTTCGGCCAGCCGTATAGACGCCTACCAAACCGCGATAGGGAGTTTGGAGAGTTTTATGGGTGCCGGTAATTTACAGGGAGAGGCCTACAGCAGTGCCAAAGCTTATGCCAGCAATGTTTTAATCCCCTTATTTCGCGGGGCGATTCTGCTGTCAGAAGGGGTCAGTACCGCCGTTAATCGCCTGCCCTCGGATTATCGAAATGAGGTGGCAGATGAGAGTCTGGATTCAGAAGTTCTGGAACAAGAGATAGCGATCTATCAGGCAGCCTATAATCGCTCCAGTGAGTGGCTTTCCAATGAGATGGCCAAAGAGGTTCTGAGTGAAAGCAGTATACTGCAGGCTCAGCAGTCGATGGCGCGCAACCTGTCAAAGGTTCAGGAGCTTCAGGAGAAGCTGGAGAAACTGATTGCCTTTGATGGGAAGTCGCCCAGTCTTTTCAGTGAGGTCGATGGCTTATACGCTGCAGTCTCTCAAGGGTTAACTCAGGTTAAGGAAGGTTTTTCGTCTTTTTCAGGGAGCTTTAGTCTGCCGCCTAAGTCAGAGATGGCTTGGGCAGCCACGATTAACAGTGCTTGGGAGCAGCGAGAAGTGACCGATGTCAAGGCGCTCTTTAAAGACATTGAAGCTCAGTTTAAGGAGACGAAAGGCTATGCCCCGTCTGAGATGGTTTCCAAAGCATTTAAGAAAAAAGTGAATGCCTTGTCTTTAGAGGAGTTAGAGGCAGCCTACGGGGGAATGTTAAAGTCCAGACAGTCAGCATCCCAGACTGGTTACGGTTATTCAGTTAAGAGCCGGAAGCAGATGCTTGAAAATGATTATGTTTATCTGCGCTACCAAAGTCTGCTGTCAGCAGCGGCTATTGAGCGGGCCCAATCACAGGCCTCGCAGTCTTATGATGTGGTCAGTCTTTATGAGCATATTAAGGAAACGGGAAAACATTTTGACGGGAGTCCGGCGAGCGCTTTAGAAATCAAGATAGCCAACTCGGGAGTCGTGCCTTATATTTCCAAAAGTGTTCATGCCTTGCAATGGGGAGCATCCATCGCCACAGCTTACGCTGGCTATCAGTCCTATTACGGCAAGCCTATTTATGGGGTGGATACGAACTTAGATGCTTCATTCAAATATAAAGTAAGCGAGGTTGGACAAAAAGTAGTTTTCCCTATAGATAATTCTCCAACTAAGGAAGCACAAAGTTTTCAGGGAAAAGGTAAATACCCTGGTATAGATAGTTACACTGATATAAAACTAAAAAAAGGGATAGTTTTATTTAGAGGTGAGCCAAATGGGACAGAATACTTTACCACGGAGCAAGCGATTGCTAAATCAGATTTTAACGCAACAAAATTATTTGAAGGCTTACAGGTAGAAGAACATCCTATCTTTGGATATAGAAACAAAATGGGAGCCTATATAGTTAATGAAGAAATTGATGCTGCTTATGGTATTGTAAGGGCGAATTCACAATTTGGTGATGGTAAACTTCCTCAAGTATATATACCCAATGTAAATCAATTAATTGAGAAAGGGATTTTAGATGAAGTAGGGTCGATAAAATTGAAATGAGGTTAAAATGATTAATACAGAGAATGGGACAGTAATATTTGATGATAATTTTCAATTGAAAAAAGGAATGACATTTGATGATTTTAAAAATAGTCGATATTATAATAATCAGAATTATAAACGGCTGTTTTATATTTATGATTTAAAATTATCTCGTCAAAGTTTCATTGTCGGCTTATTTTTCCGGGAAAATAAACTTTATTCCATTTCACTTATTTTAGATGATAGGACAATTAATCAAAATGAAGAGGAATATAGGAAGCAATTACACGACAGGTTCTTGAAGGAAAATAAAATTAATTCTATAAAAAATTATAGATGGGGAACCCTATCGTCAAACTATGACAGGAGGAGTAACATTAGTAGTATTGATATTGTATATACCTAAAATGAGATATATATTCTCCTGAGAACTTATGATAGATTTTCGATTTCCTAATCCCCTTGGTTGAGGGGGCTAAGGTCCTCTCCCAAGCCTTAGCTGATGATGTGGTCAAGTTTCCCACCAACTATAGGAGTATGGTTGGGAATCAAGATTAATGCCTTGTCTTTAGAGGAGTTAGAGGCAGCCCACGGGGGAATGCTAAAGTCCAGACAGTCAGCGTCCCAGACTGGTTACGGTTATTCAGTTAAGAGCCGGAAGCAGATGCTTGAAAATGATTATGTTTATCTGCGCTACCAAAGTCTGCTAGCAGCAGCGGCTATTGAGCGGACCCAATCACAGGCCTCGCAGTCTTATGATGTAGTCAGTCTTTATGAGCATATTAAGGAAACGGGAAAACATTTTGACGGGAGTCCGGCGAGCGCTTTAGAAATCAAGATAGCCAACTCGGGAGTCGTGCCCTATATTTCCAAAGGTGTTCATGCCTTGCAATGGGGAGCATCCATCGCCACAGCTTACGCTGGCTATCAGTCCTATTACGGCAAGCCTATTTATGGGGTGGATACGGATTTGTTTGGCCAATCGAAAACGATTGGGAGCTTTAGAGTGCTTAATGGCAAGGTTGATGGTAAGATACCGGTTAAAGTTTGTAGTAGTGATAGGTTTTCTCACTTTAATTATAGTCCAAAATAAAGAGCACTGCACCTTTTTCATTCAGTGTTGTGCCTTGAGTGAAACGAAAGGAATGAATTATAAACATGAATTTTGATAAGGAAAATAACCAAGCATATGATAAGGAACTGTGGGAAGCTGTTCAGGCAGAAGAAGTGCGTCAGCAAAATAATATTGAGCTGATTGCTTCAGAAAATATTGTCTCACAGGCTGTTATGGCAGCGCAAGGATCTGTTTTAACCAATAAATATGCTGAAGGTTATCCAGGAAGACGTTATTATGGCGGAACGGACTGTGTTGATATTGTGGAGAATTTGGCTATAGAACGTGCTAAGGCGCTGTTTGGGGCCGGATTTGCCAATGTCCAGCCGCACTCAGGCAGTCAGGCAAATGCGGCAGCCTATATGGCTTTATTGCAGCCTGGTGATACGGTTCTTGGAATGGACTTAGCTGCCGGCGGGCATTTGACCCACGGTTCACCTGTCAGTTTTTCCGGAAAAACTTATCATTTTGTAGCTTATACTGTTAATCCGGAGACGGAAGAAATTGATTATGAAGAACTGCTGGCTATTGCAGAAAAAACGCAGCCCAAGATGATTGTAGCAGGGGCTTCGGCTTACTCTCGTATTATAGATTTTCAAAAATTTAGGGAGGTGGCAGACCGTGTCGGCGCATATTTAATGGTTGATATGGCCCATATTGCCGGTTTGGTCGCTTCAGGACACCATCCCAGTCCTATTCCTTATGCTCATGTGACAACCAGCACGACCCACAAAACCTTGCGCGGCCCGCGCGGCGGATTGATTTTAACCGATGATCCGGAGATTGCTAAGAAAATCAATTCTGCTGTTTTTCCGGGGCTTCAGGGCGGTCCGTTAATGCACATTATTGCTGCTAAGGCGGTGGCTTTTAAAGAAGCTTTGGATCCTGCTTTTAAGCGCTATGGTGAATCTGTCATCGAAAATGCTCAGGCTATGGCTGCTGTTTTTCAGGCACATGATGATTTTCATGTCATTTCAGGGGGGACAGACAACCATGTTTTCTTAGTCGATGTGACAAAAGTTGTTGAAAATGGCAAAGCAGCACAGAATATTCTTGAACGTGTTAATATTACCTTGAATAAGAACTCCATTCCATTTGAAAAGCTGTCTCCTTTTAAAACATCTGGAATCCGTATCGGTTCTCCGGCTATTACCAGCCGCGGTATGGGTGTCAGCGAGTCACGCCGCATTGCTGAGCTTATGATTGAAACACTGGAAAATCATGAGAATGAGGCTGTTTTGAAGGCTGTGCGCCAAGAAATCAAGGGCATAACTGATGCCTTCCCTTTGTATGGAATAAGCAAATGTATGGAATAAGCAAATGATGGACCTTTATATTAAAGAGCTTGTTATTCACCAGTTCACACCTGACGATACAGACCTTCTTTTAGCTGATAAGCCGCTGGATATCAGCCCTTTGCTTGATACTTATTTCAGCAAAAAATTGGCCAAAGTTTTTTCCGATGAGGCTAAGCGCGGCCGCTTGACAGAGGACAATCCCTTCTTTAAACTGCTGACTGATGATTTTTTAGAGTCATCTGTTAAGATTGCACAATCCTGGCGCCAAGCTTTTCTTATTTCAGAAAATCAAAAAACCTGTGATTTGGTTTTCATTCGTTTTGAAAAAGAGGGGACTGAGCACTTTGCTTTTCTGCGTCTGACTTTAAAAGAAAGCCTGACACATCTGACTGGCCAGTCAGACTCACCTATTGCCTTGACGCAAAATACACTGCCCGGGGCCGGTCAGACTCCTGATGAGGCCTTAGTGCTCAACCAGAAGACAGGACGTTATTATTTGATTGAGAAACGTATCAAGCACGATGGCAGTTTTGTTCATTACTTTTCAGAACAGCTCCTGCAGGTTCAGCCGGAAGCCTCAGTTAAAAAATCTCTTAAAGTAGTTGAGCAAACAGCTAAAAAAGTGGCTGATGATTTTCGGCAGGATGACTTTGCTTTTCAGTCTAAAATGAAGACAGCTATTTATAATCATTTGGAAGAGCAGGAGCTAGAGCCGGAAAAATTAGCTAATCAGCTTTTCGAAGATAACCTGACTGCCCGGCTGACCTTTGTTGATAATCTAAAGGAGCAAATTCCTGAGCCCATCAAACTGGCTGATATTGATTATTCCAAACAAAGTAAAAAACTTTCCAGTCAGAAATTATCTCTGTCTAACGGCATTGAGCTGATTGTTCCAAATCAAATCTACCAAGATGCTGACAGTGTTGAATTTATACAAAATCAGGACGGAACTTACTCTATACTGATTAAGAACATAGAAGATATCCAAAACAAATAAATATTATGTTTAAAACGATACGACGTCTTATTCTCCTTCTCTTTCTTATTTTTTGTGCCTATCACTTTTATGTGATTCACCGCAATGTACACCGGGTTTTAGGCTATCAGGAAATGGTAGAAACGACATTGGCAGAAAATGATACCGATGCTAATGTAGAGTTGGTTTTGGCTATGATTTATACAGAAACCAAGGGAGGAGAAGATGATGTTATGCAGTCCAGTGAAAGCTCTGACGGCATAACCAATTCTATTAAAGACAGCAAAACCAGTATACAGCAAGGTGTCACTTTGCTTTCTGAGAACATTGAACTGGCTAAGGAAGCAAAAGTTGATTCCTGGACAGCAGTGCAGGCCTATAATTTTGGCACAGCTTATATTGATTATATCGCTAAACATGGCGGAAAAAATACTATTGAGCTGGCAAAGGCTTATTCACGCGATGTTGTTGCTCCGAGTTTAGGCAATACAAGCGGCGAAACTTATTTTTATCACCACCCTTTAGCCTTAATCTCCGGAGGTCAGCTGTATAAAAATGGGGGCAATATCTATTATTCCCGTGAAGTCCGTTTCAATCTTTATCTTATCAGAATAATGAGCTGGTTCTAGAAAAGGGTTTTATGAAAATGCTGCGTATTTATTTCAAGGGCTACCTTAAGGAAACAATCTTAGGGCCCCTTTTTAAATTATTAGAAGCTGCTTTTGAACTGTCTGTTCCACTGATTATAGCTGAAATTGTTGATCATATTATCCCTGCTGAGGATAAAAAACAGCTCTATATTATGCTTTTTGTCTTATTTCTTTTTGCCTGTGTCGGTATCATTGTCTCTATCACCGCACAGTATTTTTCTGCGAAAGCAGCAGTCGGTTTTACCAAACAGATGACCGATGATCTCTTTGATAAGGTCATGAGCCTAAGTCAGAAAGAAAGGGACGAGATTGGAACAGACAGTCTGATTACTCGTTTGACCAGTGATAGTTTTCAAATTCAAACGGGCATCAATCAATTCCTTCGTTTATTTTTGCGGGCACCGATTATTGTATGCGGAGCAGTCATCATGTCCTTTATTATCAGCCCCAGAATAGCTCCTTATTTTGCCGGAATGGTTGTTCTGCTGACTATTCTTGTTTCTCTGCTATCTGGTTTGCTGGGGCCTGTTTATGCTAAAATCAGACAGACTACTGACAAATTGGTCAGTCTGACACGTCAGCAAATGCAGGGGGTCCGTGTCATCAGAGCGTTTAATCAAACAGAAAATGAAGAAAAAGCCTTCGCAGCACTTAATGGTGACTACACGAAACTGCAGCTTCGAGCCGGCCGTTTATCCAGCATGGTGACACCACTCACTTTCTTGACTGTCAATATTGCCTTGCTTTTAGTCATTTACCAAGGCGGCTGGTCTATTCAAAATGGACTTCTGTCCCAAGGACAGCTGATTGCTCTGATTAATTATCTTTTGCAGATTTTAGCCGAACTGCTGAAAACAACCTTGCTGGTTGCTTCTTTAAATCAGGGATTTATCAGCGCCGGCCGTATTAGGAATGTATTAAATGCGGTTTCTGAAACTGTCAATGCACCGCTGGAGCAGAAATCAAGTGATGGTAATCTGGCTTTGGCCGTGCACAACCTTTCTTTTACTTATCCTCGAGCGTCCTCGCCGGCTTTAGAGGATATTAACTTTGAAGTAAAGTCCGGCGATTTTTTGGGAATAATCGGCGGAACCGGTTCTGGGAAAACAAGTTTGATCCAGCTTCTCATCCCTCTCTACCTTCCCCAAAGCGGCAGTCTGACGCTTTTCCATCAAAAAAAATCTCCTGAAAACTTATCAGAATGGCGGCAGTGGGTGGGACTTGTACCGCAAAAAGCTGAACTGTTTCAGGGAACGGTCCGTTCTAATCTGCTCTTAGGACAAAGTCGACAAATAAGTGACAGAGAGCTTTGGCAAGCCCTATCTATAGCTCAGGCCAGCGATTTTATCAAGGCATTGGATCTGCAGCTGGATAGTCCAGTTGCTGCTTTCGGCCGTAATTTTTCAGGCGGCCAGCGTCAGCGTTTAACAATAGCGCGAGCAATCCTTGGCCGCCCGCCTTTTCTTATTTTAGATGATGCGACCTCAGCGCTCGATTACCTGACTGAAAGCCGCCTTCTGTCTGCTCTTAAAGAAAATCTGGTCCACACCACATTTATCATGGTCTCTCAGCGCACAGGCAGTTTAAAATCAGCAGACAGTATTTTACTTCTAGATAAGGGCAGGCAAGTTGCTTTTGGCAGCCACAGGGATTTACTCAATCAAAGTCAGTTATATCGTGCTATTCATCATTCACAGCATCTGGCGTAATAGTGAAGTAATTTTATTTTGAAACGTACTGGGACATAAGTTAAAACAGTCCGGTGAGTGGATTACAACTTGGAAATCGGCAAAAGGAGGGATCTTATAGTCCGGTCTCTGTGAGCATAAATCATCTAGGACCAAGTGGTTTAGAGCTGGTTCCTTATTTTTCCTTTTGGGCTTCTTCACGCCCTTTGTATCTCTTAGGTTAGGAGGTGGAGATGAAAGCTAGAGACAGCAGGAAAACACGTCAGCGTTTAGCGGCGGAGTTTGGAAAGCAAAAATCTTTACTTGTTTTTGCACTTTTGGGGACTGTTGTGCAGGTTGTTCTGACCGTTTATTTGCCGCTTTTAATTGGGAGAGCAGTTGATTTGGTTGTACAGCTCCAGACTGTCAGCGAACTTATCCCGCTTTTAATAAAAATGGCTCTTGTTATTGGGCTGAATACCCTGATCCAATGGCTGAATCCGCTTCTTTATAACCGACTGGTCTTCAACTATACTTACAGTCTACGTCAACGTGTTATGCAAAAACTGAATCAGATGCCGATTGCTTTCTTGGATAAGAGAAGCATAGGTGATTTGGTCAGCCGGGTGACAACAGACACTGAACAGCTCAGCAACGGTTTGCTGATGGTTTTTAATCAGCTTTTTCTGGGAGTCTTAACCATTATCGTTACTATTATCACCATGGCAGATATTGATGGGCTGATGCTTGTTTTGGTCTTGATTTTGACTCCTTTATCTCTCTTTCTGGCTCGTTTTATTGCTGCTAAGTCCTATCATTTTTTTCAAACGCAGACTGCAGCACGGGGAGAACAAACACAATTTATTGAGGAAATGCTTACTCAGGAAAGTCTTTTGCAGGCTTTCAATGCTCAAGAAGAGACCCTGTCACGTTTTAAAGAAATGAACAATCGGTATGCGAACTATTCTCAGGCGGCTATTTTTTACTCTTCCACCGTTAATCCTGCCACTCGCTTTGTTAACAGCCTGATCTATGCCCTCCTGACGGGAGTAGGAGCGTTTCGCATCATGGCAGGTGTATTTACTGTGGGGGAATTGGTAACTTTTCTGAACTATGTTAACCAATACACTAAGCCTTTTAATGATATTTCGTCAGTTCTGTCTGAAATGCAGAGTGCCCTTGCCTGTGCTGAGCGTTTATACAGCATTATTGACCAAGAAGCCTCTCCTATGCTTGGAATAAAAAATCTGGCTGCAGAGAAAATCAAAGGGGAAATTGTTTTTTCTGATCTTTCTTTTGGCTACCATTCCAGTCAAACACTGATTAAAAAGCTTAACTTGACGATTCCGGCTCAGTCCAAAATTGCTGTTGTTGGTCCGACAGGATCCGGTAAATCAACGCTGATTAATCTTTTAATGCGTTTTTACGATGCAGACAGCGGCAGCATTTATTTAGACGGTGTCTCTATTCAAGATTATGCTGTTTCTGATTTGCGCCAGCAAATTGGAATGGTTTTGCAGGAGAGCTGGTTGAAAACAGCGACTATCCATGATAATATTGCTTACGGCCAGCCCAATGCGAGCAGAGAAGAAGTGATAGCAGCTGCTAAAGCAGCCAAAGCAGACTTTTTTATTGAACAGCTCCCGCAAAAATATGATACGTTTTTGGAAGACGGGGGTTCATCGCTCTCACAGGGACAGCGTCAGCTTCTGACTATTGCCAGAGTATTTATCAAGCAGCCTAAAATTCTAATTTTAGATGAGGCGACGTCGGCGATCGATACTCGAACTGAATTGTTAATCGAAGAAGCATTATCCCAGCTGATGGAAGGACGGACAAGTTTTATTATTGCTCATCGGCTGTCAACCATTCGCTCTGCTGACTTCATCTTGGTTATGTCGAAAGGCGATATTGTTGAAATGGGAAAACATGGCGATTTAATGCGGCAAAAAGGACTGTATTATCAAATGTATTCAGCTCAGCAAGTCTAATCTAAGTCAAGCTGTTTTTAGGAATCTTTCAGCTGAGGTATTGACAGGGCATTTTTTGATTATAGCAGCAGCTCATAACGCTGTATGTCACTATTTGTTTTATTGACTGCCGCACTCCAAATTAGTATAATAAATAAGGATTTTGAAAAAAGGAGGACAGCCAATTATGCCGCTATCTATTTCTAAAGCAGAAATGGAAGAAATGCAAGCGTTTGTCAAGCACAGCCACCGTGTCGATTTATCGGCTTATATGCTGGAGTTAGAACCTGAAAAGCGTGCGCTGATGCTTAGATTCTTCTCAAAAGAGCAGTTGGCAGAACTTTTTGCTGAGCTGCCTGCTGAGGACAAAATCAACCTTATTGAAAGCTTAGCACAGGTTGATCTTCCGGATATTTTGGCGGAATTAGACTCAGATGAACTGGTAGACAGTTTGCAGGAGCTGCCTTCAAATTTAGTGACGAAGCTCCTTTTGCATATTCCAGAAAACCGCCGTCAGGTGATTAATCGTCTTTTGAATTATCCTGAAGGCAGTGTAGGAAGTCTGATGAGTGCTGATTATATTGCTGTCCGAAAGAGAGCTAAAGTATCTGAGGTTTTAGAAAAATTAAAAACGTCAACTGCTGGACACGAGCACCTCAATACAATTTTTGTGATTGATGATGAGCGGCGTTTAAATGGCTATTTGTACTTAGCTGACTTGCTGAGGCTGGATACAGAAGATCTTTCATCAATTATTCATTGGCGGCCCTTAACTATCACGACCGGTGCGGATCAGGAAGAAGCAGCAAAGCTCTTCCATAAGTACTCGCTTTTAGTCTTGCCGGTCTGTGACAGCGAGCAGCGATTAGTAGGTATTATCACTGCTGATGACATTTTTGAGGTTATTTCGGAAGAAATCTATGAAGATTATGCTTTGATGCAGGGGATGGCACCAAGTGAGAGCTCTTATTTAGAAACTTCTGTCATCACTTTAGCCAAAAAAAGGATTGTATGGCTGCTTTTTCTAATGCTGTCAGCAACGGTGACCGGAGGTATTATTGATCATTATGAAGCTGTTTTGTCTACAGCAGTTGCCTTAACAGCTTTTATTCCCATGCTTATGGACAGCGGCGGAAACTCTGGCTCACAGTCCTCAACTTTAATTATTCAGTCGCTGGCCTTAGATGAATTAGACTTTTCAGACAGCGTGCATGTTGTTTGGAAGGAATTTCGTGTCGGTTTTCTTGTGGGGACTGTCTTAGCCTTAGTAAATATTTTGCGAATGCTTCTGTTTACTGATACTGATTTTCTGGTGATGCTGACCGTAAGTGTGACGCTTTTGCTGACTATTATTTTAGCCAAACTGGTCGGAGGGTTTCTGCCTCTTTTGGCTAAAAAATTAAAGCAGGACCCGGCAGTCATGGCAGGACCTCTTGTGACGACAATCGTAGATGCCTGTGCCTTGCTTATTTATTTTAAGGTTGCACAGATTCTAATTGGTCTGTAAAATAAAATGTGAAACAGTCAAAAAGGAGCGGAATAGGAATCGGCAGATGTTAAAGTCGATTCCTATCCCGCTTTTTTGCTTACTTACTTTTTGAGACAGACTCAAAATGTTGACGAACAATTGGAGCAGTCTCTTTACCAAACAAACGAATAGCTTCCAAGGTCTTTTTATGTGGCATTGAACCGATTGGCAGATGGAGCATAAATCGGTTCAGTTGCAAATGATTAACCAGACCAATGATTTTGTCAGCAAGCTCTTGAGGACTGCCCACAAACATGCCCCTTCAGGTCCGATACCCACTATAGTTGGCAAAGAGCCATTTATACACTAGCTAATAAAGTCATTGATTTCACTTTCGATAGCTGCAATTTTAGTTTCAGCGTCAGCTAAGCTGTCACCCACTGTTGCGATGTAGAATTTGATTTTAGGCTCTGTTCCGGACGGACGGACAGCAATCCAGGAATCATCGGCAAGAGTATACTTAAGAACATTGCTTGGCGGTGTTGTCAAAGTTTCAACACCTGCCTCTGTTGTGGACGTCTGAGCTTGAAAATCTTCTGTTTTCACAATAGCAGTAGCATTAAATTGGGCTGGTGCACTGTCGCGGAATTTATCCATAATCTTTTTAATCTCTGCTGCCCCATCAACTCCTGACAGGGTAACTGAAATGGTCTTTTCAGCAAAATAACCGTATTCTTTGTAGATTTCTTCAATACCGTCAGCCAGAGTCAGGCCGCGTGAGCGGTAATAAGCTGCGATTTCAGCAACGAGAAGGACAGCCTGAATAGCATCTTTGTCACGTACGAAGGGTTTAATCAAATAACCGAAGCTCTCTTCAAAACCAAACATATAGGTATAATTTTGCTGTTCTTCAAATTCCTGAATCTTTTCAGCGATGAATTTAAAGCCGGTCAGCACATTAAACATGGTTGCACCGTAACTTTCAGCAATTTTAGTTACCAATTCGGTTGATACGATTGATTTAGCTAAAGCAGCATTTTCTGGCAGTGTTCCGGCAGTTTTATGCGCCTCTAAAATATATTTGGCAATAATGGCACCGATTTGGTTGCCGGACAGATTCTTATAGGATCCGTCAGCTTGGCGGATTTCAACGCCTAGCCGGTCTGCGTCCGGATCGGTCGCCACTAAAACATCTGCATCAGCCTCACGTCCTAACTTTTCGGCTAAAGCAAAGGCTTCCTGATTTTCAGGGTTAGGTGATTTGACTGTTGCAAAGTCTGAGTCAGGCACAGCTTGTTCCTCGACAACTTGAACAGAAGCAAAACCAGCCTGTGCTAAAGCACGGCGCGCCAGCATTTCGCCGGTACCATGCAGCGGCGTATAGACAATTTTCATATCTTTGCCGTATTCATCAATCAGCTGCTGGTTGATATTAACCTCTCTGACTTCTTTTAGGTATTCAGCATCGACAGCTTCACCGATGACTTCAATAAGACCGGAAGCTTTAGCTTCTTCGAGATCAGCCAGCTGGACAGCAAATGGATTGTCAATAGCCCGAATAAAATCAGTCAAGGCATCAGCATCTTGAGGAGGCATCTGTCCGCCGTCCTCTCCGTAAACTTTATAACCATTAAAAGGAGCTGGATTATGACTGGCTGTTATCATGATTCCGGCGAAAGCACCTAAATGGCGGACAGCAAATGACAGTTCCGGAGTCGGGCGCAGGCTTTCAAAAACATAAGCCTTAATCCCGTGCTTTGCTAAGACCTGTGCTGATTCAAAAGCAAATTCCGGTGAAAAGTGGCGGGAATCATAAGCAATAGCCACACCGCGCTTTTTAACCTCGTCGCCTTTTGTTTCAAACAGTTTAGCTAAACCCTCAGTCGCCTGTCGGACAACATAGATATTAATCCGATTTGTTCCTGCACCGATATAGCCGCGCATGCCGGCTGTTCCAAACTCGAGGTTGGTATAAAATGCATCTTCCTTAGTTTTTTCATCCATTGTGCCCAGTTCGTCACGCAGATAGTCAGGAAGTTCAGCAAAATCAAGCCAATTTTGATAATTTTCTGTATAAGTCATAGTGCAACTCCTTTTAATTAAGTTATTGAGGCCTAAAAAAGGATTAAATAGCGAACAAAAAGCTCTTAGCCAATGCCTGACGCTGAGATTTAAGCCTAATACTTTTTAATATTTTAACCGCTTTCATTATATCATTTTCAAAAAGAAAAATCACGGGTTTTCCGCGATTTATTTTTTAAGCTTAAGAAGGACGGGGGCAATTGCAGCGGTCAGCAATGCTGATATGATCATCTCAGCAATTGAGTTGGCTGAAATAACGGCAGCTAGCAGTGCTTTAACATCATTGCCGTAAACTGAGGAGAAGAAAATAAAGATTCCAGAAAGGACAAAAAGTGTATTAGTCAGTGCACCAGAAAAACCTGCCGCAAACAACCCTGCTTTGCTGGGCCACCATTTATAAATAAAATAGGGAACGATGCCGATTAGGACTCGCGGCAAAATGGCAATAAGGGCTGAAGCGAGATTGCCATTTTCAACAAAAGGTGAAAAAAGATAACTGGTTGGCAGAAGTACAAGGGTATTGGTTAGCAGACTGACAATCCCCATTAAACCTCCTAAAATACTCCCTATTTTAGGGCCGTAAACGATAGATGCAATAATAACAGGGATATGCATAAGAGTCGGTTTAATAGGGACCAGCCAAACATTAAAGATAAGAGAACTCAATAGGTGAATGAGCAGCATGGCCGCAAAAAAGATAGAGATAATTGCAACATCTGATGATTTTCGTTTATTCATAAACCTTTTCCTCAATTTTTTTGACAATAATATCCAGTTCGGCAAGTGCGCCGCGTCCAGTATCGCCGCAGGCTAAGACACTGGAACGCGGTTCAATTTCATCATAGCCATTCTCTTTTAAAATCTGCAGATTAGCCTGAGTAATAGGATTGTCGTACATTTTTGTGTTCATGGCAGGAGCCAGCAATTTGGGCCTGTCCTCAGCTAAGGCCAAAGCCACAGCGGTGACCATATTGTCAGCAAAACCATGAGCTAAATGGGCAATTGTATTAGCAGAAGCAGGAGCAAGGATAAAAAGATCGGTCTGTTTGGCCAGTTCAATATGGTTGATACGCTTAGCATCTTCTTCCTGCATGAGATCGACATGAACAGGATTTTTAGACAGAACCTGTAAAGTCAGCGGTGTAATAAAAGCTGTTGCTGCCTGAGTCATCAGAACATGGACATCATATCCCAATTTGGTTAGACGGTTGCTCAAATCTGCAGCTTTATAGGCAGAAATACTGCCGGATACGGCAAGTGTGATCGTTTTAGTCATTTTGTATCCCCTTTTCGTATATGAGCTGAGCAATTTCGGACTTGGTAAATGCTTCATGTATTTCAGTATGACCGATTAGAAAAGCGTGGTGGCTGTCTGCCTTTATTTCAAACAGATCATTAGCCAGAATATAGGAAGCCTGATTATTGATAAGACTTTTTCTGGCCGCAGCAAAAAGCGTATCTTTAGAAACACCGGCCAGCAGTTTAAATCCAATGAGTTTTATTTGAGGATTCCATTGTTTAACAAGACTGATCACTTTTGCTGTCTTTTTTAGAAAAAGTACTTGATAGTCAGCTGCTGATGAAATTTTTTGCTGACTGTTTTTTCTACTTAAAAGCTCTGTTACATTTTCTGCTTGCTGAACTTCGTCTAAGTCTGTCATATAAACTGGTGTATAATCAGAGACAGCCATGCTGTGAATCAGCAGGTCATGCGTTTTGACCAGAGGTTCTAAAGTCTGAATTAAACTGCTGACATCTGTAATTTCAGCCAGACAAAGGTTAGGCTGTCTGGCCGGTTTGACAGCCGTTTTAGTTGTCACTAAAGTCACTTGATGGCCTTGTGCAAGAAATTTTTCAGCTATTTGTTTCCCTAAGCTGCCGCTGGCATGGTTGGCAATGCTTCTTACAGCATCAATTTTTTCTCTTGTTCCGCCTGATGTGATTAAAATTTTCATAGCCATATTTTATCAAAAAAACTGAGTTTCTTAAACTTTTTGCTATCAAGAAAAAACACTGTCTTCAATCATGCTTCTCACTCTCATTGCTCTTAAGACTTTCAGCACAATTTTAGAAAAGATTCAGGTATTTTTCAGTATTTTTTTAGTTTACTGGCTTACCATAGTGCATAAAATGATTGTAAAAGGATGGAAGACAATGTTAAAAACAAAAACGAAAAATGCATTATTTGCCTTATGCAGTGCCTCACTTTTAGTAACAGCTGCCTGCTCGGCTGGCAGCCAGACAGCAAACACATCAGGGACTGGAGCATCAGTTTCTGCTGCAAGCCAATCGACAGCTGTTAATGAAAGTTATTTTACTGATGAAGACTCTAAGACAGACTACGATGACACTAAAGCCACAAAAATTCAATTAACCGACAGCAGCGCTGATATCTCCGGCGATGGGGCCAGTCTTTCCGATTCAGTAGTCACGATTTCGAAAGCCGGCACCTATCTTATTTCAGGCAGCTCTGAAAATGTGCAGATTAAAATTGCTGCTGCAGATTCAGATGATATTCATCTTGTCTTTGATAATATCAAAATGACCGGCAACAAAGCAGCCATCTATGCAGAATCTGCTCAACGCGTCTATATAACGCTTGCTCAAGGAACAGATAACAGTATCTCAGATTCAAGCAGCAGTGAAGCAAATCTTGATGCAGCCATCTACGGCAAAACCGCTCTAACCTTTAACGGTACTGGCGCCTTAACAGTTAACAGCAGCAATAATAATGCGGTTAAGTCTGAGGCCGATATTCATGTTACCGGCGGATCTTATGAGCTAACAGCAGCCGGTGACGCGATCAAGGCTGATAATGAGCTTAATATTGCCAACACAACTATGGTTATTAAAGCTGACGATGACGCGATTAAAAGTGACAACGATGATGATTTGACTTTGGGCAATCTTTATCTGGCTAACAATCATTTAGCGATTTCAGCAGGAGATGATGCGGTTCATGCTTCCGGTGACTTGGTGATTGACAGCGGAGATATTGACATTACAGAAGCCAAGGAAGGGCTAGAAGGAAAAACGATTACCATTAACGATGGGAACTTTACACTTAATACGGATGACGATGCGATTAATGCAGCTAACTCTAACGCGGACCAAGAAGATATCAGCTTAGTGATTAATGGCGGCAATTTTAATATAACAACATCAGGTGATGGTATTGATTCTAATCATACTCTTGAAATTAACGGCGGAACGATATACATAAATGCAGCTACAAATACAACAAATAATGCCCTGGACTATGAAACAGAAGGCATTATTACCGGAGGACAGCTTATTTTTCTGGGAGACAGTCAGATGGCCCAAGGATTTGGCGACCGTTCAACACAAGCTTCGATTATGGAAAACATTCAAGGCAGTGCTGGCTCAAAGATAAGAATTACCGATTCTGATGGCAATGAATTGCTGGCCTACACAGCCACTCAGGAATTTCAAAACGTTCTGGCCAGCAGTCCTGAAATGGCAGCCGGTGAAACCTATACCATTACTGTTGACGATCAGACAGTGACTGCGACTGCAGCACTATCCACAGCTCAGGAAGGAATGATGGAAGGTGGTGCACCAAATGGGTTTATGCCTTAATAGTCAGATAGAGTGAGAAACCTATATATTTACTACCTATCTATGAATCTGTCAAACCAAGAAAAGAAGCCATTTGATATATTCAAAAGACTTGTCTCTTTCTTATTGCCCACCAAGTGCAGACAAATCTCACATTTGCCTAATTTTACAAACTGCTTTCCGGCAGTTTGTTTTTTTTAGAAAAATAGACTACAATAGATAGTAAAAATTCAAGTAAGAGGATTATAATGTTTTATCTGTTATTTGCGCTATCAGTGATCATTTTAACACTTGCAGCTTATTTTGCTGCCAGATCAGGATTAAAAAAAAGCCTGCTTTTACCACTCTTTAGCCTCCTTTTTCTTTTGATTGCTTTTGGTCTTTATAAAGGCTTTGATCGAACTCACCGAAGCGGAAGTGAGAATACTAAAGAAACAACACCGTCAACGCTTAAGTATTCTGAAGATAAAACATTTTCTTGGGACAGAGAAGCTTTTGACAATTTGACAGTAGGTGACCCAAACAGCGGCAGCGGCGGAATGACTTATGATGACATTGTTGCGGCTTATGGTGAACCTTCGACAGCTTTTGAGTCGACTACAGACAATACCACAACGCGCTTTATCAGCTACCAGACAGCAATTGATAATGAGAATGTCTCTGTTTCACTGCGCTTTGTTAACCAGTCTGATGGCTCATGGCTTCTATCCTATAAGTTTGCTGAAAATTTAAAATAAGGTCTTTTAAAGATTATGTGATTCAGCCATCAAGGTATTCAAGTGTCAGCAGTGAAATAATTGGGAGGTTAAAAAATATGGTTATTTTGCTGTTCCTAAAACAGCTGCTTTAGTTCTTCGCAGTTTTCCAGTAACAACAAAAAACCGAACATTTGTATGGTTTTGAGTATGCAACATGCGTAATTGGCTTTTTTAAGCTATAATAAAAGTATCAAAATTGAGGAGAATCCAATGAAATCTGATATCGAAATTGCCCAAAATACTGAACTCAGTCCTATTACGGAGATTGCCGAAAAAGTTGGTTTAAAGTTTGATGACTTGGATTTATACGGCCCTTATAAGGCAAAGCTGTCTTTTGATAAAATAAAGGCTGTTAAATCTCAAAAAACAGGGAAACTTGTCTTAGTCACTGCTATTAATCCAACTCCTGCTGGTGAAGGGAAGTCCACAGTCAGTATCGGTCTGGCGGATGCGCTCAGCAAATTAGGGAAAAAAACGATGTTAGCGCTTCGAGAACCTTCGCTCGGTCCCGTTATGGGAATCAAAGGAGGTGCTGCCGGCGGAGGATATGCCCAAGTTTTGCCTATGGAAGATATCAATCTGCATTTCACTGGTGATATGCATGCTATTACAACAGCCAACAATGCTCTTTCAGCCTTGATTGACAACCATCTGCAGCAGGGCAATGAATTAGGAATTGATCAGAGGCGGATTATTTGGAAACGGGTTGTCGATCTCAATGACCGTGCTCTGCGTCAGGTTATTGTCGGTCTGGGCAGCCCGGTTAATGGGATACCGCGTGAGGATGGTTTTGATATTACAGTTGCCTCAGAGATTATGGCCGTTCTTTGCTTAGCGACTGATCTTAAAGATCTTAAAAAACGTTTGGCAAATATTGTTATTGGCTATCGCCATGACCGTTCCCCTGTTTATGTCAGAGATCTTAAGGTAGAAGGGGCTCTAGCATTGATTTTGAAAGATGCAGTTAAACCTAATCTTGTACAAACAATCTATGGGACACCAGCTTTGGTTCATGGGGGCCCTTTTGCCAATATTGCACATGGCTGTAATTCTGTACTTGCTACTGAAACGGCTATGCATCTGGCAGATTATACAGTAACCGAAGCAGGGTTTGGAGCCGATTTAGGAGCAGAAAAATTTTTAGATATTAAGACACCTAATCTGCCAGCAGCGCCTGATGCAGTTGTTATTGTAGCAACCTTGCGGGCTTTAAAGATGCATGGCGGACTTGCTAAAGACGAATTAGACAAAGAAGATACTGATGCAGTTAAAGCTGGTTTTGCTAATTTAAAACGGCATATTGAAAATATGCGTCAGTACGGTCTGCCGGTTGTGGTGGCTATCAACGAATTTATAAACGATACAGCAGCAGAAGTGGCTGTTTTGGAAAAACTTTGTGCTGAAATCAATGTACCTGCTGCAGCAGTGAGTGTTTGGGCTGATGGCGCTGCTGGCGGGCTTGCTCTTGCAAAAGCAGTGATTTCCGCCATCGAAGAACAACCGGCAGAATATAAGCGTCTTTATAGTGATGATGACAGTTTAGAAGACAAAATTACTAAGATTGTGACAAAAATTTACGGAGGTAAATCAGTAGTCTTTAGTTCTAAAGCACAGTCGCAGCTTAAACAGTTTGCGCGATTCGGATGGGATAAACTGCCGGTTTGTATGGCCAAAACACAGTACAGTTTTTCAGATAATCCATCCTCACTTGGAGTACCAAAGGATTTTGAAATCACCATTCGGGAGTTAGTTCCTAAAACAGGTGCTGGATTTATTGTTGCCCTTACTGGTGACGTGATGACCATGCCTGGTCTTCCTAAGCAGCCGGCAGCTCTTAATATGGATGTGACAGAAGATGGTAAGGCCTTAGGTCTCTTTTAAGAGCTATTACTTTTTATGCTGTATTTTGCCAGTTAGAATTTAAAACGGCAGAGTATGTAAACTGCAAGAATAATTTAGGTATTTTTAGTAATAACTTGATGAATGTTACCTCTTATCTATGGTATAATGCTAGTTAACTAAAACGAACAGTTGCTGCGGAGCTAAATCACGTCTGCCTAAAAGCTGCTTTCTGAATCGCCCAGAAGTGATTCAGCCCGACTATCATAGATTTCGGACTTACCGTCTTTTTGCTTTGCTCTTTTAATGGACTTTGTATCTTATGAATTGAACACGGGCTAAGCTCTTTGCAAAAAAGACAGCCTTCCCTAGAGTTTTTAGTGACTCAGCGGTCAGTCCCCTATTTTCCTTTTGCGTTTTTAACGGCCTTTGTATCTTGATGAATTGAACACGGCCTAAAATCCTAGTGAAAAAGATGGCTGTCAACGTGATGCCAGCACCACTTGCCATCCCCTATTTTCATACGGATTTTTAAAGGCCTTTGTATCTTATTGTTAGGGGGAGGGATTGTTATCGATAATAAAAATAAGGTGATGCATTTGTTGGACAAGAGCCGGCGCGGTTTTTTGCGCGGTATTTTCAGCCGGACAACTGTCATTGCTATTTTGCTGATGATTCAAATTCTTTTCTTGATTGCCTCCTTTGTGTGGCTCGATCAGTATCGGTTCTGGCTAGAATTGCTGGAGCGCGCTTTAGCTCTTTTAGTTGTTCTCTATCTGGTTAATAGTGAGATGGATGCCTTGTCACGTGTCACCTGGCTTATTCTGGTTATGATTTTTCCCTTATTAGGGTCGCTTTTTCTTTTCTATACAAAATTTGACTGGGGCTACCGTGAATTAAAGCAAAGAATTAACCATCTTATTAACAGCAGCAAGCCTTATTTACAGGATGATGAGGCTATTTTGGCTGATTTAAAAGGGATTACATCAACTACCTATCATCTGGTTCAGTATTTCAATAGAAGCAGCGGCAATTTTCCAGTTTACCAGAAGACAGCAGTGACCTACTTTCCGCTGGGTGAAGATTTTTTTGCAGAATTAAAGCAGCAGCTCCTCAAGGCAGAAAAATATATTTTTATGGAATTCTTTATTATCGCTGAAGGGCTGATGTGGGGAGAGATTTTGTCTATCTTGGAGAAAAAAGTAGAAGAGGGAGTAGAAGTCCGTGTTCTGTATGATGGAATGATTGAATTTTCAACTTTATCTTTTGATTATACTGAAAGACTGGCAAAAATCGGCATTAAAGCCAAGGCTTTTTCACCTATTTCGCCTTTTATTTCAACTTATTATAATTACCGTGATCATCGGAAAATAGTTGTTATTGACGGAGAAGTTGCTTTTACCGGCGGTGTCAATCTGGCTGATGAGTATATCAATCATATCGATCGCTTCGGGCACTGGAAGGATACGGGGCTTATGCTGGAAGGACAGGCAGTAGACAGTTTTTTGGTGATGTTTTTGCAAATGTGGTCTATCACTGAAAAAGAAATAGATATTGCACCTTATTTGGGGAGTCATGACCATCTGCCTGAAGCAGAAGGCTATGTTATACCCTATGGCGACTCTCCTATGGACACCGATAAAGTCGGTGAAAATGTTTATATCGACATCCTTAATCATGCTAAAGAATACGTTTATATTATGACGCCCTATCTTATTTTAGACAGTGAGATGGAACATGCCATTCGCTTTGCTGCCGAACGGGGGGTTGATGTCAAAATCATTATGCCGGGAATTCCGGACAAAACGATTCCATATGCTCTAGCTAAGACCTACTATGGTGCACTGATGAAATCGGGTGTTAAAATTTATGAATACACTCCTGGTTTTATACATGCCAAAGTTTTTATCAGTGATTCTTCCAAAGCAGTTGTTGGTACAATCAATCTGGATTACCGCAGTCTTTATCATCATTTTGAATGCGCCGCTTACCTTTACAGGGTGGAAGCTATTGCTGATATTTATAAGGATTATTTGCTGACTCTGGAACAATGCCTGGAAGTGACTGAAGAAAAACTGGAGGCAAGACCCACCAGCCAAAAGATTATCGGTATGGTTACCCGGGCTATTGCCCCCTTATTGTAATTGACAAACTGGTCTATTTTTGGTATAGTGTTCTTATGCGATGAGCCGTCTGTGGCTTGGCCACATATGCGCTAGGGAGGTCAATAACGCAAGGAGCGGACCTTGGTAAGTTGTGTGAACCTGCTTATCACATACGACAGTATGCCCTTTCCCTATCTGATGATAGGGATTTTTTTATTTGTGCCAGCTTGATGTCTAAAGTTTTGTTTGAAGTATTAATAATCAGCGGTCTCAGCCTATTTCGGCAAAAATCAGAGCCGCTCTTTTCATTTTCTGGAAAAAATAGTATAATTGATTTATTATAAATTTTTGGAAAATTTTGAAGATAACTGAAAGATTGGTTTTAAGTAGGAGGTATTTAAATGGGCTACACTGTTGCTGTTGTTGGTGCTACTGGGGCTGTTGGAACGCGAATGATTCGAATGCTTGAGTCGTCTTCCCTCCCTATTGATAGGGTCAGATTTTTGTCCTCAAAACGCTCGGCTGGAAAAATGCTGAGCTATAAAGGCCGGCCAGTGGAAGTTGAACTAACAACAGAAGACTCATTTGCAGGTGTTGACCTCGCTCTTTTTTCCGCTGGCGGTTCCACCTCTGCAAAGTTTGCGCCTTATGCTGTTCGGGAGGGAGCTGTAGTTGTTGACAATACATCTTATTTTCGTCAGCACCCTGATGTTCCTTTAGTTGTTCCGGAAGTTAATGCGCATACCCTCAAAGACCACCATGGTATTATTGCCTGTCCGAATTGTTCTACCATCCAAATGATGGTTGCGCTTGAACCTGTCCGCCGCAAATGGGGTCTCGAACGTATCATTGTTTCAACCTATCAGGCGGTTTCAGGAGCCGGTCAGTCTGCGATTAATGAAACAGAACGGGAATTGAAAGAAGTATTAAATGATGGTGCAGATCCTCGGTCAGTCCAGGCAAATATTTTACCTGCCGGAGGCGATAAAAAACATTATCCTATTGCGTTTAATGCTCTCGCACAGATTGATGTGTTTACAGATAACGATTATACCTATGAAGAAATGAAGATGACCAAGGAAACGAAAAAAATTATGGAAGAACCTGATTTAGCTGTTTCTGCAACCTGTGTCCGGATTCCAGTCCTTTATTCTCATTCTGAGTCTGTTTATATTGAAACAAAAGAAAAAGCAGCCATTGCAGATGTCAAAGCAGCTATTGCTGCCTTTCCTGGAGCAGTGCTTGAAGATGATGTCAGCAATCAGCTTTATCCTCAGGCCATTAACGCGGTAGGAAGCTGCGATACTTTTGTCGGCCGTATCCGTAAGGATTTAGATGCCGAAAACGGGATTCATATGTGGGTTGTCTCAGATAATCTTCTCAAAGGAGCTGCCTGGAATTCTGTTCAGATCGCTGAAGAACTTCATCGCCAAAATCTGGTTCGTCCAACCGAAGAGCTGAAATTTAAGCTGCAGTGAGACTATTAAAAAACAAACAGTTAAACTTGCGGAAAAATACAATCCAAAAGCAAGGTGCAGCTTTACAAGGCATTGGTCAAGTTCCTGTTTTTCAATCACTTTCTTTACGGCTGCAGCCTGCTGCCTTTGTATCTTATTGGAACGGAACACGCCCTAAGCTCTTAGTTTAGCAAAAAAGAAGCGCAGTCATAGGAAGCGCAGCTTGACATGCGGTTGTGGCTGTTCTGTGAGGGAGCCTCCCCTTGAGTCCTGAATTTTTTGGGGATTCGGCGGTCAGCTCTTATTTTGCTGTGAGCTTTAAACGGGACTTGTGACTTGATGAAAGGAGATGTTTATGCCTAATACTGATTTTAAGGATGTCAAAATAATTACAGCACTTGTAACCCCTTTTAGGGAAGATGGATCTATTAATTTTGAAGCGCTGCCTAAGCTGATTGAACATTTGCTGGCTCATCACACAGAGGGACTGCTGTTAGCTGGAACAACGGCTGAAAGTCCGACCCTGACACATGATGAAGAATTGGAATTGTTCGCCGCTGTGCAAAAGATTGTTGCAGGCCGGGTTCCCCTTATTGCAGGAGTTGGGACCAACGACACAAGAGATTCCGTTGATTTCGCCAAAGAGGTCGCAGAATTTGGCGGATTTGCTGCAGGACTTGCCATTGTGCCCTATTATAACAAACCGACCCAAGAAGGACTCTATCAGCATTTTAAAGCGATTGCGGAAGCCAGCGATTTACCGATTATTATTTATAATATTCCGGGCCGTGTCGTTGTGGAATTGGCTCCCGAAACCCTGCTTAAATTGGCCAAGCATCCAAATATTATTGGCGTTAAAGAATGCACCAATCTTGATAATATGGCTTACCTTATTGAAAATAAACCGGATGACTTTCTCATTTATACTGGAGAAGATGGGGAAGTCTTCCATGCCATGAATCTGGGGGCTGACGGTGTCATCAGTGTGGCATCTCACACTAATGGTGATGAATTGTATGAAATGATTCAAGCTATTGCAGATAGCGATATTAAAAAAGCTGCCCAGATTCAGCGGCGTTTTCTGCCCAAAGTCAATGCGCTCTTTTCTGTAGCCAGCCCAGCACCAGTTAAGGCAGTGCTGAATCATCAAGGCTTTAATGTCGGTCCTTTGCGGCTGCCGCTGGTTGCCTGCACTTCTGAAGAGGCCAGTCGAATTGTAGATGTTGTTCTCGATCGGGCACCTAAACAATATGTCACTGGTGTTTTACGGCCGGATTATTAAGAAACGATTGCTATCTAGGATGAAAAAGAGACTTGATTTTTAGAGCAATTCTAGCTTATCGTGCTTTTTAAAGACTTTTAGACAATTTTTGTTTGGTTTTCGGATAAATTTCTTGACATTTTTTGAAAACATTTGCATAATAAACCTTAGCTGGTAACAGCGGAAAAAGGCAGTCAAAAAAGCAGCAGCTAAATGCTATTGAAAAATGGGTTTGACTGGATGTTAAAAAGAGATTTAGCGCAGCCTGAAGGCTCGGAAAAAGGAAAAGCAATCCTGTGAAGTACACAATACAAGCCCTAGGGACTGCTTTCTTTAAGGTCTTTGTATTTTAGTAAGGAGTGACTATGCAGATTATCAAACGTGACGGGAAAATAGCAGAATTTGACCCGGATAAAATCTATCAAGCTATCATTAAAGCAGCTCAAACGGTTTATGTGATTGATGAGAAATGGCGTCAAGATTTAGCTCAGGTTACTAAAAAAGTGGTTTTAGACTTGGAAGAAGCACAGATAGAACGTCCGACTATCAATATGATTCAATCATTAGTTGAAAATCGTTTATTGGATGCCGGATACATTTCTATTGCTGAGCACTATATTTCTTACCGTTTGCAGCGTGACTTAGAGCGCAATGGCTATGGCGACCATATTAATGTGCATTTGCGTTTTGAACAGGTAAAATAAAGAACTCTGTTATACTATAAAAACTGGGGAAAGCCATCTTCCCCCAGTTTTTATTTCCGGCAAACTCAGCACTTTGTTTATTTGCAGTCAGTCGGTTTGTAGGCTGCTGAACAGTTTTTTGAGATTATCACTTAATCGTTCGTTAATGGCTAATCTTAAATAGTTACTGTTTGAATTTTCAAGGTAATACTCTTCTAAAAAATGCCAGTCTTTACTTTCTTTTAACCGCTGAGGATTGTTAATATCAGCTGCTAGCTTAAGAACTACAGACTGCGGAGCAATTCTGTAGTCTGAATAATCTGAGACTGCTTTTAAGTTTTCTTCAGCTTGCTGCATTTGTTTTTGAAAGACATTTTTCAAAAACCTGAGATTTTTGGCGAACATGCCGTTGTCAAGATATAAAGAGAGAGCTTTTTGCATGATTAAGTTCGTGTCATAATCAATTAATTTTTTGTAGTCTAAAAAGCGCTGCAGCAAGGGCTGAGGAAGTACTAAGCCAGCTAAGCGAAGAGCTGGGAAAAGAGAAGCAGAAAATGATTTGAGATAAATCACTTTATCAGCTGTATCATAATAGTGAAGCGGGAGATCCCCTGTGTGGGCAAAATCGCCTAAATAGTCATCTTCGATGATGTAGACATCGTACTGAGCAGCCAGCTCAACTAATTTTTCTTTTTCTTGTTTACTATAGCTTAGTCCCAATGGATTCGAATAGCGGGAAATAGTATAGAAACATTTAATCTGACGGGTTTTAAAAAGCTCTTCAAGTTTTGCCCAATTAATCCCTTTAAAATCACGTTCAATAGTTAGAAAAGGCAGATTTTGGCGGTGAACCAGCTCATTCATCCGATGATAGGTGGGCTGTTCCAGTAAAAAAAAACTTTTCTTGTTGGGAAAGGTTAGCTGCGTTAAAATATAGAGGGCTTGTTGAACACCTGAAGTGACAATGATATTGTCAATCTTGCTATAAACAGCATTGTCTTCTAACTGGTGCTGCAGTGATTCAAGGAGTTCGGTTAACCCCTGTTGATTAGGATAGGTGTTAAAAAGGTCTTTCTCGCGTCCGATCAGAGTCTCGTTAATGCATCTGCGGAAATCTTCATAGGCTATATTATGATAACCGGATAAACTGAAGTCCAGCGGCTTTTCCTTCTGCACTCTTCCTTCAAAAACATAGTAACCGCTTTTTGCAACCGGATAAATCAAGTTATGATAAGTCAATTCCCAAAGCGCATGCTGAACGGTATCCTTGCTGCAGCGGTAAGTTTGACTGAGTGTGCGGATCGATGGAAGCCGGTCTCCTTTTTTGAGCTGGCCGTTTTCGATTTTCCTTTTTATATCGTGATAGATTTGCTGATATTTTTTCATGATGCCTTTTGTCTCCAGAGAGTTTATTCTACAACTATTGTAACTCAGCTCATTTTTTTAGGCAAGATGAGATTAGTTTTTTTAAAGTATATTAATACTAAAAAATGAGATTCTATTCTCGCTTATTTAAAAGACAGTAAAAAACCTTTAGATAGCGAGCTATTTCTTTAAAGTATTTTAGTATTTAAAAACCATAAATACTTTTTTACTTTTGCTCTACGTTTTCGGCTGATATAATCTCAAAAAAAGATAGGTAGGCGGTATGCTGAAAAAGACCAGTAAAATAAGATGAAACATGATATAATAAAGCATAATTGATTTGTATTGATATGGTAGGAAAGTTCTATTGGTTGGAAAGGAAAGATTACTTTATGGCGACTATTCAATGGTTTCCCGGACACATGTCGAAAGCCAGACGGAAGGTGCAGGAAAATTTAAAATTTGTGGATTTTGTGACAGTCTTGGTTGATGCCAGACTGCCTCTGTCCAGTCAAAATCCAATGTTGACAAAAATCATAGGGGATAAGCCAAAACTTCTTATTTTGAATAAAGCTGATTTGGCAGACAGCACGTCTACTAAAGAATGGCTGGCTTACTTTCAGTCTAAAGGTATCCATGCTTTAGCTGTTAATTCTAAAGACCAATCAACGGCTCAAAAAATAACGGCAGCTGCTAAAAAACTTATGGCTGCTAAACTGGCTAAGCAGCGCGAACGCGGCCTTGAAAAGACTATCATGCGAACCATGATTATCGGTATTCCTAATGTTGGGAAGTCAACATTAATGAATCGGCTGGCCGGAAAAAAAGTAGGGACTGTCGGGAATAAACCTGGAGTAACAAAAGGAGAGCAGTGGCTGAGAACTCACAAAGATTTAGCTATCTTAGATACTCCCGGTATTCTTTGGCCAAAATTCGAGGATAGGACGACAGCGCTGAAGCTGGCTTTAACCGGAGCTATTAAGGATAGCTTGCTGCCGCTGGATGATGTGACAGTTTTTGGAATAAATTATTTTAAGACCTATTATCCGGACCGTCTGCTGGCACGTTTTAAAAATCTTGATCTGGAAACAGAAGCTCCGGAAATGATTATGGATCTGACTCAGCAGTTAGGCTTTAGGGAAGACTATGACCGCTTCTATGAGCTTTTTATCAGAGAGGTGCGTAAGGGCAAGTTAGGGACCTATACTTTAGATCGTATTGGAGAAGAAGTCGATGGCAACTATTAAAGAGATTAAAGCCATGTTGGCAGATATCAGCAGTCTGACTGATCCGCTATGGCAGGAGCTGTCAGGCGATCACCGTTTGGGTGTTCAAAAAGCGATTAAGCAGCGTCAGAAAGCACTTCAATCAGAGGCAGCAGAAGAACAGCGGCTGGAAAAAATGCTTTCCTATGAAAAAGCACTTTATGCTCAAAATTATAAAGCTATTGCAGGTATTGATGAAGTAGGGCGTGGACCTTTGGCCGGACCGCTTGTAGCAGCCTGTGTTATTCTGCCTGAAAATGAGAAAATTAAAGGACTCAATGACTCTAAGAAAATTCCCAAAAAAAAGCATGAAGCCCTCTACCATCAAATAATGGCAAAAGCTTTAGCGGTTGGTGTTGGTATCATTGATAATAAAATGATTGATCAAATTAATATTTATGAGGCTGCAAAATTAGGGATGCTGCAGGCAGTCAATACTATGGAAGGCCGTATTCAAAAGCCGGATTATCTATTGATCGATGCAATGACGTTAAAGACAGAAATTCCACAGCAGGCTGTCATCAAAGGTGATGCGCACTCACTCTCTATTGCCGCAGCCTCTATTGTGGCTAAGGTGACACGCGATCGCATAATGACCGATTATGACACCCTTTATCCGGGCTATGGTTTTGCTGAAAATGCCGGCTATGGAACTAAGAGACATCTAGAAGGGCTGTACAAATATGGAGTGACTCCTATTCACCGAAAAAGTTTTGAGCCGGTGAAATCTTTGGTGGGGGAAATATGATTTATCTATTTCTATCTTGTTTTGTCCTATTTATCAGTGTATCTGTTTGGGAACGGCGGACGATTTGGCTGGGGATTTTATTTTGTTTAATGCTGGTCAGTGCCTTTGCCTCTTTATTACCCTTTATTCAGTATCCAAGTCTCTGGTTTTATTGGATTTTTCTTCCAGTTATTCTTTTGCTGTCTGTTGGTCCTTTAGGTTTTGCCTTATTATGTCTTTATAAAAGTTTTCAATTACTGTATAAGGAAGGCCGGCGCTGGTCTAACTTTTTATCCTTCGCTTTAGGTTTGGGTGGACTGTTGATTATTTTTTCTTATTCCCATACAGAAACCGCTGACTATATCCAGCACAGGAGCTGGCTTTTAGCTGTTTATACGGCCTTTATGCTTTTGGTCCTTTACTTTACTGTGCAGCTTATCTTTTTTACAACTGCCAGTGTGCTTAACTTTTCATTTACTTTTGTGCAAAGAGCCGATTATGTGCTTGTTTTAGGTGCCGGACTGCTGGGAGATAGGGTTACACCTCTCTTGGCTTCTCGGATTGATAAGGGAATCAGTGTTTACCAAAAAAATCCCGGAAGCAAACTGATTATGTCAGGTGGACAAGGAAGTGATGAGTCTGTCAGCGAAGCAGAAGCTATGCGCAGCTATGCTTTGAAGCAGGGAGTTCCTCCGCAGGACATTATAGTAGAAAAACAGTCCCGTAATACACGTGAGAATATCCGTTTCTCAAAAGCACTGATTAAAGACGGTGCCCCTGTCGCTATAGTGACCAGTTACTATCATCTATTCAGGGCACTGACCTTAGCCAGACAGGAAAAACTGAAAAGTTTCGGGTACGGTGCAAAAACAAGGTTTTATTTTGCCCTCAATGCCTTTATAAGAGAATTCATCGGTTATCTTATGCAAACAAAGAAATGGCAGCTCCTAACTTTTTTAATTTTAGCCTGTTGTTATTGTATCTTTCGCTACTTGTTTAACTGAGAACTAGCCGAGCACAAACAAGCTGTCCTAAGGTTTTTTAAACTTTTATATGTTAGAAAAGCATCATTAATCTGGAGAAGCAGTGAAGGCTTTATTCAAAAACTTAAGAAGGAGAAGGGCATGAAAAAATTTTTAACCATTGACATCGGAGGAAGCTTTATTAAACATGCTTTAATCGATGACAAAGAAGTGCTGACACAGTCCGGTGAAAGTCCGACTCCAAATACGATGGAAGATTTTCTGGCTGTTTTAGAAAAACTGATTGCTTCTTATCAAGAACAGATTTCTGGGGTTTGTATTGCCTGTCCCGGTCAGATTAATGCGCGGACAGGTTTTATCCATAAAGGCGGGCTTTTATCCTATCTGAAATCTTTTCCCCTCAAGCAGTTTTTAACAGATCGATTCAGTCTCCCAGTCAGTGTTATTAATGATGCAAATGCTGCGGGACTTGCGGAAGCGCAGCATGGAGAACTTGCTGACTGCCGATGCGGAGCTGTCCTTGTATTGGGGACAGGAGTTGGATTGGCCTTGGTTTCCCACGGTGATCTCTTGTCTGCTAAAAATTTTGCTGCTGCTGATATTCTGATAAAAGAAGATAAAAAAGAGGAGGGCGGCTTCAAAGAGAAATTCAGCACGGATATAATCAGCAGTTTATTCAATCTCCATTTAAAGGGATTAGAAAGTCTGTGGGATAATAAAGGATCAGCAGTTCAGTTTATCAAGGAGAGCAGTGCTTACCTCGGATTAGCTGACGAGGATGGACGGGCTGTTTTTCAGGCTTTGAACGACAATAAGGACGCAGAATTACACAAACGCTTTGAAACTTACTGCCGTGAAATTGCCTACTTGATTCTTAATTTGCAAAGTATTTTCAGGCTGGAACTTGTAGCTATTGGAGGTGGTATCAGCAGTCAGCCTCTCTTAATTAAGGAAATTGACAGGCAATACCGAGACCTTCTTTCTAAGGAAGCAGCTTTATCCCTATCAGCAGCCCTGCCTATTAGGGCTTGCCGCTATCATAATGAAGCTAATCTTATCGGAGCTTTCTGCCATTTCAAAAAGCAGGATACAAAAGAAAGGGGATTCAAGTCTTTTCTCTTTGGGCCAGATTGACAGAGAGCTGTTAAAACAGTATTAAACAAAGTTTTATCCTTAAAATCTTGCTGCGGGAATTTCTTGCCTGCAGCATTTTATTTTTAAAAATATTGTACAAATTTTCTGAATTTTATGTTATCATAAAGGGGTATCTGCCCATTAGGGACAGATACAAAAAATAATCTATTTCAAAGGGGATAGTATGAAAAAACTATTAACTGTTCCAGTGCTGGGGACAATTCTAGTCATCCTTTCTCTTTGTTCAATATATATCGGTGTTAAATCCCTTTCTATTTCAGATGGCTGGGATTTAACAAAATCACAATTCAATATTCTTTTTTCAAGCCGTCTCCCTCGGACAATCAGTATCATTATTGCTGGTGCCGGTTTTTCTGTTTGCAAGCTGGTTATACAGCAGCTGTACTAGCTGTATTTGGTTCGCTGCTGTTTGTTTGGCTCCTGCATGCTGTTAGATTTAAGCATGAAATTTTTAATCTCTCTGATTGGCCTAGTGCTGTACTTGGTTTATGCATCGACCGATTCTGAAAAGGATTTTACTGAATCGGTTGAAGAGTGCATCACTATGTTTGTTAACCTTTGTAATCAAACTAAAAAAGCTAAAGGTTATGTTATAATAAGAAGATTGCTGAGGCGACGAGAAAATAGGAAAAGACTGTTAAAGACAAAGATATTCCTTCAGTCCCTTTTGTTATGATTAAGAGCGATGAGGTTCTGTCTCAATCTCCTGCGGCCAATCTGGCTGGTTTTCCCTAAAGCAGGTCTCTCTGCAGTGAACAGCACAGATTTCTGATTGACGAAAAAGATTTAGATTTTTAAACTTAACTAAAAAATCTAAGTCTTTTTTTGCGAATAATAGAGGTGAGGTGTTTTATGAATAATTTTGAACTTTTCAAACTGAAACAGGCAGGACTCAGCAATCTCAATGTTATTAACATTTTGACTTACCAGAAACAGAAGCAGAAATCATTGTCCTTACGTGATATGGCTGTAGTATCTCAGTGTAAAGATCCTCTTTTATTTATTGAAGCCTACAAAAATTTAAACAGTAAGGAACTAAGACCTGTTTTTAATCGTTTCCCGTCGGTTTCCATATTGGATAAGGCTTACCCTTTAGAACTGAAATCTGTGTATAATCCGCCGGTTTTGCTATATTATTCTGGAAATCTGGATTTGCTGACTAAGCCTAAATTAGCAGTAGTTGGAGGACGTTTGGCGTCTGATATCGGTACAAAGTCTATTCAAAAAATTATCAAAGAGCTTAATAATCATTTTGTTATTATCAGCGGTTTAGCGCGTGGTATTGATACAAGTGCACATCTGGCCTGCTTAAAAAACGGAGGCAGTACAATTGCTGTTATCGGAACAGGATTAAATGTTACATACCCAAAAGAAAATGCACAGCTTCAGCAGTATATCAGCAAAAATCATTTGGCTTTGACAGAGTATGATCCCGATTCTCCACCTTTAAGATTTCATTTTCCTGAGAGAAACCGGATTATTGCAGGTTTAGCACAAGGGGTTATCGTAGCAGAAGCTAAAAGGCGTTCAGGCAGCCTGATTACTTGTGAAAGAGCGTTGGAAGAAGGGAGAGATGTCTTTGCTGTTCCCGGCAATATTTTAGATGGAAAATCAGATGGCTGTCTTCATTTAATTCAAGAGGGAGCAAAGTGTATTACAAGTGGGTTTGATGTTGTTTCCGAGTACCAATTATAAAAGAGTTCTTCCTATAGAGAAATGTTTTTTATTGACAGTTATTAAAAAATGGGATATTATGCTATAAGTTTATCTAGTTAGAAAGTGATCTTATGGCAACAATACAAACAAAAACAAGTAAAAAATCATCTTCTAAAAAGAAGCGGAAAGCTGCTTCAAAAAATTTAGTCATTGTGGAATCCCCTGCTAAGGCCAAGACTATTGAAAAATACCTCGGGCGCAACTATAAGGTTGTGGCTTCGGTCGGCCATATCCGCGATTTGAAAAAATCAAGCATGTCCATCGATTTTGAAAATAACTATGAGCCTCAGTATATCAATATCCGCGGCAAAGGAGAGCTTATCAACTCTCTGAGAAAAGAAGCTAAAAACGCTAAAAAAGTTTTTTTGGCTAGTGACCCGGATCGAGAAGGAGAAGCGATTTCTTGGCATTTGGCTCATATTTTAAATCTGGATGCTAACGATAAAAACCGTGTGGTTTTTAATGAGATAACTAAAGATGCTGTTAAAAATGCCTTTGTGGAACCTAGGGAAATCGATATGGATTTAGTGGATTCACAGCAGGCACGCCGGGTTCTCGACCGCATTGTGGGTTACTCTATTTCCCCTCTTTTGTGGAAAAAAGTGAAAAAAGGGCTGTCGGCAGGCCGGGTGCAATCCGTAGCTTTAAAACTTATTATTGATCGTGAGAATGAAATTAAAGCTTTTAAACCAGAGGAATATTGGACAATTGATGGTGCTTTTAAAAAAGGTACACGCAAGTTTCAAGCCTCTTTTTATGGCTTAGACGGCAAAAAAATCAAGCTTCGCAATAATGAACAAGTCAAAGAAGTTTTAGCGAGGCTTCAGAGCGATGATTTTCAAGTAGATACTGTGGAGAAAAAGGAGCGCCGCCGAAAAGCCCCTCTTCCTTATACAACATCTTCTCTTCAGCAAGATGCGGCTAATAAGATTAATTTCCGAACACGCAAAACAATGATGGTTGCCCAGCAGTTATATGAGGGCCTTAGTATTGGTCCAGGCGGACAGCAGGGGCTGATTACTTATATGCGTACAGACTCAACCCGCATCAGCCCCGTTGCACAAAACGATGCTGCTCTTTTTATTACCGAGCGTTTCGGTCAGAAGTATTCCCGTCACGGAAGCCGTATCAGAAATGCCTCAGGTGCTCAGGACGCTCACGAAGCAATCAGACCATCAAATGTTAATCATACTCCAGAGATGATTGCCAAATACCTTGATAAAGATCAGCTGAAACTTTACACCTTGATTTGGAACCGTTTTGTAGCCAGTCAGATGACCGGAGCAGTCTTCGATACGATGAAAGTCAACCTGTCACAAAACGGTGTGACTTTTGTTGCTAATGGCAGCCAAGTAAAGTTTGATGGCTACCTGGCTGTTTATAATGACTCTGATAAGAACAAGATGCTTCCTGAAATGGCAGAAGGCGATCTTGTAAAAAAAGTCACAACTCAGCCTGAGCAGCATTTCACTCAGCCGCCTGCCCGCTATTCAGAAGCCAGCCTGATTAAAACGCTGGAAGAAAACGGTGTCGGCCGTCCTTCTACCTATGCTCCGACTTTGGAAACTATTCAGAAACGTTACTATGTCAGGCTGTCTGCCAAACGTTTTGAACCAACTGAATTGGGAGAAATCGTCAACCGTCTGATTGTAGAATTTTTTCCTGACATTGTTGACGTCAAGTTTACCGCTGAAATGGAAGATAAGCTGGATCAGGTCGAGATTGGTAAGGAAGAGTGGCAAAAGGTCATTGATGATTTTTATAAACCTTTTGAAAAAGAATTAAAAGAAGCAGAAGAAGGCATTGAAAAAATTCAGATTAAAGATGAGCCTGCCGGCTTTGACTGCGATGTCTGCGGGCATCCGATGGTAATCAAACTGGGCCGCTATGGTAAGTTTTATGCTTGCAGTAATTTCCCAGAGTGCCATAATACTAAAGCGATTACTAAAGAAATCGGCGTCACCTGTCCGCTTTGCGGTCAGGGGCAGGTTATTGAACGGAAAACAAAGAAAAACCGGATCTTTTACGGCTGCGACCGTTATCCTGACTGTGAGTTTACGTCATGGGATCGGCCGATTAACAGGAAATGTCCGAAATCCGGTGATTTTCTTGTCGAAAAAAAGGTCCGAGGCGGCGGAAAACAAGTTGTCTGCAGCAATGAAAACTGCGATTATAAAGAAGAGAAAATCAAATAATTGCCGCAAAAATTATTTTTCTGATAGGGTACTGTCTCAAGTTCAGACAATGTCCTGTCAGCTTTTTTAGTTTACTGTCCAATGAAATCAAAATTAACAGGTGTGAGAATGTTGGGGATAGAAGTAACCGAAGCTTCCTATTATTGTAAGTATTTTTGGAAAGTCTTAGCTTTAAGAAACCGCATAATTAAGGTATAATAATCATAGGTAAAATTAGGAAACTCAGATAGACTTTATCTAAATATTGCAAGAGGTACAACTATTGTCTCAGAATTATATTAATGTTATTGGTGCCGGTCTGGCTGGCAGCGAAGCAGCCTATCAAATTGCTAAACGCGGTGTTTCTGTTAAACTTTATGAAATGCGCGGCAGAAAACCAACACCGCAGCACAAAACTGACAATTTTGCTGAGTTAGTTTGTTCAAATTCTTTTCGGGGAGACAGCCTAACCAATGCTGTTGGTTTGCTGAAAGAGGAAATGAGGAGACTGGACTCACTGATTATGCGTATTGGTGAAGCTCACCGTCTTCCTGCTGGCGGTGCAATGGCAGTTGACCGTGAAGCTTACGCAAAAGCGGTGACAGCTGAAATTGAAAACCACCCCTTAGTTGAAGTTATTCGAGAAGAAGTGGCTGAAATTCCCAAAGATACTGTTACAATTATTGCGACAGGCCCCTTAACCAGTGATGCACTGGCTGAAAAAATTCACGCTCTTAATGGTGGAGAAGGTTTTTATTTTTATGATGCTGCAGCCCCCATTGTTGATAAAAGTTCTATCAACATGGATACAGTTTATTTGAAATCACGTTACGATAAAGGAGAAGCGGCTTATCTTAACTGTCCTATGACTAAAGAAGAATTTTTGCTTTTCTATGATGCTTTGATTCATGCAGAAGTAGCACCGCTTAACGCTTTTGAAAAAGAACAATATTTTGAAGGCTGCATGCCTATTGAGGTCTTGGCTAAGCGCGGCATTAAAACCTTGCTTTACGGGCCGATGAAACCTGTTGGTCTCGAATATCCTGAAGACTATAAAGGGGTCCGTGACGGCCAGTTCAAAACACCCTATGCAGTTGTACAACTCCGTCAGGATAACGCTGCCGGCAGTCTTTATAACATCGTAGGCTTCCAGACTCACCTCAAGTGGGGAGAACAAAAGCGTATTTTCCGTATGATTCCCGGTCTTGAGAATGCAGAATTTGTCCGTTACGGAGTGATGCACCGCAACTCATATATGGATTCGCCCAACCTACTCAGTCCAACCTTTGCGACACGTAACAATCCTTATCTGTTCTTTGCCGGTCAAATGACAGGAGTAGAGGGGTATGTAGAATCGGCTGCTTCCGGCTTGGTTGCAGGCATTAATGCTGTCCGTGTTTTTCAGCAGAAAGAACCGGTTGTTTTCCCGCAAACAACTGCTATAGGTGCACTTCCGCACTATATCACTCAGACAGAGAGCAAACACTTTCAGCCCATGAACATCAACTTTGGTATTATCAAAGAGCTTGACGGTCCTCGGATCCGAGACAAAAAAGAGCGCTATGAGAAAATTGCTGAACGTGCCTTAAATGATTTGCATTCCTTTTTAGATTGCTAAGCCCTTAACCTGCTATAATTCCAAAAAGTGACCAAGTCTGCAAGGAGAGACAGATATGCTGCTTTTAGCTAGAAGAAATTATGGTTTGTCTTGCTGTGCCCTCTGCCTTTGCTTATAAATTTTAGAAAGAGGTATTGTAGGAAGTTTATTTGGCATGCTCTTTCTGATTGGGGCGTTCGTTATGCTCTATCATCAAGAATTTTTCTACTCTGGCATTTTAGCTTTAGCTGGCAGTATCTACATTTATCGAGGAGTTTATCAGTGATTAAAGCATTGATGCAAATCAACAACTAAAAAATACAGCACGTATATTGGCGTTTAGCTAATAGAAAGCTTTTCTTAAAAAAGGTTAGAGGTTAAATATAATGAAACCATTTCCTGATTACAAGGGAGCAAAATTAAGGAATATAAAAAAGCACAAGGCCTGTGAACAAAGGTTTTGTGCTTTTTTAATAATCATTGCTGTCTATCTGTGCTTTTCGGTGTCACATCCTTAGGACGTTTCGGTTTTTTCGGAATTTTTTTTACCACGCTTAAGCGAGTTTGAAAAAGTCTGGCCGAATCTTTGAATTTTTGATTTTTGTTCCTTTAAAAGGATGATACTGGCATTGAGAGACGCTTGATCGAGATAATACAGTTTAATCAACGTTCCAAGTTTGGCTTTCTTCTTTTTAGGATACATACTGACGACTTGGTTGGGAAGGAATTTAGCATACTTTATCTGCGGTGTTGCCGGAATCAGACTGACAGTAAATCCCTGATTTTCCAAATGTTTTTTTGCTTCCTCTACATTTAAATGCAGCACATTGTCTATTTCTTTGTAAGCTTCCTGTTGCTCATGGCGCCTGTCCAATTCTTTCTCAATAATCGGCCTGGTGTTATCCACGGCTCTGTTGATAATTTCCGTTGTATCCGGCAGAACAGAAATGATTTTGCCGGCCCTGTTAAGTTTTTTAATCCAACTTTTCCTCTTTGCCATCTTTACTCCCCTGAAAGCAACCTTTCTTACATTATAACAAAAAGCCGGAGAAAAGACGGGATTAAACCTTACATTTTTGTAAGATTAGCAGACTCGATGTGTAAGATTTGAAGTTCTTTTTTTCGGTACAATAAGATTGTAAAAAAACAGAAAGCCTAAAAATTATAGTTGCTCTGTTAAACTTAAAGGTTTCATGTTTTTATCCGCATTTATCTTAGACGGTCAAACACGACCTAAAAAGCTGTGAGCGGTCTTGTATTTTAAAGGAGAGGTATCATGGGAGCTGAAATAGTACAACAAACAGTTGATTTTTACAGTGCACTTTCTATTGTGCTTATTGCTAGTGCTTTAGTTATAGCTCTAAGTCTGTGGTATAAATCTGGAAGGTAATAAGCTATACTATAAAGTGAGAGGAGAACAACTATGCTGCTAGAAATTAATCATTTAAAAAAAGTTTTTCGGACACGTTTTTCTAAAGAGGCGACTCATGCTTTACAAGATGTCGATTTTAAAGTTGAGCGTGGGGAATTTATTGCCATTATGGGAGAGTCCGGTTCAGGTAAAACAACTCTCCTCAATATTCTGGCTGCTCTTGAAAGACCGACAGATGGGACAGTTATTTTAAATGGCGAGAATATTACTAAAATCAAAGAAAATCGACTGGCTGACTTTCGCCTGAAAAATCTGGGCTTTGTTTTTCAGGAGTTTAATCTCTTAGATACCTTATCGGTAAAAGATAATATTTTCTTACCCTTAGTATTGGCCAGAAAAAATTATCAGGAAATGGAAGAGCGCTTAGCACAGATTGCGCCTAAACTACACATTCAAGATTTACTTAAAAAAAGGCCCTTTGAACTTTCAGGCGGGCAAAAGCAAAGAGTAGCTATCGCTCGGAGTTTAATTGCCAATCCCCAAATTCTATTGGCGGATGAGCCAACAGCAGCCTTGGACTATCGCAACTCTGAAGAACTTCTCAATCTTTTTGAAGCAATCAATGCAGATGACCAGACTATTCTTATGGTTACTCACTCTGCAAATGCTGCCAGCCATGCTAAGCGTGTTCTTTTTATCAAAGATGGCCGTATTTTCCACCAAGTCTACCGCGGAAATAAAAGTAACCAAGAATTTAATAAGGATATTTCGCTTGCAATGAGTGTGCTTTTGGGAGGTGAATAGAGATGTTTTATATCAAATTAGCTTTCAATAACCTTAAACAGTCATTCAGGCAGTTTGCTCCTTTCTTTTTAGTCAGCGTTACAACTTTTATTTTTAGCAATATCACACTTTTAATTATGATTAGCCCAACAGCTGAGTCAATGGGCACAGGTGCTTATGCCCTGGGACTTGCTTATATTGTCCTTACACTGTTTTCTGCAGTTTTATGCCTGTACAGCTATAACTTTCTGCTTAAGCAGCGCTATCAGGAATTTGGACTCTATAATATTCTAGGCATGAACAAAGGGCAGATTACTTGGCTGTCTACGTTGGAGCTGATTATTATTTATTTGGTAACAATTGTATTGGGATCACTGTTCAGCGCTGTTTTGTCAAACATTTCTTATTTGATATTTGCTAAGCTAGTCCAATATGATAAACTTAACTTCTCTATCAACCCTGTCGCTTTCATTGTTACTATTTTCCTATTTGCGGCTATTTTTCTCTTTTTAGAATTCGTTAATATCGTAAGGATTCGCAGGACCTCAGGGCTCAACCTGTTTGGCAACCAGAATCAGGGAGAACGTGAGCCAAGAGGCAACATTATTCTTGCTCTGGTCAGTCTTGCTGCAATCGGCTATGGCTATTATTTATCTGTTACTTCGGGTGACTTAAGTGCTTTGGTCGGCATCACACGTTTCTTTCAGGCCATCATAGCTGTTATTTTCGGGACCTATCTCTTTTATATCAGCTTTATCACTTGGTATCTCAAATTTCGGCGTAAGAATAAAAGATATTTTTATAAACCCGAACATTTTGTCAACACCTCCCAAATGATTTTCCGTATGAAACAAAATGCGGTCGGTCTCGCTAATATCACACTTTTAGCCATCATGGCCTTTGTGACAGTTTTTTCAACAGTCGCTCTTTATGGCAATAATGAAAATCTGGTTAGGATGCAGTACCCTAAAAATTCTCTGGTTGAAATCCGAGATGTCATTGATCGCCAAGATGCCCAAACTATTCTGGCAGAAGATGTCATCGCCCCCTTACAGGAAGGACAGGGGACTTTCAGCAAGCCGTTTCAGCAATACCTCATGACAAGCTTTGCAATTCCTTATGATAAAAGCCAGGATACAGTCAGTCTGAATCAGGAATTTGTTTCTCAAGCAATAACTGCAATGGCACTGAATAATGTAGGCAATCTGCTTGTTGTAACTCAGGATGATTTTAGGGCTTTAGGAAATGATCTGCCAGTTTTATCGCAAAATCAGGTTGCTTTTCACGATTATAATCAGCAGCAGCGAAGCCCTTATCATTTTAAAAATCTGGACTGGTTTGGAACCAATTATGATAATGTCTATCAGATTAAAAGTATAAAAAATATGCAGGAAATGAGCAGCGCTGTTCCGACAGGCCTCCTAGTGGTTGCTGATGATCATCAGCTTGAAGAAATGCGTTCAACTTACAATCAATTTACCGATTACCCCTCAACTTATGACTACGTAGCTTTAGCAGATTTAAATAAGGAAGAACAGCAAATTTTAGAAGAAAAATCCCAGCAAAATAATGGTGTTTTAACGGTTTATGAAGAAGGAGAAGCAGAGGGAGGAGTGGCCTTCTTTTCAACTGATTCGAATTTTCGAGATGAAGCTATGAAAATGACCGGCGGTTTTCTTTTTACAGGCTTTCTGCTCGGTATCGCCTTCTTGCTTGGAGCTGCCTTGATTATCTATTATAAACAGCTTTCTGAAGGTACACAGGATAAACAGGCATATAAAATCTTACAGGAAGTCGGTATGAGTTTAAAGCAGGTTAAGAAAACAATTAACTCGCAAATTCTTCTGGTCTTCTTCCTGCCTTTGTTCATCTCGGTTGTACATTTTATCTTTGCGCTGCCGATTCTAAAAAAACTGCTTTTGCTTTTTGGAGTGCAGGGAGATCAGTTTATGTACACTGTCAGCATTCTAACAGTCTTAGGTATCTTTATTATTTACTTTATTATTTACAGACTGACCAGCCGAACCTATTACAGAATTATTGAAAGATAAGCTATATACATCTCAAAAGCCGGCAGCAGTGCGTTTACGGAATATGTCTCATTCTTATTGGAAGGAGGTGATACCCTTTAATAACTGTTTCATAAAAAAGATAAGACGGTATGAAATAGGACATGGCCATCAAGCTTTGGCTTTTGTCCTGTTTCTTTTTTTGATACAATAAAATTATGGATACACAAGAGACAATCTATATTATCGAAGACGACCCAACCATTGTTCATCTGCTCAAAGCCCATCTTTCCAAAACTTACCGTGTTTTTAGCGTTACTAACTTCCGGGCTATAAAACAGGAAGCTGAGGAGATAAACCCCGATCTCATCCTGATGGACATTACTTTGCCCTATTTTAACGGTTTTTATTGGACCACAGAAATCCGCAAAAATATGACTATGCCCATTATTTTTATTTCATCAAGTGATGATGAAATGGACACGGTGATGGCTCTGGATATGGGAGGAGACGATTTTATCTCAAAACCTTTTTCTTTAACTGTTCTAGATGCTAAAATTGCTGCTTTTTTGCGCCGTGCACAACAATTTTCAAGAAATGATTATTATTCTCTAGGGGACTTCACACTAAGCCGCGACGGTATTTTGTCAAATGGCAAAGACCAGATTTCTTTGTCTCCGACTGAGAATAAAATCTTAACCATTCTCTTTGCTCATCATCAGCAGGTTGTTTCTAAAGATGAACTGCTTGAGAAACTTTGGGAAAATGAAAATTTTATTGATCAAAATACTTTAAGTGTCAATATAACACGGCTGCGAAAGAAGGTGCAGCCCCTAGGTTTCGATCATATTCATACTGTAAGAGGAGTAGGTTATTTACTTAAATGATATGGAAATTTTTTAAAGAATACCGTCTTTGGTACAGCCTTTATGCAATCATGTCGGCTCTCTATTTTTTGATGTTTTATTTGTACCGCCTTCCCTTATCTTATTTTATCAACAGTTTAATCTTAAATCTCACGTTACTGATTCTGGTTACGATTTGGCAGTATCATAAATTTAAACAGAAGCTCAATATTTTACATCATTTTATTTATGTAGAAGAATTAAAAGAACTGAGGAGCCCATCAGAAAGAAGCTATCAGGATCTGATTGCTAAGCTTAAGGATAAAGAAAGCGAAGAATCATTTGCTGCTAAAGCAGAAATGGAAGAATGGCAAAGCCTCATCAAGATGTGGTCCCATCAGATGAAAGTGCCCATTTCTGCTTTATCGCTTATGGCTCAAACGGATCACCTCGAAAGCAATGAAGTCCAGCAGCAGCTGATGAAACTGCAAAATTATCTGGACAGTCTCTTGACCTATATGAAATTCAGCCAAAATAAAGATGATTTTCGATTTGAAGAGGTTTCAGTATCATCTCTGATTAGAGAGATTATAAAAAAGTACCGAATCACATTTTTGGCTAAGAATTTATCTGTCACGATCCAAGGGGACTGGCTTTTAAAAACGGATAAAAAATGGCTGAGTTTTGCGCTTTCACAGGTATTAGACAATGCGATAAAATATTCAAAAAACAATGGCAGTATTGATATTCTTATCACAGATAGCAGTATCACAGTAGCAGACAAAGGCATCGGTATATTAGATGAGGATTTGCCACGTCTTTTTGAAGAAGGTTTTACCGGCTATAACGGTCATAAGCATCAAAAAGCAACAGGGTTGGGGCTTTATATGACTAAAAAAATCTTAGAAAATTTAAATTTGACGATTGAAATTAGCAGTCAAATTGACAAGGGGACAGATGTCATTATCTCTAAAACTACTAAAGACAATGATGATAAGCCATAACTTTCTTGTTTTATGAACTTGTGAAAACAAATATATTGTAAGAGCCTGGGATTTTATCCAAGGCTCTTTTTTTAATCCAAGAGATAAATTTAAAAATAGCTGCCAATTAATGGACTTTTGGGCGGAAAAAGTGTATAGTAATGTTAGTTAATAAACTAACAAAAAATCAATATAGCAGTTTGGAGTAGCCACAGCCGGACAGCTGTGCTAAATAGGGTGAAATGACATGTCAGCTAAATAAAGTTTAATGGCGATGAAGTAAAACCGACTTGGAAGGGGATTGATTACATGGGGTATTTTGATTACTCGCAAGAGCCAAAATCAGACATTGCCTTTGTCGATATGAAATCTTTCTATGCCAGTGTGGAATGTGTGGCACGGCATTTGCACCCCTTGAAAGCCTCTCTCTGTGTTATGAGCAGAGCTGAAAATGCCAGCGGCCTAATTTTATCTGCTTCGCCTATGTTTAAAAAGGTATTTGGCCGATCGAATGTCAGCAGAGCTTATGACCTGCCCTTTGACGTCCGCACACGTCAGTTTTCTTATTATAATGCTAAGCGGCAGGGTCTGCCGACAACACCCGAATTTATAAAATACATAGAAAATTGGGCTAAAGTGACCTTCATTGTTCCGCCGCGGATGGATAGCTATATCGAAAAAAATATTGAGATTCAGCATATTTTTCAAAATTATGCCAGCCCTGAGGATATCCTGCCTTATTCTATTGATGAAGGCTTTATTGATTTAACATCATCTTTGAATTATTTTGTTCCCGATAAGACTATCAGTAGAAAGGAAAAACTAGAGCTAATTTCGGCTGATATTCAAAAGGCTATTTGGCAGAAAACAGGTATTTATTCCGCAGTTGGTATGTCGAATGCCAATCCTTTGCTGGCTAAACTGGCTCTTGATAATGAAGCTAAGAAAACCAAAACCATGCGCGCAAATTGGTCATACAGCGATGTTGAGAGTAAGGTCTGGGCTATTCCCAAGATGAGCGATTTCTGGGGGATTGGCAGCCGTATGGAAAAACGTTTGAATAAGCTGGGTATTTTTTCAATCAGAGAACTGGCTAATTTTAATCCTGATATTTTGAAAAAAGAACTTGGCATTATAGGTGTGGATCTCTTCTTTCATGCCAATGGCATTGATGAAAGTAATGTCCACCAGCCCTATAAAGCGAAATCTAGAAGCTTGGGTAATTCACAGGTTTTGCCTAGGGATTATTGTAAGCAGGCCGATATCGAATTGGTTTTTAGAGAAATGGCTGAACAGGTAGCTGTTCGGCTGAGAAAGGCACATAAAAAAACGACTAATGTAGCGATTTTTATTGGCTTTTCAAAAGCAGAGCATCGAAAACACATTCAAGCACAGATGAAAATCGATCCGACTAATAATACTGAGCACCTAATCGCTCATGTCTTAACATTAGTCCGAAAAAAATACAAGGCGGGAGCCGTCAGACACATCAGTGTATCTTATGCCGGCTTAGTTGATGATTCTTACAGCTTGATTTCCCTTTTTGATGACCTTGAAACAATGGAAAAAGAAGAAAGGCTCCAGTCAGCGATTGATACCATCAGAGCTAAATTCGGCTTTACAATGATTCAGAAAGCCAATGTTTTGCTGGAAGCTTCACGCAGTTTGGAGTGCAGCCGTTTAGTTGGAGGACATTCTGCTGGAGGATTGGATGGATTAACATGATTGACCGCAGCTATCTGCCTTTTCAGTCTGCTCGCGATCATCAGGATCGCGGTATGGAAAAATGGATGGGCTTCTTCTTATCAGAACACCGCAGCTCATTAAAAAACGACACAAATAAAGAAATTCTTTCAAGCACTTTGGACAATGCTGAAAAATTGACCTTAATCGGACAGTTATACATCAGCAAACTGACAGGCACTTTTATTGTGAAGGAGAAGCAAAGACGTCAAACGCTGGCCGGTCATGTTACCGAAATCACTTCCAAGTTTATCACTGTCAAGGGTGCAGATCGCCATTATACGGTTAAACTTCAGGACATTTTAGCCATAAGCATTGAAGAAGAGCAGTAAGAGCAGACTATAAACCATCTAAAAAAGCCCCATTAGATGCATAACTAATTAAGGGCTTGGTCTGTGAGTATCTTAAACTTATACTATAACTTATCCAGAGCGTTTTTCTGTTCATCGTTGACAATGTGAGTATAAAGGTCCGTTACTTGTGTACTGGCATGCCCCAGCTGATGGCTGACTAAGACTTGAGATTTAGTTGCGTCGTATAGCCTAGTAGCGAGCGTGTGGCGTAGCTTATGGGGGGTCACACGAATTTTGAAAGCTTCTGAATATTTAGCAACCATCTTTTCAATACTGGAGGCATCTATTCGATTAGGGACACCGCGGTATTCTGTCAAAAAGAGGGCTGTGTCCTGCTTTTCGGCCTTATAACGCGACTGGCGGATCGCCAGATACTGTTCTATATACGGTTTAGCAAAAGCTGCGACATTGACAGAGTCACGTTTCCCGCCTTTGCGTGTGACTTCAATCATCATCATATTTGTGTTAAGATCTTTAAGGTCGAGCTGAACAGCTTCGGACAGCCGGACTCCGGAAGCAAGCAGCAGAGCTATGATGGCGAGATCACGTTCTTTATTTTTTCGGAAAGACGATTTGGCACGATTAGACAGCTTGCTTTCATATTCATGATCGATGTGATCAAGGAAGGCTGTCGTTTCATCTCCCAAAAAAAGCTTTTGCTTAATATTTTCTGCACGGGCAGCTAAGGTCTCTTTCTTCTTTTTAGTAGCTACTTTTTTCATAACATTTCGGTAGAAGTAGGGTTCACCGTTTTGGTCCTCGACTTCCTCCGTTAAATAGTTAAAAAGGCTGGAAAGAGCTGATAACGTACGGTTAACTGTTGTTTGTGACACCCCCTGCTTTGTAGAATAAGTGTTTAAGGATGGACGTTCGCGTAAATAAAGAATAAAGGCTTCCATATCTTTTTTTGATAAATGCTCTAAAACCTTTAAATCAATATTGGCGATTTTATCAGCATCAGAAATACCAGATTCAATCATCCAATCTAAAAATCTTTTATATTCTTTGAGGTATTCATATAAAGTTGTAAAGCTGTACGGAACAGAGAGTTTTGACTGGTAATAATCTAAAACATACCAAGGCATCACAGTCTTAAGTTCTTCAATTTTTTCTAAAAGTAATTCACGTTTCATAACCAAGCTTCCTCAATTTTTATCTATAGTAAGAGTATAGCATAAGTAAAGATGTATTTCAAGAAAATTACAGTTTTTCGGAAAGATGTTATAAGACAAGGTACTCCTAATTTTAAATGGCGCCCTTTCTGTCGCTGGTCAATAAAATATACAACTGACAAAGCCTATGATCTCCAATTTCCCCATAAGCCTTCCTGTCAGCTTTTTTGTTGCTCATAAAAAGAAAAGTCTTTGTTGCATCATAAATTTAAAAATACATAATTTTGATTATGTAAAATAATCTGTGTTATCCAATTTGCGGCTTGTAAACCTTGCACCTTTGACAATAATTCACGACTGACCATCGGTCTACGGTAGGTAAATTGGTTTTTTTGCCTTCATTCATATTCATATTGAGCACACCAGCAAAAAGTCACATAAGAAAAATTATGTGACTTTTTAAAATAACTAATTAATCTATCTATTTTTTTAACTGTGTAGATTTTTTCACTTTTCTTTACCCCTTTGTTAGCTTGCCTGCTGAGTGCTTAAATGCTAAATTTTTACTTGAAGATACCAATTTAATATAGTCAGCCGCTTTATCCTCTATCATTTTAAATTTTTTTTGATGAGCCAATTTATTAAATTCACCTCCAATACCTAAAACATCTGCACCTGCATTAAACCATTCTTCAATATTGCTCATATTGACCCCTCCAGTTACCATAACCATAACTTGCGGTAAAGGAGCCTTAATTGCTTTAATAAAAGACATACCAACAGTATCTCCAGGAAAGATTTTAACCATATCAACTCCCGATTCTAAAGATGTGACAATCTCTGTAACTGTCATGCAGCCAGGAAAATAAGGTATTCCATAACGATTACAAAGGACAGCTGTTGCTTGATTAAAACTAGGTGAAACGATAAATTGCGCTCCAGCCAGAATGGCATTGCGGGCTGTTATCTCGTCCAAGACTGTCCCAGCACCAATTATACAATTTTTATCATTTCTTGACTGAAGCTGATGTATCACATCACTGGCATACGGATTGGTATAGGTTACTTCAATAGACTTGATTCCTCCCTCAATACAAGCTAAACTGCAAGATACTGCTTCTTCTTTTGACTCTCCTCGGACAACCGGTACGATTTTACTAGCTATAAGTTTTGTTATAATCTCTGATTTCACCATTTTCACCTCTGAATATCCCGTTTATTTTTCAAAATATCCTTCACTTGCTGAACAGATACATAAAGCTGATCATCAGCGACTGTACATTTCAAACTCGCTGCGGCTGTTGCAAAATTGATGCAGCTCACCATATCATTGCCCTGCATCAGCTGGTAAAGGGCACCTGCTACAAAAGCATCACCGCTTCCTACTCTTTGTAAAATAGGAGTGCTGATTTCAACTGACTCTTGATACTGTCCATCAAAAGCATAGGCTTTGAAACGGTTGCTGCTGCAAAGAGTCTTTTCTCGCACGGTATGGAAAATAGCCTGTAAGCAATAGCGCTGATAGAGTCCGGATAAACGTTTTTTAATTGTAGAGCTATCAGCTTGGTCTCTGTCAAACATAGTCAAATCACTATCGTTCAGCATTAGAGGATCTATACCAAAAATAATGTCTGCATAATTTGCAAAACGTGAAAAAAGGGATTTAGCAGCATTTTTAGAAATAATAGATGAACGGAAATTTAAATCAAAGGACACACAAATTTTCCTTTTCTTAGCTTCCACAGCAAGGAACTCAATTAAATCTTGGCTGGATTGTCCTAATGCCAAGCTGATGCCACTAAAGTGAAAATGTGTGATATCTTCAAAAATCTGATCAAAATCGTAGTTTTTTAGACTCATTTCTGTAAAGCTAGATCCAGCTCGATCATAGCAAACTTTACTGGAACGGCAGCCAAAACCATTTTCTAGGTAATAAAGTCCGATTCGCTTTCCTTCCCAACTTATCAGATTTGTGTCAATTTGACTTTGTCTCAAAAAAAGGTTGAAAGCATGGCCAACAGGATTATCAGGCAAGGCTGTTAACAGTCTGGTTTCTCCCCCAAATCCACTAATCGTCCTAGCTATATTGACTTCGGAACCGCCAAAAAAAACTTGACTACTGCAGGCGTTTGAAAGAGGGCGGCACTGGTCTGGGCAAATACGAATAAGAGGTTCACCAGCTAATAATAATTTAGCCACAGTATTTCCTTTCTATTTTTTTAGAATCCCTTCAAGATAAGATACTATTTTTGAAGGCTCAGCATTCGCAAAGAAATACTCTTTGAAATGCTCTCCAGAAATAGTTTCTTTCAAGAAATCTTGATCGATATCCTTTAAAATCGCCAGCAAATCACGATAAGTGATTTGCTTTAAGTTACTTAACATACGAGCGTTGCGCTGCTCAGGGATAGCGCGTTCTTTAGGATAGCCGCCTCCCATCGGTTCAGCAAATAAACGTTCGAAAATCAAGCTTAAATTTAATTCCGCTCCCCAGCCAAATCCTTTTGCAAAAGGGAGGGACAAAGCATTTCCGCCATTAATTTGAGAAAAAAGATAGGCCTCTGTTGGTTCTCCAGCATATCCGCAAGTTACGCCAGGAAAACTATTTAAGGCAAGCATAGATCCAATACCAGTCCCGCAGCCAGTTACGACAAAATCTGCTGCCTTGCTTGTTAGCAAAATAGAAGCCAATAAACCATTTTGGACGTAAGTCAGCTGATTTTCTCCAGTTTTCCCATACATACCATAGTTAAATACCTCATAACCATGTTTATCAGCTACTGTTTTTAAAACTTCATAGATAAGGCTGTTTTTAGCAGCTTGGCTGTTCTCATTTATCAATGCAATTTTCATTTTTATCTCTTTCTATTGTTATTTATAATATAAGTTAAGGCTGTTTTCCAATATAAGCCAAAATGCCGCCGTCAACATAAAGAATGTGCCCGTTAACAAAATTACTGGCATCACTAGCCAAAAAAACTGCTGGTCCAGCTAAGTCCTCTGGATTCCCCCAGCGAGCTGCCGGTGTTTTAGCGATAATAAATTGATCAAAAGGATGACGGCTTCCGTCTGCTTGAATTTCTCTTAAAGGAGCAGTTTGAGGAGTTGCGATATATCCCGGGCCTATGCCATTGCACTGAATATTGGCACTGCCAAATTCAGCAGCGATATTTTTGGTGAGCATTTTTAATCCTCCCTTAGCGGCTGCGTAAGCGCTAACGGTTTCTCTGCCTAATTCACTCATCATAGAGCAAATATTGATTATTTTTCCGTGTCCTTTTTTCATCATAGATGGTAAAACTGCTTTTGATACAATAAAAGGCGCATTTAGATCGATGTCAATTACCTTGCGGAATTCGTCTGCCGGCATGTCAAGCATTGGAGAGCGTTTAATAATTCCTGCATTATTGACTAGGATATCAATAATGCCAATTTCTTTTTCAATTTGCGCTACCATAGATTGAATGGCAGTTTCATCTGTTACATCACAAACATACCCATTTGCCTTAATGCCATATGCATGATAGGCCTCTAAGCCTTTATCAACTAAATCTTGGCTAATATCATTGAATACAATAGCAGCCCCTGCATTGGCATAGGCCTTAGCAATTTCAAAACCAATACCATAAGATGCTCCGGTCACTAAAGCAATTTTCCCTTTTAGTGAAAAAATATTTTCCATATCATTCCTCATTCTGACTATTTAAATTTTAGGTAAACCCGTTTACTTAAAATTTAACAAATCTGCCCTTCTTTGTCAACACTTTTTAAGAAAACGTTTTTATTTTGACTGTCAGCTCTCTTGTTTTTCTATTTTAAATATTCATTTAAGGGCTTTTTTCCAGTTTTTTTATTAAAAAGAAAAAAAGGTATTGACAAAATTTTTGAAAGCGCTATAATGTTGTCTAGGTAAACCAGTAAACTAAAAAAAGAGAGGACTGCTATGATATCTGTTATCATTATTGGACACGGCTGCTTTGCTAGCGGGATTTTATCATCGCTAGAACTAATTGCAGGCAGACACGATAATATCACCGCTATTGATTTTACATCAAATATGACTTCCAACGACTTGTATAGTCAATTGCACCAGCTGTTAGATTCAAAAAGCGAAACACTTATTCTTTGCGACCTTTTAGGAGGAACGCCATTTAAGGAGGCGGTTGCAGTGATGGAGAATTTCCCCAAATCGGTTATCAATGTTCTTGCAGGTCTTAATCTCGCGATGTTAATTGAAACAATTTTCGCCAGACAAACTGACTTAAGTTTTAATCAATTGACCGACCATCTATTAAAAGTTTCTAAAGAAGGTATTGTAGACTGGCAATCCCTTTCTAGTCATATAGAAGCAAGCAATCAGAATGAGGAAGGAGGAATTTGATGGCAAAGTATTTGAAAGATATTACCATCGAAAAAATAGCGTATCCGGAACGGTATTTACAGCCGCGTCTCACAAAAAATGATATTGAATCTGCTATTGATTTAGCCATCAAACAGATTCGCCTGAATATAGACTACTTTGATATTAACTTTCCCACTCCAGCTACTACAGATAATCGCTATCTCGTTATGGATAATACTGAGTGGACAAATGCTTTTTGGACTGGCTGCCTTTGGCTGGCCTATGAGTACACTGGTACTGATAAATTCAAATTCTTAGCACAAGTAAATAATCGCTCTTTTTTAGAGCGTGTATCCAACAACATTGCACTTGATCACCATGACTTAGGCTTTCTTTATAGCCCATCCTGTATGGCTGAGTGGAAACTGCTGAAAACTCCTAAAGCTCGAAAAGCTGCTTTAAAAGCTGCTGATAAGCTGATTGAACGTTATCAAGAAAAAGGCGGTTTTATTCAAGCTTGGGGAGAACTTGGCAAAAAAGATGATTATCGTCTTATCATTGATTGTCTATTGAATATTCAATTACTTTTCTTTGCATCAGAAGAAACTGGTGATTATAGCTATCGCGACATTGCCGTTAACCATTTTTATGCTTCAGCTAATAATGTTATTCGTGACGATGCTTCTGCCTATCATACTTTTTACTTTAATCCCGAAACAGGAGACCCTGTCAGAGGTGTGACAAGGCAAGGTTACAGTGATGATTCTGCTTGGGCAAGAGGACAAGCTTGGGGAATTTACGGTATCCCGCTGACCTATCGCTACTTAAAAGAACCACAGCTGATACAGCTTTTTAAAGGCATGGTTCACTACTTTTTAAATCGACTGCCTGACGATAAAGTTTCTTATTGGGATTTGATTTTTGGAGACGGGAGCGGGCATGTACGTGATAGCTCAGCTACAGCTATTGCTATTTGTGGGATTCATGAAATGCTAAAGCATTTACCTGAAGCCGATGCCGATAAAGAAACTTATCAATCAGCAATGCACAGTATGCTAAGATCTCTGATTGATAAGTATGCTAATAAAGACCTTCAGCCAGGAGCACCGCTCCTCCTTCACGGCGTTTACTCTTGGCATTCAGGCAAAGGTGTCGACGAGGGAAATATATGGGGAGATTATTATTACCTTGAGGCTTTGATGCGCTTTTATAAGGACTGGGATCCTTATTGGTAACACGAGTAACGTCCGACCTATCTATCCATTAACTTAAAAGGAGATATTATGACATATCCAAATATTATTATGACCAGGGTTGATGAGCGCCTTATTCACGGTCAGGGTCAGCTCTGGATCAAATTTTTAAATTGCAATACTGTGATTGTTGCTAATGACTCTGTCTCAGAAGATAAGATACAGCAATCACTTATGAAAACGGTAATCCCTTCTGGTATCGCCATGCGCTTCTTTTCCATCCAAAAAGTGATCGATCTTATCCATAAGGCAAGTCCTGCCCAAAGTATTTTCATTGTCATCAAAGATTTACAGGATGCAAAGCGGCTAATTGAAGGCGGTGTACCAATTAAAGAAATTAATATCGGAAATATTCATAAAACAGATGAAAAAACGGCGGTTACCCAATTTATATCGCTTGGGGAAAAAGATAAGGAAATTATCCGCACATTGAACCACAAATATCATGTGCTATTCAACACAAAAACAACTCCAGGGACCAGCAACGCTGCTTCTGAAGTCAATATCTTAGATTATATTAATTAAAGGAGACTTGATATATGGATATCAATATTTTACAGGCAGTTTTAATCGGCCTTTGGACTGCCTTTTGTTTTAGTGGAATGTTATTAGGTATTTACACTAATCGCTGCATTATTCTCTCTTTTGGTGTCGGTATTATTTTAGGGGATCTCCCAACAGCGCTTAGTATGGGAGCGATTTCTGAATTAGCTTATATGGGATTTGGTGTCGGCGCTGGAGGAACAGTTCCTCCTAATCCCATTGGGCCGGGGATCTTCGGTACTTTAATGGCTATAACCAGCGCCGGTAAAGTTTCTCCTGAAGCTGCTTTAGCTTTGTCAACCCCCATTGCGGTTGCTATTCAATTTCTTCAAACCTTTACTTACACTGCCTTTTCAGGTGCCCCTGAAACAGCTAAAAGACATTTACAAAAAGGAAAAATTAAAGGTTTTAAGCTTGCAGTTAATGGAACAGTCTGGGCTTTTGCTGTTATCGGATTAGGACTCGGTTTGCTGGGTGCTTTGTCAATGGATACTTTATTGCATCTTGTGGACTATATTCCATCGGTTTTACTAAACGGTTTAACAGTTGCTGGTAAAATGCTGCCTGCTATTGGTTTTGCGATGATTTTATCTATAATGGCAAAGAAAGAACTTATTCCTTTTGTACTGATTGGTTATGTATGCGCAGCCTACCTTCAAATTCCGACAATCGGTATTGCTATTATCGGAATTATTTTTGCCTTAAACGAATTTTACAACAAACCGAAACATGCTGAAGAAACAAACGTACAAGGAGACCAACAAGATGACTGGATCTAATAAATTAACAAAAACTGACTATCTAAAGACCTCCCTCAGAGCTTTCTTTTTACAAAATGGCTTTAATTACAGCAATTATCAAGGAACAGGTTATGCAAATGTTATCTACCCTGCCTTAAAAAAACACTTTGGCAGCGATAAAGAACAGCTCTATAAATCTTTAGAAAATAATTGTGAGTTTTACAATACAAATCCACATTTTCTGCCCTTTATTACCAGCTTGCATCTGGTTATGCTAGAGAATAACCGTTCAGAGGAAGAGACAAGAAATATAAAAATGGCTTTAATGGGGCCTTTGGCAGGTATCGGAGATTCTCTTTCACAATTTTGTTTAGCACCGCTTTTTTCAACCATTGCTGCTTCATTAGCTAGCGATGGATTAGTTTTAGGTCCAATCTTCTTCTTTTTGGCTATGAATATTATCCTTACAGCTATTAAAATAGCTTCAGGTCTTTACGGTTATAAAGTTGGTACAAATTTTATCGATAAACTGAGTGAGCAGATGGCAGTTATCTCAAGAATGGCCAATATTGTCGGTGTAACCGTTATCGCCGGTCTGGCAGCAACCTCTGTAGAAATGTCTGTCCCAATCACATTTGCAGCTGGTGAAGTTGATACAGCGGACACTGCTCAAAAATTTGTAACAATTCAAGGAATGCTTGATAAAATTGCTCCGGCACTTCTGCCTGCACTCTTTACATTATTGATGTACTATTTGATTAAAAATAAAAAGTGGACGACCTATAAGCTTGTTATCCTGACTGTCGTTATTGGTGTCCTTAGCAGCTGGCTGGGAATTTTAGCTTAAAACATATTTAGAGAGCTTGTTAAAAATTTAGAGATTCTATAAATGATTGATAGAGTCTCTTTTTAGTGATTATGAAAGACTTAAAACCATCACCATTACTAAGTAAAAAATTTGCCAACAAGTTCAAACTTTAAAAGAATATTCTGTTTCTGTGCTATAATAATTATGAGAATTACTATTTCAAAGGAGTGTTACGCCATGCAGCGTAAAGTAACCATCAAAGATATTGCTGAATTAGCTCAAACATCAAAAACAACCGTTTCTTTTTATTTGAACAAAAGATTTGATAAGATGTCCGAAGAGACTCAAAAAAGAATCAGAGAAGCGATTGAATTAACGCATTATAAACCGAGCATTGCTGCTCGAAGTCTCAATGCTAAAACGACTAAGTTAATTGGTGTTGTGATTGGTGATATTACCAATAGCTTTTCTAATCAGATTGTTAAAGGAATTGACAGTAAAGCTCAAGAGTTCGGCTATCAAATTATCATTGGAAACAGCAATTACGATCCTTCACGTGAAGATGAATTGATTGAAAAAATGCTTAATATAGGGATTGATGGCTTTATTATGCAGCCCACTTCTAATTTTCGAAAATATTCTCATATTGTTGATGTCAAAAAAAAACATGTCGTCTTCTTTGACAGCCGACTCTATGAACACAGAACCAGCTGGGTGAAAACTAATAATTATGAAGCGGTCTATGATACAATCCAGCAATGTATCAATAAAGGATACGAAAATTTTGTCATGATTACAGGCAATCCTAAGTTGCTTAGCACCCGAATTGAGCGTGCCTCTGGTTTTATTGATGTTTTGGAAGCTAATCATTTAAACTATCAGCAAATGATTATTGACGAAAAACAGACAAGTTCTTCTGATATTTCTCGATTTCTTCAGGAAAATTTAAAAGAGAAAAGTATGGTTTTTGTCCCTAACTGCTGGGCACTTCCAAAAGTATTTACAGCTATGAAGTCTTTAAACATCGAAATCCCTCAAACTGGTTTAGTTGGTTTTGATAATATGGAATGGACACAGTTTTCCTCCCCTACTATTTCAACTATCATTCAGCCAGCCTACAAAGAGGGGGAACAGGCAACCAAAATTTTGATTGATGAAATTGAAGGGATTAACAAAGAAGCAAAACAGCAAACTTTCGACTGCCGAGTTAATTGGCAAGAATCGACTTATTAGAATGCTGTATTATCCGGATTTTGGCAGCATTGACATTAGATATGAGATTTTATAATAAAAAAACACTTTTTACATAATTAAGGTTATGTAAAAAGTGTTTTTTTGCCTGCTCATTTTTACAGATAATACAATAAAGCGTAAGAAGCTAAAACGCTGATGATGCTGAATAAGGAGCCGATTAAGTAGTATTCAGCAAATGCCTGACTTTTTGAAATCTTATCATAGCGTGCGATGGACTTGGCAGTAAAGACTAGGCCGATTGAAGCGTACTGCCCGCTGATAAGGAAAAAGGCCATGGTTATTCTTTCAAGCAATCCGATAAGCGCTCCTGCTCCTGCCACTGTTTGCTGCTCATCATGATCTCCCGTCTGGTATTTGCTGAAAAAGAGCTTAAAGACAATATTAACTGGTTTTGTTATCAGGACAAAAAAGAAAAGCAGGCGCAGCCCTCCATTGATATCAAAAAGCCAGGATGGGGTTTGCAAAGGGATTAAGCTGTAGGCAGCTCCTATGAAAGAATAGTGCAACAGCTGGTCAATGACAAAGGCGCTCTTATGCCAATTTTTATCGGCGATTTTGGCATTAAGGTAAGATTTGCCGCTGTCAATAATACAGTGGCTTATAAAAACAAGAAATAAAAATAAGCAAGCTGAAGGAATAAGGCAAAAAGCTAGAATTAAAGGGGCAGCTACAATGAGAAGATGCCGAATAAGAAAGGTTTTATCACTTGCTTTTTTGTCAGCCATTTCCTGACTTTGCCATTGAAAATCGGCCAAAAAATGTGCGATTAAAACCAAAGTTAAGAGAGGGTTATCGTATAAATAAGCTGAAAAAGATACATTTTCAAGCATGGTTATCCTCCTTGTTTTGAACAGTGTTTAGTATCACTGCTGCAGCTGCATTACGGCTGCGCAGATAGTGCTTTAAGCCGCTGGCTTTAAGCCGTTTGGTGAAACCGCTAGGTTTGATTCCTAATGTTTCTGCTATTTTTTGATGTTCAAACTGTTCCTGATAAATACCCTTAGCCAGCAAGGTTCTCAAAATAGCAGCTTGATTGGCGGTCCATTTGGATTTGATAAAATCTCCGGATGACAGTAAACTGTTGACTGTACTTTGGACCAGCGGGCTGTCACAGTGCAGCGCGATATGGCTGGTTCCATAATCATTTTTATCGTGAATACTATCAATAGCTGCTCTGGCCAGCCAAAAAGCTGGGCCGTCTGATCCAATACTTTGCTCTTTATTGATGGGTGTTGACATTCTGCCGATTCCCAGTCCGAAACGGACTTCAACAGGATCTAATGCTGCCGTAATTTCATCTATCAGCTGAAAAATACTATGGCAGGGCGTCAGCAAAGCCTGAAACTCATCGCCGGTTGTTACTGTAAACGGCGAGACAATAACAGAATGGTATTTTCGGTTAATTTTTTTCATAAGATTCAGTAGCTGTTCTTGAACCTCTTCACGTTTTTCCAGTTTTTTGGAATCAATTAAATCACCGATAACTGCTGTATAAATCATAACTCACTCCTTTTGTCTATTATAACAGACAAAAATAAAAATGTCTATTTAAACAGACATTTTTGAAAAAACATTCTCTTTTAGCCCGGAAATGAAGGCCTGCTGCTTCTGCCAGCCAGTCAATCGAAGATTAATGCCTTGGCTATTGATAATAACATAGGTCAGAATGGCTATCAAAGATAAAACAGAGGAAAGGAATGCAGTTTTGGCCAAAGGTGTATAGGCATAGGTCACTGTTATGCTGTGTTCTCCAGGCGGAATAGCGACCATAGCTGAGCCGCTTATTTCGTTTAAGGATGTTGGAATGACGTCACCATCAAGTTTGGCTATCTGTCCTTTGTAATGATATAGCGGTAAATCAATAAACTGTGCTTCTGCTGTAGGATTATCTATTGTGAAACTGCAGTAGCGGCTTGTAAATTTGGATCGGCTTTCCAGCTGAATTGTTGAATTGCTGATAAAGATGCGATGATGAACTTTGCTGTCCATATCGTAGATTTCTCTTTCGGTATTTTCGGAATGATTAGCATAATCCATCATCATAACCGAATTGGTCAGTTTTTTCAAACTATTGCGCTTAGAAAGCTCTCCAACCGGATTAGCAGGATAGCGGTTGGCTCCTTCAAAAACTTTGAGGCTGGCACTGTTATGGATCAAGATAAGCCCAAGCAGTAAAATAAGGTAAGCGCGATGATTTTTAAAATGGCTTTTTCCCAGCAGTTTGGCGGCTAAAAATAATACGAACAGTGTGATGTAAGCATTTAAACGCCACATAAACTGGATTGTTTCACCGAGGGCTGGGAAGCGCACTAAAGGTGTTTCTAAAATGATTAAGGAGACAGCAAGACCGAGCAGATAGACATCTTCCCTTTGAAGTTTTCTAATGAAAACACCAATCAGGAGTAAACCTAGTAAAACAGATAGACCAAAGGTATGCTGGTAGAGATTGTTAGAAAAAGCAAAAGAAATGATTTCCTTTAATGTTTTAACATCAAAATGTCCCACCAGCTGATTGGGTACATTTAAAGAGTGATAATTCAGCTGTTCCAGCATCGAGAAAAATTGGAAACTCCCTAAAGCTAAAGAAGCCAGTCCTGCTATTCCCAGATAGATCGTCCGAATGATAGGTTTATCCGTAAACCAGATGATTGTTATGTAAATAAGGGCGATTAGAACCGAGGTCATAACAAAGGATAAAATATGGCTGTAAATAAGTAAGGCCATGCCAAAGCTTAAATAATACCATTTTTCATAATTCCCCTTAAGAATGAGGTAAAGACCGCAAAAAACAAGAGGCAAAAATGTCATAGCAATGAGTTCTCCGACCGCAAACCGGATGAGGAGGTTAACTAAGCGGTAGGAAGCAAAGGTATAGAACAAGGCAAAAAGGTGAGACGACTGGCGTGAGGCAAGAATTCTAAAGGAAGAAAAATAGGCGATAAGATAGGTTAAACTGGTTAAAATATAAAAATAAATAATCCAAGCAGTATAAAAATCATGAAAGACAGCATACAGCAGATAATAAGGATAATAAGTCAGATAAGGGTAAAAGAAGTTGATTCCCAGACCTACCTTATAAAAAGACTGAAAACTGACCGGGCTCTGCCAAATCGTTGCAAGCCCGCGGGCTCTGTCAATGTGGAAATGCAGATCATCGCCGTATAGCCCACCGTTGCTTCCATGGATTAGCGGGTATAAATAAACAAAGGCTACTAAAAGGGAAACAATAATGACTTGTGCATAATGAGGCAGAGCAGTAAAACGTTTTTTGATGATATGGCAAAAGTTTTTAACCGCCAGTATAGTCGTCTTTAAGGTGGTAAGGGATGAAAAGGTGTTCATTTCAGAGCAGCTCACTTCTACTTAGATTTAAGAGTATATTTATTTTGACAGAACTTAGCAGCTATTATTTTTTGCGGCGTTTTTTCTTAGCCTTTTTAATTTTATTAGCTTGGCGTTTCATAGCCTGTTTCATGGCGAAAGAACCGACTTTCCCCTTAAGGCCACCTCCCATCATTTGGCTGAAATCCATATTCCCGCCTAAAGCAGACAGGTCAGGCATATCGGAGGAACTTCCCTGTCCCATCATTCCCTGGAGGGCGGACATATCCATACCATTGGCTTGATTTGGCATATTATTAGGATTTATTCCCATATTCTTCATCATTTTATCCATGTCACCGGACATGACTCCCTGCATCATTTGTTTAGCCTGATTAAAATCTTTGATAAATTTATTGACCTCAACAAAACTGTTACCGGATCCGGCAGCAATCCGGCGGCGGCGGCTGGGATTTAAAAGTTCCGGATTTTCTCTTTCTTGTGGGGTCATTGATGATACGATTGCACGTTTCCTAGCAATCTGCTGCTCATCGACTTTGACATTGGCTAAAGCTGGGTTGCTGGCTACGCCTGGCAGCATTTTGAGCAGATCTTCCATGGGTCCCATATTCTGAACTTGGTCCAGCTGATCGATGAAATCATTGAAATCAAAGGTGTTTTCGCGCATTTTTTCAGCCAGTTCTAATGATTTCTGTTCATCGTATTCCTGACTGGCTTTCTCAATGAGGGTAAGGAGGTCTCCCATCCCTAAAATTCTGCTGGCCATACGGTCTGGATGGAAGGTTTCAATATCCGTAATTTTTTCACCGGTACCGGTAAATTTAATCGGCTGGCCGGTAATTTCACGCACAGAGAGTGCAGCCCCTCCTCGAGTATCTCCGTCAATTTTAGTCAGAATAACACCGGTGATATCCAGCTGCTTATTGAATTCATCAGCGACATTGGCTGCTTCCTGACCGATCATGCTGTCTACAACGAGCAAAATCTCATTAGGATGGGCTAATGCTTTGACATCGCGGAGTTCTTCCATCAGCTTTTCATCGATTTGAAGCCGGCCGGCTGTATCAATTAAAACATAATCATTGTGATTTTCTCTAGCTTGAGCCAGACCTTGGCTGACAATCTCTACCGCTGACTGTTTTGTCCCCATATCAAAAACAGGGACATCTATCTGAGCACCGATTGTTTTTAGCTGATCAATGGCTGCAGGTCGGTAAATATCAGCAGCAATCAATAGGGGGCGGGCATTTTCTTCTTTAACGAGCTTGTTGGCTAATTTCCCAGCAAAGGTTGTTTTACCGGCACCCTGAAGCCCTGCCATCATGATAACAGTCGGAATTTTAGGGGCTTTTTGAATAGCCGATGTTTCAGAACCGAGAATTGCAGTCAGTTCTTCGTTAACAATTTTGACAATTTGCTGCGTCGGATCAAGGGTATCAATGATTTCATGACCTACTGCCCGTTCGCGCACACGCTTAATAAATGTTTTAACTACAGGAAGAGCAACATCGGCTTCAAGCAGAGCCAGACGGATTTCTTTGGTAACCTCCTGTACTTCTTTTTCTGATAATTTTTTCTTTCCGCGAATATTTTTAAAAACATTCTGCAGACGTTCTGTCAAACTTTCAAAAGCCATTTTTTTCTTCTCCTTGTCTCACTGACGGTTTTGTTCTTAGATCGTATCTTATGATTGGTTGTCAATACTTGATAGAATGGAAATTTTTTCTTGAAGAAAGGCATCATCAGGATACCTTTCCTGTATTTCGGTAAAAATTTCGTCACGTACAATATAATCAGAGTACATATGCAGCTTCATCTCATAATCCTCCAGAATTTTTTCTGTACGCTTGATATTATCATAAACTGCCTGTCGGCTGACCTTAAATTCTTCTGCAATTTCAGCTAAACTGTAGTCATCAGCATAGTAAAGTTCGATATAGTGCATTTGTTTATCGGTCAGCAGGGCCGCATAAAATTCAAAAAGAGCGTTCATACGATTCGTTTTTTCAATTTCCATAAGGCCTATTATACCAAAAAAGCAGCTGTTTTAACAGTCTATTTCCCAGACTGCTGAGCAAAGCTGCAATTTTTCAAAAATAGCGTTTATTTGTAAAAAGCACATCTTTTTCGATATAATAGTACAAGAAACTCAATGTGAGAGGTTAACTCTTTTATGATTCAATACCATGATATGCTGTTTACAGAAGTTGGAAAAAATCGCCGCCTTCACGTGTATTTACCGGATGACTATTATGAAAGCGGCGAATCTTATCCGGTTATGTATTTTTTTGATGGCCACAATCTCTTTTTTGACCAAGCAGCTACTTACGGGAAATCCTGGGGAATGTACAGCTTTATGCAATCTTTTGAAAAGCCCATGATTATTGTTGGGTTGGAATGCGGGCATGAAGGCAATGAGCGCTTATCCGAATATTCCCCTTATGATATAAAATCACCTTATTTCGGCCAGTTTAAGGGACTCGGCTATCAGACCATGCAGTGGATTGTAGAGGAAGTCAAGCCCTTTATTGACGCTACTTATTCGACCTATCCCTTTCGTGAGGCTACAGCTATTGGCGGTTCCTCAATGGGCGGCCTGATGGCTTTGTATGCTGCTGGTCAGTATAACCATATCTTTTCCAAAGCCGCTTGTGTCTCATCGGCTATTCAGCTCTGCCTGCCTCAGATTACAAAGGATTTGTCTCAATCAGCCATTGACAGCAACACGCGTATTTTTCTCTCCTGGGGGACTGAAGAAAGTTCTCAGGATTCCGACAACAGCTGGCAGACTGCTACGGCAAAGGCTAATAAACAAGCGGCCCGTTATTTTGAAAACAGCCAGGCCGCTGTTACTCTTTACTGTCAGGAGGGAGGCCGGCATTCTGAAGTGGATTGGGAGAAGCAGGTGCCACTTTTTATGGACTTTCTTTGGCTGCACTAATTATTTTCCAGATAAAATTCAAAACGGTCGCCAACATACTCACTGCGCACAAACTCAAACGGTGTACCGTCAGTGAAATAAGAAACCTGAGTTAGAGCTAAGATGGCATGACCTTTTAAAATACTAAGATAATTGGCTACTCGCTCATTGGCTGTTTTAGCATAGATTGTCTGTTGGCTTTTTCCGATTTCATGACCATGATCCTGCAAAGTCTGAAAAAAATGTTCTGTTACTGCTGTACGTTCGAAATGCCGGATCAGCTTTTCCGGAATAGCGGCTACTTCAAAAACAAGCGGCACTTTGTCTGCAAAACGGACACGCTCCATGCGAATGACGTATTCTGATGGTTTCAGCTGAAGCTGCTGAATTTCGGTTTCTGTAGCTAATTGCTTTTGATAGGAAATCAGTTTGCTTGAGGGAATCTTGCCTTGGGAGCGGACAATTTCAGTAAAACTGGTTGTCCCCCTCATTTTTTCCTGAACACGGTGACTGGCAATATAGGTGCCGCTTCCAACCCGACGTTCCAGAAGCCCCTCATCAACAAGGAGTGTAATAGCCTGCCGCAGTGTCATTCGGCTTACCTGAAAATGATCTGCCAGATCCCGTTCGCTGGGCAAGCGTTCCCCGATTTTCCAAACACCGCGGTCAATATCTTTTTTGATTGCATCGTGAATTTTTATATAAGCCGGAATCATCATCTACCTCGCTCGAAATAGTATAACTCATTTTACCATATTTTCTCTCTAAGAGTTCTTTTGGGGATTATGGGAAAAGGAGTTTAAGCCGTATAAAAAGTCTGGAACACAGCGTCCAGACTTTTTTTTAATTTATCGTATTTCCTGAAACAACTTCATTGGAATCCTCCGAAAAATGGACAGGACTGAAATTCCTTTCCGTTTGACTTTCTTTATAACGATTAACAATACTGGAAGTAAAAGTATTATAGGTTACTGAAATATAACCTGTATCTGATGAATGCTGACCGATTGTTGCACTGTAAGCAATAATATTGCCGTTTTCATCTGTATAGGGAAGAAACGAATTGTTAGTGACAGTAATATTGTGGCAGTACTGCTTAATCTGATTGTAGGTGCCATAATTAGGATCGATATTCTGAATAAGTCCGGCGTCCCAAGTTCCCCTGTTGTCTGCGGCATCGAATTGAATCGCTTCAGCGTAGTAATCATGAGAATCAGCTCCCTCTGGGATGCTGGTGACACTAGTCAGTTCAGGAGCATAGCCGACAAAGCGGTTGCTGGCAAAGACAGAGTTTTGCAGTCCGCCCAAATCAAAGACATGGCTTCCTTTTTTATGTACCATAGTAAAGGTATTGTTGTATATATTCCAATTATCGCCATGGTCTGCCATAATCATAAAATGAGCCCCTGCCGAAAGGTTGCTGGCACTGACCTCAATTCTGGTCATTGTGAAGTTTCGGACGCCATCAGAAGCTCCTGTACCGGTGGCAAAACCGAACCAATATGCTGTTCCTTCTACCTTTAACCGTGTGCTGTTCCCCCTGAGGGTTGTATCTGAAGCTAAAGTGATATAGTCTTCTGTAGGGTTGTCGCTGCCGATTAAAAATTCTCCTTTAGGCAAATTAAGTACAGTTCCGGGATTTTCTGCAGCAAAGGCAAAAGCCTCGCGCAGGATATCATTGTTTTGTGCAGCAGTATTAGCGGCATCCAAGGGAACCTGATAGACATCGCTTAAAGCTGACTCAGGGATATTGCTGAATGTTTCCCCGTTATCTAAAGAAATATCGTACTTATAGCCGCCTTCTGCATTGGAATAATTTGGTGCAACATTATCAATTGTGGCAGCCTGGCCTCGATAAGCTGCTAAATCCTGACCGTCCAGATCGCTTTGAGCATCTCTGGCAATTTGAACAAGATTACCCTTGGCATAATAGGGATCGGCTACTTCTACTAGGTTTTTTTCATCAACGTCTTCGATTTTTGAACCGTCTTTGAAATTGACCTGATAAGTATAAGTGACGTTTTTTTCGTCATCTTCTTTAGAATGTATTTTTTTTATGCTGCCTATCCAATTGTGGTAATGAGCTAAATCTTGACCTTTGCTTGTCTTATCAGCGGTTGAAGAAATCTGGATCTCCTGTCCCTGCTGGAAAACAGCCTGATTTCTTTCTTTGAAAAACATAATATACAGCACCGAGAAACTTCCGGTTGCTGCAAATAAAAGCAAAATCGACATCAAGAAAACCCCTAGGGCAATTAACTCACGCTTTCGAAAGAGTCCCTTCTTTTTTCGCCGTCTTCTGTCCATACTCACCCCAATATTTTAGTACTACAGTATTTTATTTTATCATATTGCGCGATTTTTGCCAAAAGGATTAGTCAAAAAAATTGCAGATTCTGTCTGCTGCTGATTCTAAAAAGGCAAAAGCTGTTGAATCCTAATGCCAAACCCAATATTTTATGCTACAATAGAGAAGATCCTGTCAGCTGTGACTGATATGAAAAAGAAAGGGAAACAATGACTGATAATTCGAGTTTACTCAGTGAAGTTGAGAAAATTATTGTACTTGATTACGGCAGCCAGTATAACCAGCTAATTGCCCGGCGTATTCGTGAGTTAGGTGTTTTTTCTGAATTAAAAAGCCATAAAATCACTGCTGACGAGGTGCGGGCGCTTAATCCGATCGGAATAGTCCTTTCCGGCGGACCAAATTCTGTTTATGCTGACGATGCTTTTGATATTGATCCGGCTATCTTGGAATTAGGTATTCCTATTTTAGGAATTTGTTACGGTATGCAGCTTTTAACTGAAAAACTTGGAGGGAAAGTTGTTCCGGCAGATTTGACAGGCAGCAGGGAGTATGGCCAGTCACAATTACGTTTGATGGATGAATCCCTTCTGTTTTCAGATACGCCGCAGGAGCAAACAGTACTGATGAGCCATGGTGATGCAGTTACAAAACTCCCGCAGGGGTTTCATTTAGTCGGTGAATCAAACGACTGCCCTTATGCTGCTATTGAAAATCCCGATAAACAGATCTACGGTATCCAATTCCATCCGGAAGTTCGCCATTCTGAATACGGTCAAACGATTTTGAAAAATTTTGCTCTGAATATCTGTCAGGCAAAAGCAAACTGGTCTATGACCAATTTTATTGATATGGAAATTGCCCGGATTCGTGAACAAGTCGGCAGCCAAAAAGTTTTGCTGGGACTTTCGGGCGGGGTGGATTCATCAGTCGTTGGCGTGCTTCTGCAAAAAGCAATCGGTGACCAGCTGACTTGCATTTTTGTTGATCACGGCCTTCTTCGTAAAGATGAAGGCGACCAAGTCATGTCTATGCTAGGCGGCAGGTTCGGTCTCAATATTATTCGGGTGAATGCTGCTGATCGTTTCTTAAATCTTTTGGCAGGCATTTCCGATCCTGAACAAAAACGAAAGATTATCGGCAATGAGTTTGTCTATGTTTTTGATGATGAAGCCAGTAAGCTTAAAGATGTCCGTTTCTTAGCGCAGGGAACTCTCTACACTGATGTCATCGAATCAGGAACCGATACAGCTCAAACCATAAAATCTCATCACAATGTCGGCGGCCTGCCAGAAGATATGCAGTTCGACTTAATCGAGCCCCTCAATACTCTTTTCAAAGATGAGGTGCGTGCCCTCGGTACGGCCCTTGGCATGCCCGATGATATTGTCTGGAGACAGCCATTCCCAGGACCTGGCTTAGCTATTCGAATTATTGGTGAAGTGACCGAGACAAAACTGGAAACGGTTCGGGAATCAGATGCAATCCTGCGGGAAGAAATTGCTGCAGCAGGCTTGGACCGTGAAGTCTGGCAGTATTTTACAGTCAATACCGGTGTTCAGTCCGTTGGTGTAATGGGAGACAGCCGCACCTATGATTATACTGTCGCTATCCGGGCCATTACATCTGTCGATGGCATGACGGCTGACTTTGCTAAAATCCCTTGGGAGATTTTGCAGAAAATTTCTGTCCGTATTGTCAATGAGGTCAGCCATGTTAACCGTGTTGTTTACGACATTACCAGCAAACCGCCGGCAACTGTCGAGTGGGAATAAAAACATTTTGCATATAAAACGTACCCCTGTCGCATGCGAGAGGGGTATATTTGATTTTACCTTGCCACTAAACTTTACCAGTAGCAATGGCGTAAAGGAAGAAAAGGGCAAAACCGAAAAGATAAATCAGACCGGCAATAGACAGGGCTTTAAGCCAGCCTTTAACTTCATGTTCGGTATTATTTACAAGTGAATAGTTCAAATAAGCAAAGATTGGTGTTGTTAAGAAGGATGCAATCATAGCAAACCGCAGCATGGTAGCTACATTACCAGCAAATAAGTAAACGATTATAATACCAATAACTGCCGTTAAGGTCATCCAAACATAGAGCGACTTTTGTGAAGCTTCCTTTTTATTTAAGAGCAAGCGAAGCGATTCATTATTGGCACGTGAGTAACCGTCAATAACAGTAATGACAGTACCGAAAATACATAGAAAAGCAATAAAGGTAATCAAGAACCGCGACCAGTCACCAAGGACAGAGGCATACATATTGACAAACTGGGCAATATATTCTGCACTGGCACTTTTTACTTCTTCTCCCGATCCAAACTGAATAAGAGCTCCTAATGCTAGAAAAATAAAGGCCAAAACAGCTGTTCCGATATAACCGATATTAAAGTCGAAAATACCGTCCAAATAGGACATTTTAACCGTTTTGCGCTTTTCTGCAGACCACATCGAATTGATGGCTGAAATTTCAATCGGTGCTGGCATCCAGCCCATCAGAGAAACGATAAAGGGCAGGGCAGCCATTTGCCAAGGAGACGGTGCTACAAAGCCCGGTGCGTATTCACGGTGTCTGAACAAAGCTATGACAACTGCCAGAACTGTTGCAATAGTCAAAGCAGTCATTACCCATTTGGCTAGTCGATCCAGAAATTGGTAACCGCCGATTAAGAGCATGCTCCAGATAATCACAATGATAGCAGTTGTCAGCTGTGCAATCGATAGGCCAAAGCCATCGGGAAAGATATTAAAGAGGATAGCTGCTGCTAAAATCCCTACCGCTGCAGTATTGACAAGAGCTGAGAAAATGTTCATGACAAAGAAAACCCAAAGGTAAATCTTGCCTTTTTCTTTATAGCCTTCTATCAAACTTTTGTCGTTCTGTAAAGTATACTGACTGCCGAAACGGAAAAAAGGATACTTAAACAGATTAATTAAGAGAATGATGATAGCCAGCTGCCAGCCATAGATAGCCCCAGCCTGTGTTGAAGACACAATATGTGAACCGCCGACAGCTGCAGAAGCCAGCAGAATTCCCGGCCCTACAGCTTGAAATTTGCTTTTCCAGGTTGAATGTTCTTCAGTGTGTTCGGTCATAAAAAACTCCTTAAATTGAAATATAGAATGCTAAAAGTCCGAATAAACGGAGAAATGCTATCAACCCATTATCAGATTTTTAGCTTAAACAGATAAAAATAAAAGGACTCTGAAAGCGCAAAGAGGTTATAGTGCTATAGAAAGTGTCAAACCAACTGTTTACTCAGCGCTTAAGTCGATGTTCAGTACAAAATGAAAACCCTTGAATTTTCAGATTATTCTGAAACATAGTTTTTATTTTAAGCTTTTAAGGACAGTTTGTCAACCTGACATCGATATTTTTTTATTGAATGTCTTCTAACCTGAGCTGGGAGCGCTATTACTTAGAAATCTTCACTGTTCCATCTTCATAGCCTGAATACATACTGCTTTTGGGACTGACATAAGTTGTCGTCTCTACTGAATTGTCATCAGCCGTTCCAATAGTAAGTATGCCTTCATTAAATAAGCAAAAGTAGGTCATCCCATCCTTTTCGAATTCTTCTTCTTCTGCGTCATAATGATAGCGGTTCTCAGTATCATCTTCATTTATGGTAAGCTGGCTGCCATCTATTCTTATCCAGGACCCTGTATCTAACGAAGCTGTCATAGTGGACAGATCCTCGTCCACCAGATAGTAGGTTCCGTCTTTTGGCGTATGCAAATCAATCTGGGACTTTATAATACCAAAGAAAATAATTGCCGGAATAATAAGAAAAATAAGCCTGCGCTTTTTAAATTTGAATAGCATGACCTTCTCCTGACTTTAACTATTTTAAATGAACTGCCTATCTCATATCAAAACTCCCCTTATCGCTCTGGTGAAAGTTTTTTCACTGTTTGCTTTAAGGGGAGCGGTTATTTTATGATAGTTCCTGCTTAGACGGTTTATCCTATAAACTGTTGGAAGAAGGCAACAATTTGCTGCCAAATATTGGCAAAGAACCCTTTACTTGACTCAATCACACTGCTAGCGTCGAAATTGAGGTTGATATTATCGAAGGTTGAACCGGCATTGTTAACAATGCTGTCTTTAAGTGAGTTTAAAGTTGCTTTGAAACTGCTGCTGTTAATGATTTTAGACTGCGATAAATTAAAGGCGAAATTAACAATCAAGGTAATCTGATCGTTTGTCATTGACGAACTCAAGCCGTAATTATCAAGTGTCTCCTCAACAATCTGGCGAACATCTTCTTTTGTCAAGTTATCACTATCGGCTACAGCTGTCTTGATGTCTGTCAGTGCGACATTGAGTTTGTCGGCATCATAGCCGTCTTTCCCTTGATTTTCAGCATTAATATCAGACAGGGCATTCAATTCTTCCTGAGCTAACTCTTTGCTTTCGTCTGAAACTTCAGCACCGTTTTCTTCAAGCGAGTAATAGATTCCGGCTAAGGCACTTTCTCCTGTTACTGCGATAGGGGAAGCTACTGTAATTTCGGCATGCTCAATTCCTAAGGTAACAGCAGCATTGCGGTACATATCCTCTGTTACTTTGGTGATATTTTCTGGTGTGACAATACGAACGCTTAATATTTCTTTGGCGCCGAGTTTTTGAATTTTCACAGATGAGTAAAGCTGCAAGCTTGAATCATCAGCGACATTCATAATCTTAGCATAGGAAGATGTTGTCAGTGTTTTGACCTGAGTATCCGCCGCACTGTCATAACCCAAGAGGCTGAGTGTCTGATCCCGCTGATCACTGGAGAGAGAATAGCCCAGAACATAGTCCGGCTGGACATAGGTCTCATCAATCACGTCCTGAATGCTGGAGTCAGCTGCCTGAACGGTTGTCAGCGTAAAACAGAGGGAAAGCACCAATCCCAAACTTAAAAGAATTTTTTTAAAGCGCATAATTATCCTTCCTTCAATTATCATACTATGAGTTCTTATTATACCACTTTCGATTATTCCTGACTCAAAAAAACATTTCTTCCTTTTTTACTCATGCAGTTCCAAAGGCAGACCGTCCGGGTCAAAAAAGAAGGTCATCTTTCGACCGGTATAATCATCAGAGCGAATGGGCTCAACAAAAATCCCCTTTGACTCCAGCTCAGCTTTGACTTTTTCGACATCTTCAACATAAAAGGCGAGATGGCGCAGACCGCAAGCTTCACGCGGCCATTCAGGCAGACCGATGCGTGCCGGCGGAGCAGAATAATCGGGGTCAGTCAGCTTATTGCCAAAAATTTCCAATTCAATATCCCCGCATTTTAAATCTAATTTATAATCATGCCGCTTTGGACGATGGTTTTCCCGAATAACAGAAAATCCCAGCTTATCAACATAAAATTCACGGGATTTATCATAATCTGAAACGATGATCGCAATATGATGAATAAGGGTTAGTTCCATAGTTTCTCCTGTATTTTATCAGTATAAAAAAGAAGCAGACAAAACATTAGTTTTGCAGCAGTTGCTTCTTTTTAGAGTGATATCTGATTATAAGACGTATTAAAAGCTTTTTTAATATCAGAAGCTGCTTGATCAAAAGCAACAGAAGCTTCTAAAGTCCCATGAACAATAATCCGGTTAGTTGCTTCTGCATCAGTACAGGTAACAAGAGTTACTTCACTGTTTCCAGGACTGTCGTTGAGCACTTCAATATGATCCGGACTAACGGCATCGACACGGTCAATAATATAGGTGTAAATCATTTCTTTATCAGTTAAATAAATTTTCATTCCGATTTTTGCTTTTGTCAAAGGCGAAAAAAGCATTTGGGAAGAGCCATTGATGCCAAAAACATGATGGCTGGCCAGTGCGTAGTTATTTTCACCGCCCATCACTTGCTCCTCCTTCATTGTCCCGGCGCCGTACATCAGCTCAGTATTGCCCAGGCCCTTAAAAATTGGCAAATTAATGCCGATATCAGGAATAGCAATACCGCCGATAACAGGCAGTTTTTGAGCTGCCATTTGTGCTTCCAGTATCGCCTCTGTGCTGACAGATTCCACCGCTTCAAAGTCATAGCTGGCTTTCTTGGCTGCATTTTCTTTGAGCGTTTTTCTGGAAATATTGCTAACTTGATATTTATTTGAATTCCAGGCAATCAAAGTATTGCGAATTGATTTATTAAAAATCAAAGCCAGCCCAAGAATAAGCAAAAGGCTAAAAACAAGCCAGCGAAAAAAATTTTTTATCTTACTTTTTTTGGGCTTATGTGTTGATCTTTTTTTCATTTTTCCTCAATTGTCTTCTTGTACTAAATCAGTTTTCTTCGCTAGTTTCAGTCTCTTCAGGAGCAATCAGAGCAAAGGTTACAATTTTAGCTTCATTGGCAAGTTTCATAACCTTAACGCCCATTGTCGACCGTCCGGTTTGCGAGATGCTGGCAACATTTGTCCGAATGATAACCCCGGTATCAGTTATCAGCATCAAGTCCTCATCGCCATTAACCGTCGCCAGTCGGGCAAGGGGTCCATTTTTATCTGTAATCTTGGCCGTCTTAATCCCTTTGCCGCCGCGGCCTTTGGTCGGATAATCTTTGGCTGATGTTCGCTTACCAAAGCCTTTTTCAGTTATGATGATCACTTCCTGATTGTCTGTCACCGAAGAAGCACCGACAACCTTGTCACCGGTACGCAAATTGACACCGCGCACACCGCTGGCTGTCCGGCCCATGATGCGCACAGCACTTTCGTTGAAACGAACGGAATAGCCTGTCTGGGTTCCGATGATAATATCATCTTTCCCTTTGGTTAAGATAACATTGATAAGTTCATCCTGTTCTTTAAGCGTCAGCGCTTTGAGTCCATTCTGCCGAATATGGCTGAATTCAGAAACACTAGTCCTTTTGACAAGCCCTTGTCTTGTTGTAAAAAAGAAATAGTTGTCTTGGACATCTTGACGCCGTGCATTGATAATCGTTTGAACAGTTTCATTTTCATCAAGTTTCAAAAGATTGACAATAGGCAGACCTTTAGCAGTCCGGCCGTATTCCGGAACTTCGTAAGCTTTTAAGCGGTAGACGCGGCCGAAATTGGTGAAAAAGAGCAGCGTATCATGGGTGCTGGTTGAAACCAGCTCTGAGACGAAGTCATCTTCATTTACTCCTGTTCCTTGGACACCGCGGCCGCCTCGTTTTTGAACCCGAAATTCATCTTGGCTCAGGCGCTTAATATAACCTTTATTGGATAAGGTAATCAAGACATCTTCTTCTTCAATCAAGTCTTCATCTTCAAGTGACAGTACTTCTCCTACCATCAATTCTGTCCGCCGTTTGTCAGCGTACTTACGTTTAATATCATCAAGTTCTTCTTTAATAATCGCAATGACCCGTTCTGGTTTAGCCAGAATATCGGCTAAATCAGCAATCAAAGCTATTAAATCGTCATATTCAGACTGGATTTTATCACGCTCTAAACCTGTCAGGCGGCGCAGGCGCATATCTAAAATGGCCTGGCTTTGACGCTCTGACAGCTCAAAGCGCTCCATCAGTTCTGTCTGAGCAATCAAATCCGTTTCACTGTTGCGGATAATTTGAATCACTTCATCCAGATGATCCAGAGCGATAAGGAGTCCTTCTAAAATATGAGCTCTGCTTTCTGCCTTCTCTTTGTCAAACTCAGTGCGGCGGACAATGACTTCCTTTTGATGAGTAATGTAATTGTCAATAATCTGCCGGAGAGATAAAATTTTAGGAACGCCATTTTCAATAGCCAGCATATTAAAGCTGAAATTTGTTTGCAGGCTGGTCAGTTTGAAAAGATTATTCAAAATAACACTGGCTGAAGCATCGCGGCGCACCTCAATGATAAAACGCACCCCTTCCCGGCTTGATTCATCACGGACAGCAGTAATTCCTTCTACGCGCTTTTCCTGAGCAAGGCGGACAATATGTTCATGCACCTTTGTCTTATTGACACCGTAAGGGAATTCAGTGACGACAATTCGTTCGCGGCCGCTTCTGCTTGTTTCGATTTCTGTGCGGGAACGCAGAACAATTGAACCTTTCCCAGTATCATAAGCCCGGTGTATGCCCGATTTTCCCATAACCAAAGCGCCGGTAGGAAAATCAGGACCTGGAATCACTTCCATCAGCTCACGTGTCGTTACGTCAGGCTTATCCATAACTAATTTGACAGCATCGATTGATTCTCCGAGATTGTGGGGCGGAATATTGGTTGCCATCCCAACAGCGATACCTGTGGCACCATTGACCAAAAGATTGGGAAAACGGGCCGGCAGAGCCAAGGGCTCACGTTCGCTTCCGTCATAGTTATCCTGAAAGTCTACCGTATTTTTGTTAATATCACGAAGCATCTCCAAGGCAATCTTGCTCATTCTGGCTTCAGTGTAACGCTGAGCCGCTGCTCCGTCTCCGTCCATAGAACCGAAATTGCCGTGACCGTCAACCAGCATATGCCGATAAGACCACCACTGAGCCATCCGTACCATAGCCTCATAAATAGATGAATCTCCGTGAGGATGGTACTTACCCATGACATCCCCTGTAATGCGGGCAGATTTTTTATGAGGTTTATCAGGTGTTACACCTAACTCATTCATACCATATAAAATGCGGCGATGTACCGGTTTTAAACCGTCTCTGACATCGGGGAGTGCCCGAGCAACAATGACGCTCATCGCATAGTCAATGAAACTTGTTTTCATTTCACTTGTCAGATTAACATCGACTAAATTTTTGTCTTGCATTAGTAAATGCCCCTTTTCTAGTATAAAACTCTACTCTATTATACCATAATTTGTGCTAATCTGGACAATTCTCAGAGTAAGTTCATTTATCAGAGCAAGCTGTCAAAACTGTGGCTTCAAATCTGGAAAAGAGCTGCCCATTTTGCTTCTGTTTCAGATTAAAGTGCTTGTCTGCCCAAGGCGAGAACACAAAACTAGCTGTTTTTACGATTATTGCTGCACCTCTTAACCGCTCATTAGCAACCGGTTTCCATAATTTTCCGGAATTAAACCCGTGACATACCGCTTTTAACATGTTAGAATAGAAATGTATAGGCGAAAAGTCTAAAAAAATTAAGGAGATGTTTAGAAATGACTGCAACTAAACAACATAAAAAAGTTATCCTTGTCGGTGACGGTGCTGTAGGTTCATCTTATGCCTTTACTCTGGTCAATCAAGGAATTGCTCAAGAGCTCGGTATCATTGAAATCCCTCAGCTTTATGAAAAGGCAGTGGGAGATGCACTCGACCTAAGCCATGCTCTCGCCTTCACTTCCCCTAAAAAGATTTATGCTGCTCAGTATTCTGACTGTGCTGATGCTGACCTAGTCGTTATCACTGCTGGTGCCCCTCAAAAACCGGGTGAAACACGCCTTGATTTGGTCGACAAAAATCTTGCTATCAATAAATCCATTGTTACTCAGGTTGTAGAATCAGGCTTCAATGGTATCTTCCTCGTTGCTGCTAACCCAGTTGATATTTTGACTTACTCCACATGGAAATTCTCAGGTTTCCCTAAAGAGCGTGTTATCGGTTCAGGAACTTCGCTTGATACTGCTCGCTACCGTCAGGCACTGGCTGTTAAAATTGGTATCGATGCACGTTCAGTTCACGCTTATATCATGGGAGAACACGGGGACTCCGAATTTGCCGTTTGGTCACATGCCAATGTTGCCGGCGTTAAATTGGAGAAATGGCTGCAGGATAATCGCGACATTGATGAACAAGGTCTTGTAGATTTGTTTATTTCTGTCCGTGATGCTGCTTACTCCATTATTGAGAAAAAAGGTGCTACTTTCTACGGTATCGCAGTTGCTCTGGCTCGTATCACAAAGGCTATCCTTGATGATGAAAGTGCAGTCCTGCCGCTCTCTGTTTTCCAGAGCGGTCAGTATGAAGGAGTTGAAGATGTCTTTATCGGCCAGCCGGCAATTGTCGGAGCACATGGTATTGTCCGTCCGGTAAATATCCCGCTTAACGATGCAGAACTGCAAAAAATGCAGGCATCAGCTAAACAGCTCAAAGAAATTATTGACGAAGCTTTTGCTAAAGAAGAATTTGCGTCTGCTGCTAAAAATTAAGCCTAAATAAAAAAAGAGGGGATTTCCCCCTTTTTATAAGATCAGCAAAAAGCCTGACCGGCATTCAAACTGCCTCGGTCAGGCTTTTTTGAGCTCTCTAGTATCCGCAAACATTCAGAAATCATGGAGCATACTAACTAAAGTTGGCTTCTTGACTTTACTGCTTGTGTTTCTCTTTAAGCCCTGCAAAAGAAATGAGATCTACTGAGCTAAATCTTCGGCAGAGAGAGCCGCCATGGTAATATAGTTATAAGGCTGATTAAAATGAGGGAGGAAGAATAGATCCAGAAGAGCTAATTTATCAATTGTCACTTTCTCCTGAATCGCCAAGGAGAACATATGAATGCCCATCGAAATGTCCTCCTTAGAAACCATTTGACAGCCCAAAATTATACGGCTTTTTTTGTCATAAACAATCTTAATAGTCACTTCATAATTGTTGTGCTTGATAAAACCAGGTTTTTGCAAATCTTTAAAGCTTGTCTCTACTGCTTCGTATCCTGCTTGTTTTGCTTTTTCCAATGTCAGACCGGTTGAGACCATGTTAAGGCCGTAAATAGAAATCCCATTTGATCCTTGAACGCCGGGACCTTCAACCTCACGTCCGCAAGCATTGTGAGCTGCCACAATCCCTGTTCGAACGGCATTAGAAGCCAAAGCAATATAGTTTGTATCATTGCGTGCATTATCATAGACCGTCGCACAGTCACCAATCGCATAAACATCTTTCATGCTGGTTTCTTGTTTTTTATTAACTACCCAAGCACCATTGCGGAAGGTTTCCAATTTCCCGTCTCCAAGAGCCGTGTTTGGCCGAAAACCGACAGCCATCAATACCATATCAACATCAAAAGTTTCCTTATCTGTCACCAGACGTTCAACTTTTCCCTGACCTTCAACAGCTTGAACTGCTTGACCAAAAGCGAGCTTAACTCCGTGTTCCTCCAGATTGCGGCTCATTAAATCCGTAAATTCACGGTCGTAATAGCCTCCCATACAGGTGTCCGCTATATCAACAAGGACTACGTCCTTGCCTTTACGTTGGAAAGCTTCAGCCAGTTCAACACCGATATAGCCGGCTCCGACAACAGCTACACGTTTGATTTCAGGATTGTGCAGTTTTTCAATCACTTCTTCTGCATTTTGATATAATTTTACAAATTGCAGATTTTCTAAGGTTGCTTTAAATTCGCGAGATCCTTCCTGGATTTCTACTCCCTTGACAGGAGGAATAATCGGCTGGGAGCCGGTAGCCAAAATCAGCTTGTCATATGACTCAATATGCTCCTTGCCGTCTACCAGTGCTTTAACTTCCTTATTGTCATAATCAATACTAATAACAGGAGAGTTCATATAAACTTTAGCTCCCATTGCTTCTAACTGTTCCTTATCTGAATAGAAAAGCCCTTCCGGCCCATCAATTTGTTCACCAATCCAAAGTGCCATACCGCAGCCTAAGAAAGAGATATTAGAATTCTGATCAAAAGTCACAATTTCATTGTCATTTCCATAGTTGTTCAGCATGGTCTTAATAGCCATTGTGCCAGCGTGGTTTGTGCCCACAACAACAATTTTGCTCATTTTAAGTATCCTCATTTCGAAAATATTTTGGGATAACCCTTTATAACTATAGCATACCTTTAAAACGCTTTCAAATAATATGCTCAAGCTTTTACAGACATGAAAAACGGTTGTTTAGCAGCCGTCAGACAGCCAAAAACTCCCCTTATTATTTCCAGTGAAGCAATGCATAGTTTCACTGTCCATTTTTAAGAGGAGTATGCTTAAAGTTTGTTTTAGCTGTCCTTATTTGGACTTAATATAGTTAACACCGTCTGCTTTCGGTGCGACAGCTTGGCCAAAGAAGGCGGCTAGCACGAGGATGGTTAGGACATAAGGAGCAATCTGCAAATAGACTGACGGAATCGATGATAAAAATGGTATCGAACTGCCCACTATTGCTAATGACTGAGACAGGCCAAAGAATAGACTGGACAGCATGGCTCCGATGGGATTCCAACGTCCAAAAATCATGGCGGCCAAGGCAATAAAGCCCGGTCCAGCAATTGTGGTTATCGAAAAATTATTGGAAATCGACTGAGCATAGATAGCACCGCCAATACCGCCGAAAAATCCTGAAATCATGATACCGGCGTAGCGGAAAAGATAAACATTGATCCCCAGTGTATCTGCTGCCTGCGGGTGCTCTCCGACAGAGCGGAGGCGAAGACCAAAACGCGTTTTAAAAATAACAAACCAAGAAATAAAAGCGACTAAAATAGCGACATAGCCGGCTAAAGAAGTATTATTAAAGAAAATCCGGCCAATAACAGGAATATCTTTTAAAATTGGGAAAGAAAAGCGCCCAAATGACTTGGAGATGGTATCTGTCTGCCCTTTGCCATCGTACATAACGCGGCAGAGAAAAACAGCTAAAGAAGGTGCAATAAGATTCAAAACAGTTCCGGAAACGACATGGTTGGCCCTAAAATTAACCGTTGCTAAAGCATGCAGGAGCGAATAAAGCACCCCTATTAAGCCAGCAGCAAGAGCAGCTACCCAAGGTGTGAAAGGGCCAAAAAGAGAGGCAAAATGCAAATTAAAGACAACTCCTGAAAAAGCACCCATCACCATGATACCTTCGAGTCCGACATTTACCGTACCGGAACGCTCTGAGAATGTTCCGCCGATACTGGTAAAAATCAGCGGTGCTGCATAGATCAGCATGGAGGACACTAATAAGGTTAAAACAGTTACTAGATTCATCTTATTTTCCTCCTTTTATTGCGCTTTTTTTACTCGGTTTTAGGTAACGCCGGATCATATAGTTGGCACCGACAAAGAAGATGATGAAGGCAGAAACAACATCAATAATTTCTGAAGGAATTCCCAGCATACCGGTTTTGCCGATGGCAAGGACAGCATAAAGAAAGGCTGCAAAAGGAATTCCGAGCGCACTGTTGGCTGCCAGCAAAGCTACTGCCATGCCGTCCCAGCCGATACTTAAAGAACTGCTTTGTACATACACATTTTCAAAAGTTCCCAGACCCTCTACTGTTCCTCCTAATCCAGCCAAGGCACCTGAGATAATCATTGAAATAACAATAACCCGTTTAGAAGACATGCCCGCATATTCAGATGCATGCGGATTCAGCCCAACTGCTGTGATTTCATACCCCATTGTTGTTTTCTTCATCATAAACCAAACCAGCACAACAGCAGCAAGTGCAAAGAAAATCCCAATGTTCATCCGTGAATGATTAGTCAGATCAGACAGCCATTGTGTCTGGTATGATGCACTGGCTGAGACTTTATTGCTGGCATCAGAAGTTCTCATGACGGAGTCAGAAATCCCGCCTCTGACCAAGGCATCAGTTGAATAGAGGATAATATAGTTCATCATAATGGTTACAATAACCTCACTGGTCCCTAGATAAGCTCTCAGAATCCCCGGAACAGCACCTGCGATTCCGCCCGCTAGGAGACCGATAATGACAGTACAAGTAACCGAAATGACTTTTGGCAAATCAGGAAAAGACAGGGCAAACCAGACAGCCATAACCCAGCCAATCAAAGCCTGACCTGGTAAACCGACATTGAAAAATCCTGCCTTGGACGCAACAGAAAAACCAAGAGCAATTAAAATTAAGGGTCCCATAGCCCGGAAGATTTCCCCCCAATTTTTCAGGGAACCAAAGGCAGTATAGAGAAGGTCATTATAGCCCCAGATAGGATTGTAACCAAAGATGAGCATAATGACTGCTCCCAGCAGCATTCCTAAAAGAACTGCCAGCAAAGGGACAGCCCAGTTCTGCATATTTTTAGACATTCGCGGCCTCCTTGTCTAATTTCCCGCCGGCCATTAAGATACCTAGCTCTTGTTTATCTGTTTTTGCAGGATCCAAAATCCCTTGGATCACTCCGTCATGAATGACGGCTATCCGATCTGAAATATCTAAAATTTCGTCCAGCTCAAAGCTCACTACCAGCACCGCTTTGCCTTTATCCCGCTCAGCTACCAGGCGTTTGCGGATATACTCAATAGCACCAACATCCAAACCGCGTGTCGGCTGACTGACCAGCAGCAAGTCTGGATTACGGTCTATTTCACGGGCGATAACAGCTTTTTGCTGATTGCCTCCCGACAGTGAGCCGGCAGTAACCAGCTCGCTGGTTGTTCGAACATCAAATTCAGCCATTAATTCTCGAGTGTGTTCGTTGATTTTGCTGTAGTTTAAAACACTATGCCTGCTGAAGGGCGCTTTATAATAAGTCTGAAGTGCCATATTTTCCGCCAGCGTCATCTCCAAAATCATGCCGTCCCGATGCCGGTCTTCCGGAATATGCCCAACCTGCATCTCCGTAATTTTGCGCGGGGCAAGATGAGTTGTTTCCATTCCTTTAATCTTGACAGAACCGGACTTGACTTTACGTAAACCGGCAATAGCCTGAATCAGCTCACTTTGTCCATTGCCGTCAATCCCTGCAATGCCCACAATCTCACCGGATCGGACAGTGAGGGACAGTCCCTTAACTGCCGGGATACCACGATTTTCATTGACAAAGAGATTTTGAATATCTAAAACTGTTCCTTGAGGATGGGCTGCTTCTTTTTCGGTCTTAAAAGAGACAGCCCGCCCAACCATCATTTCTGCTAAATCTTGACTGCTTGTTCCAGCAATTGAAACAGTATCAATCGTTTTTCCGCGGCGGATAACCGTTACCCGGTCAGCGACTGCTCTGATTTCTTCCAGCTTGTGAGTTATCAGGATAATTGATTTTCCTTCTTGGACCAGATGCCTCATAATATCCAGAAGCTCCGCAATTTCTGCAGGAGTTAAGACAGCTGTCGGCTCATCAAAAATAAGGATATCTGCACCACGATAAAGCGTTTTGAGAATTTCAACACGCTGCTGAGCTCCAACGGTAATGTCAGCAACTTTCGCGTAAGGATCAACACTTAAGCCGTACCGTTCAGATAAGTCCTGAATTTCTTTTGCTGCTTTTTTCAAATCCAGCACACCGCCGCCTTTAGTCACCTCATTGCCTAAAATGATATTTTCTGCAACTGTAAAAGCCTCTACCAGCATAAAATGCTGATGGACCATGCCTATTCCCATTTTATCGGCTTTTGCAGGAGAATCCAGATGAACCGACTGACCATTGACAAAAATTTCCCCCATTGTCGGTTCTAACAAGCCGGCCAGCATGTTCATGAGTGTCGATTTTCCAGCGCCGTTTTCACCAAGAAGGGCATGAATTTCTCCACGCTTCACATCTAAGTTAACATGGTCATTTGCTAGAAAATCCCCAAATTGCTTAGTGATATTCCGCATTTCAATGACATTTTCACTTGCCATGTATACTCCTCTTTCCTGTTTTTAATAGCGTCATTTGGCAGCAATTGCTAAAGTACACAGTCGTTTTAGCCCTGAAAAAAGCGGCCGCTTAGGGCCGCCTTTCTTAACAGATAACCCTTGGATTAGTTATCTACGCCATCAGCAACTGTAATTTTTCCGTCAATAATTTGCTGCTTAGCTTCTTCAACAGCTGATTTGATATTATCTGAGAGATTATCTGTGACAATGTCGACACCGCCGTCTGAAAGGCCGTAGGTTGTAATTTTGCCACCCTCAAACTTTTCTCCCTTAAGCTGCTCGTTTGAGATATTTTTAACGACTGTGCCAACTTCTTTAATTGTTGATGTTAAAATAAAGTTAGACTCTTGATTATCAGAAGATGTGTACTTCCCTTCGCTGCTTTGATCGCGGTCAACACCGATGACCCAAACTTTTTCATCGCTGTCTGCTGCTAATTTTTCATTGATTTCTTTAGCCTCTGAGAAGACACCTGTCCCGGCTCCCCCAGCTGCATGATAGATGACATCCGCGCCGTTTGTATACATCGTTGCTGCGATTGTTTTAGCATTGGCAGAATCTGAATACGAACCGACATATTTAACCTGAACTTCAATCGAATCATCAACAGAAGCGACGCCTTCTTTAAATCCGGTTTCAAAACGAGTAATCGTATCGGATTCAACACCACCGATAAAACCAACCTTACCAGTTTTGGACTGCATAGCCGCTGCAATTCCGGCTAAATAGGCCCCTTCGTTATCTGCGAAGAGAACACTGGTCACATTGTCCTGATCAGTAATTGTATCATCAATGATGACATAGTTGACATCTTCATTTTCCTGCGCAGCCTTTTCAACAGCAGAATGAAGTTTATAGCCGATACCAAAAATAAGATTATAACCGTTAGAAACAGCCGAATCTAAATTGGTCGCGTAATCAGCTTCACTGTCAGATTGGAAGTAGGTATAACTGCTGTCTTTTTCTAGTTTATTTTCCTTACCCCATTCCTGAAGGCCTTCCCAAGCCGACTGGTTAAATGATTTATCATCTACACCGCCGGTATCAGTAACGATAGCCACTTTCGTATCGTTATCAGATGATGAATTCGATGAGCTGCGCTGACAAGCGGCAAGCGCTAACGAAGCAACTGCTATCAGACCAAGTCCAACAATTTTTTTGTTCATAGAAATGAACCCTCCTAAAAACGTTTAAGCAACAGTGTTGCTCATGTGATGGTTAAGTCGAAAAACTTAACAGACAAAACAGATCAAATCAGATCTGTAAAAGAATACGGAAGTAACTCCTCGACCGTCATCTCGACCGTCAGACCATCTTGGGCGATCAAAGTGACCTTTGAAGATGGTTGAAAAAACTCTGCCATTACCTGGCGGCAGGCCCCGCAGGGTGAAACAGGCTTGACTGTTTTTCCATAGACAGCAATCTCTGTCAGCTCAGTGCAGCCCGCAGATACGGCTTTAAAGATGGCTGTTCTTTCACCGCAAACAGTTAAGCCGAAGCTTGCATTTTCAATATTACAGCCAGTGAATATCCGGCCATTTTTTGTCCTTACTGCTGCACCTACGGGAAAATGCGAATAGGGCACATAGGCTTTTTCGCTGGCTGCAATAGCCTGCGCAATAAGCGCATCAGTATCCGTCATCTGCTGTTTCTCCTTCTAAAATAGCCACTCCGGCAGAGGTCCCTATCCGTGTTGCACCGGCTTCAATGAAAGCCCTGGCATCCGTATAGGATCTGGCTCCGCCAGCAGCTTTAACACCGGCTTTATCACCGACGGTCTGTCTCATCAGAGCAACATCCGCAACTGTCGCTCCGCCAGTTGAAAAGCCTGTAGATGTTTTGACAAAATCAGCTCCAGCCTCCAAGGCCAGCTGGCAGGCTTTCACTTTTTCCGCATCAGTCAGCAGACAGGTTTCAATGATGACTTTCACCAATTTTCCGCTGCTGGCCGCTACCACTTCTGCTATGTCTTTGCTGACAGCCTCAAAATGCCCTGATTTTAGCAGTCCGATATTAATGACCATATCAATCTCATCGGCCCCCGCTGATACAGCTTCCTTAGCCTCAAACGCCTTAACAGCTGTAGTGTTTGCTCCAAGCGGAAAACCAACTACCGTACAAACATTGACATCGGAATCTTTTAAATAATCTGCAGCCAAACGAACCCAGACAGGATTGACACAGACACTGGCAAAATGATAGTGTTTCGCTTCGCTGAGAAGCTGTTCTATCTGTTCTTGAGTGCTTTCTGCTTTCAGCAAAGTATGATCGATATATTTATTAAGTTCCATCATAATCCTCTCTAAGAAATAATTTTAATAATTTCCTTGGGAATCCTTTGTACTCTCATTATTTTAACATTTTTTTTGAATTCTGTAAGCTGGTTTTCCCCTAATTTTTCTTGCGAATAAATACGCGCAAGGCGCTCGCCCTTCTGCACAGCATCACCGACTTTTTTATCGAAAACAAGTCCTGTTTCATAGTCCAGTCGATCAGTTTTGACAGCACGGCCTGCTCCCAATTTCATAGCAAACAAGGCAAAGTCCAAAGCAGGCAGATCTGAAATGTAACCTGATTCTGATGCAAAAACCTCAGTTACCACTCGGGCAGATGAAGGCCGGTAAAGATCTTCAAGATTGCCTCCCTGTGCTGCAACCATCTCTTCAAATTTTTTCAAGGCGCTGCCGTCAGTAAGATGTTGCAAAATAGCAGCAAGCGGCTTCTCAACTCCGGCAAGACTGAGCATAATCTGGGCCAGACTGCAGATAAAACGGCTGATATCCTCCCGTCCTTGCCCCTGCATAATCTGCAAGGCTTCTAAAACTTCTAAACGATTGCCGACTGCCTGACCTAAGGGCTGGCTCATATCTGTAATCACAGCTACAGTTTTTCGGCCGACTTCTTCACCCAGCTCTACCATCGTTTCTGCTAATTTTTCTGCCTCAGCAACAGTTTTCATAAAAGCCCCTTCTCCGACAGTCACATCAAGAAGAATACTGTCAGCACCGGCAGCAATTTTTTTGCTCATTACAGAACTGGCAATAAGCGGAATAGTATCTACTGTAGCTGTAACATCACGCAGCGCATAGAGCATTTTATCTGCTTTGACCAGCTTATCAGACTGTCCGATAACAGCTAAACCAATATCTTGTACCTGTTTGATAAACTCATTTTGAGATAATTCGACGCGATAGCCTTTTACCGATTCCAGTTTATCCAAAGTACCGCCTGTATGCCCTAAGCCTCGGCCGCTCATTTTAGCAACCGGAACACCAAAGCTGGCCACAAGCGGAGCCAGAATAAGCGTTACCTTATCACCGACCCCTCCTGTTGAATGCTTATCTGTTTTGATTCCTGCAATCGCTGATAAGTCAACATGCTCCCCCGTTTCAACCATAGCAAAGGTCAGATCACGGGTTTCCTGCATGGTCATCCCTCGGAAATAAACAGCCATCGCAAAGGCAGACATCTGATAATCCGGAACAGTGCCTGCAGCATAAGCAGAAATCAGCCAATTTATTTCCTCTTTTGTCAGCCTTTTGCCATCACGCTTTTTTTGAATTAAATCAACTGCCCTCATATCTTCTCACTTTGTAAAATATAATATCCTTTATCTCTTTTTAAAATCTCACAGTTGCCAAAGACAGCTTCCATTTTTGCTTTGGCACTGGGAGCTCCTTGTTTTTTTTGAATCACCAGGGTCAAAAAACCGCCGCTGTTTAGATGGTTGAGCCCTTCTTCAATAATTCGGTGGACAGTCTTTTTCCCAGCCCGAATCGGCGGATTGCTGATAATATAATCAAAAGATGATTCGACATTTTCATAAAGATCAGATTGGAAAATATCAGCTTTAATATTGTTTCTATCAGCGTTTTTCTGTGCTAAAGCAAGGGCACGAAGATTAATATCAACCATTGTCACCTTTACACCCTGAACTTTTGCTAAAGTAAGACCCAAAGGACCGTAGCCGCAGCCAATATCTAAAAGGGTTTTTCCGCTTTTTAGAGTTAAAGCATTTAAAAGGACTTGGCTGCCATAATCAATCCTTTTTTTAGAAAATACACCAGCATCCGATAAAAAATCGAAAGCCTCTCCCAGCAATTCGACTTTCAGTTCATGAATATCATGGCTACTAGTCGGTTTTTCAGCATAATACATGATGACATCTGCGCCTTTATTTTTTTACTATAATTCTTTCTTATTTTAGCATACTTTGAAACTGTTTTCAATTAGTAATTAAAAATGCTATAATAAGGCTTGTAAGTAGATGAGGAGCTAATTATGACTAGGGAGTTTATCAATTTTGAAAAAATTTCTCGCCAATCCTGGCAGGAACTGCATCAAAAAACAAAACCTCTGCTTACTGCAGCAGAACTGGAAGCCATCAAAAGCTTAAACGACCATATCAGCATGCAGGATGTTATAGAGGTCTACCTGCCCTTAATCAGTTTGATTCAAATTTACAAACGGGCTCAGGACAATCTTTCTTTTTCTAAGAGTATTTTTTTAAAAAAAGATCTCAGCCACACTCCCTTTATTATTGGGATATCCGGTTCTGTAGCTGTTGGGAAGTCGACAACCAGCCGCTTGCTGCAGCTTCTTCTTTCCAGAACTTTTAAAACGAGCAAAGTCGAAATGGTAACGACTGATGGTTTTTTGTATCCCAATGCCGTCTTAACTGAACACAATCTTTTAAACCGCAAGGGGTTTCCAGAGTCCTACGATATGGAATCGCTCCTGAATTTTCTAGATACTATCAAGAATAGGTCTGAAGCGCAGATTCCTGTTTACTCTCACGAAATCTATGACATCATACCAAATAAAAAACAAACTATTCAGCGCCCGGATTTTCTTATTCTTGAAGGAATCAATGTTTTTCAGAATCAGCAGAATAATCGGCTTTACATGAGCGATTATTTTGACTTTTCAATCTATATTGATGCTGAGAATACTAATATTGAAAAATGGTACTTAGAACGTTTTGCCAGTCTTTTAGAACTGGCAAAAAGCGATAAAGGCAATTACTACCATCGTTTTACGCTTATGCCTTATGAAAAAGCGATGCAGTTTGCTCATAATATCTGGCAAACAGTTAATTTGGTCAATTTAGAAAAATATATCGAACCCACCCGTAATCGTGCGGAATTGATCTTACATAAAGCAGCAGATCATATGATTGATGAAATTTATCTCAAAAAATAAAGATGCAGCCGATCAGCTGTTCCAAAACCATGGTGTTTTAAAGACAACTATAATCTTTTAAGGGATTTAAACTTGCCAAATAAGAGGAAATTCTATATAATAATGTAGTTAGATTAATTTGGAGGTGAAACCATTGGCAAATATCAAATCAGCTATCAAACGTGCTGAGCTGAACGTCAAGCAAAATAAGAGAAATACTGCTCAAAAATCAGCAATGCGTACAGCCATCAAAGCGTTTGAAGCTAATCCGACTGAAGAACTTTATCGTGCGGCTTCTTCAAGCATTGATAAAGCTAAGTCAAAGGGCTTGATTCATAAAAATAAAGCCAGCCGTGATAAAGCACGTCTTGCCCGCAGACTGGCTAATTAAGGGATAAATAAAGACTAAAAAACGACAGAAATTTAAATTTCTGTCGTTTTTTATAATTTGACTTCAAAAACAGTACCCTGCGGCGGATTGTCTTTTACTGTAATTGTCCCTTTAAGTGCATCAACAATCTGTTTAGCTAAAGAGAGCCCCAGGCCAAAACCGCCGCTTTGCCGTGTTCTTGCCTTATCTACACGGTAAAACCGGTCGAAAATTTTCGTTTTATCGTCATCACTAATTCCCGGACCGTTATCAGCAATCTGAATCAGCAAGTGCTTATCAGGGCTCTGTTTTACGGTAAGAACAATTTTGCCGTCTTGACCAGTATACTTAATTGCATTATCAAATAAAATGGTCAGAAGCTGCCTCAAAAGAGGTTTATCTGATTTTACTGCCTTGGTTAATTCATTGATACCGGTAAAGTCTTTTTGATTTTCCTCAGCGATTAAACTGTAATTATCAAAAAGATCATCGAAAAAAGCAGGGGCTAATTCTTGAATTTCAGGAGTCAGCCCATCATCTCTGCGTGCTAAATTCAGGAGATTAGTCGTTAAAAGCCGCATGCTGCGAACTTCGTCAAGGCTTGAAGCGATGTTCTCACTGTTTTCAAGAATGGTCGATTCAGGTTTCCTAAACAAACTTTCTAAACGGTTCTGCAGGACAGCAAGCGGGGTTCGCAGTTCATGGCTGGCGTTTTCAACAAAAGCTTTTTGCTTCTCATAATTTTCTAAAATCGGCTTGCGGCTCCATTTAGCCAGATACACACTGGCTAAAACAGAAATAATCCAAAAAATGACCATGACAACAACAATAATTTTGATATAGCGTGAGTTGGCATCTCCCAGCTGCGTCGTATTAATGGCTATTGTAAGATAAGCTGCTTCAGGATAGTCTATGCTGGATACAGCTACTGTGATAAGATGGTATTTTTCATTATGTCCAGAATAATTTTCAATTGCTACCTCTTTCACCTGCCCCAGCTTATCGCTGTCGAGTTTTAAAGTCTGCAGGCCGGAAAATGTATTGAGGTTGTTTAAAATAGAACCGTCACTGTCATAAACAATATAGCTTGTATTGGCAGCCATTTCCGTTCCAGGTTTCAGTTTAAAATCGCTCTTGCTGCTGTTTTTCTCCGAAGAAGGATTTTCTGAGGAAGGGGAATCATCCGCAAAAGCCTCCTCCAGTTCGTCTAAGAGGGTCCGTGACATCGTCATCGACACATAGGCATCTGCATTAGCCACTGCGCCCTGCAAATTGCTGTCCACAGAAGAATAAACGCCCACACGCATAACCTGTAAGATGATAACAGTCATTACCAGAAAGATCCCTGTAAATACAGAAAAGAAATGAATAAAGAAAGAAAAATCCCCGGACCTTACTTTCCTTCTTAATTTACTCAGCATTTTTCAGTATATACCCCACACTGCGCAATGTTTGTAGATTTTTAGCAAAAGTTGTTCCCTTTAACTTTTTACGGATTTTTGAAACATACACCTCTACAACTGAAATCGTTGTATCACTGTCAAATCCCCAAATTCGGTCAAAAATCTGTGACTTCGGCAGAATAACATTCTTATTCTGCAAAAAATAGACCAATAAATCAAACTCCTTGCCCAGCAGTTCAACCTCTTCTCCCTTGACTAGAGTGGTGTTAGTTGAGGTATCAACTGACAGTTCAGCATAGGAAAGGACCTTTTCATTGAACTTCCCGGAACGTTTTAATAAAGCCTGGATGCGCATTTTTAGCTCTTCAAGGTAAAAAGGTTTTGTCAGATAGTCATCTGCACCTAGTTCAAAACCATGTCCCTTGTCATCAAGCCCCTCTTTAGCAGTCATAATAAGAACCGGTGTTGCTACTCCTTTTTCCCGCAGCTCTTTTAAAACTTGAAAACCGTTTTTTTCCGGCAGCATCAAATCTAATAAAATAAGATCATAAACCCCGCTCTCAGCTTCATAGATCCCTTCTTCACCATCAAAAACCTGCATAACATCAGCAAAATCGTCTAAAAAATCAAACACTGAATTAGACAGGCCCAAATCATCTTCAACAAGCAATATCTTAATCATCATTCTACTCCTTTTTGCATTCTCATTATAACACCCTAAACACCTTTTCGTCCATATCCAGTTTGAGTGTTTACCTGTAATAGAGCATTCCTTACTTATCGTTTCTATTAAGGGTTAGGTCAAGTCTATCATTTTAAGCTTAACCGTTTCTAAAAAATAAGACAGCCCTCCGCCTGATAACTGCGGCAAAAAGACTGTCAGTTTTTTTAAATGTAAAGAGACCGCTTCAATAGAAAATGACTAATACTTAGGATTCTGAAAGAAAAAGCTCAATGCGTTTCCTGAATAGCTTGTTCGACTGCAAACCTTTCCTTTTCAATCAAGGCTATCCGTGCGGAGATTTCTTTAATTCCCAGGCTGATATTGCGGCTGATGGACAAATCCCCCAGCTGCGGTTCAAAGAAACTGCGGTATTCTTCCAAACGTTCCTGTGTTTTAAAGTGGTTGGCCGGATAGATAACAAACTTATCAAAGCTCATATCACCACCCAGAGCCATCTTAATCCAATCCCAGTTTTCTCTGGCCCATACCCAAAATGGTTCTTGCGTATAGTCTTTATTCAGGAAAGGATTATACCAGCTTATGGCCAAGTCCTGGGGTTTTACAAGATTTTTATTCTTTAATTCAGATAAAATTCTCTCAACAGTTGCCTGCGATTTTGTATAAGAGAGCGCAACTGCCAGCTGATGCTTGAAATGACCATCATTAGTCTGTCTATAGGCTTGCAGATAGCTGTCTGCCAAATCCTGTGTTTCGGCCGTCTTCATCTGATTGATCAAAACGGATAAACGAATGGAAGCCGGAATGGTTTCAAGTTTATCGCTATGAGCGGCAAAGATATCCTTAGCCTTAGCGACAGCATCAGGATTATCAGCGCGAAGAATCTGTGAGACTGTCAGCTGGCGTACCAGCTCATCTTCGTCAGTATCTGTTTCTTTTGGTTCAAAACCGAGACGGACATAATTCTGCCAGGCAATTTTTTCAATCAAGGTCTTAAAATCATTTTCAGTCTGGCTGCCTTCATCAATAAACTGCTCTAATCCAGACAGCACCTGATCAATTGCAGAAGCAACAAGATAGGATCTTTCGTCAGTTAGCTGAGTCAAAAGCGGGATAAGCTCAGCATAAGATACCTCACCGCTTTCTGCCAGAAGCCGTCTTTCCTGAATGAGCTGCAGCTTAGTGTGGGTTTCTAATGTAGTTAATTGCTCTACAAGATCTGTAAGCAGCCCTCCCTTGTAATTCGTCAGGTAATGGGCTGTATTTCCTGTATTAAATCGCAAAGCCCCCTCGTTTTGTGCTGCTAAAGCTTTAAAATGAGGAATTTCAATTCTTTCTTCGGTTAAGGTATCGGGCAGCCCTTGCCAATTGCTGTTGAGCGGTATCGGCCAAATACGACCTTTGTCCTGATGTTGGCCGATAAAAAATTGCTTTTGTGAAAGAACCAGACTGTCATCAATCACCTCAGCAGTAAGTAACGGGTAGCCAGGCTGCTCCAGCCAAGCATCCATAAAACCGGCAACATCTCTGCCTGATGTTTCTGCCAGAGCTTCCCATAAATCGCGTCCGACTGTATTGCTGTACTGATGTCTGTCAAAATAGCTGTTCAGTCCAGCCGCAAACTGCTCATCTCCCAGCCAGCGCCGAAGCATGTGCATCAGACGGCTTCCTTTGGCATAAACAATAGCAGGATCAAAGAGCGTGTTAATCTCGTCCGGATGATGAACTTCAACATGGACAGACTGAACACCATCTGTGGCATCGCGTTTTAAAGCAAGCGGCACACCTGTTGTTTGAAAATCTTCAAAAATATTCCAAGTGGGTTCAAGAGCGTCAATAGCGACGTATTCCATCATGTTGGCAAAACTTTCGTTAAGCCATAAGTCATCCCACCACTTCATTGTAACAAGATTGCCAAACCATTGATGAGCCAGCTCATGAGCAATGACTAAGGCAACATTCTGCCGGCTTTTAACAGTTGAATTCTCATCAACTAAAAGGTAAATTTCACGATAAGTCACCAAGCCCCAGTTTTCCATAGCACCGGCCGAGAAATCAGGCAAGGCAAGGTGATAGGACTGCGGCAGAGGATAAGATATACCGTAGTAATCTTCGTAAAACTCAATAAGCCGAACGGCAAAATCAAGAGCAAAAGTCAAGGATTGAGCCGAATGCACTTTTGTAGCAAAGACTCCAACTTCTGTCCCTCTTTGCGTTTTAGCTGTAGCTCTCTGCAAATCCCCCAGAGCAAAAGCTAATAAATAGGAGGACATTCGAGGGGTTGTCTCAAAAGTCCACAAACCCGTTTCCTGTCGAAGATCAACATTGATTTCCGGCATGTTGGCAATCGCCACTTCTCCTGCTTCCTGATCAAACTTGAGACTCAGATTAAAAGTTGCTTTTGCTTCCGGTTCATCAATGCTCGGAAAAACCTCACGGGCAAAATGGCTTTCAAACTGGGTAGAGATAATCTCTTTTTGAAGACCGTCAATGGTATAATAAGACGGGTACATACCAGTCATATTGTCTGTGATCCGGCCCGAAAACTCAAGTACCAAGGTCATACTGCCGGTTTCCGGAAGCTGAACATGCACCGCTTCGTTTGCCTGATCCATTTCAAATACCAAGGGCGCATTATCAAGCAGAATAGCTGTAATTGCCAAATCCTTTTGGTGAAAAGAGATCGTGTTATCTAAGGCTTCTCCGCTGATAGCAACATTTCCTGAGAAAATTCTTTCTTTGCGGCTAATATCTAGAAAAATATTATAATTTTCAGGGATAAACTTTTCAACAAAGTGTTCTACTGTTTCCATAAATCTACTCTATTTCTATATTAAACTGTCCTTCTATTTTATCATAATTCAACGATTTTGCCGGTTTTCAGATAAACAATCCATTCACAGATATTGCGGGCATAATCACCAATACGTTCCAGATACATCAAAACCTGAAAATATTCTTTGCCGGCAAACACAACATCGGGCGATTTGCGGATTTCTTCCACCGCTAAATTTTGGATATCAATAAAATGATTGTCAATAATTTCATCGGAAGCAGCGATTTCATAAGCCTTTTTGTCATCACCTTGAATATAAGCGTTCAAAGCTTCTTCTACCATGCGTTTAACAGCTTTGCCCATCTCATTGATTTTCTCTTCAACAACCGTGATTCTTTCCTCACCCTTCATCCGGATGGTTGCTTTAGCAATAGAGGAAGCATGGTCTCCCATACGCTCAATATCACTGGAGGCTTTTAAAACAGTGATAACTGTTCTCAAATCATGGGAAACCGGCTGCTGCAAGGCAATAATTTCCAGTGATTTTCTTTCTAGTTTTGTCTCCAGTTCATTAATAATATCATCTTCTTCGATAATCTCTTTAGCCAATTCACGATCATGGCTGACAAAAGCCCGGACAGTTTTATTAATCTGTCCGGAAACCTCTATCCCCATGGAATAAAATTGATTGTGCAGTTTTTCCAGTTCTTCATCAAACTTTGTTCTTAACATTAACTTCTCCTATCCAAATTTTCCTGTAATATAGTCTTCTGTTTCCTGTTTTTGCGGATTCAGGAACATTTCCTTAGTGTCACCGTATTCGATTAAATCGCCCGAAAGGAAAAATCCGGTACGGTTAGAAATGCGTGAAGCCTGCTGCATGGAACGGGTAACAACAATCATTGTATATTTATCCTTAAGGCCGTAAAGCGTATCCTCTATCTTTCCCGCCGAAATCGGATCCAGAGCCGATGTCGGCTCATCCATAAGGATAACCTTTGCACTGGTCGCTAAAACTCTGGCGATACAGACCCGCTGCTGCTGGCCTCCTGATAAGCTCAGAGCTGAATCATGAAGCCTGTCTTTTACCTCGTCCCATATTGAAGCACCTTGCAGAGAGCTCTCAACAGCTTCATCCAATGTCTGCTTATTTTTTACACCTTTTAACCGCAAACCGTAAACAACATTTTCATAGATGGTCATAGGGAAGGGATTTGGCTGCTGAAAGACCATGCCGATTTCTTTGCGCAGCTCTACAGTATCTGTTCTCGGACTGTAAATATTGTGGCCGTTATATTCGATTGACCCTGTCAGGGTGACCTCAGGATTGAGATCGCCCATTCTGTTAATTGCGCGTAAAAGAGTTGATTTTCCTGAACCTGAAGGCCCTATGAGAGAAGTAATTTCATTAGGATAGAAATCCAGCGAAACGTTTTTTAAAGCCTTTTTTTCATTATAATAAACAGACAAATCATTGATTTTTAAAATTGGTTCTGTCATTTCTTACCTTTCTATCCAAAGTGTCCGGAAACATAATCGCTGGTAGAACGTAATTTAGCATTTTGGAAGACATCATTGGTTTTGTCGTATTCAATTAAGTCTCCCAGATAAAAGAAGGCTGTATAATCACTGGCACGGGCTGCTTGCTGCATATTATGCGTCACAATGATGATGGTATAGTCTTTCCTCAGTTCAAACATTGTTTCTTCCAGCTGCACAGTAGCAATAGGATCCAGAGCTGAAGCCGGCTCGTCCATAAGAAGAATATCAGGTTTAACAGAAATAGCACGGGCAATGCAGAGGCGCTGCTGTTGACCGCCAGAAAGCATCAGGGCCGATTTATGTAAATCATCCTTAACCTGATCCCAAAGCGCTGCCTGCTTTAATGACGTTTCAACAATTTCGTCTAAAACATGTTTATCTTTAACGCCAGCACGTTCATGCGCAAACGTGATATTTTTATAGACTGATTTGGCAAAAGGATTGGGACGCTGAAAGACCATACCGATATGCTTGCGCATCTCGTAAACATTGATTTCAGGCCGGTTGACATCAATCCCTTCATAAAGTACCTCACCTGTCACCCGAGCAATATCGATCGTATCATTCATGCGGTTAAGACTGCGCAGATAGGTTGATTTCCCTGAACCTGAAGGTCCGATGAGAGCTGTAATTTTATTTTTTTCAAATTGCATGTCTATACCTTTAATCGACTCATTATTACCGTAGTAAACATGCAGATTTTTTGTTTCTAAAGCAATTTTATCCTGAGAAAAAGTGATAATGTGCTTTTCATTCCAATTATATTCAGTCACTGCTTTTCTCCTTAAAGCAAGATATAAAGCCCGTTAAGAATGCATCTGAAAATAGGGGCCTAGTCCGATGTATCGGCTTCGAAACACAAGGCTGGGAGATCCTTTTTCTGAGCTTTTCAGGGCGTGTCCAATTCAGCAAGATACAAAGCCCATTTAAAAATCCATAGGAAAATGGCGGTAAGTCCGAAATCTATGATTTAGCAGACGCACCCCTGCCAGGACGACTAGAAAGGTGCGGTCGGCTGTTAAGACGACAAAACTTTCAGACGGCTACGGCTGGCGGTAAGTCCGAAATCTATGATTTAGCAGACGCACCCCTGCCAGGACGACTAGAAAGGTGCGGTCGGCTGTTAAGACGACAAAACTTTCAGACGGCTACGGCTGGCGGTAAGTCCGAAATCTATGATTTAGCAGACGCACCCCTGCCAAGACGACTAGGATTGTTTAGCTATATACTTGCATCACGCTGACAGGTATCGTTTTCATTAGGATTTCAGGGAATGTTCAGTTCTTTCCGAAATGAACTCTAATTAAGAAGCTGAGGTTAACTTTTCATGAAGCTTTCTGCCGATGAATCGGGCCGAGAGATTGAAAAGTAAAATAAAGACCAGCAAAACTGCGGCGCTACCTTCTGAGACCTGAGTAGCATCAGGAATCGTCCCCTCACTGTTGACCTTCCAAATATGGACAGCCAAGGTCTCTGACTGGCGGAAAATGGAAATCGGACTGGTGATACTGAGGGGATTCCAATTAGACCAGTCCAAAGCAGGTGCAGACTGACCGGCAGTGTAAATCAGCGCAGCAGCCTCACCGAAAATACGGCCTGAAGCAAGGACAATTCCTGTAACAATTCCCGGAAGTGCTTCTGGCACAACCACATGAAGCACGGTCTCCCACCGCGAAATTCCTAAAGCAAGACCGGCTTCCCGCTGAGTGTGGTGCACAGTCCGCAGGCTGTCTTCAACATTTCGTGTCATCATCGGAAGATTAAAAACAGTTAAAGCGAGAGCTCCGGAAATAATTGAAAAACCATAACCAAATTGAACGACAAAAATCAGATAGCCGAAAAGCCCGACAACAACCGAAGGCAGTGAAGATAGTATCTCAATACAAGTCCTGATAAAATTTATTACCGGTCCTTTTTTAGCGTACTCTGCCAAATAAATCCCGGCTCCCATCGACAGCGGCACTGAGATGATAAGTGTCACCACCAGCAGAAAGAAAGAATTATAGAGCTGAATGCCAATGCCGCCGCCGGCTTCATAAGAAGAGGAACGGCCTGTTAAAAACTGCCAGTTGACATTGGGTAAGCCCCGAACAAGAATATAAAGCAATAAGGAAGTAAGGATAATAACAATAATAGCAGCGATTGTATAGAGAACCCCTGTAGCTAATTTGTCGATTTTTTTAGCGTGCATAGTTTTTCTTACCTTCCCTTGTAATCATTTTAATCAAAGTATTAAAAGCCAGACTCATCAGCAGCAATACTAAAGCCAGTGACCACAGAACATTATTTTCAACGGTCCCCATAACAGTATTCCCAATCCCCATAGTCAGGACTGAAGTCAGGGTTGCTGCCGGAGTGACAAGCGAAGTCGGCATAACAGCAGAGTTACCAACAACCATTTGAATCGCTAAAGCCTCACCAAAAGCACGGGCCATACCGAAAACAACAGCTGTAAAAATGCCGGGTCTGGCTGCATTTAAAATAACCCGCCAGATTGTTTGCCAGCGTGTAGCCCCCATAGCAAGACTGGCTTCTTTATAATGTCTGGGAACAGCTTTAAGGCTGTCAACTGTCATAAAAGTTACGGTCGGCAAAATCATCACAAAAAGGACAAAAACACCTGACAGAATGCCAAAGCCCGTTCCGCCAAAAATCGAACGAACAAAAGGAACAATCACCTGCAAACCGATAAAGCCATAAACGACTGAGGGGATGCCGACAAGCAGTTCAACGGCTGGCTGTAATATTTTTGCTCCGTATTTAGGTGAAATCTCTGTCATAAAGACTGCAGCGCCAATTGCAAAGGGTGTAGCAATCAAGGCTGACAGAATGGTGACAATAAAGGAACCCAAAATCATTGGCAGAGCTCCCAGCAGCGGCTGACCGGAAGCATCTTTAACATTGGGCTGCCACTGCGTTCCAAAAAGAAATTTGAAAGGATTGATTTTATTGACAAAAAATGTAGACAGTCCTTTCTGCGCTACAAAAATCAAAATCATAGCGACAATAAAGACAATTAATATTAAACAAAGAAAGGTGATCGTTTTGCCCAATTTTTCTAAACGGGAATTCTTAGAAGGGGACACCAGCTTTTTAGCAAGCTCTTGTTTTTGCATAGTTAACTCCTCATAAAAGATATTAACGCCTTTAACAGGAAAAAGATGAATTGAATCTATCGCAAGTTCTTCTATCATTCACTTGCCTTGGCTTAAAACTGTCACTTAGGCCGGACGGTTCCATCGGCACTTTTGACAACCTTCATGTCATTCATGGAAATATAGCCCATACTGACAACAATGCCATCTTGAACATCATCCGACATCATGTAGTCTAAAAATTCCTTAGTGAGCCCGGTTGGTTCCCCCTTAGTGTACATATGTTCGTAAGACCAAAGCGGCCAATCGTTAGTTGTAACATTTTCAACTGTAGCTGAAAAACCATTGAGTTTCATACTTTTGACCGAATCATCAACATAAGCAAAAGCCAAGTATGAAATCGCTCCAGGTGTCTGGGAAATAATGCTTTTTACCATACCGTTTGAGTCCTGTTCCTGACTTTGCTGGGCTGATTTCCCATCCATCACAATATTGTCAAAAGTCGAACGTGATCCGGAACTGGCTGCTCGATTAATAACTGAGATCTCCAAATCCTTTCCGCCCACCTGCTTCCAGTTCGTGTATTCTCCGGTAAAGATTTTTTGCAGCTGTTCTATTGTCAGATCTGAAACATCCACTTCCTTATTGACAATTACAGCCAGGCCTGCAACGCCTACCTGGTGATCGACCAGCTTGCTGGCATCAATACCGTCTTTCTCTTCGGCAAAAACATCACTATTGCCAATTTGCACAGCCCCGGACTGAACCTGAGACAGGCCTGTACCGGATCCGCCACCTTGGACATTAACCGTTTTGCCGATATTAATATGCGAAAACTCATCCGATGCAGCTTCAACTAAAGGCTGCAGAGCCGTCGAACCAACACTGGTTATTGACTGGCCTCGGTCAATCCAGCTGGAACAGGCTGTTAGGATAAACAGGCTGACCCCCGCTAAAGCAAGCAGAGTTAATGTGTGATTCTTTTTTAATTTCATTGGTTCATTCCTATTCATCATTATCAAAAAATCATTTCATGAAGCTAGCATCTTCATACTCAAATAGTAACATAACTGACTGGCCTTTGCAAAGAGCTTTCTTACTTTAAATGAAATTGTATTCAATAACAGTTAAGCATTAAAACGGAGCCCTTTGGGGAAATAATTTTTAACCGTATTATTAACAACTTTTGCAAACCCAAGTCCATTTCCTTTGACACATAACTGGTACCAGCCATTGGGATAGTTTCCTTCTAAGAAAATAATATTTCCCGCAGCATAAGACTTGAACTGTTCTATATCAATTTCAACAGACTGTTCTACGTCATGCTGAGCTAAAGCTAAACCTAAAGCAAAGGAGGGCTCAAAACGCTTTTTCTTAAAAGTCCCTAAATGCAGGCCGTTTCGAGCAATTTTCAAGCCGGACAAATCCGGCAGGCCTAAAGGAAGAAGGTAGAGATGGCTGCCAAATGTCTGGAGAAGTCCCTCTAAAGGGCGCTTTAAGTGTTTAGCTGCAAATTCCTGCCAGAGCGCAAGTTCTTCTCTGTTTAAATTAGACCGGCCTGACCGAACAGGGAATACCTGCTTCTCTCTTTGGTCCTTGAATTTTGCGATAAACTGTCCCTCACCCTTAAAATGATGTGGGTACATACGTGCTGTTTCCGGCAGACCGACACCGCCTGTCATACCATTTATTTTAGGGACATTGACGATACTCAGCGTGTCATACTGCTGTAAAAGCCAGTTGGCTATTTCTTCATTTTCTTCTAAAGACCAGGTGCAGGTTGAATAAACTAAACTTCCGCCGTAGGCCAGCATAGGCATCGCTTCGCTCAAAATTTGTTTTTGGAGTTTTGCATACTCGGCCGGTAAGGTCCTGTGCCAGCGGCGGATAGCTTGAGGTTCTTTTCGGAACATTCCTTCACCGGAACAAGGAGCATCCAAAACGATAAGATCAAAATAATGTTTAAAGGTTTTAGCCAGCTTTCGTACAGATTCATTAGTGACAATGACATTCTGGGCCCCGAAACGCTCAATATTTTCGACAAGACTTTTGCTGCGCTTTGCAGAAATCTCATTGCTGACAAGCAGGCCGGTGTTCCCCAAGTAAGCCAGCAAGTGCGTAGACTTGCCGCCGGGTGCAGCTGCTAAATCTAGAACTTTCATACCTTTTTGCGGAGCCGCTACCTGTCCGACCATCTGAGCAGCAGGCTCTTGTGAATAGACTAAGCCAGTGACATGCTCAGCTGACTTCCCAGAAATTTTGCCATAATGCCCCCACGGTGTATGAGGGATAGCGTGACTAAAATGCTGCTGAGCGGCCTTAAGAGGATTAGTCCGAAAAGCAGAAACGGGTTCTTCTTCCAAACTGGTAAAAAAAGCTTCTGCCTCTTCCCCCAAGATCTGCCGATAGTTTTTAATAAATGATTCAGGTAATCTCATATAAATATATTTTTATATTTCCTCTTGCATTCCTACTTTATAAACTGCTTAATAGCCTTTAATTTTTGCTTAGGAACAAACATAATCATTTGTCTGTTTTTAAAATCAGGCGTCTGTCCGTCAAGGGTCAGCAGCTGATAACCCAGCTTTTCTCCCATAATAAAGGCAGCCGCATAATCCCAAGGCTGAATGAAAGAAAAATAAGCTAATAAACGGCCAGACATCACCTGCGACATACTGATTCCAGCTCCGCCGTAAATGCGGACCCCCAATGTTTGGCGGGCTAGGTCACGGATTCCGTGCACATTCTCAGCAAACATACTGGAATTAGCACTGATTAAGGAGCGATTAAAGGGTTTGTCCTGATAAGGAAGCATTTTTTTATCATTGGCATAAACATCAAACTGTCCGCCTCCAGCATAGAGAACATCCTTTATGACATCATAAATAAGACCAAAGCGACCGACTCCGTCTTCATAGTATGCAATCATAACAGCAAAATTTTCCCCCTGCACAATAAAATTGACGGTGCCATCAATAGGGTCTAAAATCCAAACATGACCGTCTGTAATAGGATGTCGGACACCGTTCTCTTCTGCCATCACATTGTCTTTGGGGTAGGCCGATTTTATTTTGGCAATCAGCAAATCTTGTGCAGCTTTATCCAGATTAGTGACCAGATCATCAAACTGTGTTTTTTCTTCTATTTTGAGCTTTTCAGCCATGGCCGAGCGGATAAACTGTCCAGCTTCCCGAATGATTGTTTTTGCAAATGTAAATTTAGTTTCCAAGAGAAATAAATCCCTTTCCTCTTTCTTTTGCTGCTTTTACAGCCTTGTATATTGAATAGCCGCTGCTTCGTTTAAAGTCACGGTCAATTGTTTTTTCCTGAGCTTTGCTTGTAACAACCTGTTTAAAAGCAGTGTAAGTCTCCAGTAAGGCCGCAGCGGAAACCTTGCTTTCGTAAGCTTTTTCAACTTGATTCAAAAAATAAAGCACTGATATGATTTCTTCAGTGCTCCAGTTTGTATCGAGCGGATAACTATAATTCTTACTCATCTTCTCCCTCAATCTCAGCTCTTATAGTTGCCTGACGCAACTCCTGTTTACGGTAATCCCGCGATAAAAAGGCACGAATCTCATCTTCATTAAAACCAATCTGCATCCGCTTCTTATCCATGATAATTGGGCGGCGCAAAAGACCGGGATTTTCTGCGATCAGCTGAATCAGGGCAGAAACAGACAGTTCATCCACATCAACATCCAGCTTCTGGAAAACTTTTGACCGTCTGGAAATGATGTCTTCTGTCCCATTTTCAGTAAATGATAAAATCTTCAGTAATTCCTCACGACTGAGCGGGCTTGTAATGATATTGTGCTCTTCAAACACAACTTTATGCTTTTTGAGCCAGGTTCGTGCCTTGCGGCAGCTAGTGCAGCTAGGTGATAAAAATAAGGTAACCATTCTTTGCCTCTTAACTATTCCTTACTGATTATTATACAAGATTTTATAGTTCTTGGCTATTCTTTTTCCAAGACAGTGCCTTTTCCTTATCGGAATGCAGCTGAGCTACCAAGGCTTCAGCCCCATCAAACTTAACCATCTCACGGATTTTTTCCAGCCAGATAATCTCAAGCACTTCACCGTAAATATCCTCTTCAAAATCAAAAATATGGGCCTCCAGCCGCAGTTCGGTTCCGCCAAAAGTCATATTTTTGCCAATACTGGTCATGGATCGGTATGTTTTGCCATTAATCAGAACATCGGAAACATAGACACCGTCAGAGGGCAGAAAAGTCCGATCCAAGGGAGCCAGATTTGCTGTCGGAAAGCCGATTGTCCGCCCGCGTGCATCGCCGTGTACAACCAGTCCACGCGTTGAGAAAGTATAACCCAGCAAATCGTTGGCTTCTGATACTGCTCCAGAAGTCAGAAGATTTCGGATACGGGTTGAGCTGACTTTTTCCTGATTTTTCTGAACCTCTTCTACTGTCACAACTTTACCATTAAAGTGCTGCTTCAAAAAGTTTCCGTCAGCACGGTCATGGCCAAATTTGTAGTCAAAACCAATCACAACTGCTTTTGCATGAAAGGCAGCAATATACTGTTCAATAAAGTCTTCTGCCGACAGCTGTGAGAAATGGCTTGTAAAATTCAGCAGATAAAGCTTGTCAACACCATATTCAGCAAACTTCGCATAACGTTTTTGCGGATAAGTCAAATGAAGTAAAAGCTCAGGATTAAAACGCACAAATGCTAAACGAGGCGATTCAGGAAAGGTCAAAACTACGACCTTTAGCGAATCGCGCGCTGCGATTTCTTTTGCCTTTTCAAATAAGGCCTTGTGGCCTAAATGCAGGCCGTCAAAATAACCCAAAACAAGGACAGTATCAGCACGCTCATTAATTTCTGTATAATTCTTAATCTCTTGGATTTCCATCTTATTTCCGTTCTAAATTAAACAAAGACCTTATGCGGTTTATATTTTCCTTCATCGTATGCTCTTAAAACAGCCAGCAGCCTATCCTGATAAAAGCCGGCTAAGAGCTTTTCCTGTCTTTCCAGTTGAACTTTGCGCCCATGCGCCAAATCATCAGCCTGTTCCTGATTTAAGTCAACAAAGGGTAAATGTCGCACTCCATACTCTAAGGGGAGTAAAAAGGAAAAATCATTATTTTCGACCTGCTTTTGAATTGCTGAGAGGGTGCGGGCCTCTTCAAGTTCTAAACCTGAAGAGGCTGTCCGTTCAAGAAAAGACATGTGGCTGGCGTATCCTAATGCTGCACCTAAGTCCACTGCTAAAGTCCGGACATAAGTCCCCTTGCTGCATGACAATCTAAATGAAAAAGAACAGGTGCCATCCTCAAAAGTCAGAGGACTTGTGCGGATAAATTCGTAAACAGATACCTGACGCACTGGCCGCTCTACAGTTTCTCCCCTGCGGGCATAATCATACAGTCTGCGGCCTTTAACTTTGACTGCTGAATACATAGGCGGTTTCTGTTCAATACGGCCGATAAAAGTCTGCATAGCCTGATCTACAGTCTTTTCATTTAAGTCGTCTGTCACCGGTGTCCTGTCTACTAGCTGACCGCCGGCATCTTCTGTCGTTGTCGAAAAACCAAGGGTAATCCGACCCTGGTAAACTTTACCGCTATCCATCATATATTCGATAATTCTGGTTGCTTTGCCGACAGCGATTGGTAAAACACCGACAACATCAGGATCAAGCGTTCCGCCATGCCCAATCTTTTTTTCCTGCAATATTTTACGCAGTTTCAAAACAGCATCATTGGAGGTCATGCCTGCTTCTTTTTTCAAATTGATAATTCCAGTAATCATAATTTACATTATAGCTTATTTTTCATTTTTTGCCTACGCTAAAAGGCATTCAGAAAAATCCAAATGCCTTTTAAAGCTTATTTTTTCTAATGTTTAAGGATTATAGATTCCTTCACCATTGCTGTCAAAATAAACAGCTTGGCCATTTGGCATTATAACCCATTGGCTGCGGACCTGTTCGCCGGAGTCAGCATCATAGTAGTTGACCCTCCCAGACGCCAGTCTGACTATATCGCCTTTGACCTGACTGCCATCTGTATTAAAGTACAGACGCTGGCCGTTAATCACTTGCAGACCGGTAAGAGCTTTTCCTTCTGCACCAAAATAATACCAGCTGCCATCAGCGAAAATGAAGGTATTAACAGCCATATCGCCGGAATCAGCATCATAATAATAGTTGTTGCCGTTACTATCAGTAACAAGATTTCCCTTAACCTGACTGCCGTCCTCATTAAAATAGAGAACCTGATTATTGATAATCTGTGGGCCGGTGACAGCATGGCCGTTATTGTCCAGATAATACCAAACATTATTGCCGGTCGTTGCGAAATGACCGCTCACCCTCTCACCTGAATTGGCATCATAATAATAGTTGTTGCCAGTCTCATCTTGGGCAAAATAGCCTTTTACCTGACTGCCGTCCGAGTTAAAGAAAAGGTTCTGTCCGTTAATAACCTGAGAGCCGGTAACAGCATAGCCGTTATTGTCAAAGTAATACCAGACATTGTTACCGGTCGTTGCAAACCGGCCGACTACCAGTTCACCAGAATCAGGATGATAGTAAGAAATCCGTCCGCTGTTATCGCTCACCAGCTGCCCCTTAACTTGGATACCATTTTCATCAAAGTAGAGCCGCTGACCGGCTATTGTCTGTGCTCCTTTGACAGCCCGTCCCTGAGCATTGAAATAATACCAGTTGTTAGCTCCCTGTTTAATAAAGGTATTGACAGTCATGGCGCCTGAATTAGCATCGAAATACCGAATATTGCCGTCTGAATCTGTCACAAGTTCCCCTTTGATTTGATAGCCATTTTCATCAAAATACTGGGTTACCCCATCAATTGTTATGAGACCTCGGGCCATCACACCATTGCTGTCAAAGTAGCGCCATTGATTGTCGAAAGCATAGTAATTATTGGTATACATATCACCCAGTGGACCATAGTAATACTGCTTACCATCATTGTCTTCGTAGACAGCATCACGAAGCTGAGCCCCGTTTGGCAGGAAATAATACTGCTTATTGCCGATCGTCTGCCTGCCGGTAACCATATAGCCGTTTTCATCAAAATAGTAGTAATAACCATTTTCATTGACAAAGGCATTCTTGGCTTGATAGCCGCTTGTAGAGTAGTATGTCATGCCGGTACCATCGTGATAAAATCCAGTCACACCTTCTTGTCCGGTCAGCACTTTAGGCAGGAAGACGCCGTTTTCGTCCAAAGTAAAGTATTTGTTGCTGGCAGCATCCTGCAGCACATAATAAGCGCCACGACCGAGAATATTTGTTCCATTGAAGTATTCAGCCTTCCATTCCGTAATCTTAACGGATGGGTCAATCCGCTGGCCGTTGGAAATTTGAACACGCTCAAAGATTTGCGGATAAGCTGCTGCTAATTCATCTAAGAAGGCACCGCCGTACTGTGCCTGATAATCATCACCGTTTGTTTTGCTGTTAACGACGTAAAGCAGTTCTTTAATGACCGAATCAGTCCGATAGGTTCCAAAATTATTGACCCGTGTTGCTGTCACCACTTCCTGCCCCGGAAGGTTATAGATTTGATCTGGAACCCAGTCGGCAATCACCTGAATACCTTCTCGGTGCAGGGCCTTGATAGCGTTAATCAAATCCTGCTGGGAACCGTATTTATTATTTTTACTCATAGCCAGATCATATCTATCTTCAAAGGCATAACCGTTTAAGATAATAGAATCTAAGAAGGAACCATCTTCAGAAGAGACATACTGCGGTGCCATTTCAAAAGAAGTTACCCCCCATGACTTAAAGAGGTCAACATTTTCTGCAATCAGTTTATTTGTGTACTCGGCATCAGTGGTAACAAAATCCTGAAAATTAGAGAACCCTTCATAAATCAGCTGTGAATCAAGTGCAGCGGACGATTGATACACTTGACCGTTTGATGTTGCTTCATCACTGGCAGCTACACGGACATCTTGATTATCCGGAGCTCCTACCGGCACCCAAACAGCTAAGTAGCCCGAAACCTGAACTTGGCTGTAGCCGGCTATATCGCTGGCATCAAAACTTAAGATGCCATTGTTATCGGTATAGCGAATGAGATCGGAAGGAACTTGGCTGTCATCTAAATAATGAGCCAAACCTGATTCAGTTGTCAATAACAAAGGACGGTAGGCCTGGTTAGCGTGTGCAGCTCCCATATTAACACGGACAAAATCCTGACTGCCGAGCTGTAAATAAGGATTATTGCTGACAATGACCGCTATCCCTTGTGTTCTTGTTTCTTCAGTCCCTAAGTCTGTTGCCTCTTGAGCACCGCTCCCATAACGAACTGAAGTCAGAACGCCGTTATAATCCCATTCCCAGTTTTCCCTGTCTTGACCTTCTACATAAGTTATCGCCATATCCTGACCGCCGGCAACATATTTGATGCGGGCTTTCATTAAGGTTTCAAGAGCATCATAGTAAGGAGATTTATTAGCCATATACTGCCCGTTATCCGTATACATATCGCCGTAATATACTCGAGTAATGGTGTCCTTATTAGTCAGCATCAAAGAATAGGAGGCTGGAATATTGGTTTGCGTGTATTTCTTGTCTGCTGAATTCATATCAGCATTGTAGATTTCAAAGGCCTGTTCCAGCTCAGCTGTTGTAATTCCTGTTAAACCATCAGTGTTGGGATTAATGTAATCATTAATGATTTGACCGATGACGGTCTGTACTTCGCTGTCATGAGCGCGGACAAAGACATAGTTAGCCATCCGTTCAGTGTACTTGCCTTCTGCCGAACGGTCATTTAAAGTTGTCGTGATGGTCGGTTCAAGACCGCTCCTCACCTGTTCCCCGCTTTTTGAATCGGTAATCGGACGGGCGAGGGCATACAAAAGGGCATTGCGCAAGTAATTATCGATAGGGAGCTGAGCTCCGCCAGTATCAAGATTATATTGAGGATCATTATCATTCCAAGCTTCTAAAATGGAAAGATGATTAATCGCATTGGCTTCGCTGGCATCTACATTATAGTAAGCTTTGAAATAGTCAGAAGCAATCTGCAAAAGGTCAGCATTGACATTATCCACGGCATCGATCCGCACACCATCAAAGTTAGCTTCCGGATCATTAGCAACAATAGAGCCGTAGTTCATCAAATAATGCAGCCAATTCAGCTGTTCAGCCTGAACAATAGGATTAGAATTATCAATATCATTAGCTAACAGGAATTCATAGCCGCCTGTAGGATCGTCATCATCTTCAAAATATTTAGGAACCCCTGTCTGATTAGTCGGAGTCCGATTAAGCAGACGGTAATCTGAATTGGCATAGGCGGTTAAATCACTGTTGCTGTATAATAAGGCACCGCCCTGCAAATGATCTTTATTACCTTCAGAGGTATCAGATTCCGTATTTTTATTCCACATATCCTGCTCAATGACAAAAGCATTCATAATAGAACGCAGCCATTCAGATGACTGCTGGGCAGCAATTCTGATTTCAATATTTCTTTGAACCTCCTGTGCTGCTGCTGTTAAACTGGCCTGATCGCTTTCATTCGTATAAGAAACGCCTGTTCCCAAGCCTTGTGTGTTCATATAATTTAAATAAGCCACTTGAATATCTTTACTTGGCCACCAAGTCATTAAAAGCGGACGGTAGTCGCTTTCAGTTGATGCCACCCAAGATTCTCCGTTCTGCAGGATATACTGCGGACGGTACCAGGAATCAGCGGTAATATAGTTATTGATTGTCTCAATACTGGCTGCGTCTTCATTATAAATCTTATTATTGGCATTAAATGTATTAATCAGATCAGACAGCTCTTCTTGAAACCAATAAGCAGAGGATTCAGTCAAGGCTCCTGTTTCCGCATCAAAATAAAGAATTGTTCCGTTTAAACTGATGGCAAAATTTTTCTTGGCTGTCCCGTCTTCCTGAATATAATACTGCTTTCCATCAATCGTTCTGATATTGGTCAGATCAATTTCAGACGCTTCTTGCTCAGTATTTGCAGTCTTTACTGCAGCTTGAACAGCTTGTTCTGTTGTCAAAACAGGCTGATAAGCGGATTCAGGGGTTTGCTGACTTTCTTGAATCTGTGCTTGAACTCCTGCTTCAGCCTCGGATCCTTGTGCAGACTCCTCTTGAGATGATGTCTGCCCAGACAGCTCCTCTGAATTTTCATCTGAGGAAGAAGGAAGAGTTTGTATCGGGCTCTCTTCGTCAGACAAAGAAGGCTCAGACTGTTCTTGACCTTGTTCTGTCTCCAAAGAAGCAGCCGTAACATCTGCTGCAGTTGCTTCATCAGCCTTGATGACACTGCTTTTTCCTCCCAGAGTAAAAACTGCAGCAGCAGTGACAGCAATAACTACCCACTGCTTTTTGACTTTGTGCATTTTGTAATGTGTCTTTTTCTCCATAATGAACCTCCAAATCTTGTTCGAAAAAACGTTTTCCAAACAAGCAACATTCTAACATGACCTGTCAGATTTTATTTTGACAGATGTCTTTTAATTGGATTACATTATTTTGCATTTTTATTTCGCTCTAGACCTTTCGCTTTATGACATTTGAAGGCCCAATGGCTGCTCGAAAAAGAAAACAGGCGAACTTAAAATAACTATCTTATTGTTCTATTTAGCTTCATTTAGCTTCCTCCTTTATTTTGACAAAAAGAAAACAGTGAAAAAAGTTCTATTAAATCTTTCTTCACTGCTAATTCAATTAGTCTTTATATAGGGATATGCTTTATACATTTCTAAAAAGCCTGCGCAAAAAGCAGGGACTTTTACGAATCAGCTGCGAGGGCATCAAATTTGTCAGCCTCCTGACTGACCGCCTCCTTGACCTTTTTGGACCAAGCACCTGTCATAGCACTGTCCATCGTATCGATTAAACCGCTGATCGTTGACTTAGCTGCAGCCGCTGCTTCTGCTACCAAACCTTCATGGCTGCTGACCAGAGCCTCCTGCTGCTGCTTAATCGTGGGAGCCAAAAATAACTGGATATGATTCTTCTCCATCTGTTTCATCAAGGCCGCTATACCGTCTTGCTCACTCTCTTCTTTACTGGCAAAAACATTAGGCAGTGCTGTCTTCATCTAAGGCTCTCCTTATTAAAGAAATCTTCTCTTCCTGCTGGCTTTTGGCTTTCTGATAAGCCGCTCTTTCTTCCTCTGACTGTCGCTCCAGCTGTCGCATCTCCGACTTGTATTGGGCAAAGGTCTGCTGACTGTATGAAGTATAGGTCTGATTTAACTGCTGAATAAGGGTGCCATCCGCCTCAAAATGTCTCAGCAGCTGGCTCATCCTCTCATGAGAATGCAGCAGCTCTCCCTCTAAACGACGCTGTATCTGAAACAGCCTGTTCTGTGCCCTTTCTATTGCTTGCCGGCTGGACCGGTAGGCCTCCTCCAACGCCTCTAAAGACTCTTCCTGAGCCTTCAACTGCTCTGCGAAAGCTGTGTCTGCCATTGGCTGAACCTCCCTGCTAATTCACTGTCACTGGCCAACTTAGATGCGATTCCCTTATTGATCTCACTGTTAATCTGAGCAAAAGACTCTGCTAAAGTCCCCGCCTCTGTTTCGATGGCTTCAAACACTGTCTTCGTGGCTCCTACTATTGTCTCTTCTGTTACCCCGCCTAAACTCAAGGCTTCTTTAACCTCAGCCTCTGTCAGTGTGCTGCTGGCTGCCAATGCCTGCTGGACAGCGTCCTGCCAGAGCTGTTCCGCCTGACTGATGGCCTCCTGACAGGTCTTCTTGATGCTCTCTGCACAAGTCTGAGCCGCTGCGGCTATCTGACTCCCTATCAGCTGGGCCTGGCTGCTGTCCAGAAAAATCCTTTCACTGCTGGTATAACCACCGGAAGAAAAGCTATCTTTCAGCCCCCTGAGCGTGGCCATCTGCAGAGTGACGGAGGTCTTTATCTCGGCAAACTCAGACATAGCTGTTCCTGTACTGATGCGGCCGTCCGCATAAATTAAACGGCCGTCCTCTGTGAACTGCCAGACTGTCAGGCTATGATTGCTCAAAATATCCTGAACCCCCATATAGCCTTTCTTCCCAGCCGCATAGATGGCCGTCTTCGTTTTATTGCCGGTAATGCCGCCGATAATGTCACTGGAATTGCGGAAATTGCGAAACTCTTCCGGGTGGGTCTGCATATAGAGAAGCTCTTTATCACTGATGAGGTTGGCAATATCCGGACCGTTGTAGCCGACATTGCTCCAGCCGTTTTTGAGGGCCACATACATAGCAATCGCTTCCCCCAGAGAATGGCCGGTGGAGGTAATATGCGCTTCAGGATAAGCCTTAGCGATCTGATCGGCGAAATCTAAGGCGGTGACAAACTGAGAGTCAGAGAAGACAAGATTTTCAGCCGATAAGTCTGAACCATTCCCTAACTTATTGCTGCCCAAGCCCAGAGACTGGATATCGGTGCTAAGGTCCTTAGAATCAAGAGGATTAGTCCCAGCATAGGCAATGACAATCTGAGAGGTATCGGGCTCTCCGTCTACTATCGGCGCTACCGCCATAGCTTGCATACCGTTGTCAAGATTGTCCTTGGCCTTGAGAACTTGAAATTGGCCGAGAGACTCATCTTTATCGTTATAATAATAATTCTCCCCTTCTTCTGGATGATATTGAACGTCATTTCTGTTTTCTTCAATCCAGTATACCTTATCTGCTAACCATCGGTTTTGTTCTTCTGTTACCATATTTATTACTTACCTCCTAAATAATCCTTTTTTATATTACTAATATCTATTTGCTGATAATCTTCGAGTCTGTCTTCTCTTTTCATAAATTCAAATCGGCTAACAGGACTTAGTCCTAATGTTCCGTATTCTTCATCGAAATCCTTTAAATCATTAATTGCTATTGTAGTTACTAAATTATTATTATTATTTAATTTTATAGATAGTAAGTAAGTGCCTGTCTTCTTATCCTGACTAAATTTTGTAAATTCAACCTTATTAATTGGATAATAACTTCTAGCTATCCATCTCACTACATTATCCTGCTGCCTCTTCGTCAACGTTTCCTTTGTTAACATACGGTATCCTCCTATAATCCCTCCTATACAAACGATGATTCCCAACAACAGTAAGTATTTCTTTTTACCCTTCATCGCCACCTCCTTTATGTTACAGTATAAAGATTAATCCTAATTACCTTATAGTATAGCATAAACAAGTGCTGTTTAAAAGTGAATTTTTCCTATTGAAATGGAGCCCAGCATAGGCAATGACAATCTGGGAGGTATCCGGCTCTCCATCTACTATCGGAGCTACCGCCATAGCTTGCATACCGTTGTCAAAATTGTCAACAGGGTCAGTGATGACTTGATATTGTTTACCCGCAACTAAGTCACCTTTCTTGATAGGGGCATCTACCCTTTCAGAATCGACATCATATACATCATCTGCAATTTCTTTGTAATTTTTTTCAGTTACCATATAAACTCCTTATCATAGTAAATCACCTTAATATCAGACAAATACTTATTACCACCTGTATTTCCCTGTAGTTTAAATTCATTAGGAGAGTAATTGGAAGTTCTAATTTCTTCTCCTATCTTATCCTCTTTAAATGAAATCTTATATCTATTATTAATTATAGCCGTAGTACGCCAAGATCCAGTCATATTATTTTTTTGAAATTCAATAAATTCTATCTTTTCAATGGAATGGCCATCAGCCAATTCATAGTGTTCAACAAGATACTTTGCTACTCTATCCTGCTCAGCTCTATACTTTTCTTCTTTACTCTTTAATGAGTTAAACAATATAAGGCCTCCTATCACACAAACAGCTGCTATTCCTAAACAAACAAAATACTTTCTTTTACTCTTCATCGCCACCTCCTTTATGTTACAGTATAAACCAATTAATCCTAATTACCTTATAGTATAACACAAACAAGCACCGGTTAAAAGTGAATCACTCTTATTAGAAGTGTTCCAGCATAAGCAATGACAATCTGGGGGGTATCCGGCTCTCCGTCTACTATCGGCGCTACCGCCATAGCTTGCATGCCGTTGTCAGTGTCATCTTTGACTTTGAGGACTTTGAATTGACCGAGCTCTTCTTTGTCTCGGCTAAAGAAATATGTTTTGTCTTCTTTAGGATGGTAGTCAACATCATCTCTAGCTTCTTCAACCCAATACACTTTATCTACCAACCATCTGGTTTGTTCTTCTGTAATCATAACTATTCTCCTAGATATTTGATATAAATACTATCAATATTTACGTTATTATCAATTGATGATTTCTTTAATTCTGCAAAAGTTTCTACTGGATCTAATCCTATATTATCTGTTGAATTATCAAATCGACTTAATTTTGAGACAGATAAACCGGTTTGTAATTTATCATCTCCATTAATTTTAAATTTTAGATGGTAAGTTCCTGTCATTGGATCTTGTCTAAAATTTAAGAATTCAATAGACTCGATATCATAACTTTTAGCTATCCTTTTAACCACATTATCCTGCTGCCTCTTCGTCAGCGTTTCCTTTGTTAACATACGGTATCCTCCTATAATCCCTCCTATACAAACGATGATTCCCAACAACAGTAAGTATTTCTTTTTACCCTTCATCGCCACCTCCTTTATGCCACAGTATAAAGCAATTAATCTTAATTACTTTATAGTATAGCATAAACAAGTGCCGGTTAAAAGTGAATTCCCGCCACAAATAAAAAGTGTAAGTCTGTAGTAGGACTTACACTTAAAGAATAAGGGGAGATATATTTTATGTTAAAAAGCAAAAATCATATAAAAGAAATAAAAAATAATAGTAGAATGCAGCAATTCTTTGATTAAAATTTTAATCGCAGTGTAATTGTCTAATTCAATTTTTAGACTAATTAAAGATCACGGTTATAGTCGCTGTCCAGTTCAAAGAAGGGCTGGATATCCTGAACGTATTCAAGTACCCCTTGAAACTCACCGTTTTTGTCGCGGACAGCAGCGTAAGTCACATAGACAAATTTGTCCAGGCGTTCTGATTTGAACCACATCTCAACTTTATCCCGCTGACCGCTCCTCAGCAGCTTGAAAATCTGCTTTACCTTGTCTAACACTTTTGGCGGATGGCACAGTTCAACATGGCGGCCGATCTGACTTGGTGTGCGTTTAAAAATCATGTCCTCAGCCGGCACACTGTCATTGTAATACTGAAAAATATCCTCTTTATTGACAAAAGTTATTTCAAAAGGAAGATGGTTGAGCAAGAGATCAGCCTGCTCCAGAGACAGATAGCCGTTGCCGAAAGGCTGGGGCTTCGTCCGGTCAGCTGCTGCCTCTTCTTCTTTTGGTGTAAAACTGACTGTAATCTGCCCAGCTGGTGTTTCAATGACCTGAGTATTGTCAGATCCTAATTCTGTCTGCAGCTGACTGGTCATTTCACTTTGATTTTTGTCTGAAAAAGACTGGCGCTTAGGCTGCCATTTCTCAGACGGTTTAACAATAGCATAGCCGTAGGCATCGCTTTCTCTTGCAACAGCCAGCCAGTCGTCCTGAGTGAAAATTTCTAAGAGAATCATCAAAAGAATAGATTCTTCCTTAAAAATCATTTCTTCAAATTCTTTGGCAAAGGCCTCAAATTTTTCTGACAGCTCAGCTATGTCTGCCTGCGGAAGCTTCTGAACAAGGTCAGAGGCGGCAGCAAAGAGCTCCCGAATCTCGTCATCAACACCCCACATGACTTTGGGCGGAGCATCGTGGCCGTAGCTTTCCATAATCGGGAAAAACAGCTTTTCCTTACGGTCATAATGATTTTCAAACTGACCCAAAAGCTGGAACTGGTGCCGGAGGCCTTTGATAATTTCTGTCTGATAACTTTTATTTTCAGGATCAGTGTAGTTGCTTATAATACGGCGGATGCGCAGCAGAGCCGCACGCAAAGCCAGATTTTCATCCTTAAATACTTTGACCGGATGGCCTTCCTGATCACTGTCCGGGACCTCCACACCGGAAATTGCCCCTTTAAAAAGGTTGGCATGGACATTGCAAAGGCTCATAACATCTTCAAACGTAATTCCTGTATCAGATGACATCAATTCATGTTCCATCAGAGAGATTTCCAAAGCCGATACACCGGAAAAATGCTGATTAAACTGTTCCTGAACTGATTCCGGACTGGCCCCGTGATGCAAATCCAAAAGAATATCTTTTAAAATTTCAATACGTTCAGCAGCCATCAGTCATCTCCTATTACATCATAACCATGAAAGGATAAGGTCCTTTTAATCGTTTCTAAAGGAATCTTAGTCATCTTGGAGCCGTTTTTAAGGCTGGTAGCCTGACCTAATGTTTTGAGCATCAGAGGATTGCCCAAGGGTTTAAAACCCAAATCAATCAAAATCTCCTTAACTTCCGGATGTTCCCTAATCGTTTCTGCGACAGGTTTTCTTAAATCTATTGTGTTGTGCATCATATCACCTCGTTTCTATTCCTTATTATAACCTAAGAAAAGGAAGTCTGTCTAATGCCGCTGTTGGATTAATAGCAAGAGATGACCTAAGTTTTTCACTCTAAAAAAAGTCTGATTGAAATAGTTAATGTTACTGATTAAACAAACTAAAAAAGCCTGTTTCTCATAAGTATTGAAAAACAAGCCAGCATTTGAATATCGGTATACCTGCAGCCAAAAAACTCTTCTCTTTGCCGAGCTCCTTTATTTTGATTCTCTTAAAAAAGAGTCAATCAGTTCTTTTACTGTCCGGCGCTGATTATTTTCACCGGATAAATTGTGACCTGCTCCTTCAAGCAAATAGTAACGTTTGTTTTTGTAGACAGCATTGTAGCGCTCTGAGGCAAGGGGAGGAACTACCTTGTCTAGAGCTCCATGTATGAGCAGAACAGGCCCCCAATAATTTTCAGCCACCTCGTAAATCGGCAGTGTCTGAGCTGTTCTGAAATAGTCACCGCCAACCGTAAAACCATCAATTACAACAGTGTCTGGAATATGATTGGGATCATAAACGACTCCCTGACATTCACCCTTAAGGGCATCATCTTTCAGAGTCGCAGCCGGTGCCAGTAAAATCAGCTTATCAATAACATCTGGCAAATAGCCGGCCAGCATACTGGCTACTACGCCGCCTTGGGAATGGCCGATTAAATAAATTTTTTGTGCTTTTATAACATGACGGACATAGTCAATAATCTTCAGGCCATCTAAAATCTCACTTAAAACAGTCATATCCCGAAACCGTCCCCCGCTCTTGCCGCAACCGTTAAAATCAAAACGAATGGTTGCTATACCGGCAGCATTCAGCGCCTGAACAAGTTCATCAAGCAGGGCCCCTTTGCGGTAGCCTAAATCGCCTTTAAAACCATGCATTAAAACAGCAATTTCTTTATTTTCGATTCTATCGGTCCCTTCAAGTAGACCAAATAAGGTTAATCCATCTCTCTGAATTGTAATTTCCATTGTGTTCTTTCCAATTGCATTGTCTGACTAAACTGAAGCTAAATCTGAATATGACCCATAAAAACTGTTTTTACTTTTTACGGTGTTTTAAAAACCAACTGCCAATCAAACCTCCGGCTAACCCTGCAATAATGACACTGCCTAAAAGGGCCGCGCCGTTACTGATAGTGAAATCCAACATCACCCGGTTAACATAGGCCATGTCCTTCCCTTTATTTAAAAGATAGGCAATATATCCCTGTCTAGATACCCACATTGCCAGTAAGGGCGCAGTATTTCCCAAAGAAAAGATCAGATATGACAGCAGATTGAGGGGCTGTGACTGATACATTTTCGAGCGAGCAAGAAGGTCCGCCAAAAAAGCAAACAGAAGATTGGGAAAAGCAGCCAAAATATAATGTCTGGATAAGAGGAAGAAAAGTGAAATAAAAAATCCTATCAAGGTAATCGGACCAAATTTAGGCAGCTGTTCAAGCAGGTGAAAGTAAACCCAGCCGGCCAGCAAAGCAGTCATAGCCGGAGCATAGAACATATTGGGACTGCGAAAGAGCAAAATACTGATTGCAGTCCCCGCACCGACACATAAAAAATAGAGCAGCGCGTGTATCATTACAATTTTCCCGTCTTCTTTAGTTAAGTTAATCATTTTAACCCCTTTTTCATTATTCATATAAACAGTCTCAGGCAAAGACTCTGCATCAGTTTAAGATATTTCCCGATAGAAATCAACCTTGATTTGGATAAAGCGCTCCATGTCCTGCAGAAGCTGAAAAAGTGTCGCCCGCCTTTCAAACTCCTGACGTGTCTGCGGCAGTTCGGCCTGTCGAAAAATAAGCAGAAGCTTTTCAATTTCTTCTATGAGGCCAAGCCCTGTATTGTCCTCGCTCAACTGGAGAGCTGTTTCCTGAAAAAGCTGAGCCAGCTGCTGGCTTTCCCGACCTTTTAAGTGACAGTGGCTGATGTGATCTGCCATTTGTCTTAAGAGTTTAGTCTGCTGTCGGCGCATTTCAAAATAGTGGACATGGTAGTTTGTCTGCTGAAAAAGCTGATTATGGTGTTCTAGATAAACAAGACGCAAAGCTTGCTCCAGTGTTTCATCCAGCTCGTTAAGGTGCTCCGCTTTATTTTCCCAGCTGCCTTTTAGTAAAAGCTCTTCAAAACGGTAAAGGACATCCTTCATCTGTGCTTCAACACGATGGTAAAAGTCCTGAATTTCCTTCTCCTTAGTCGGCATATAGACATTGAGCAGCATGGCTAGACCTGCTCCAATGACAAATAAAGATAATTCTTTAAAAATCAAGTCAGGTTCTAAACTCTTCTCAGCTAACAAATGCATAACCAAAACGGTGCTGGGAGCGATACCGGCCTCAAGCCCAAGCCGGTAAGCGACAAAAACATAAATGAAGAGATAGACTGCCAAGGCATAGAGATGAAAACCTAAAAGAAGATAAGCACAGACAGCCAAAAGAAAAGCCAGCAAAACAGACTGCAGCCGCTGAAAAGCTATCGTCAGCGTTGATTTCCTAGTTTCTAAAACACTTAATATAGCAATAATGCCGGCAGAAGACGCATTAGGAAGTCTCAGACTATCAGCCAGCCATATGGCAAAGATTGCCGCTAAAACAGTCTTTATAGTTCTTTCAAATGGATTCATATTAAAATAGATTTTTTTCGAGATCGCTTTTTAGATAGCGCCATTCCTGAACTGCTCGGGCCAATTTTCGCTGATAAGCCTGCAGACCTTCTTCATAGCGTCGGGTTAAATACAATTGTTTAATCAAAGGTATACGAGGTATTTCAATACTAAGCAGTTTTTCGCGGCTGATATTCATGACTTGCTTGCCAGTATCAGCTTCGTCAAGCAGAGCCTGCCCGACAGCCGAATCCAAAAAGATTTTAATATACAAGCCCAAAATGTTATCTTTAGGACGCAGTACAGTAATATTAGCAGTCGCAATGACCGGCCTGTTCTGGTCAGTAAAAACTGCGGTCTTTTTTACAGTTCCCTTAGTAGCAACCAAAACATCGCCCTCTTTCAGTAAGTAACGGGAAAGTAAGTGCGGCTCTGCCTTAATTGTTTTTAAATTGTGATAGTCCAGGTCCTCTTCATTTAAATCGCGCAGATTAATCACAGCTATATTTCCATCATTTTCAGATGCTGAAACTGCCTTGCCTTTGAAGCACTCTGCTGCTTCTTTTAAAGTGATTTTACTGATTGTTTTTTGTCTGTATGCTTCAAGAATTTCCAAGCTCGTGCTCCTTTCTTTTAGTATTATAATACTAAAAGAGATAGTAGGCAATCCATATTATTATTTTCCCCCCCGCTCAGCAGCTTAAAAGCTCCTTCGGTCATATGGGCTGTGATGCAGATGCTGAAAAGTAGAATGATCACACTCAACAGCTGATTCTATGATATTGTAAGCGTGAAAAATGTGATGCACTTGATCTTTAATCAGTTGCTCATTGCAGTCTGAAGTCACTAATAAGTGAACCATAGCAATGTTTCTGCGCCCATCCAGCGACCAAACATTGAGCTGATTAATGGCCCTTACTGAGTCTAATTTAAGAATGTCTTTTTCAATTTGCCTAATATCAAAATTTGCCGGAGAACGTTCCAAAAAAACAGACAAATTTTTAATAAATTTCGGCAGGGCCTGACTTAAAATATAGCCTGAAATGATAATGGACAAGAGAGGATCGAGGAAGTACCAGTCCGTAAAGTGCAAAACAAGGGAAACAATAATAACAGCAAGCCAGCCTAAAATATCTTCCAAAAAGTGCAGGCTTAAAACTGATTCATGTTCAGAAGCATCGCTGTTTAGCACACGGCTGGCGATAACATTTACAACAATCGCTATTAGACCAAGAATGAACATGCCGCGGTAATTGACAGGTTCTGGATTAAAAAGCTTGGGAACATTCTCCACAAGAACGAATACAGAACCCAAAATCAAAATAACAGCTGTCATTAAGGCCCCCAGAAGGCTGAAACGCAAATATCCCAATGTGTATTTGTAATCGCTCCTGCGCTTAGATAGCCGTTCAAAATAATAGGAAGTCCCGATAGCCAAAGCATCACCAAAGTCATGAACAGCATCAGCCAAAATAGCGCTGGAATTAAAAAGCCTGCCAAAAACCATTTCAATAAGAGCAAAGCAAAAATTTGCTAAAAAAGCTATAAAAATCCGGCTGCTGGACTGATTACGAAAATCAAAATGATGATCATGCTCCTCCATAACAACCCCTTTCACCAAGATACAAAGCCCTTTTAAAGAGCAAAGCAAAAATAGGAGCCTGACCGATGAGTCACTAAAGACTCAAGGGAGGGCTGTCTTTTTTGCACAGCTCTTAGGGCGTGTTCAGTTCAATAAGATACAAAGCCCTTTTAAAGAGCAAAGCAAAAATAGGAGCCTGACCGATGAGTCGCTAAAGACTCAAGGGAGGGCTGTCTTTTTTGCACAGCTCTTAGGGCGTGTTCAGTTCAATAAGATACAAAGTCCGTTAAAAACGCAAAAGGAAAATGGCGGTAAGTCCGAAATCTATGATTTCGCAGACGCACCCCTGCCAGAACGACTAGAAGGGTGCGGTCGATTATTAAGGCGACAAAGCCTTCAGGCGTTTACGGCTGGCGGTAAGTCCGAAATCTATGATTTCGCAGACGCACCCCTGCCAGAACGACTAGGGAGTGTGACAGAATCCCAGACCACAAAGTTCCTTGTCCCACCCCGCAAAGCCTAGTAGGCTATTTAAAGCTTTGAAAAAGCGAATAAAGTGCCACTAGACGACTAGCGTCTTACACATAAGACTATAACAAACATTAAGGCCTTTTTTAAAATCGCCTTTCAGACATCTGCTGCTGGCGGTAAGTCTGAAGTAATTGCCCTGCGGTCAAAACACAAGGTACCATCTAAGTCAAATACAAACTTCATATATTACCTTTCCAAAATACAGCTTATTTTCGACTTGAATCAGGAACATAGGCCAGAGCACGAACAGGTGATCCAGTTGCCTCTTTCCAGTGCGGAAAGGCAATAAAGATGACACTACCTGTTGCTGGCACTTGATCGAGATGGGCCAGTACCTCCAGCTGAAAAATACCTTGCTCTAATAAATAATACTCTTGGCGCAAAACACCGCCAGCTTCTGCAGCAGCTTTGCCGCTGTCTGTATCAAGAGTCTCATGGCCTAACGCTTTAATATGGCGTTCATGAATCAAAAAATCTATAGCCTCGCGCGACCAGCCCGGAGACTGCTGGGCACCATTATCGTCAAGATTTGTCATCAATTCCTGAGATGGCCAGCGTTTCGACCAGTCACTGCGAAAAGCCACAAAACTTCCCTCTGCAATTCGCCCGTATTCTGCTTCAAAATCAAGCACATCTTGCTTGGTCAGCTCATAGTTGGGATTTTTTTCAACAGCAGCTGATTTATCAATAACATACAAGGGCAGTAAAAAATCTTCCAAAGGAATTTGCTCCAGCCACTTGCCGCCTTCAACAAAATGAATCGGCGCATCAATATGTGTTCCGTACTGACCAACAACAGAAAATTGCTGAACATGAAAACCATCTTTCAGTGTAAAAATATCCTTCTTTGCCAGCGCCGGCAGCGGCGGAAAATGCGGACTGTCCTCATCGATTTGATGGGTCAGATCCACCAGTCTTGCAGTCTTAAATACTTTAAGTGCTTCTTGCAAATTTATCATGTCCTGTACTCCTTTACCAAGATACAAAGGCCGTTTAAAAATCCGTATGAAAATAGGGGATGGCAAGTGATGCTGGCATCACGATGACAGACATCTTTTTCACTAGGATTTTAGGCCGAGTTCAGTTCAGCAAGATACCAAGCCCGTTTAAAGAGCAAAGCAAAAATGGCGGTAAGTCCGAAATCTCTGATTTCGCAGACGCACCCCTGCCAGAACGACTAGAAAGGTGCGGTCGACTGTTAAGGCGACAAAGCTTTCAGTCGTTTACGGCTGGCGGTAAGTCCGAAATCTCTGATTTCGCAGACGCACCCCTGCCAGAACGACTAGAAAGGTGCGGTCGACTGCTAAGGCGACAAAGCCTTCAGACGTCTACGGCTAGCTAACTTGAAATCAATTCTAAACTTAAGCATTTCTTTTTCCCGCAGCGTTTAGGGCGTGTTCAGTTCATCAAGATACAAAGCCCGTTTAAAGAGCAAAGCAAAAATGGCGGTAAGTCCGAAATCTCTGATTTCGCAGACGCACCCCTGCCAGAACGACTAGAAGGGTGCGATCGACTGTTAAGGCGACAAAGCCTTCAGACGGCTACGGCTAGCTAACTTGAAATCAATTCTAAACTTAAGCATTTCTTTTTCCCGCAGCGTTTAGGGCGTGTTCAGTTCTTTCTATTTCCAACATTTTTGGCTTTAAATTTTTTCAAGCGCCAGACGCAGGTCTTCAATGAGGTCGTTCACATTTTCTAAGCCGATTGACAAACGGATTTGCTCCGGCTCAATACCGCAGGCCAGCAAGTCTTCCTCAGACATCTGACCGTGTGTGGTTGTTGCAGGATGAACAACCAAAGACTTGGCATCAGCAACATTAGCAAGGTTTGAGAAAATATCCAGACTGTCAATAACTTTGCGAGCAGCTTCCGCCCCTCCTGCGACATTGAAGGTAAAGATGGAACTCGCTCCTTTTGGCAGATACTTCTGCGCTAAGTCATAATAGGGGCTGGACGGAAGACTGGCATAGTTAACCTTGGTAACCTTGGGATGTTTTTCAAGATAGTCAGCGATTTGTTTGGCGTTTTCCACATGGCGCTCGACACGAAGGGAAAGGGTCTCAAGCCCTTGCGTTAAAAGAAAAGCATTAAAAGGAGACAGACAAGCCCCGGTATCACGAAGCAATTGGGTTCGTACTGCAGTGATAAAAGCCGCTGCACCAATATCCCGTGTATAGCTGATATCATGGTAAGACGAATCTGGCTCAACAAACTGCGGAAACTTACCGGATTTTTCCCAGTCAAACTGGCCTGAATCAACGATAACACCGCCGATTGATGTCCCATGACCACCGATGAATTTAGTAGCAGAATGGATTGAAATATCAACACCATAAGAAAAAACATTAATTAAATAAGGCGTTGCAAATGTATTGTCAATCACCAGTGGGATTCGGTGGTTATGAGCGATTTCCGCTAATTTCTCTAAATCAGCTACATTCCCCAGAGGATTTCCCAAAGTTTCAGCGATGATGAACTTAGTATTTTCTTGAATGGCTCCCTCAACAGCTTCAAAATCTGCTACATCGACAAAACTTGTCGTAATCCCATAACGCGGCAGGGTTTCTTTTAGTAAGTTGAATGTCCCGCCGTAAACGGTTGTAGCAGATACAATATGATCTCCGGCATGAGCCAAGGCCAGAGCAGTATAGGTCACAGCGGCCATACCCGAAGCAGTCGCCAGAGCACCGACACCTCCTTCCAAAGCAGTCATTCTTTCTTCAAAAACTGCAGTTGTAGGATTGGTAATCCGTGTATAGATATTATCTGGCTGGCGCAGGGCAAAAATATCTTCAGCTGCCTGCGCGCTGTCAAAGACATAAGAGGTAGTCTGATAAATTGGGACCGCCCGAGATTTCGTTGCCGAATCAACAGTTTGGCCGGCATGGAGCTGTAAGGTTTCAAAACTAAGTTCTCTTGTCATAAATTACTCCAATCTTATAAATTATCCAAATGTTCCTTTATTTTACCGCATTTTACCATCTTTGCCTAATATTTATCAAAAAGAAGGGGTTATAGCCAGAAACTATAGCAACAACACTAAAAAGACAAAAAATTGAAGAAAAACACCGCCTTGAGAACGGTCTTTTCTTCAATTTAAAACATAGGTAAAATGACGGAAGTCCGGCTCTGCCTGCTACAAATCTCTGCAGGCTCTATTTTTCTTAACTGTCCTTATATCTATTTCTTCTCAATAGGTGCAACGCTTGCCAGCAGTTTTTTGAGCCCAAGATCAGGGAAATTGACTTTTAGCTCTTGACCTTGACCGCTTCCCGTAACTTCAAGAACTGTACCTTCCCCCCATTTTCTATGCTCAAGGCGGTCACCAATATGCCAGTCTGCCTGTGATTTTTCAGTCTTTGTACCGGAAACTGTTTGAGCAGAGAGCGGCTGGGCCTGAGCTTTTCGAATTTGAAGAGCCTGCTGCAGACTCATTCCCTGCCCAAATATTTTAGAAGTTCCCTGCTGCTGATTACTGTAAGTGACCGCAAAAGCGCTGTTGGCCGGACGGGCTGTCCCCCGATAATCGATTAAATCGCTCGATATTTCCCGCAAAAAACGGCTGGGCGGATTATAGTTTGTTTTACCAAACAGTGTACGTACAGAAGCATTTGTCAGATAGAGTTTTTCCTCAGCTCGTGTAATGCCGACATAAGCCAAGCGGCGTTCTTCTTCCAGCTCATCTTGCTCTTGCATAGCACGCGCCAATGGGAAAACCCCTTCTTCCATACCGATAAGAAAGACAACCGGAAACTCCAAGCCTTTAGCTGCATGCAGGGTCATTAAGGTCACTTCTGCAGTATTATTATCTGCTTCATCACTGTCAGCAATTAAAGCTAAATCATTCAGAAAACGACTGAGTCTCTCACGGCCAGATTCATCTTCTGCTACATCTTCCTGGGCCTCATCAAAATTTTTAGTAACAGTCAGAAACTCTTCAATATTTTCGATGCGGGCTTGGCTCTCGAGTGTGTTTTGCAGTTGGAGAGCCTCTAAATAACCTGTTTTATCAAGAATGCTTTCTGTCAGCTCTGTCAAAGTCAAATCATTAAGCTGCCGCTGTAAATCCAGCAGTCTATCCGCCAATGCCTTAACAGTCTGTGCTGCTTTTCCTTTTACATTACCGGAAAGAATAATTTCAGCGCTGGCATCGAGCAAACTTAAATTTTGTCCGGCTGCAAAAAGACGAAGCTTCTCCAATGTACCGGGGCCGATACCGCGTTTTGGTTCATTGATAATGCGTTCGTAGCTGATATTATCAGCCCTATTGGCAATCACATTCAGATAGGCAATGACATCGCGGATCTCTTTGCGACTGTAAAATTTTGTCCCCCCAATCATGGTATAAGGGATATTTGACTTGAGCAGAGCTTCTTCAATTGCCCGTGATTGCGCATTGGTTCTGTAAAGGACTGTAAAATCTTTAAAATTTTTCCCGTCTTCACGAACTATTTGATCAATAGCCGATGCAACAAAAACAGCTTCATCGCGTTCATCACCTGCTTGGTAATAAACAAGCTGATCCCCTTTAGGATTCTGAGTCCAGAGATTTTTTGGCCGTCTATGACGGTTATTTTGAATGACATCATTAGCAGCCTGTAAAATTGTCTGCGTTGAACGGTAATTTTCTTCTAAAAGGACAACCTTAGCTTCAGGATAATCTTTCTCAAAATCGAGAATATTCTGCATATCAGCCCCGCGCCAGCCATAAATAGACTGATCTGCATCGCCTACTACACAAATATTATGAAAGCGGCTGGCCAAAAGCTTAACCAGCTGATACTGTGCATGGTTGGTATCCTGATATTCATCCACATGAATATACTGATAGCGCTTCTGATAATAAGCCAAAACATCAGCGTTCTTTTCAAAAAGCCTTAAAGTCAGCATAATCAAATCATCAAAATCCATAGCTTCACTTTGACGCAGCTCAGCCTGATAAGCTTTATAACACTTAGCGACAATCTGCGTATAAAGGTCGCCTGCTTCACTTTCATAGGCAGCCTCATCCAGCAGTTCATTTTTCGCATTGGATATAGTGGCTAAAATAGTCCGCTCACTCCATTTTTTGGGGTCAAGATTGAGGTTTTTTAAAATCCTCTTCATCAGTGTGCGCTGTTCACCGGGATCAATAATGGTAAAATTGCGGTTATAACCGATCCGATCAGCTTCACGTCGCAAAATGCGCACACACATAGAGTGAAAAGTAGCAATTAACGTATCCTGTGTCGCAGGATTAAGCTGCATAGCCCGCTCTCTCATCTCCCGGGCCGCTTTGTTGGTAAAAGTAATAGCCAGAATATTCCAAGGATTGACAAATTTCTCATCAATCAAGTAAGCGATACGATGGGTTAAAACACGGGTCTTCCCAGATCCGGCTCCGGCCATAATTAAAAGAGGGCCTTCCGTTGTTTCAACAGCCTCTTTTTGTCTATCGTTCATTTTACTTAGCAAAGGATTCATAACTTATAAATAATCAAAGAGCAGATCAGCATGACAAAAACAGCTAAACAGTTCAAAAACTGTTTGGCCATTTGCCGCTCTCTTCATTTCCTTTCTTTGTTTTCACAACTCTTTCTTTTATTGTATCATTTTTAAGTTAAAAAGAAAAAGGGGCGCTGCCCCTAAAAAATCGGCTCTATAATATCTGTAGTGGGTAACTCCACTGCGGAAATTATGGCGCTTTTTTTGCTATACAAAAAAAGTCCCATATGACTTATAATGAAAAGCGACCAAACATCTCATTAGAAAGACTCATATGGAACATCTTAAGCATACCACAGAATTAATCGGAATGAAAGACCCAAATATCATCATAGAGAGTGCTGGTAAAGACGATAGGCATATTGTCATTAAAGCTAAGCTGGATTATCCACCAAAACCATGTCCTCTTTGTAACGAAGCCATGATCAAATATGATTTCCAAAAACCATCAACCATTCCACTCCTAGACATCCAAGAGATCCAAGGCATGCCATCCCTCCTCAAACTCAAAAAGAGACGCTTCCAATGCAAATCCTGCCGTAAAGTCAGGGTCGCTCAAACGAGTCTGGTTAAGAAGAATCACCAAATCTCGCAGCCTGTCTGGCATAAACTGACCCAGCTCTTAACCCAAAACAGATCCAACACAGACATCGCAAAAACCCTACACATCTCTGTCTCTACTGTTCAAAGAAAGCTAACACAGTTCACCTTCAGGGAGGATTATTCAAGGCTCCCAGAGGTCTTGAGTTGGGATGAATTTTCTCGAAATAAGGGGAAACTCGCCTTTATAGCACAAGACTTTCAAACCAGAAAGATTATGGCCATTCTTGAAAACAACCGGCAAACTACCATCAAAAACCACTTTTACAAGTATCCAAGAAAAGTGCGGGAAACTGTTAAAGTGGTGACTGTGGACCTGTCAGGCAGCTATATCCCTATCATCAAACAGCTTTCCCAAAATGCCAAGATTGTCCTTGACCGATTTCATATTATCCAGAACTTAGGACGCGCTATGATGACCTCTAGAATAGCCTGTATGAAGACTTTTGACAAAGCCTCTTTGCCTTACCGTGCACTCAAAAATCACTGGAGACTGTTCCAGAAAGACAGCCGAAAACTCTCTGACAAAGCCTTTTACTCCCCTACCTTTAGGCAAACCCTGACACCCAGAGAAGTTGTGGAGAAAGTCCTGTCATTCTCTGACGAGCTGCGTTATGATTATGACCTCTATCAGCTCTTGCTGTTCCATTTTCAGGAAAGGAGAGTGAACGCCTTCTTTGGACTCATTGAAGAGCACATCAAGCGAGTCAATCCTGCTTTCAGATCTGTTTTCAAGACCTTCTTGAAATACAAACCTTATATTATCAACGCGCTTGAACTTCCCTATTCCAATGCCAAACTAGAGGCTAGCAATAAGCTTATCAAGGACATTAAGCGAAATGCCTTTGGTTTTAGGAATTTCAAGAACTTTAAAAACAAAATACTCATCGCTTTGAACATTCAAAAAGAGAGAACCAACCTGATTCTCTCTCGTGCTTAAATATAAGTCACCCACTACAGTTGACAAAGAGCCAAAAAATCACTGTCAGAATAAGCTCTAAACAAGGACATTTTTAAAAATTAAAAACATCATTTAAGTTTTCTGCCATACTAGGATGAGTGAAGACTTGATTTTTGATATAAGTGTAAGGAATCTTATTGTCCATAGCCATTTTAATAAGGTTAATATTTTCATGAGAGGCCGCACCAAACAGTGTTGCACCTAGAATCTCTTTGCTCTTTGGATCAATTAAAACGCTGTAAAGTCCGCGTAAATCATTATTAACATGCCCCCGCGGCATGCTGGCAACAGGCAGTTTTTTAATTTGATAAGACAAATGAGCAGCCTGTGCTTCTTTTTCTGTCAGTCCGACTTGTGATAAAGGCGGATTGATGAACATGCTTGTAGGAACGTTGCGGCGTTCTTTAAGGCTGTAGCTGCTGTTTCCTGTTAATTTCCCAAATACTATTCTAAAATCATCTAAAGAAGTATAGGTAAACTGCAAACCGCCATTAACATCGCCGACAGCATAGATGCCCTTGACCGTAGTTTCACAGAATTCATCTACTTGTACAGCTCCACGATCGGTTAGTTGAATGGCAGTATTTTCCAGACCGAGATGAGCAACTGCTGGTTTTCGGCCAGTTGCATAAAGAAGAGCATCAAAATGATAATCTTTTCCCGCTGCTGTTACCGTTACTCCCTGGCCTTTATTAGAGACAAGCTCAACAGCGGCTGACAGTTCAAAGTGAATACCGTCTTCTTCAAGATAGGTTTTTGCCAAATCTGCAATGTCACTGTCAAAACGGCTGAGCAGCTGTGGGGAGTATTCAAAAACAGTCACTCGACTGCCAAGTCTGGCATAAAGACTGGCAAATTCAAGGCCAATATTGCCCCCACCAATGATTCCCAAGCTCTCCGGCTGTTCGGATAAGGACTGAATACCCGTGCTGTCATAGACATAGCGGCTTTCTGTCAAACCTGGTATCGGTAAAACATTAGCAACGGATCCGGTGTTAATAACAATAGTTTCAGCTGTCAGCTGGTCAACATCACTTCCAGCTGCTATCTCAACAACCTTATCAGATACAAAACGAGCTGCAGCATGATACAAGTCAACCCCCGACCCAGTTAAGGTTTGTTCATTCTTATGACGCAGACGGGCTGTCACTGTATCTTTTAAGTGCATTGCCTGAGTAAAACTCAAATTTTTCTCAGCTGCCTGAATGAGTGTTTTTGTCGGAATGCAAGCGACATTGATACAGGTACCGCCATACATTTCGCTGTCCTTTTCCACAAGAGCAACACGCTTCCCAAGGCTGCTCATCTTAGCAGCCAAAGTTTTGCCTGCTTTGCCAAAACCAATAACCAACAAGTCATATTTCATCATACGAGAATTCCTCCATAAAGATACAAAGCCCATGAAAAACGCAAAAGGAAAATAGGGGACTGACTGACGAATCGCCAGATTTTAAGTCAGGACATCTTTTTCCCGCAGCGTTTAGGGCGTGTTCAATTACACAAGATACAAAGCCCGTCAAAAGAGCAGAAGACTTAAAATATATTAGGGATATCTTCATTTTAGCAAGTAAATTATAATTTGTCAGAATTTGACTACGTATTTTAATGCTGCATAAACCTTAGTTTTAAAAACAAAGGAGAGGGTAAAAAGAATGGAGTTGAGCTCATTGATAAGCTGGCCATATCCATAACCTTATCTGATCTGATTAAATTAACCTTGACAGGACCAAACTTTTGTTATACTATTAACTTATTCATTTTTTAAACCGATTGACGTTTTTCAGGAGAGAAAAGATAGACCATCTTTCACCGAAGGAGTTGCACTCTCAGGTGTCATAAGAGAATGACAGGACTGATTAACTGACGGACTTCTGGAGAGACCTTTTTAGGCGCCGAAGGGGCAAGGCAAATGTGCTCAATCTCTCAGGCAAAAGGACAGAAAAAGCGAAGATAAAATTTAAAGATTTTTAAGCTTTTTTATCGTACTTACAGAAGTTGTTTGCAGACAGCTTCTTTTTCTTTTGGTGTGGAACAGACTCCTTGTCCGTCGTCCCACACCCACAAGACCTGGCAGTTATTCTAAAGATGTGAAAAAACAACTAAAGTGCCATGGAAGCTTAAATTTTTTGTCACTTCCTTCCAGTCGTCCTGATTGAACAGCATCAATGAATCCGAAGGCTTTGTCACCTTGACAGCCGACCGCACCCTTCTAGTCTAGTCGTTTTGGCAGAGGGCGCAGATAAAATCACAGAAGCTGACCTGCAAATGAGGTGGCTGCTCGGTGAGTATGGCCTGTCTCAGTAGAATCTGGTAATTGGTCAGTCCCTAATTTTCTTTTATGCTTTATACAGCCATTGAATCTTGCTAAGGAGACGCTTTTATGTTGGAATTTTTTACAGCTGTTGATGATATTGTGTGGGGTGCTCCCCTGCTTGTTCTTTTAGTCGGAACGGGTATTTATCTCACTATTCGTCTTGGCTTGCTGCAAGTTTTTAAACTCCCAAAAGCTTTTGCGCTTATTTTTGCTGAAGATCAGGGAGACGGTGATATTTCCAGTTTTGCTGCATTAACGACTGCCTTGGCAGCTACCGTAGGAACCGGAAACATTGTTGGAGTTGCTACTGCTATCAAGTCCGGAGGACCAGGAGCTCTGTTTTGGATGTGGGTAGCTGCTTTTTTTGGTATGGCAACCAAATATGCTGAAGGCCTTCTTGCCATCAAGTACCGGACTAAAGACGCTAATGGTGAAGTTGCCGGAGGACCGATGCACTACATTATCAATGGTATGGGAAACAGATGGAAACCTTTAGCAGTCTTTTTTGCTTTATCAGGAGTTCTTGTTGCTTGGCTGGGACTGGGAACTTTCTCACAGGTTAACTCCATCACTTCATCATTTGAAAATACCTTTTCTTTTTCCCCTCGAGTTGTCAGTATTCTTATCGCTCTTCTTGTTGCTATTGTCATTTTTGGCGGCATTCAGTCAATTTCCAAAGTCTCTGAAAAAGTTGTGCCTTTTATGGCAGGTTCATACATGTTAGCTGTTCTTGCCATTATTTTTATGAATGCCAATCAGATTATTCCTGCTTTTGCTTCGATTCTAAAAGGCGCTTTTACCGGCACAGCTGCTGTTGGAGGATTTACCGGAGCTGTTGTTAAAGAAGCCATTCAGAAGGGAATTACCCGTGGTGTTTTTTCAAATGAATCCGGCCTCGGTTCGGCTCCGATTGCAGCTGCTGCAGCAAAAACTGACGAGCCAGTGGAGCAGGGGCTTATTTCTATGACAGGAACCTTCATTGATACGCTCATTATCTGCACGCTCACTGGGTTAGCTATTATCGTAACTGATAAGTGGACTGTTCAAGGACTGGAGGGGGCACCTCTGACGCAGGCCACCTTTTCTTCTCTTTTTGGTTCTGCCGGTGCTGTTATGCTCTCCTTCTGCCTTGTTCTTTTTGCCTTTACAACCATCTTAGGCTGGAGCTATTATGGTGAACGTTGCTTTGAATTTTTGTTCGGTACGCGCTATCTCTTTCTCTACCGTCTGATTTTTATTGCTATGGTTGCTTTAGGCGGTTTTCTCAAACTCGATCTTATTTGGACTATTGCCGATATCGTTAACGGACTGATGGCCTTGCCAAACCTCATTGCCCTCTTGGCCCTTTCGCCCGTCATTATCAGTGAAACCGCACACTATTTTAACAGACAGCGGTAAGCATCCAAAATACCAGCTGTCTTTCCTAAATCACAGCTAGTATTTTGGAGTAGGGGATATTTGGAAAAACAAGCTGTTTTACCGGCAGCTTGTTTTTCATTATATTTATATGATACAATGAAAACATTGACAGTCAAGGGAGTTCTTATGACAAATCCTAGCAAAAATTTAAAATTAGCTATGCGAGGTCCTATCGTCAGCATTATTGCCTATCTGCTGCTTGCTGCAGCCAAACTTCTCAGTGGCTATATGATGGATTCCAGTGCTCTGGTTGCCGATGGTTTTAACAATCTCTCTGATATCTTGGGCAATCTTATTTTGCTCATTGGTTTATATCTTGCCAGTCAGCCTGCTGATACAAATCACAGGTTTGGACATTGGAAAATAGAAGATCTCGCAAGTCTTATTACCGCTTTTATTATGTTTACCGTCGGCTTTCGGGTCTTATTGCAGACGGTAGAGAAAATTTTCAGCAACAGTCAGGCTAAAATCGACCCTCTAGGGGCCGCTGTTGGTCTCACATCAGCACTGGTTATGTATGGCGTCCACCGGTATAATAAAGGCCTGTCTCAAAAAATTCAGTCAAGTGCTTTAGTTGCAGCTTCTAAAGATAACTTATCCGATGCCCTGACTTCTTTAGGTACAGCTGTTGCTATTATTGCTGCTTCTTTAAATCTGATAATTATCGACCGCATTGCTGCAGTAATCATCTCTTATTTTATTTTAAAGACTGCATATGATATTTTTATAAAAAGCACCTTTAGCTTATCAGACGGTTTTGATGAAAAACAGCTAAAAGAATATGAAAAAGCTATTTTAAAAATCCCTAAAATTACTGCCGTTAAATCTCAGCGCGGCCGAACTTACGGCAGTAACATATACCTGGACATAGTACTGGAGATGAATCCTGATCTTTCTGTCTACGAAAGTCATTCTATTACAGAGCAAGTCGAAAAACTGCTCAGTCAAAAATTTTCCATTTACGATATTGATATCCATGTCGAACCAGCACCGCTGCCGGAAGACGAAATCGCAGACAATGTGTTTAACAAGCTCTACAAAAATGAAAAATTAGTGCTGGCCCGCATCCCAGATTATGAACAGCTGATCGGTGAGGAGTTTCTGATGATTGACGAAAAGGGAAAAACATTGACAAAATTAGATTTTATTGCAATGGACGCCTGCTACAACAGCCAGTTTCAGCATTTCCAACTACAGTCTGTCAGCCAAAAAACAAAATTAGTGACTTATAAAACTGACCATCAGTTTCACACCAGTATCTGGCGCCGGAATGAAAAATGGTTCCTGATCTTTCACCAAGTTACTCCGCAGCAGCCTTGTGGAACTATTGATTAAAATCTTATAAAACGGTTTAAAAATGAAACTCCCAGTCTTTCTCTGCGCCAGTTGCTGCAGATTTCCCATATAGAAAAAAAGAAGACAGCTCCTGTAGGGGCTGTCCTTTTTCTCTCGACAAAATAAATCATACCTACCTAGCTACTTAATGTCTTCTGAGGCAACATCTTCGCCAAACCATGTGTCAGAAATTTCCTGAAAACGCCCGTCTTCATGAAGTTCAGCAAAGGCAGCATTAATTTTTTTAACCAGTGTTTTATCTGCTTTGCGGGCACCAACTGCAAAATTTTCTTCGGCATAATCACCGGAAATAATATTGTAATTATCCAGCTGACCTTCCTGCTGTAAATAATAATTAGCATAAACGCGGTCAATCAGCAAACCATCAATCCGATCATTTTCAAGATCAATAAAAGCTTGTGTAAAGGTCTCATACTGAGTGGCATCATCATTTTTAACAAAATCCTTAAGGATTTCGGGATAATCAGTAAATGCCTGATAGCCTGACGAACCGGCCTGAGCCCCTAAAACCTTGTCCTTCATATCAGAGAAGCTGGTTATATTTGAACTTTTCTTCGTAACAAGAACTTGTTCATTCTCCATATACGAATCAGTAAAGAGAACTTTTTCCCTGCGCTCATCTGTCGCAGAATAGCCGTTCCAGATTAAATCAATATTGCCGTTGTTTAATTCTGTTTCCTTCATATCCCAGTTAATAGGCTGCCACTCAACTGCAATACCGTATTTTTCAAAAACAGCCTCTGCCAGCTCAATGTCAAAACCGGCATAGGAACCGTCCGTATCTTCATACCCCATCGGAACAAACGTTTTATCAAAACCGATGGTAATCTCACCGTCATCTTGATAAGTTTCCCACTGATCAGAGGAAGTCGCTGAATTGCTCCTGCTGCTGCAAGCTGCCAGAATAAAGGGTACCAGCAGACAAAAAACAAGCCTGAAAAATTTTTTTCTGTTCATCATTAATCTGTCACTTTCTTATTTATTTGGGATTGATTTTAACAATGGTATCAGAGATAGTTTCAGCAAAGGACAAATCATGCGTTACCACAATCTGTGTGATGCCTAGACTGCGATTCTGCAAGATAAGCCGTTCTACCTCCTGGCGCAGTTCCGGATCCAATGCACTGGTAGGCTCATCATAGCCAATAATCCGAGGTTCAATCATCATGGCTCTGGCAAGAGCTACACGCTGCTTCTGTCCGCCGGACAGAGCATAAGGATAAGATGCTGTTTGATCGCTGAGACCTAATTTCTCTAAAAGATCATTAGCTCTTTCAATCGCTTTATCTTTCGGGATATTCATTGTTTTTAAAGGAGATAAAATCAGATTATCCAGAACACTTAAGTGCGGAAAAAGCTGAAAGTCCTGAAAAACAAATCCCAGCAGATTTAAATTCTCCAAATGATCGATAGGGACTGACTCTCCATTGTAAATAATTTCACCGGAGTCTATTTTTTCAAGACCGGCCAGCATCCGCAGCAAAGTCGTTTTCCCGCCGCCGGACGGACCGACCAGCGATAAAATCTTCCCTTCTTCGACAAGCAGGTTAAAGTGATCGAAAATCTTTTTTTGACCAAACTGCTTAGAAATATCTTTTAATTCTAACATCCTGTCTCCTTACTTATAATAGCTGTACTTCTTCTCAACACGATGTGAGATAATCGTTACAATACCAATAAGGAGAAGGTAGATAGCACCAGCCACAAACATTGGCATTAAAGAAGCGTCCCGATTGGCAGCAGTCTTGCTGGCTAAAAGCAAATCTCCTACTCCAAGCACATAAACTAAAGAAGAATCCTTAACCAGATTAATTATTTCGTTAAACACACTTGGCAGAACAATCTTGATGACTTGCGGCAAAATGATATAGCGTATCGTCTGAAACTGAGTAAACTTCAGCACCTTAGCAGCTTCATACTGGCCGCGGGGAACTGCAGCAATACCTCCCCGAAAAATCTCTGCAAAATAAGCAGCATAGTTAAGTGTAAAGGCTAGGATAGCAGCGGGCATACGCCCAATTGTCACTCCGACACTGGGCAGAACATAATAGAAAAAAATCAGCTGCAAAAGCAAGGGTGTGCCTCGCATCACCCAAATATACAAGGTCAGCAGCCAATTCAGAGGCTTAAAAGATACCTGCATTAAAAAAGCCAAAACTGCCCCTATTGGGATTGATAAAACTAAAACAGTGATAAATACCTGTAACGTAATCAAAGCGCCGTTTAATAAATTAGGTAAAATGTCTAATAAATAAGCCATGGTCTCTCCTGTCAGCATAATCACCTAACTATTATACCAAATTTTCAGAAGATTTTGGAGATGGTTCCTAAATTATTTGCAAAAAGCTTCTCAGATAGGAGTTAACTGTACAAAAAAAGGAAAGGTAAAATCAAATGCCTGCACAGAGACTTGATTTTACTCTTTCTTCTTTAATAAACTAAGCCTTTTTTTCAATACTGCTTACAATCTCTGCAATTAAAGCGCTATCCTTCAGGCCCGTGACCTCTGCAACAACCTGATCAGCTGGTTTTTGTGCTAAACTTTCCTGAAGCTGTCTGCTCTGTTCATCATCAGGGTCATTGTACTTAAAGACAAAACTGACCGTCCGCAATAGGCTGTCATAAGGCAGATGACGCTCTTTCAGCTCACGGATTGGCCGAATAAAGCGCTCATCAAAACCAAGCTTACGAATAGGTGTCCTAGCCACTCGAGTCACCTCATCAACAATATACGGATTTTCAAAGCGAGATAGGATGACCTTATGATAGTCAGCCAAAGCGGCCTCATCAAAGCCCCATTTAGCGATTAAAAGACTGCGGATTTCTGCCAGAACTGCTTCCACATTAGTTTTAACCTTGTCATTTTGCAAAGCCTCAAGAATGGTTTTTGCTCCATAAAAAGCTCCTGTGTAAGCTGAGGTAGCATGACCAGAGTTGACAGAAAAGAGCTTGCGTTCAATAAAGGGCTCTAGGTCTTCTTCATAATGCACCCCTTTTAATTTTAGATCAGGATTTTTCATGCGGCTGGTTTCAACAACCCACTCTTTAAAGGGCTCAACAACCACAAAAAGCGGATCATCATGGGACTGAGCCGGAACAATTCGGTCAACTGCAGCATTAGGAAAACCAACATGCTGCTGAGCATAAGTCAAAGCTTCCTGTGACAGGTATTTTTTCACTTCTTCGTATAGAAACTGTGAACCACCAATCATATTTTCACAAGCCAAAACATCAATAGCTTGCTTATTATTGTCTGCACAACGTGCTTCAATCCCTTTGGCAATCAACTCGGCAATAAGCGGCAGGATATTAGGACCTATTGCAGTGGTGATCAAATCAGCTGTACGTATAGCTTCAACCACCGCTTCAGGATGCTGGCCATTGTTGATTCCATTAACATGCTGAATTGTAATATGGCGCTGACCTGCCTCTGCAATTTCAATGTCGTACGACTGTCTCTCTTGCAAAGCGGTGATAATCGCTTCGTTTACATCAACAAAATCAATAGCAAACTGATTTTCTGCTAGAATTTCACCTATAAAACCGCGGCCAATATTGCCCGCACCAAAATGCACTGCTTTCTTCATAAATACCCTCCTCACAACAAGATACAAAGCCCGTTAAAAGAGCAAAGCAAAAATAGGAGCCTGACCGCCGAGTCATTAAAGACTCAAGGGAGGGCTGTCTTTTTTGCACAGCTCTTAGGGCGTGTTCAATTAACAAGATACAAAGCCCGTTAAAAACGCAAAAGGAAAATGGCGGTAAGTCCGAAATCTATGATTTCGCAGACGCACCCCTGCCAGGACGACTAGAAAGGTGCGGTCGACTGTTAAAGCGACAAAGCTTTCAGTCGTTTACGGTTGGCGGTAAGTCCGAAATCTATGATTTCGCAGACGCACCCCTGCCAGGACGACTAGAAAGGTGCGGTCGACTGTTAAGACGACAAAGCTTTCAGACGTCTACGGTTGGCGGTAAGTCCGAAATCTATGATTTCGCAGACGCATCCCTGCCAAGACGACTAGAAGGGTGCGGTCGACTGCTAAGGCGACAAAGCCTTCAGACGTCTACGGCTGGATAGTAATAATACAGCACTCAGCTTGACTAGTTTTTCCCACAGCGTTTAGCCCGTGTTCAATTAACAAGATACAAAGGGCGTTAAAAGAGCAAAGCAAAAATAGGAAAATTGACGAAGAGTCGCTGAGACTCTAGGAGATTTTATCTTTTTTGCACAGCTCTTAGCCCGTGTTCAATTAACAAGATACAAAGGGCGTTAAAAGAGCAAAGCAAAAATAGGAAAATTGACGAAGAGTCGCTGAGACTCTAGGAGATTTTATCTTTTTTGCACAGCTCTTAGCCCGTGTTCAATTAACAAGATACAAAAGTCGTTTAAAACACATAAGTCCGAAATCTTCCATTTCGTCTGCTGCGGTTTTATTCTACATTTTCTAATAAGCGGATAATCTCTTCTTCAGTTTTAGCATCGGCTAGTTTAACCACATTATCCACATCAGCACAAAAGATAGAAATTTTTTGAATCATTTGCAGATGCTCATCGCCTATACCAGCAATACCAAATAAAACGGTAGCTATTTGCGGATTGCTCTCATCACCAAAATTAACGCCATCAGGAACCTGAATAACAGTAATTCCAGATTTTAAAACTCTTTCCTTAGCTGCATCAGTTCCGTGAGGGATTGCAATAAAATTTCCCATATAAACTGATAAATCGCGGTCCCTTTCCACCATAGCCTCAATATACTCTTCTTCTACATAACCCTCTTTATAGAGAAGATGACCACAAAAGCGGATCGCTTCTTCTTTATTCGAAAAATCTTGGTTCAGTTTAATTAAACTTTTTTGAAATTCCATCTTAGTTCTCCAATTTCTTTATTTTTTCGGTAAAAATTTGATTGAGCAGCTGATAAATGATATCTTTATTGCCGGTTTTATAAATTTCAGTATAGAGATGATTTTCAATAATGGACTGACTGATTGCTGTCATTAAGTCCCGTACCTCTGCACTTTCATGCAGGCGGGTTAACATCACCAGTATCCGGGAAATTTCCTCTTCCTGATGATTCATCGACAGAGCCTTAACAGGCTGTTTTAGTTCAAAAACCAGAAAACAGGACCTCTCAATTTTACTGGAATAGGTGTGAAGCAAGGCTAAATGTGTCTCAGGAATGGCTAGTGGACTGATTTCAAAGTGTTTCAAGAGTTTTTTTGCCAAATAATCTTTATCCGTAACATGTACTAATTCTTTGACAATCATTCTGACAGTTTCCGAAAACTGCGGAAGATTATCTATCTGCTTAAAAGAAAATTCAGATAGCAAAGCCTGACTGGCTGTTAAATAGTTTTGAAAATTATAACTTGGTTTAAGATCGATGTCCTGAGGTATTTTAACATCGCGCTTGGCTTGTACATCCTGCAGATACTCTTGAAGCTGCAGGAGTTCTTTTCCATCAGGATAAACAGATATCATCTTTACATCCTGCAAAGAGGTCAGCTGAGTTGACAGGATACTGTCATAGTTTTTTCTGTCCTGTTCTGTAAAGCTAGACATAGCTTTTACTTTGACAGTTTCTACAAATGGTGCAATCGTTTTGAGACGGGTAATCAAAAGTTCGCAGGTCAACGGACGTTCATCACTTAGCAGCAAAATTGTAATAGGATAGATATCCGGACTTCTTCTGAGACTGGAGGCAAAATGCAGTGTAATCAGCTCATATTCGGTTTCACTTTGCAAATAAACAGGGAAGATCTCTCTTACCAGCAGTGTGACCACACGATGCAAGTATTCACTGTGATTAAGCGCAGAATGTCTGATAGTCGCATTTGCTGAATCTTCAAAAATAATTGGTATAGCCAAGCTCAGCCGGATATGATTAAATAAGAATTTAAACAAGGTTCGATCCTTAGCAAAATTGATTTTGGTATACAAAGCTACTTTATCAATAAGATTGGAAACATTATAGAAAAATTCACTGTCGAAATTTTCATGAAAAAGCGGTGTCTCCTGCCTTTTAATCACTAATTCATCTAAAACAGCTGCATAATAGAGAATCTCCTGTATCGGGTAAAAAAGACCATTTTTTTCCGATAACTCTGCATAAACCGACTTAGCAAAATCAAGCGAAACCTTGCTGACGACAGGGGACACACTCTCAGGTATTGCTCCATAGCCTGTCAAAGCCAGCAAAATAATAAAAAACTGGCTCATTTTTGCATCAATATCAGGCAGTATTGACTGATGAGCCTGAAAGATAAGCGTCGCTCTTTTCAGGTAGTCCTCATTGTCTGCTTTGAAAGAACTATAGTCATACTGCCAAAAATCAGAGACAGGAATATTGTTGGTCATCAGTACAGCTAACACCCGGCGCAGAGTTGTACTGTTTGGGTCAATAGAATACCCTTTCCTGCGTATCAGCTGCAAATCAAAGTCTGAAAACCGTTTTTCAATATCGGAAATATCCTGAATAATAGTCACATTGCTCACAGCAAAAGTTTCTTGCAGCTCTTCATTTGTCACTTCAGCCTCCGCTGTCAGCAGCTTAAAAGCAATCAAATTTAAACGCTCATTGCGCGAGAAAACAGTCTGACTGGTAAATTCTCCCAAATTTTCCAATTCACCGGTTAATAAATAGTGGTTACCTTCCTTGATAATGCCAATATCCATCTGATTAAGGCTCTCTGTTAAATCAGCCAGAGTTCGGTAAACTGTCCGTCTGGAAACTTTTAAAATATCTGAAATATTATTGATTGAAAGCTTTCCAAAATCCTGGAAAGCTTTCAGCAATTGTTCTTCACGTTTGGTTAGTAGCATATACTTATTATATACTTTTACTGTTATTTATGCATGCGGGCAACCATTTTATCATATTCAGGCGTTGTCACCAAACTGTCAACCACCAAAATTTGAGCTTTAGGGGCTTCCTGCTGAACCAGTGCCTGATTAGCAATTGTTGTCACAAGCAAAATATTTTCAGCATTGAACTTCCCTAAACTGCTGTTTGCTGCCTTAGAAACAGGCACAGCAATGCCATTGTTTTTAAAGATTGCCTCAAGGGTAGACTGCCCCATAGTTGCTGAACCCCGTGCTTGATCGTAGGCAAAAACAACTTCGTCAATATAGTTCAGGTCAATTTCACTATCATCAGACTTGCCATCAGTTGGTCCAGATGAAGCTGCAGCTGTTTGAGAAGCTGTTCCGGCAAGCATAGACACAATATCATCATACTTAGGAGTAGCTAAAAAGTTATCTACAGCTACATGAACTGCGCTAGGTGTTTTCTGAGCAGCCCGGTCTGCCAATTCCTCTTGAGTGACAATTAAAGTATTAGGCGTATCAGTCAGGTTAGAGATCGACTTGTTAGAAACCGGCAAATCAAGGCCAGCTTTCTTCACCTTATCACGAAGGATCGAAGCACCCATAGCTGAACTTCCCATGCCGGCGTCACAGGCAAAAATAATTTGCTGTACTGAATCAGCTGAAATATCTTCTGTTATCGCTGGCGCTGCTTCACTCTGCCCTTTAGATTCTGCTTTAGCTGCCTGAGTAGCCGCCTGAGCTTCTGCTAACGAATCTCCATCAGACTTATCTGCTTTCAGGATAGGAGCCGCAACAAGGAAGGAAACTGCTGTAGCCACAAAGACACCGGCCAGAACAGGCAGATAGCCTCCTCGAGGGGTCATCGCTAAGATAGCAATAATGGAACCGGGTGAAGCGGCGCCCGACAGTCCTGCTCCAAGCAGCTGGAAAGTAAAGGTACCAGATACACCGCCTGCGATAACCGCTAAGAAAAGGAGCGGTTTCATCATGACATAAGGGAAATAAATTTCATGGATACCACCTAAGAAATGAATGACCATGGCTCCCCAAGAAGAAGATTTAGCTGATCCCTTGCCAAAAATAGCAAAAGCAAGCAAGACTCCAAGACCGGGACCAGGATTGGTTTCAAGCAAGAAGAGAATAGACTTGCCGGCCGCAGCCACCTGCTCAGCCCCAAGAGGTGTGAAAATACCGTGGTTAAGAGCATTATTCAAGAAGAGAATCTTAGCGGGTTCAATCAAAATATTAGCCAGCGGCAACAATCTCGCTTCAACAATCGCCTGTACTCCGACACCAATTGCGTTTGTCAGGCTGGAAACAATAGGACCAACAGCTAAGAAAGCCAAAATAATCAAAATAAAGCCAATAATACCAGCAGAGAAATTATTAACCAGCATTTCAAACCCTGCTTTTACCTTATCCTGAAAGACCTGGTCAAATTTTTTGATACACCAAGCTCCAAGCGGCCCCATAATCATTGCACCAATAAACATTGGGACATCAGAGCCTGCTACAGCACCGAACGTGGCAATCGCTCCAACCACAGCACCGCGCTGGCCGTAAACATTATAGCCGCCGGTATAGCCGATTAAGACTGGCAGCAAATAAGTTAGAATCGGACTGACCATCACATTGAGAGTTGGATTCGGCAGCCAGCCGGTATCAATAAACAGAGTGGTTAAAATTCCCCAGGCGATGAAGGCTCCAATATTGGGCATAACCATATTGGAAAGAGCCGTTCCTAGTTTTTGCACTCTGACTTTTAATGAACTTTTGTTTTCCATGTCAAAGTTCCTCCTTCTTTCTTATCTTCATTATAAGGCAATCCAGCCTGTCAAAACACTCAAATTTTGGCACAATTTTTGTGTCAGATTGATAAAGTTTGATGCAAAAGTTTCTCAAATACCTACTCTGTTTCAAAGCACTGCTGAAAATCACTTCAACTTGCAGTTACAGATGAGAAAAGATTAGCAAAAAAGCAGCTAAATACCTTTAGTCTGCTGCGCTCTGTGGAAGAGGTCAAAAACAATTTGAATAATCAAACTTTTCGCTTCACTCTTCTAGTCGTCCTGGCAGAGGAGCGTCTGCCAAATCGAAGATTTCGGACTTGCCGTCTTTTTGCTGTGAGCCTGAATAGGCCGAATAGGCCTTGCATCTTAAAAACCTTCCAGAATTCTGAAAGGTTTTATTTACTTTATAAAGACAAAGTCGGTTTATTCAACGGTAACGGCTTTAGCCAGATTACGCGGTTTATCCACATCAAGCCCACGCTGCAGAGAAGCATAGTAAGCAATCAGCTGGGTAGGAATAACCATTGCAATCGTTGTTAAATAAGGATGGACTTTATTAACAATAATATCGTCTCCTTCACGGGCTAGGTCTTCTTCAACAATGACAAGCGCATTGGCTCCGCGGGAAACCACTTCAGCAATGTTACCACGTGTATGAGCCGCAATTTTTTCACTTGTTGAAATCAATGCAATAACCGGCGTCCCTTCCTCTATTAGGGAAATCGTTCCATGTTTTAATTCGCCGGCAGCAAATCCTTCACATTGAATGTATGAAATTTCTTTTAATTTGAGGGAGGCTTCCATTGTTACATAATAATCAATTCCGCGTCCAATATAGAAAGCATTGCGGGCTGTACTGAGTAAATGCTGAACTTTTTCAGCAATCAAATCTTTCTCTGACAATGTCGCTTCAATCGCCTGAGCAACAATGGACAGTTCATGAACCAAATCAAAATCCAGAGCTTCCTGCTTGCCATTAGCTTCACCGACAGCTTTTGCCAAAAAGGCTAGAGTAGCAACCTGTGCAGTGTAGGCTTTGGTAGAAGCCACCGCAATTTCCGGACCGGCATGCAGCAGCATTGTATAAGTAGCCTCACGCGATAATGTAGAGCCCGGAACATTGGTGATAGTCAAACTAGGAATTCCCATCTCATTAGCCTTGACCAAGACCTGACGGCTGTCTGCAGTTTCACCAGATTGGGTTAAAAGGATAAATAATGGCTTCTTACTTAAAAGCGGCATATTGTAGCCCCATTCCGAAGCCACTCCCAATTCAACCGGTGTATCTGTCAGCGTTTCCAGCATTGATTTTGCAGCAAAACCAGCATTATAAGATGTCCCAGCAGCTAAAATATAAATACGGTCTGATTCCTGAACAGCTTTAACAATGTTAGAGTCGACAGTCATATTCCCATTTTCATCTGCGTAAGTATTGATGAGTTTTCTCATTACCGTAGGCTGCTCGTCAATTTCTTTAAGCATGTAGAATGGATAGGTCCCTTTGCCTATATCAGAAAGGTCCAACTCAGCAGTGTAGGTATCACGTTCAATAGCATGACCGTCATAATCTTGAACTTCAACATTATCTTTGGTTACAAGTACCAGTTCTTGATCATGAATTTCCATATACTGACTGGTTTCACGAATCATGGCCATTGCATCCGAGCAGACCATATTGTAACCTTGTCCAAGACCAATCAGCAAAGGTGATTTATTTTTGGCGACATAAATAGTATCGGGATTTTCAGCATCAATCAAGGCAAAAGCATAAGAACCTTCGATAATGTGCAGCGCTTTTTTAAAGGCTTCCAGAACCGACAAACCATCCTCTTCAACAAATTTTCCAATTAAATGAACAGCAATTTCGGTATCTGTTTGCCCTTTGAGCTGATGGTCTGCCAGATACGTTTCTTTCATTTGAAGATAGTTTTCAATAACACCATTATGCACTAGAATAAAGCGGCCTGTTTGAGAAGTGTGAGGGTGAGCATTATCTTCACTTGGTTTACCATGAGTAGCCCAGCGGGTATGCCCGATTCCTGCAGTTCCTGTCACTGTATCACCGACTTTTTCTGCTAAATCTGCAATTCGGCCAACTGCTTTAACCAGCTGCCCTTTTTCACCATCTGTCACAAAAACGCCGGCTGAATCATAGCCGCGATATTCCAACTTTTCAAGTCCTTGAATCAGGATGTCAGTTGCATTTGCATTCCCGACAACACCAACAATACCACACATAGTTTTTACCTTTAGCAGAAACACCAATTTTACATTTCTGCCTCTTCTTTCTTAAGTTTGATTTGAGAATTGGTATAGTTTTAAAAGAACACCAAAAAACTCAACAAAAACAGTATATAATTTTCTTATTTCCTTGTCAATAAGAAAATTGGTATAGTCAAATTTCAAGATTCAAAAGCAAAATTCCCCAATAAAAAAGCAGCTTTCGCTACTCTACATCAATAAAACCAAACTGATTTAGGGGAAGTACCCTGAATCTGATCACGCCTTTTATCTGAGAGGATTTGATAATGCCAAATTCTCTGCTGTCCTTAGTATTGCGCCGGTTATCATTTAAAATTAAATATTCCTTATTGGCAAGCACGGTCTTTTGATCATCTTTAGCAATCGTTGCTAAAGTAAAATCTTCAGTGAAAAGTGATCCGGCCGGAGCAGATTCCAGATAGGCGGTTTTTTCTTCTTCAATATAATTTTGCGCTGCGACAGCATTATTTAAATAAAAAATATCATCCATATAAGTCACACTGTCACCGGCTTCGGCTACAATCCGGCCGACATAATCGTTTCCGTCAACTGTATAGAGAACAAAGTCTTTATACTGAGGGGTAACATTTTTATTGATGGTGACCAAATCCCCTTGATGTAAATAAGAATTAGCAGAACTTTCTGCAATCCGAACAGTTGAAAACACAAAAATTCGTAAAAGGAGAGCTGCTAAAATAATGATTAAAGCAATAATCAAGTTACGAATAAAATCTCTTTTTACCATAATGACTCCAAGCTATCTTTCTGAATAACATTATATCATTTTCCAGCTTATAAAAAAAGAGAAGCCGCTTATATTAAAAGCGAACATCTCTCAAATAAGAAAACATGTTTATTTAACCGTACGAATACGCATTGTGTTTGTTCCGCCTGAACCAACCGGTACACCGGCTACAATCACAATATTATCGCCCGATTCTACAAGACCAGATTTCAAAGCCGCTTTTTCAGCTACATCAAACATGTCATCTGTTGAAGCAGGTTTCTTAGTCACAACAGGAATAACTCCCCAATTAATCATCAATGATTTTTGTGTTTTTTCATCAAAAGTCACAGCCAAAATATCAGCATCAGGACGGTATTTAGAAATAAGACGTGCTGTATTGCCGGATTCAGTAATAGTAACAACCAGCTTAATATCCATAGAGCGGGTCGCATCTTTGACCGCTGATGCAACAACTTCTGTTTTTGAAGTCCGTTCAAATTCATCTGAGTTCAAGCGGCCGTATTCATTGAGCAAAGTCTGAGCATTTTTATCAATTGTTGCCATAGTCCGCACTGATTCGACCGGATACTTCCCATTGGCCGATTCTCCAGACAGCATGGTCGCATCTGTTCCGTCAATAACAGCATTAAAGACGTCCGATACTTCTGAACGGGTTGCCCGCGGTTTATCAGTCATTGTTTCCAGCATATTCGTTGCTGTAATAACTGATTTGCCGGCAGCATTAACTTTAGTGATAATCATCTTTTGGTAAACAGGAACCATTTCAAACGGAACCTCGATTCCCATATCTCCGCGTGCGATCATGATACCGTCTGCAGCCTCAATGATTTCATCAATATTGTCAATCCCTTGCTGGTTCTCAATTTTAGCAAAAAGCTGAACGTGGTCATTGCCTGTTTCTTTACAGATGGCACGAACCTCTTCCACGTCTTTAGCTGTGCGGACAAATGAAATAGCAATGAAATTAAGCCCTTGGCTGAGCCCGAAACGAATATCAGCATTGTCTCGTTCTGCCAGTGCAGGGAAAGGGATTTTTGTATTAGGGATATTAACCCCTTTTTGTTTGGCAATAATACCGTCATTTTCAACTTCAACGATAAATTCCCGTTTAGCAATATCTTTTTCGATAACTCTCAGTCCCAACTTCCCGTCATCAATAAGGATAGTCTGACCAACAGCAACATCGTCGTAAATATCTAAGGCACCGGCAACATTTAAAGCAATAATATCACGCGTTGATTCAATGCCTTGTTTTGTCGCAACACGAATTCGCTCACCTGTCGTGTAAGAATATTCTTTAGCATCCTCTGCAAACAATTCCGTACGCATTTCAGGACCTTTAGTATCCAGCAGAAAAGCTACCTTTTGGCGTGCCATTTCCTCTGCCAGACGAACTGTTGCCATGCGTTCGCCCTGCTCTGAATGGTCACCGTGTGAGAAATTGAAACGAAAGACATTAGCACCTTCGGTTATGAGTTCAGCAATTTTAGCCGCCGATTTTTCAACATCCAGCTTTTCAGCCCAGTAACCATCTTCACCGAATTTCTTACCGCCGCGAATTTCAACCGCAGGGCCAAGTGTTGCAACAATTTTTACGCGTTTATTCATATAAATACGAAACTCCCTTTATTCTTTATTCATCCATAAAACATCAATAATTTTAGATTGTTATACTTAATCTTAATGTGCCAAATCACGATTTAAAGCAGCAAAGTCAAGACGTGCTTTATGCGGATTGTTAACAATAATATTGCCTTCTTCAGTCAGACTAAAGAGGGCACCTTCTTCAGCACTGCCAAGAATTGGGCTCTCAACCAAGGCTTCATTATGAATGCCGACAGCCAGTCCGCCGCGGCCTTCAAGAAGCAGCTCAACTGCGTGGGCTCCCATCCAAGAAGCAATGACCCGGTCACGAGGAGATGGTGCTCCGCCCCGCAGAATGTGCCCAAGGTTTGTGGCACGCAAATCACTTGTGTCGCCAGCTTCCTTCATAAGCGAAACAAACTTTTCGGCATGCATAACACCTTCAGCAAGAACAATAATATGGCGATGCTTGCCTTTTTTCTCATAGCCTTCCCTGACTTTAGCAACAACATCATTAATATCGTATTCTTCTTCAGGAATAATAATCTGATCGGCACCTGCAGCAATTCCGGACCAAAGTGCGATATCACCGGCATTACGCCCCATCACTTCAATAACAAATGTCCGCCCGTGGCTAAATGACGTATCGCGAATTTTATCAAGAGCTTCGGTAGCAGTATGGACAGCTGTATCAAAACCGATTGTATAATCAGTTCCGGCAATATCATTGTCGATTGTGCCAGGAATACCAATAGCCGGGAAACCGTGCTCAGTCAGGCGCATAGCGCCATGATAAGAACCATCACCGCCGATGACAACAACACCTTCTATATTTCTCTTTTTCAGCTGTTCAATCCCTGCCAGCTGTCCTTCAAGAGTTGCAAACTCAGGATAGCGGGCAGACTGCAGAAAGGTGCCGCCATGCGACAAGGTATTCGAAACAGCTTGTGCATCCAATGGAAAAATATCTCCGGCAACCATACCTGCATAGCCGCGGTTAATACCAAAGACTTCCATCCCTTCATTAATTGCTTTACGAACGACTGCACGAACAGCAGCATTCATCCCAGGAGCGTCACCGCCACTGGTCAAGACAGCAATACGTTTCATTTTGCTAAGACTCCTTTTTTACTTTTTAACGTTCTTATTATAGCATAATCCTTACCAAATTGCTCCCTTTTCGTATTTTTTTATCGAAAAACCGTTTTCAGGACATATTGTTCTAATCTTTTTGCTAATGTTTGATTTTTCTGGACATAGTAGGTCTGACTCTGAATGGTCTCCTTGCTGTCCCTGTAATGAAGGACAACAGGAATCTCTCCTTTGAACTCAGACAGAACAGCAGATATTTCTCTGTCATAGCGGTGATCCTGCAGCAAAATCCAAAAACGTTCCGAACCGGCCTCTTCTGCTCCATTTAAAATCATTTGCAGCTGCCCCTCACGCTTCTGTACTTTTCCCAGCAAATAGTAAAAACTCCCTTCCTGCAAGAGTGATTTAAATTGCTGATAGCTCTCCGGAAACACAGTAACATCCAGTGTTTTCTTAGCATCAGTAACTTTCAAAAATGCCATTTGCTGGCCTTTAGACTTGGTCCGGATCACACGTATCTTTTGAATCTGAATGAGTATGGTAGCTTCCGTATTTTCCTGCAAATCATTTATAGTTTGAAAAGTTCTTCTCGACTGCTTAGCAATTTCAAAAAGCGGATGCGGACTGAGCCCAATCCCTAAGAGCTCCTGTTCTATCTGATATTTTTCCATCCCCGAATAATCGTCTGTTTCCAGCCAATTATAAGCACTGTCAGCAAACAAACTGCCCAGTTCATTAACAAAGGTAAACAGATGGTCCAAATTAGCTTCAATTTTTTTCCGATTAGGCTCAAAAGCATCAAAAGCCCCAATACGGATCAAAGGTATGATATAGTCACGCTTTTGAAAATTAGGCGGGAGCTGTGTTAAAAAATCTTCGACACTTTGAAACGGTCTTTTGTCAATAATCCAGTAGGCCAGTTCCTGAGGAAAACCTTTTAAGTGCCGCATGCCCAAAGAAATACGATCTTGAACAATTTTATCTGTATAAGGAACAGAGTTAATCTCTACTTTCCCCACTTCAAAACCGGATTCTAAAGCATCAACAATATAATCACTGCTTGAATAATTGAGCATAATATCATAAAAAATGGCAGGATAATGCGCTTTAAAGAAAGCCAGCTGGAAAGCCAAAGCCGAATAAGCAAAAGCATGGCTGCGGTTAAAGCCATAACCAGCAAATTTAGCCATACGGGCAAAAAGATTTTGAGCTGTTTCCAAAGGATGCCCCAGCCTTTGGGCACCTGCAAGAAAATCTGCTTCCATATCCTGCATTTCTGCGTGATTTTTCTTCGACATTGCCCGGCGGAGCAAATCGGCCTTGCCTAATGTAAATCCAGCATAGACCTGAGCAATCTGCATAACCTGTTCCTGATAGAGCATGATACCGTAAGTTGGTTCTAAGATTGGAGCCAAGGTCTCATCAAATAAATCGACACGCTCTCGGCCAAAGCGCCGTCTAATATAATTTTCCGTATAGTCACTGGCCCCCGGCCGATTCAAACTGGTCGTTGCCACTATATCTTCAAACTTCTGCGGCTTAATCCTTTTTAGGAGATTAATGGCTCCGCTTTGTTCAAATTGAAATATTCCTTTAGTCTTACCGGCCGCAAAAAGCGCCAAAGTTTGCTTATCTTCTAAGTCAATGGCTTTAATATCAATTACTGTTCCCTGTGTTTCAGCCAGTTTTTCCTGCATTTTTTGAACAAAAGTCAGATTGCGCAGTCCTAAAAAATCCATCTTCAAAAGGCCGTTCGCCTCAACTGCACCGGCATCGTACTGTGTAATCATCATATCCTCTCCGGCTTTAAGAGGAATATGTTCGGTCAAATCATCATCGCTCATGACAATCCCTGCCGCATGAATAGAAGTCTGACGCGGCTGGCCTTCAATACGCTTGGCTATGCGATAGGCCTTCTGGTACTCCGCCCTGCTGTTAATCATCTGTCTGAAAGCCAAGTTAGTCTCATAAACACTGCTCAGACTATCTCTAAATCTAATTTTTTTGGTTATATCCGTTAATTCATATTCCGTCAGGCCAAAACGTTTAAAAACATCACGAACTGCCTGCTTGGCACCGAAAGTGGAAAAAGTCACAATTTGTGCGGAATGCAGTGAGCCATAGCGATTTCTGACATAATGAAGGAAATCGCTGCGGTAGATATCAGGTAAATCAATATCAATATCGGGCATGCTGTAACGCTCTTCGTTCAGGAAACGCTCAAAAAGAAGATTGTTTTCTACGGGATCAATACCGGTGATATCCAGAGCAAAAGATACCAAGCTCCCCGCAGCTGAACCGCGGCCCATCCCCATATAATAACCGCGACTCCGGCCGAAACGTAAAAGATCCCAGACAATTAAAAAATAGTCATCAAATCCCATTTTATGAATGACAGTCAGTTCTTTTTGCAAACGTTCTTGGTAAACCGGAAACCATAAGTTTTTAGCTCTCAAGCCTGACTCTGTCAGTTCAGCTAACTCTTCTGCTGCCTCTCTTTCCCTATTAAAGCGAGGCAATTTTAAATCGGTATCAAAGTGATAAGAAATTCCGGAGACAAGTTCCTCTAAATTGGACAGAGCCTGAGGGAAAATTTCTTCAAAACGCTGTGTCATCACTTCACACGATAGCAAGGCCTGATTGGCAAACCCAGCCTCAGTTTCTCGTAAGGGCTTGTTATCACGAATAGCATGCAGCATCTGAATAATCTCAATCTCTTCATCATCAAAATATCGGACAGTCTGAAGAGGGAGCAGAGGCTGGCTGTAATTTCTCTGCGGTGAGTCCTGATAAACTCCGATATAGTAATCAAAAGCTAAATCCAGTCTGTCAATTCCTTCAAAATAGGGAAGCACCAAAGCTACACCGGAAAGATATTCAGCCAGATTTTCGTAGGTCAGCTGGCTGGACATTTGCAAAGTGGAGAGTTTCAAAAGATTTTTGTAACCTTGCGTATTTTTAGCGATGAAATAAAACAGGCAGCTTTCTCCATTGACCGAAAGTTCAGCCTCTAGGCCTAAAACAGGCTGAATACCAGCTTTTTGGGCCTCCTTAATAAAATGAAAACCAGCATAGAGACTATCCTTATCCATAATACCAATCGTTTGATAACCCAAGGACTTTGCTTTTTGGATATAGCTGCCTAAATCAACCAAGCTGTCCATAAAAGAATAGACCGTCTTAGTATCCAGTTGTGCAAACATGATTCTCTCCTTCTGCATTCTTCTTAGCTTCTATTATACTATTAAAAAAAAATCCATGCTGAACTTTTCTTCTCCAGTATAAGAAAAGTTTTTTTCGGCTGTTCAAGTTTCAGCTATCTATTGTTTAACAATTCTGAGTTAAGACAGCTGGCAGTCTCAGCCTTATTTTCTTGACATTTTACCTATATTTTTGTATTATCTATATAGTACAAAGGCCAAAAATGAATAAAAGTAAGTAGAAACGAAAAGCAAGGAACCTCTTCAGACCAGCTGACAGAGAGAATACCCGAAACTGTGATGGATCATCAGAATCGTTTCCTGCTTAAACTTTCCAGTGCTTGATTTTCAGCTGTTTTCTTTCTGGACTTTCTTTGTATTTAAGGAAAGGGGTTTTTAATGTCTTGGAAATTTGATGAGAAATCGCCTATTTATTCTCAAATTGCACACTATATCAAAATGCAGATTATCAGCCAAGAAATGGTAAGTGGTGAACGTCTCCCCACTGTGAGAGAACTGGCAGAGACCGCTGGAGTCAATCCTAATACTATGCAGAGAGCTTTCACAGAATTAGAACGCGAAGGGATGGTTTATTCTCAGCGAACATCAGGCCGTTTTGTCACAAAGGACAAAGACCTGATTGCTGCTAAACGACACGAAGCGGCTCAGTCTGAAATCCACTCATTTGTTGCCAATATGAGAAAAATCGGTTTTCAAAATGAGGATATCATCTCTGTTTTAAAACTATTTATGAAGGAGAATAATTAGGATGGCACAACTCTTACAATTGCATCATGTCACCAAAACATTTAATAAAAAAGCTGTCATTGATGATTTAACTATCAGCTTGCCCGCCGGTAAAATCATCGGATTGTTAGGACCCAATGGAAGCGGTAAAACGACCCTAATTAAGCTGATAAACGGCCTTTTACAGCCTAATCGGGGAGAGGTCGTTATTGATGGCTACCACCCTTCTGCTGCAACCAAAAAAATCATCTCCTATCTGCCGGATACAACTTATCTGCGTGAAGAGATGAAAATAAAAGAAGCCATCACATTTTTTGAAGATTTTTTTGCAGATTTTAATCGAGAACAGGCAGAACATCTCTTAAACGACCTTGGACTGGATATCAATCAGCGCTTTAAAAACCTTTCAAAAGGAAACAAAGAGAAAGTACAGCTGATTTTAGTTATGAGCCGCAAAGCGAAGCTCTACTTGCTGGATGAACCAATCGGCGGAGTAGATCCGGCTGCCAGAGACTATATTTTGAAGACCATTATTAACAATTATTCTGAAGATGCATCCGTTATTATTTCAACACATCTGATTGCAGATATCGAACCGATTTTAGATGAAGTTATTTTCTTAAAAGACGGGAAAATCATCATAGAAGGCAATGCTGATGACCTGCGCTCGCAATATGCACAGTCCATTGATTCATTGTTTCGTGAGAGATTTAAAGCGTAGGGGGAGGGTATAATGTTTACAAAACTTTTAAAATACGAATTTAAATCGGTCGGTAAATGGTATTTTGCTATGAACATAGCTGTTTTGGCTGTTTCAGTGCTGTTCGGACTGACAGCAGCCAAGAAATTTGCCAATCCTGAATCCGATGCCGTTTATTTTACTGTATCAGGGACCAATGGCTTATTTATCGCCTTTTTGTTTTTAGCTTTAGGTATCCTTATTTCTGTGACCTGGATTGCGACTTTATTCATCATTATCAATCGTTTTTCAAAAAATATTTTCGGTCGTGAAGGCTATCTGACACTGACCCTACCAGTTTCAGCACATCAGCTTATTCTATCAAAACTGCTAATGTCATTTATTTGGATTGTCTTTAACAGTTTTGTCTTAGTCATCGGTGTTTTTCTCATTATTTTACCCATTACCGGTCCCAAAGAAATTTTGTCTAATCTGATACTGATTGTTCAGCAGATAACACTTAGCGAATGGCTGCTCTATTTACTTTGGCTTATTTTGGCTATTTTATCAAGCACCTTGATGATATATCTGGCTATTGCTATCGGCCAGCTGTTTTTAGACAAGCGGAAATTAATGGGATTTCTAGCCTACTTCCTTATTTTTATCATTGTTGAGTTAATCAATCAATCCTTTATTGAAACGATTTCTGCTTCCTCTTCTGCATTCTTGACTTATTACATTGTTTGTTATCTCATTCAGATTATCATTTACTATTGGGGAATTTGCTATATTTTGCAAAAGAAAATAAATATTCAATAGACAGATTGGTATTATGAAAAAGTTACCGATTTTTTCAGCCTGTCAGCTGAGAAGAGACTTCAGCAAATCACCGCCAAAAATCCACAAGTAACTGTAGCCGATGATAGAAATCGGTTTAGCCAGCATAATAATAACCAAGAAACGCCCCAGCGACATATTACTCAGACCTGTAATCATAACCATAATATCCGCTGGTGAAATCGGTGAAGCCATGCAGAGGATGAAAAAATTCTCATAGCCCTTTGTCTCCAGCTTTGCCTCATACTTATAAAAAGTAGCTTCTTTGACAAAAAGCAAAACGAACTTCCTGCCGTATATCTTAACAAGAAGAAATAAAATAAAACTGCCAACAATGATGCCAAGGTAATTATAGATAAAACCAAAGAAGGGGCCAAAGATCAGAAAACCAGCAATTGTCGTGATGCCGCCGGGAATAACAGGAAAAACAACCTGCAAAATCTGAATGATAATAAAAATAAAAGGGCCTAAAAATTGGTAACTGTGAACTAAATCTTTTATCGCATTACTGTCATTTAAAATACCCAGACGATAAAGCCAGAACATCAGAAAAAAAGAAGCAATTAAGGCGACCGTTCCAAAAATTTGAATGAATTTCTGAATCATCAGATAGCGTTTTGACATCTTCATAATTATTATCATATCATATGCAGACTTTTTTTGCTATTTGCAAGCTAATCTGTTATACTAAAAATCAGGTGAGGGTATCACCTCCTAAAGCTTGGGGTCGTTACGGATTCGACAGGCATTATGAGATCTGTTTTGCAACTCATCGGCGGATGTAAAACGACCAGTTAAATATAACTGCAAAAAATACAAATTCTTACGCAGTAGCTGCCTAAAAACCAGCCTGTGTGACTGCTGACCAATCGCTTGTGCTGGGAAGCGGTCTTCATTAATAAGCAAGCTACGTTTAGTCATTGTCTGACTGACTGAAAAGAGACCGATAGACTCGCTTAGCTGGGGTTTGAGTTATGTATCACAGCTAAGTTAAAATAAGACATAACCTATAGTTGTAGACAAATAGGTTGGCAGATGTTTGGACGTGGGTTCGACTCCCACCGGCTCCATGACAGCATAAAGCAGGGTGCAGACCCTGCTTTTTTATTATGGCTTCCAACCAGTTTTTCTCTACGAGAAAAACGAAAAAACCGCCAGCTATGCTGGTGGCTAACAAGGCTTCTAGCTTCCATTTATTTTAGCAAAAGGCACCGTCCAGAATATTTCAAATAAGCATCGTTATCAGAGTGTGCTGCTATTTTCGGCATATCATGACCCCAGCTTAATGCAAAAATAAAACAGCAGACCAAAATGGCTACTGTTTTAAAAATAATTTATCTGAACGGCAGAGAAAGACCAGACTTACACTATCAGTAATTTTTATAAAAGGATAGTCTAAAAATCAGCCTCTAAACAGCCTTTTATGAATTTTTGTAAAAAATCCTATTACTGCCAGCATCATAAATAAAAGCGACCCTACTACGCCCAGCGACTTATCCTGATCTCCAGCAGCAGGCAGTTTTTTTGCATTTTGAGGCATCGGCTGAGGGTTTTCTAATTTAGAAGAAGGCGTCTCCTGCTTGGGAGCAGATCCTTCTTTTCCTTCCGCTTTAGGTAAGACTGCTGGTGATTTTGCTGATCCAGGTGCCGAAGTTTCTTGCTTAGGAGGAGCTGCTTGTGATTTTTTTGACTCAGGTGACAGTATCTCCTGCTTTGGATCTTCTGCTTGAGGCGTTTCTGTTTTTGGTAATGGCGCCTCCTGATTTGGATCTTCTTCCTGAGGATCAGTTATTTCTCCTGCTAGCTTGTACACGAATGCCACTGTTCGATCGCCTGGGATAATTTTACCTTTAATCGGATCAACACCAATAAAATTTGGCAGATTTGATTGAATCAGATTTCCATCTTCGCTTACTGTACCAATCGGATACACTCCTTCTTTGACCAAAGTATAAACCTTGTTGCCGACAGTAATTTCAGCTTGCTTTTTATTACTAATATCATAATCGTTTTCTACAGCTTGATTTTCTATCGCCGTCTCAGTCCTCAGAATTGCACCTGTTTCATCAACATACCAAATCTTAACTGAGCCAATTTCACTATGTCTAGTATAATAATAGGCAACTTTTGGGGCTTCTTCCCCAAAAACACCTTCCTCTTGGCCTTCAGTGCTTTCTTCATTTAAAACCCATTTCACACCATTTGCATCAATGATACTTTGAGGACGAACTGCTTTAGTATCATATCTCGTGCCAATATCTCCTTGCAGGATTTCCTGACTTTCTACTGTTTTCCCCGATTCTGTTTTTCCTTGAAGCAATGCAAGCTTACCCTTTTCAAAGCTGAAATACTGAATATAAACATTGCCCATTTCTGTACTTTGTGGTGTCTCCTCCTTAGATTCTGGACTTTCCGCTTTTGGATTATCCCCTTCGGGAGCCCGCTGGATTTTTTGTGTTACAGAACCTAAAAAATCCACTCCTTCTTCCCCAGAAAAAGCTGTAGCAATAAGAATTCCTCCATTTCGAATATCACTAAGCAAAATAGTTATCTTCCCTGTTTCATAATCAACAGAGGTTTTTTCACCATCACCATGCCACTTCCATTTTCCGTTTTCGAGAGCTAGAATTAATTCTTTCATTCCCGTTCCCACCAACGATTCAGGGGTATAGGTCACTATAAATCTTGTTGTCTTTGGCGGCGGTGTTACACTAACGGAATTATTAGTCAATTCTAGTTTGGGTGTTTTGGGCTCCTCCTGATTTTGTTCAGCTACTGGAGGCAGTTCTTCATCTAAATTTGCTTCTGCATTCAGAATCTCTGCTTCCGGTGATTTTTCCTTTGGTGCTGATTGATTAACCATCTGAGACGGTATAGGTTCTAAATTTTCCCCCTCTCTGCTGGCAGTCATAATTTCTTGCTCATGACTGTCATTAAGAGAAAGTATCTGAGATTCAGCTAGATTGCCAGTATCCTCTTTTGCTCCAACTTCCTCTTCATCAGTTGCACTCGTTTCATGATTATCTACTTCCATAACTTGGGAAGTCATTTCGAATCCAGCCGGCTCAGTAATTTCGTCTGCTTTTACCGCAGCATAAGGGAACAGCACTGCTGCAGAGAAAAGCAAGCTGCTTTTTAGTAATAACTTCGACGCTCTACTCATTGCTTTCTTATCTTCATCCTTTCATTAATAAATGCCTGCCATAGGCAGAAATGTTAGATATTTTCTAGGATAAGTATAGCAAAACCGTCTACAGACTTTCTGATTATCGTCTGTTTTTTATCTGTTTTTTATAACAGATAAAAAACAGAGTGTTTTAATGGCCTGATAAATTTTTTGAATTATTCTTAGATTCTCTCGTTTTCCTGTTTGAATGAAGCTAAACGCTATCCGTTTTTTTTCAGTTGAGCCGTACTTTATTAGTCGTTTAAATAAAGCCAAAAATAAAAACTTAAAAGCAGACATCTGCTTTTAAGTTTTTAAATTAACCAAGTCCATCTTGAGGGAATCGAACCCCCATTATAAGAACCGGAATCTTATGTGATATCCATTACACTAAAGATGGATAATAAAGAGCTATTAAAAAATGCTAACTCCAAACAGTCTTGAATAAACAGGACTTAAAAAGGCCGTCGGCCTTTTTAAGTCTGATTATCAGCTTAACTTACAGTTCAATATCGCCAAACAAATCCGCCATTGAAAAACCTGTTTGTGTTTCCGGAAGCTCGTAATCACGCTTTTCCTGCCGTTTTTGGCGACGAGGACGCGATTTACGCTTATTGTCATTATTATTTTCTCCTTCAGCCGGTGCAGGTCGCTCTTCAAGCGCTTTGATAGACAATGAAACCCGTTCATCAGCAGCATTCACGTCAAGAACTTTAACTTTAACATCCTGACCAACGCTAAGAACATCTTTAGGGTCTTCAACGCGCTTGTGCGAAATTTGAGAAATGTGTACAAGGCCATCAATACCAGGCAAGACTTCAACGAAAGCACCAAAATCTGTCAGACGTTTCACTTTTCCGTCAATGACATCACCGGCAGCAAGCTTCTGTTCCACTCCATCCCATGGACCAGGTGTAGTTGCTTTAAGAGAGAGAGAAATCCGACCTTCTTCTTCGTCGATCGCAAGAACTTTAACGTTAATCTCCTCACCAACCGTAACAACTGATTTTGGTGAAACATTACGCTCATGAGACAGTTCAGTCACGTGAACAAGTCCATCAACACCGCCTAAGTCAATGAAAGCTCCAAAACTTGTCAAACGTGCAACAGTTCCAGTCACTACAGCACCAACTTCCAGTTTTGAGAATACTTCCTCACGTGCTTTGGCAGCAGCTTCTTCAACAACATCACGCCGTGACAGAATAAAACGATTTTCAGCCGGATCAATTTCTTTAATCTTCGCATCAATATCCTGTCCAACAAACTTTTCTGTGTTGCGAACAAAACGCGTATCAAGCATAGAAGCTGGAATAAATCCACGCAGACCCTCAAATTCAACTGAAAGTCCGCCTTTGACAGCACGTGTTCCTTTTACAGTGACTACTTCGCCTTCACGTCCGATCAGCTTATCCCATGCTTTACGTGCTTCTAACCGTTTTTTAGAGACCAGAAAGGTCACGGTATCAGTATCTTTTCCAACAACCTGACGCAAGACAAGTACTTCAACTCTATCTCCTTCTTTGACATAATCGTTAATATCTGCATCACGATCATTTGTCAGTTCGCGAAGAGTAAGCACGCCTTCGACTCCAGTACCGTCAATAACCACATTTGCCTGTTCACTGTCAACAGCTAAAACTTCCGCGGTAACAATATCACCAGGGTTGACTTCATTGACACTGTTTAGCAAATCTTCAAATTCATTCATTCTAACAAAATCCTCCAACAAAAGCTAGCCCAGCTAACTTTTGATAACAATATATTTTTTTCAAGGTAACCCGCAACGACAACATATTTTTATCTTTGACGGTCTCAGAAGTACTCTGATACCTTTAACTGGGGTAGCTGGATTCGAACCAACGCATGAGGGAGTCAAAGTCCCTTGCCTTACCGCTTGGCTATACCCCATTTTTAAATCCAAGACAGGTATCCGGATCAAATAGCAGCTAATCTTTGATGAAAAATTTCACTTAGCTTTCACTGCATATTTTCAACGCTTTACCATCTTGACATGGAAGGGGAGGGATTCGAACCCCCGAACCCGAAGGAGCGGATTTACAGTCCGCCGCGTTTAGCCTCTTCGCTACCCTTCCATTCCGTAACAACGAAGTCTATTCTATCATAGTTTTACCGAACTTGCAAGCCTTTTTAACATAGTAGAGCTCTTAAATTCAAAATTTCCGAACATTCCTTCTTATGCTAAAAAGACTGCATAATGCGAGGGCCTGCACCAGTCTGAATCCTGTATTGCAAAGCTTATCATTAAACTAATTGAAAAATGAAAATATGATGTCATTTTCATTTCAGTGTGATGTCTTTTCGTATCAATGATTTAAATTATAATTTTCAATAATATTTTCAACTGCTTTTTCCAGCGATTTAAAAAAAATGCTTATTTCGCCCTTTTCAATGACAGCAAATTTACCATCAATCTCTGCAATCTCGCCGATACTTTTTTTACCTATTGTCAAGCGGTAGCCAGTCACTGGACTGCCGCTGACCTGTACTTGACTGTCTGCCAATTCAACAGCAATTTTTTTATCTTTTTTACTCATAAAACTTGTCCTTTTCTATTGATAAATTTAAAAACATCAAGCATATAAGTCCTCTTTAGTATAGACCTTTTTTCAGACTCTGCCATGTTTCAAAACCATCTGTGTTTCCTTTTTTAATTTTACACAAATTTAAAAAAGCTTGCAAGAGCAAGCTTTTTCTTTTATTCCACTTTAGTAATCCAGCCTTTTGGTGCAACAATGTCACCAAACTGAATCCCGACCAGTTCATCATAAAGCCTGCGAGTAATCGGACCGACCTCTGTCTCACTGTAAAAGACATGCAGTCTGTCTTTAAACTGGATACCACCAATTGGTGAGATGACAGCAGCCGTTCCACAGGCACCGGCTTCAGTAAAGCGATCCAAATCAGCAATCGGAACATCGCCTTCTACAGCCTTTAAGCCGAGACGCTCTTCAGCCAAGTAAAGCAAAGAATACTTTGTTACAGAAGGCAGGATGGAAGGGCTTAAAGGTGTCACAAATTCATTGTCTCTGCTGATGCCAAAAAAGTTAGCTGAGCCGACTTCTTCTATTTTAGTGTGTGTGGCCGGATCAAGATAGATAACATCGGAAAATCCGGCAATATGGGCCTTGTCTCCAGGCAAAAGACTGGCGGCATAGTTGCCGCCGACTTTTGCTGCACCAGTACCGTAAGGCGCTGCTCGGTCAAAGTCTTCGGCTACGATAAAATTGGTCGGTGTTAAGCCTCCTTTGAAATAGTTGCCCACAGGCATAGCAAAGACTGTGAAAATATATTCTTCTGCTGGTTTAACACTGATACTGTCTCCTACACCGATCAACAAGGGTCTCAGATATAAAGTTGCCCCTGTTCCGTAAGGAGGTACATATTCAGCATTTGCTTTGACAACTGCTTTACAGGCTTCGATAAATTTTTCAGTTGGAACTTGAGGCATGAGCAGACGGTCAGCGGTTTTTTGCAATCGTTCAGCATTTTGGTCCGGCCTAAAGAGCTGAATGTCTCCTGCTTTGGTCCGATAGGCTTTTAAGCCTTCAAAAGCCTGCTGGCCATAGTGAAGAGCCGGTGAACTTTCCGAAATGTGCAGAGTGGCATCCTGGGTCATCTGGCCGTTGTCCCATTCTCCGTTTTTATAATAAGAAATATAGCGCTCCGGAAGTTTAAGGTAGCCAAATCCTAAATTTTCCCAGTCAAGATCTACAGTCATTTAAAAAACCTCTTTCCTCATTTTTTTCTATTTTACCCTTTTTTTGTTATTTTTCAAGTCTTTTCATAAAATTCTGAAAATTGCACATTTAAAAACCAAATAAACTCCCGCTCTTCTCCTGAAGCACAGCCATCAAACTGTCTAATTTTACTGCGGGGATTATTTAAGAAAAACAGCTTACTCTGGCTGCTTTTTCAGCAGACAAAAATAAGCTGTTTTTGCAAAAATCACTTTATTTAATTTCTGCAGAGAGCACTTCATCCGAAATGGTATCAGAAATGAAGGAGCCGTTGCTGCTGCGCTCCGAAAACGGCAGATCTTCCAGGATGACATCATAGGTTTTTCCGCTTTTTGAGATAATCTCAAGTTTTTCTGGCTCTTCTCTCTTTTCTGGCTGCACACTAAATAAATCAAGTGATGGATCGCCTGCAGAATGAATCGGCCCAGCTAAAAAGACACGGTGAGGTTTGGCTTTTAGTTCACGCAGCACTTGCAGACCGCGGTTAGCTCGGCTGGTTGAAGGAATGAGAGAGACAGCCATCCGTTTCAGACTCCCTCTTTGTGTCAGCAAAAAGATGCTTTCAGCACTAAGGATAAAGGCACTGGCTAGACTGTCGTCTTCTTTTAAGTTGATTGCCTTAACGCCAGCTGCTTTTCCGCTCAAAACGGGGACATCGCCGATATTGAAACGCAGCGCATAGCCTTTACGAGTAATCAGCATGATATCATCTAAAGCAATAGGGGCAACTGCAATAACACGATCGTCTTTATTTCTTAATTTAGCAAACTGACTGGATTTAGACCGGTAGGTCCGCCAGGGAGAAATCGCCTGACGTTCCAGCCGTTTAATCTGGCCCAGTTTTGTAACTGCAAAATAGGTAGCTGCATCAAAATCATCAATAATTTCTGCATAAACTACCTGCTCATCACTTGCAAAATTCGTAATAGTCTGTGACAGGTGCTCACCGATCTCTTTCCAGCGGATATCTGTCAGCTCGTGAACAGGCCGGTAAATCAAATTGCCGAAATTGGTGAAAATCAGCAGATGCTGAGTCGTTTTAGCTTTTTGGACTAAACTGACAGAATCATCATCACGTTTCCCCATCTCATCCAGATGAGAAGATTTAAAGGAGCGGGGGCTTGTGCGTTTGAGGTAGCCGCTTCGCGTTACGCTGACAAAGGTTTCTTCTTCAACAATCAGGCTGGCCAAATCAATTTCCAAAGCCTGTGTTTCAGCCTGCAGTTCTGTCAGACGCGGCTTGGCAAATTTTTTCTTCACTTCACGCAGTTCACTCTTCATCACACGGTAGAGAGTCGCCTCGTCCGCAATAATTGCTTTCAAAGTCGTAATACGTTCTCTGAGCTCTGCTTCTTCGTTTTCAAGAGTAACAATATCTGTATTAGTCAAGCGATAGAGCTGCAGATTGACAATAGCTTCTGCCTGCTCTTCTGAAAAATCATAACTGACTTTGAGATTTTCCTTGGCATCAGCCTTATTTTCGGATGCCCGAATAAGAGCAATAATATCATCTAAAATGGAGATGACACGAATCAGCCCTTCAACAATATGAAGACGTTTTTCGGCCTTTTCCTTATCAAATTTAGAGCGGGCTACAATGATGCTTTTGCGGTGGACGATGTAGCTGCTCAGCATCGGAATCAGACCGACCTGACGCGGTGTGTAGTGGTCAATCGCCACCATATTGAAATTGTAGTTAACCTGTAAATCCGTGTATTTGAATAAATAGTTTAAAATGGTTTGTGCATCAGCCTCTTTTTTCAGTTCAATAGCGATACGCAAACCATCCCTGTCTGATTCATCCCGAACTTCTGCAATGCCCGGAACTTTGTTATTCAGACGGATATCATCAATTCTTTTGACCAAAAAAGCTTTATTCACTTCATAGGGGATTTCTGTCGCAATGATTTGCTGCCGACCGCCGCGAAGATTTTCGATGTCAGTTTTAGAGCGCACAACAATTCGGCCCTTCCCGGTTTCATAGGCCTTGCGAATCTCATCTTTCCCTTGGATAATGGCTCCTGTGGGAAAGTCCGGTCCGGGTAAAAATTCCATCAGCTTATCTAACTTAGCTTTTGGGTGGTCGATCATATAAATCGCAGCATTAATCACTTCAGCTAAATTATGCGGCGGGATATCGGTGGCGTAGCCTGCTGAAATTCCTGTTGCACCGTTAACCAAAAGGTTGGGGAAGGCTGCTGGTAAAACCGTTGGTTCTTTTTCAGTATCATCAAAGTTCCAAGCCCAAGGCACAGTTTTCTTGTCAATATCTTGGAGCAGAAACCCTGCAATTTCAGATAAACGGGCCTCGGTATAACGCATGGCTGCAGGCGGATCACCGTCCATAGACCCGTTATTGCCGTGCATCTCTATCAGCCTTTCACCATTTTTCCAGTCCTGTGACATACGGACCATGGCATCATAAATAGAAGAATCTCCATGCGGGTGGAAATTCCCCATAACATTTCCGACTGATTTAGCCGATTTACGGAAGCCTTTGTCGTGCGTATTGCCATCTTTATTCATTGAATAGAGAATCCGGCGCTGGACAGGTTTAAGCCCATCACGAATATCAGGGAGCGCACGCTCTTGAATGATGTATTTGGAATAGCGTCCGAAGCGCTCTCCCATAATGTCTTCTAAAGACATGTTTTGTACATTGCTCATAATTTAAGATACTAAGGGCGTTATACAGACAAAGTCAAAACAAGAAACTGACCAAAGACGCTGGCGTCTAGGGAACAGTTGCTTTTCATACAGTCTGCGGCCCGCATTCAGTTCCTTTCATTAGGTTAAAAAGGTGATTTAATAGAAATTCATTTGTCATTTTGTATAAAATCAAGCGGATAAAAGTCACAGATATCCTATGCTGAAAAAACCTCTCACAGCTTATGCCAAAATCTTCGCGGTGATGACTGGAAGGGAGAACAACAAATATTCGGTAAAAGGTAGATTCTGCTAAATTAAGCACTGCAGCCAGAGAACAGGAACAATTTTAACTCTAACTATTTTCCTCCGATAGCGCAGGATCTTGCTCAATCTTCAAGCCATTTTTCATAGGATAAGGCATAGGCTGTAAATCCGTTACGCTTGTAAAGATATTTTGCACCGCCATTCCATGAATAGGCATGAAGTTTGACTCGCCGAATTCCGGAAGCTTTCAGCCAATTTATACAGGCATTCAGCAGCATTTGGCCAATCCCCTGACCTCTGGCGGATTCAACAACAAACAGTTCATCAATTAAGCCTGTTTTGCCTGTTCCATTGTCTGCAGTAGCTTCTTCATCATATATCCTTGCCAGGCCGTAGCCCACAACTGTTTGATGGTATTCGGCCAAAATAATATATGTAAAGCCATCATCTTTATTTTCAAAAGTCTCAAGCGCCCGTCTTTTAATATTTTCAAGAACGCGCCCGTAGTCATCATACTTTGATTTTTCCTCATGTCTCTGTCTATTAAACTGACTTAAGTCAGAGGTTAATTCAAGAAAAATTTCTTTATCATTTTCACAAATTTCACGAATTTTAACTGACATACTATTTCCTTTTTATTAAAAGACAGTTGATTCTTCCAGCGTGAACTTCACATTGTCTTCAATCCATTTGCGGCGCGGTTCGACCTTGTCACCCATCAAAACAGAAACGCGGCGTTCGGCACGGGCTAAATCATCAATAGTCACCTTAATAAGTGTTCGGCTGTCAGGATTCATAGTCGTTTCCCAAAGTTGGTCAGCATTCATTTCCCCAAGACCTTTGTAACGCTGGAGCTGAGCACCTTTACCGAATTTTTGGCGGAGTTCTTCCAGTTCTTGGTCAGTCCAGGCATACTCAACAATTTCTTTTTTTCCTTTACCCTTGCTCATCTTATAAAGTGGCGGAAGAGCAATATAAACATGGCCAGTTTCAACCAAAGGGCGCATGTAGCGATAAAAGAAGGTCAACAGAAGAGTTTGAATATGAGCTCCGTCAGTGTCAGCGTCGGTCATGATGATGATTTTATCGTAATTGGATTCTTCCACTTTGAAATCGGGGCCAACGCCGGCGCCAATCGTGTAAATCATCGTGTTGATTTCTTCATTTTTGATGATATCGGCCATTTTAGCCTTGGCTGTATTAAGAACTTTGCCGCGCAGAGGCAGAATGGCCTGAAATTTACGATCCCGTCCCTGTTTAGCAGAACCGCCGGCTGAGTCACCCTCAACCAGATATAATTCATTTTTCTTGGGGTTTTTGGACTGAGCTGGTGTCAGTTTCCCAGAAAGCAAGCCCTTATCTTTTTTACTTTTACGGCCGTTCCGCGATTCATCACGGGCTTTTCGAGCCGCTTCACGGGCATCACGGGCTTTGATTGCCTTTCGAATGAGGTTTGACGCAGTTTCTCCATTTTCCAAAAGAAAATAGGTTAATTTTTCAGAAACAATACTCTCAACCAAGGGGCGGGCTAAAGGGCTGCCAAGTTTATCTTTGGTCTGCCCTTCAAACTGGAGGTGTTCTTCCGGAACCAGAATTGATAAGACAGCTGACAAGCCTTCACGGTAGTCCGCTCCATCAAGATTTTTGTCCTTTTCTTTAAGCAAACCAGTCTTTCGCGCATAGTCATTCATCGCCTTTGTAATCGCCGATTTCAGGCCTGTTTCATGCGTTCCGCCGTCCTTAGTCCGGACATTATTGACAAAGGACAAGATATTATCCGAAAAACCATCATTATACTGAAGTGCGACTTCAACCTGAAACCCCTGCTCCTCGCCCGAAAAGAAAATAACCGGTGTCAGTGTTTCCTTATCTTCGTTCAGATAGGCGACAAAGTCCTGAACGCCGTTTTCATAGTGAAAAGCAAGGTGCTCATCAGCTTCCCCTGAACGCTTATCAGTCAGGGTCAGAGTCACATTTTTTAAAAGAAAAGCCGATTCATTAAGACGCTCAGCAATGGTATTAAATTTAAAATCAACGGTAGAAAAGATGCCTTCATCAGGCATAAAGGTCACCTTAGTTCCAGATCGTGATTTTGGGGCTGTTCCGACTTTCTTTAAACCGCTGACTGCCCGGCCGCCATTTTCAAACCGTTGGCGGTAAACAGCACCGCCCCTGGTAATCTCAACTTCAAGCCAGCTGGATAAGGCATTGACAACCGATGAACCAACACCGTGCAGACCGCCTGAGGTTTTATAGCCTCCTTGGCCAAATTTGCCTCCAGCATGAAGGACAGTGAAAATAACTTCCACAGTCGGAATACCCATAGCATGCTTACCGACCGGCATTCCTCTCCCCCGATCTGCTACAGTCACGCTTCCATCCTGATTAATGGTCACGTCAATTCTATCACCAAAACCGGAGAGTGCTTCATCAACAGCATTATCGACAATTTCCCAGACAAGGTGGTGAAGGCCGGTGGTATCCGTTGAGCCGATGTACATCCCCGGACGCTTGCGAACAGCGTCCAGACCTTCCAGAACCTGAATGGCATCATCATTATAATTATTAATAGTTATTTTTGTCTTAGCCATTATGACCTCCGAATTTATTCATCTTTTTTATCTTACAAGTTTTTTTAAAAATTTGCAAAATAATTTTTCAGAATGAACAAAAGATTTCTATTGCTCCTCTTTTTCTATGCTATAATAGAAAATATGAATGTATTGTTTTTTATGATAATCGCTTATTTGCTGGGGTCGATTCCCAGCGGTCTTTGGATCGGGAAAATTTTTTACGGTAAAAATCTGCGTGATTACGGCAGCGGCAATACCGGAACAACCAATACCTTTCGCGTGCTCGGCGTGAAAGCAGGCAGCATCACCTTTGCTGCAGACTGTCTGAAAGGGACTGTAGCAACTGTTCTGCCGATAATGTTTGGTGTCACACAGTTTTCACCCATTGTGATTGGAGCTTGCGCTATCCTTGGCCATACCTTTCCAGTTTTTGCAGGATTTAAAGGCGGAAAGGCTGTTGCGACCAGTGCCGGAGTGCTCTTAGGATTTGCGCCACTTTACCTGCTCTTTTTACTGGCTGTTTTTTTGATTGTCCTTTACCTTTCAAGTATGATTTCACTGGCCAGCATCATCAGTGCCTTAGTCGGTATTGTAACCACCCTTGTCTTTCCGGCCTTTCATTTTTTACTGTCCGGCTATGATTTCTTTTTTACTGTTATCATTATTGCAGTGGCCAGCCTGATTATTGTTCGTCATAGAGAAAATATCAGCCGTATCAGACAGCATAAAGAAAATCTCGTCCCCTGGGGACTTAATATAACCAAACAAGAGCCAAGAGCCTAATGAAAATAGGTGAGCAATGCTCATTTAAGAAAAAAGCGGAAGAGATGGTTTAATACCTGACCTTTTCCGCTTTTTATTTGGTTAACAATTTTTTAAGAAAAACCTTCCAGTCGTCTTTTTACTACTGCTGCCTTTTTCGGTATGAGTCGCGCCTGCTGCCATAAAGACCGGAAAAAATGAGAAGAACACCTACAACAATAATAACAGTAGACCTCCTATCGCCACTATTTGGCAGAAGACCGTCCTTATATTCTGCTGCAGGTAAGGTGCATTTCACAGGGGAAGAAGGTCTTATTTCAGGAGCGACTAGGTCCGAGGAATCTGCTGAAGCTAGAAAAACTGATGCCTCTGCAAATCCCTGCAGCTGTTCTGCTGCTACAGCAGAAGGCTGGGCCAAAACATTTCTCGGATAGAAAGGTCTCTCTGCCTCTTCAGCTTCATCCTGGCTGATATTCTGGGCTATATACTGAGCTCTGGACAGGGAAATCAAACGGGAATTAGGGTTAATATCAGTATACTGAGTCAAATCAGCCTGAGCTAAATAAGCGGCAAACACTTCATCGAGACTCGGGCCTTCTTCGCGTGCGCCACCAAGCATGGTATAGCCATCTCCGCCGGCAGCCAGAAAGTCATTAGTTGCTAAGTAATACCTTGCCATCAAATCGAGCGGCTTATAGCTGTTGCTTAAAGGATCCCAAACGCTGATAGCCAAAATCCGATTGGCAGGCTCTAAGTTAGTGTCATAATAAACCGTCACACCGGCAGCCTGCAGGAAACCGCCGCTGGGCTCAAGTAAGGGCTGGCCGTTTTCGTCAAAAACAGGGCTGCCATCAGGAGAGGTCTGTAAAATCGAACCAAGCGACTGCACAAACATATCGTAAATATCCTGTCCGCTAACCTCAATTTGAGAAATAATATTGCCAAAAGGCAAAACAGCAATAGTATCCCCCTTAGTTACCGGCTCTCCTGCTTTGATGGTCTCTCTTAAACCGCCGCCATTCATCACCGCTAAGTTGGACTGGTGAGTAAAGCCGGTCTGTCCGTAATCTAAGAGAGCATCAGCAACTGCATTCCCTAAGTTAGTCTCGCGGACACGAACGTTCATGCGATCTCCGTTTAACTCTACCGGACTTTCTGAGATGATGACTGCTGATGTTTCAGCTTCATATTTAGCTTCAATCTCCGAGATTAAAGCAGCAATGTCAGGGTCCGGAGAAACAGACTCTGCTTCTGCTGCACTGATAACCCCCGCTGACAGCACTCGGTCTGCATTCAAAGTCACAAGACCGACATTATTGAGGTAACTACCAGTCTGATTGTAAGTAACATTACCGTAACTTGCTGTTAAGACCGTGTGGGAATGGCCATCAAGTACCAAGACGGTTTTCCCCTGCAAGAGCTCATTATCGGCAAGAGCCTGAGCCAAAGCTGTTCCCTGCCAATGAACAGGGGTAGTCGTATCAATCCCCAGATGAGCCAAAATGACATAATGGCTGTAGGTCTTGCCTTCTGCCCGTGCATTAGCTTCAAGCTGAGCAATGACCTGATTGACCTCAGTAATAGGATCAGTAAATGTGATACCCACTACATTATTGGGATGGGTTTTGGTAGCTGTTTCCGGCGTTGTGACACCGATAACAACGAATTCATCCCCTGAAACAGTATCATCCATATCAATAACAGTGGCTGCTTCAAACAGACGAACGCCATCGATATAAACATTAGAACTGATAATAGGGAAGGTCAGTTTTTCACTTAAATTCAGCAGCTGATCGAGTCCAAAATCAAATTCATGGTTGCCTAAGGTCATAGCGTCAAATCCGATAGCATTGAGAATATCCGCCATATCCTCTCCTTGGGAGCTGTTAGAAATCGGAAGGCCTTGAAACACATCTCCCGAATCAAAAACCAATGTTTTTCCTTGACTGCGGGCCTGATTGACAATCGCAGCCAGCTTAGCATCTCCAATGACACCGTCAGCCTCCTGCATACGCCCATGGACATCATTCGTATGGATAATAGTCACTTGACTATTGTCAGCCTGAGCAGCAGCCGGCAAAGGGGAGTCGTTTCCATCAGACTGGCTGCCCGCTTCAGGATTATCTGTTATGAGCTGATTAGCTTGAACTTCCGGACCTTTCGTCTCAGCTGCAGGGCTTTCAGTATTTTCTGCAGAGATAGCTGCCGGAAGACTGTCTGTATTGGCTATTTCTGTTGCTCCAGTATCAAAATCGGCCCAGACAGGCTGCACCTGTAGGACAGGCAGCAACAGAAATAAACTCACAAAGACAGAAATAACTAAATGTTTCTTTTTCATTACCTCTCCTTCCTAAAATCTTTCGTTTATTATACTATTTTTCTGAGCTTTTGAAAACGTTTTTAAAGATATTGTTTCGTTACAAATTCATTAAAAATCTTCTTAGCTTAAAGCAAAAGCGCGGTCATAAAACCGCGCTTTTGCTTCAGGCCTGCTTATAAACAAGCTGCCCCTCACAAATAGTATATTTTACAGTTCCTATCAGCTTTTCGCCAATAAAAGGAGAGTTGGAGGCTTTGGAAGCAAATTTGTCAGTAACCGTCCGTTCTTCTTGGTCAGAGAAAATAACGATATCTGCAGGACCATCTTCAGCAAGATAGCCCGCATCGAAATGATAAAGCGAAGAAGGATTAACAGTCATCTTAGCTAGCAGATCAGGCAAGCTCAGCTCACCACTGGCGACTAGGTAGGTCAAACCGAGCGATAGTGAGGTTTCAAGACCAGTCATACCAGAAGGCGCTTTTCTTATATCAGTCACATTTTTCTCATCACTATGATGGGGAGCATGGTCAGTTGCGATAATTGAAATAACACCGGACTTAAGTCCCTCAATAACAGCCTGACGGTCGCTCTCCCTGCGCAGCGGAGGATTCATTTTAGCCGCGGCACCTTTTGTCAGCAGCAGGTCTTCTGTTTTAGAAAAATGCTGAGGTGCAGCCTCTGCAGTGATTTCAGCTCCCAACTGCTGAGCAAATTCCACTACCTTTACAGACTCTGCCTTTGATAAATGCTGAATATGCAGATGAGCTCGGCGATCATAAGCAATCATAGTATCACGGGCAATCATACTGTATTCAGCAAGACCTGTTGCCCCACAAAAATGAAACTGATCTCGGGCGATGTCTTCATTAAAACCAAGAATACCATTAAGCTCCGGATCTTCTTCATGCAGAGCGATAAAAGTGCCGTTTGCTTTGGCTAAATCTAGAGCATCCTTAACAACTTTAGCGCTTTGAAGGGGAATACCATCATCTGAAAAAGAGACTGCTCCAGCGTCTAAAAGGGCTTTGAAATCTGTCAGATGCTGGCCGTCAAAGTTCTTAGTAACTGTTGCATTTGTGTAGATATGAATATTTTCTTTAGCAGCACTGGCCAAAACATCTTTTAGTGTTTCAACATCAGAGATGGTGGGATGAGTATTTGCCATCATGACAACAGTTGTAAAGCCGCCAGCAGCAGCGGCTAAAGCACCTGTATGGATATCTTCCTTATGAACTTGCCCGGGTTCACGGAAATGGACATGAATATCGACTAGGCCCGGTGCCACTACCAGCCCTGCTGCATCAATAACATCGGCACCTTCGATTTCAATATGCTTAGCAATCTTTACGATTTTTGGGCCATCAATCAGCACATCGCAAACCTGATCAAATTGCGATTTAGGATCAATCACACGGCCGTTTTTAATGACTAACATCTTTTCTCCTTACTTCAGCCAATCAATTGGCTCTAAGCCATCTTGTAGTAAATAGGTATTGGTTTTTGAAAAGGGACGGCTACCGAAAAAACCCCTGTGAGCAGCTAAAGGACTCGGATGAGGCGATTCGATAACATGGTGAATTGGATTAGTCACCAAGGCTTTCTTCTTACGGGCATAACCTCCCCAAAGAATAAAGACCACCGGACTTTCCTTTTGATTGACCACTTTAATCACCGCATCTGTAAAGGGTTCCCAAATTTGCCCGGCATGCCCGTTTGCCCTGCCTTCAGGAACGGTCAGGCAAGCATTTAATAAAAGCACACCCTGCTCAGCCCAGGCAGTTAAATCGTGGTGGCTGCGCTCTCCGATATCTGCCTGCAGCTCCTGCAGGATATTCTGCAGGGACGGCGGGGCCGAAACAGTATTCGGCACTGAAAAAGACAGCCCTTGAGCCTGACCAGGACCATGGTAAGGATCCTGACCGATTATCACAACTTTCACATCTGCCAGAGGAGTTGTTTGGATAGCGTTGAAGACTTTTTCGCGCGGCGGATAAACCGTCCCTTCAGCATAGACCTTGTCCATAAAATGATTGATCTGCGCAAAATAGTGCTCCGGCAGTTCTTTTTTGATTAAATCATGCCATTGAGAATGTTCCATAAGTCACCCTTTCTTATCTTTTAAAATGGCTTACGCGGAATGATATAGGCACTTTGATGTTTTTGAAAACCAATTTTGGGATAATAATCCACGGCATCCGGTGCAGCTAAAAGAATGAGAGCAACATCATCCCCTATATCTTCACGCAGATGAGCTATCAATGCTTTCCCGACCCCTGTTTTTTGATAGGCTTTATCCACTGCTAAATCAGACAGATAACAGGCATAGGCATAATCTGTCAGAGCTCTGGCAATTCCAATTAATTTTTCCCCATCCCATGCTGTCCATACGCAATTGGCACCTGTCAGCATTTTTTCTAAACGTTTTAAGTCCTCATAAGGTCTGTGAATACCGGAAGCTTTAAAAACTTGTGCAAGTTCAGCTGCTGTAACTGAACGTTTATTTGAATAAGTAACCATATCATTTCCTTCAAATTGCAGATACTAAATATCAAATCGAAAAGCCATACTAAATAGTTTTATGAGATTTGTAGAACATCATTTTAATCAATTTTAAAATTTTCAGCTCTTGCCTTTAGGATTTAAAAGCCGACCAATAGAAAGCGGCTTCCTGATAGCCTTGGTGCTCATACATTGCACGGTTATCTTCCTCAGTGACAAGAATCACAGAATCCGCTGTTTTGACCGCTCTATCCTGCAGGTGTTTGCCAATGCCCTGACCTCGCAGATCTTCATCTACTATAAAATTATCAATTTCAACAAAATGCTGCGAGTACCAAGCTGTTAATTCACCAACAATCTGTCCCTTCTTAATAGCCAGAAAAATCTTTCCGCCAGAAGTGTTACTGGCCAATTCACGATTAAATAAGGACATCTGCTGATAGTAAGTATCACCATACTGACGATATTCTTCTTCATGCTTATCCATATAATCTTGATAAGACGTCTCGGACAACTCTTCAATCCTTACAGCCCCTGAATCGGATAAATTCAAAGATGCTGCCGGAGCAGTAAAAACAAGGAAACGTTTTAATTCAAACCCTTCTCCATAAAGCTGTGCCTGCCAAGGCTCAGGAAGCTCAATCTTCTCTGGAAAAGCGATGTTAACATAGCTTAAGGGATAACCTTTCTGCTGGAGGGCAATAAAGTCAAGGTCTTCTTTAAAACTGTCTCTGTCAGGCATTATTTGGTAATCCAAAAGATTATTATCATAGCGTAAGGCTAAGTCCGATCTGCTATAATAAATATAGCGCTCTGTAACAAGCTTTTTTTGCAGATGGGCCATTAAAATCTCTTTATACATCTACCAACTAGTACCTTCCGATAAGATTAAGTTTCGTTTCAGCCAAGACATGGCCCTCAAGAGCGTGAAGAAGCTCATTCATAAAAAAGCCCTGCTCCAAATTAAGTGCACTATCCAAGGCATAAACAGTCAAAGTATAGAGGTGATCCTTATCCGGCGGGTAAGGTCCGATATAGCCATTTTCGATAGTTGAAAAATCTGTTGACAGAAACTTGCTGACTAAGCTGTTCTTCCCTCGCACATGCTGACTGTTCAATCGTGAAAAATCCGCTTCAATACGGGTCTTATCGGCTGGAATATTGGCCACACACCAGTGAATATAAGCAAAACCGCAGACAGGGATTGAATCATAATCTACAAATGTCCAAGCTAAGGTTTTAGCCTCTTTCGGAACCTCTGTCAACTCAAAAGGAAATGATACGATAGCATTACCCAGCACAAGCTCATCTGTCTGCTTGCTATAGCGGTCCGGTAAAACCTGCCTATCAAATTCAGTCACAATTTTCATCTTTCCCTCCCCTAAACTAAGATACAAAGCCCGTGAAAAGCTCACAGCAAAAATGACGGTAAGTCCGAAATCTTCGATTTCGCAGACGCACCTCTGCCAGAACGACTAGAAGGGTGCGGTCGGCTGTTAAGACGACAAAGCCTTCAGACGTCTACGGCTAGCTAACTTGAAATCAATTCTAAACTTAGCCTTATCTTTTTTGCAAAGAGCTTAGGGCGTGTTCAATTCATAAGACACAAAGGCCGTTAAAAAATCCGTATGAAAATGACGGTAAGTCCGAAATCTTTGATTTCGCAGACGCACCTCTGCCAAGACGACTAGAAAGCTGCTGTCGGCCACCAGGACGGCAAAGCTTTCAGACGTCTACGGCTTTTCTAATCAATTGCTATTACAAAGCATGGTTATACCATCTTTTTCACTAGGATTTTAGGGCGTGTTCAATTCATAAGACACAAAGCCCGTTTAGAAACCGGTTCAGCTCTAGTTCTACTGCTGCTTTTCTTTTGTCTCTTCAGGAATATTTTTTAAGATATATTTACTGATAAAGTAACCTAGACTGCACAGCACGACGCCCCACAGAGCAAAACTGAGCAGAGCAAAAATATAACCACTAGGTTTGCTGATATCATACCATCCGCTAATCAGCAATGCCGGATAAACCGTTGCTAACATCAGTAAAGTATGTACAATTATTTTTTTCTTGACCGTCCAAACATCGTAGTCATAAATAGCTGACGCTGCTGAAACAGCGGTTGAAATAATCGTTACAGCCACCATACTCCAAAATGCCTGTTGATTATCCTCTTGAGCAAGAAAATAGGTTATCGTTCCCATAATAATTAAAGGAATAATACCCCTAATAAAAGCCTGTTTAATACATTTTTCTTTTAAATTCATAGCACCCCCCTTAGAACAAGATACAAAGGCCGTGAAAAGAGCAAAGCAAAAATAGGAGACTGGACGAAAAGCCGCAAGGCTCTAGGACAGGCTATACTCACAGAGCAGCCACATTCCTACGTCAGCTTGCGCTTCCTACAACTGCGTCTCTTTTTTGCACAGCTCTTAGGCCGTGTTCAATTGCAACAAGATACAAAGGCCCTTTGAAACTCGCAGTCTATCTCAGATAGAGCTGTCAGTCCTGCCAGTTTTCTTGATTTTCTTTAAACCTCTTTAAAAGCTGTAAGCCTCTAGCATCGATATAGCCCTGAACTTTGGCAACCTTAATCAGTTCGGTATAATTTGAAAGCGTCCGGAGTTTAATGCCCGCTTCCGCAAAATTCTGCTCAGCCTGCGGCAGCTGATAGGTGAAAATTGCAACAACACCGAGGACATCTGCTCCTTCCTTCTTAGCCGCTGCTGCAGCCTCAAGAACTGAACCGCCTGTGGAGATTAAATCTTCGATAATGACCATCTTCTGTCCTTTGGTCACTCGGCCTTCAATTTGATTGCCAGCTCCATGATCTTTTGGTTTTGAACGAATATAAGCAAAAGGCAAATTCATCTTGTCAGCAATGATTGCCCCGTGTGGGATACCGGCAGTCGCAGTTCCGGCAATGACATCAACTTCCGGAAAGTGTTGTTTGATAACATCGACGAAACCATTTTCAATTAAAGTACGCGTTTCCGGGTAAGACAGAGTAATGCGATTATCTGTGTAAATAGGTGATTTTATTCCTGATGCCCATGTAAAGGGGGGTTCCGGCTGTAGATAAACCGCCTTAATATCAAGCAAGTCTGATGCAATCTGTGTTGCTAATGTCATAATCATTACCTCTTTTCTTATAACTGTTTACTGCAAAAACTTTTTTGGCAAAATCTTAATACCATATTGACAAAACAACCGGTATTAATTTACCCCTGCCACTGCTCAAAGATAGTCCGGTAGGCTTCAGCCGGATTATCTGCCTGTGTGATAGGACGTCCTACCACAATATAATCAGAACCAATCTGCCTAGCGTCCTTTGGTGTCATCACCCGCTTTTGATCGCCTGCAGCACTGCCTGCGGGGCGAATCCCAGGTGTCAGGCAAATAAAGTCACTTGCGATTGCTCCTTTGATTAGCTTCACTTCCTGCGCAGAACATACAACTCCGTCAAGCCCAGCTTCAGCTGTTTTCTTAGCATAATGGACCACAGACTCCTCTAAACTCGTTTGGATATTTTGAAAATGCTGCATCTGCTTTTCAGACGTTGAGGTCAGCTGAGTTACAGCTATTAACCGAGGTCCTTCCCCCAGCCCTTCACGTGCTGCCTTCATCATCTCAACGCCGCCTGCCGCATGAACGTTAGTCATATCTACTTCCAGCTCTGCTAACACTTTCATAGCAGACTGAACTGTATTTGGGATATCATGAAGTTTTAGGTCTAAAAAAACAGAGTGCCCCAGCCCTTTAACATAGCGAACAACTTCCGGACCTACTGCATAATAGAGCTCCATACCGATTTTAACATAGAGCTGTTCTTTTTTAGGAAATCGGGCAAGAAAAGATTTCACATCACTTAGTGATGGAAAATCAAGAGCAATGATTGGACGGCTTTCACGCATAACGACTACACCTCTAGCTTGACTTCAGTTTTGAAAATGAGACTATGATTGATTACTAATTGACAAAATAAAGAAAACCTTACCCAGAAAAGGGCAAGGTTAGCAAAGTGCAAAGGGAAAATCTGTTCTTCTGTATGAAGACTGAACCTTGCATGTCTCTCCGGACATAGATTAAAGGCTATTCAATTTTCCCTATTATACCGTTTTTCTGCCATAATGTCAAAACATGCCGGCAGCATTTAAGAAGAAAGGAAACTCTTATGAAGCGTTTAACTGCTGACGGATTTCAGCACGAAAAGATTCAAGAGAACGGATTTCATATTTATCCATAACTTCAGGCAAACGCTCAATGATATTAAGACAAGCAAAAGGATCTGTAAAATTGGCTGTCCCCACTGCAACAGCTGATGCTCCTGCAATCATCATTTCAATGGCTGCTTCTGCCGAATCAACACCTCCCATACCAATAATCGGCAAGTCAGTTGTTTGAGCGACCTGGCGAATCAGTTTGAGAGCTACAGGAAAGACAGCAGGCCCGCTCATTCCACCCTGACCATTGGCGATGATTGGTTTTTTACTTGCTAAATCAAAACGTGTTCCAACCAGCGTATTGATCATGGTAAAGCCTGCTGCACCAGCTGCAGCAACCGCTTGGGAAACCGTTGTAATATCTGCGACACTAGGCGTTAACTTGACATAGACAGGCACTTCCGAACGGACAACACTTGCCTTTACGGCCTTATAAGCCAACTCAGGGACCTGACCGATAAGAAGCCCGGCATTGCCATGATCTACATTTGGGCAGGAAATATTCAGTTCAACGGCTTTGACATTGACTGCTTTAGAAATTTTTTCAGTCACATAGGCGTATTCATCATCAGAAAAGCCGGCAACATTAGCAATAATCGGTAAGTCAGGAAAATGCTGAGCTAACCAAGGAAGCTTTTCAGCAAGAACCACATCAACTCCTGGATTCTGCAGCCCGATAGCATTAAGCATCCCAGATGGTGTTTCTGCCACACGAGGTGTGGGATTGCCGAAACGAGGATAGCGGGTAGTGGCTTTAATCATAATAGAACCCAATCTATCCAACTCGTAATATTTTGCGTACTCCTGCCCAAATCCAAAACAACCGGAAGCGGGCATAACAGGATTCTTCAAGTCAAGCCCAGGAAGGCTGACTGCCAAACGATTTTCTGACATGTAGCAACATATATCCGTCCAGACAGTTTTTAAACGATTAAGATGACTAACTTTCACAAAAGCTGTTTTTCAGACGGATCTCCTTCCTTTTTAGAATTCAATCTGACCAGTCGCAAAGACAGGTCCATCCTCACAGACCCGTTTATTTGCTGCTTCTGTCTGATTTTTCAAATGTACAACACAGGCATAGCAGGCTCCCATGCCGCAAGCCATTCGTGCTTCCAATGACAAATAAGCATGTGGGTGCTGAGCAAATTTTTGATCAACATATTTAAGCATTCCCGGAGCACCGCAAGCATAAACAGCATCAAAGGTTTCTGACATACTGTCAATTACTGTCGATACATAGCCCTCAATGCCATAAGAGCCATCATCTGTTGTGACATAGACCTTGCCGTAGCGGTTCAGCTCCCGCTCTAAAATAACCGCTTTTTGACTGGAAAAACCAAGAACAGAAACTACCTCTGCCCCCTTTGATGCCAGCTGTTTTGCTGTTTCAACCAAGGGCGGGACACCAATACCACCGCCAATTAAAAGGACCTTTTGACCGGCAGCAACCACTGACAAATCAAAACCATTCCCCTGCGGTCCCATAACATCAAGTGTATCGCCTGCAGACAGCTGAGATAAAATTGCCGTCCCTTCGCGCTCCACACGATAGACAATCGTTGCGGTTTTCGATTTTTTATCGATCTGTGAAATGGAAATAGGACGACGGAGTAGCTTACTGGAATCCGGTATACGCAAATGCAAAAACTGACCTGCTTTCATGTCATCAACCATATCACCGGAAAGTTTCATCTCGAAAATTCCCCAAGCAATTTCCCGCTGACTGATAACTGCCATATCTTCTTTTAAAATTAAAGTTCTCTTCTGAACGTCTGTACTCACTGCAAACCTCCTCCATCAAGATACAAAGACCGATTAAAAATCCGTATGAAAATGACGGTAAGCCAGAAATCTTCGATTTCGTGTGCGCACCTCTGCCAGAACGACTAGAAAGGTGCGGTCGACTGTTAAGGCGACAAAGCTTTCAGACGTTTACGGCTGACGGTAAGCCAGAAATCTCTGATTTCGTCTACGCACCTCTGCCAGAACGGCTAGAAAGGTGCGGTCGACTGTTAAGGCGACAAAGCTTTCAGACGTTTACGGCTGACGGTAAGCCAGAAATCTTCGATTTCGTCTGCGCACCTCTGCCAGAACGACTAGAAGGGTGCGGTCGACTGTTAAGGCGACAAAGCCTTCAGACGTTTACAGCTGACGGTAAGCCAGAAATCTTCGATTTCGTCTACGCACCTCTGCCAGAACGACTAGAAGGGTGCGGCAGGCTGTTAAGACGACAAAGCCTTCAGACGTTTACGGCTGACGGTAAGCCAGAAATCTCTGATTTCGTCTACGCACCTCTGCCAGAACGACTAGAAGGGTGCGGTCGACTGTTAAGGCGACAAAGCCTTCAGACGTTTACGGCTGACTGACAAATAAGCTACACTTTTTATACGGCATGACATAGTTATAAAAAAACCTTACTCCAAAAAGAGCAAGATAAAACACAGTACAATGGACAGAAATGGCAGTGCACTGCTATTTCTCCTGATTGGGCTAACCTTACAAGTCTCTCTGGATTTGATTAAAGGCTTCAAATTTTTTATATTATAGCGTGAATCTTCAGTACTGTCAACCAGCAAAACTTCTTACTGATCCTGCTGCGCTTCTTCTTCTAACTTCATCAGACGAATCTGCTCAAAAAGTACCGGATGGACATAATCTTCCTTTAACGACAGATTGATGACCTTGAGAGAAGAGAAGACATCTGCAAGCACACCAAAAACACGCGCCCTGCTTTCACCAAGAATTGTGTGAAAAATGGACTGCTCTTCGCACACCTGAACCAGTCGGTCAATCCCCTCAATCCAGTTATCAACAATACTGAGTGATTGGTTCAATAAATTAAAGGCATGCTCATCATACCAAAAGGTCGATTTTATCAGACGTTCCTGTTTATCTAACGTTTCGATACTTTTTAAAATATCACCCAGTTCAGCCTGAACAAGGGAAGGAGCAAAAGAGCCTCCCAACAGGGATGGCGTCTTTTCTACTAAAATTAATTCATCTTTAAAAAGTGTTAAATAATGTGTACTTACTAATAATTTTTGAATGAGCAACTGGTGGCTGTTCTGTCTCATATCTTCTAATTTTTTCTTCATTCTCTTCTTGACCATTTATATTACTTTTTTGTTACATTTTCGTTACTATTACTATACCACATGGAAAATAAAAGAGCAATGGGCAGAGAAGAAATTTTAAAAAATTTTCAGCGAATATCAAAAAGTCCTGACGTTCTGCAGCAGAACAGAGATAGCCATTAAAACTTCAGGACAGTTAAAATTTATTTTCAGTATAAAGGAACAGCTTATCGCTCTTCGCCAAAGGCCTGGCCAAATGAATGATAACGGTCTAAAAAAGCAATAAGATTATCATTAAAGGCTATAGTCTGATTTTCAATAAAAGCAACATGTGTTTTTTCAGGGATTAAAAAATCAAACTGATGCGATGTCATAATCAGCTTCTTCCCTTGATCAAGCTTATCATAAAAGAGAGATAGAATGTCTGCGACAACACCTAAATCTAAATTAGCAAAGGGCTCATCAAAAATGTACAACTCCCTTTCAATCTGCAAAAACAGCCAAATAGTTAAATATCTTCTTTCTCCCATAGACAGGGCCCCAAAAGGTTTAGCGAGATTACTTTTAATCCGTCCGGGAAGATCCTCAAAAACAAGAGGACTATCCTTAGACAAATCACCTATTAAGGCAATCGTATCTTTCACTGTTGCCTCAGCAATAAAGGGCAGTCCCTGACTGTGATATATAATCTGCCTGCTGTCAGGAAAGTCATAAAAGTTTGAAGGTCTGTTATTGTCTAAATTTGAAATCAAATCCAGCAGCATTGTTTTGCCGACACCATTTCTGCCCAAAATCAAATTTAATTTTTCATCTTCAAAGAAAATACTGACATTGTCCAATAGCAAGTCCTGATTGATAGTTAAGTTAAAATTTTCTATTTTCATGTTAATTCCTATCTTTTTTTGAAAATACCGATGACGCTTTTAAGCAGTAACTGCCAACAAAAAGCCAGGCCAGGACAGAAAGACCGAGCGGAAGACTGTCCGCCAGATTGCTGCCGATGCTCAAAGCAATATCATTAAGCAATGAAAAAACATTCAGAAAATGAAAAAGGGTATTTAAAATAATATTCTCGGGAACATAATCTAATGATACAAGAGATAAAAGCAGATAAGATGTCAGCACAGCCTGTAAGGTCAGCGTATTTACAGACAATCGTAAGAAAACAGCAAAAGCAAAAAAACAAATACCAACTCCCAGAATAGTTAAAGCATTAAAAATCAAAAAAAGCTGGGCATCAAAACTTCTGCTTATGAATTCAAAAATAAGCAGAAGAATATTGACCTGTACTGCTGTTAAGAGAAAATTAACGAATAGGTTAACAGCAAAAATATAATACTTTGACCCTGCCAAACTGGAAAAAACTTTAAGATAGTTGTTTTCTCTGAGAGAAACAATATTTCCTGCCCAACCAAACAGCATACCGATTACCACAATATAGACCACATAAGGGACTAAAAAGACATATTTCTCCTGAGCACTCAATTCTGCTCCTCTTCTGCTTAAGGCAAGTAAGAGATTAACAGCAGGTAAAAAAAGAGTATAAACTAAAAAAAATTTATTGGATAGTGTAATGTTGAGCTGAAATTTAAACAGTGCCAGCAGTTTCTTTAGCATTGCTGATTATAACCTCCGTTTTATGCGCTAATTCTAAGGAAAAGGCAGATACTTCCCTTTAAAAAATCCCTTTACATCTACTGATTAAATAAGCCGTAATCAGAGGCTTAGCATCAGTCCTCTTATTATTCGTTTTTTAAAAGGATATTCTGTTCATTGGCAATCTTAAAAATCGAAGCTATTTTTAAAACGTATAATAAAAGAATGGCTCTATTATAATCAGATTTAAGACATAAGTCAAGGGATTTTACAGAAAATTCTAAACGTAATACAAACGTAAAAAACTGCCGCTTTTCTATAAAGTTGAAAAGCGGCAGCAAGGTCTGTCTTATATTATAAGTTCATAAATTTATTTCAAGGGAAGCATGCTTTGATCGATGGCTTTTTTTAAGTAGTCTCCATTTTGCATGGCTTTCATTACTTTTTTGACATTGCTGCAGAAAGTTAGGTAATCTTCTTGACTGATTTTACTTAAAATAGCCTGTAGTTCATAGAGTGAATCCACTGTAATCCCAAGCTGATTCTTCTTTACAAAATCAGCCAGAGCTGCCTGAGACCAAATGATGACCGGAAGACCAGAGGATAAATACAAAGACAGTTTATGCGGATTATTGTATCTCAGATATTCGCCAGTGGGGCCTGAACAGGTTGACAAGTCGCCGCCGTCCCAAACAAGGCCAAAACCATGGTTCAGCTCAGTAGGAACAGCATCTGCAGGGAAGGAGCCTTTATAATGGATATTGGCAGCCTTGTCTTTAGGCTGATAATTGATTCCCAGCAGCTCAATAGACAATGGGGCTAAGTCTCCAAGTTTATAAATATAGGGACTCTTCTCATGACTCAAATTTCCGGCAATAACGATACTTGGAGCAAAGTCAATCTTTTTATTCAGAGGTTCCTGATTGAGATAATCGAAAACTTCTAGATCGACTAAACGTTCTTCTTCTACTCCATAATTGATAAACCACTCTTTCATTTTAGCATTGTGCACAATGATTTTATCAGCATAGATTAGCATCTGCTTAAGCTCTTTCTCATAAAAAGAGAGCTCATAAATATTTCTAATCAACTCTACATCATGAACCAGGGAAAAAATCTGAACTCTTTTCTCATGTTTAAGCTTGGTTAAGAAATGATAACGTCCCAGCTGCTTTCTTCTAAAAGGGTGCTGGAGGATTAAAACAGAATCCTGCTCAATGGTTTGATAGATTTTTCTCCAATCTTTATAATAGTGTCCTTGTCGATAAAGTTTGGCTAGTAAACCTTTTTTATCGATGATTCCAGTAACAACTAGAGGCTTAAAACCAGCCTCGTTCAGTATTGATACACAATCATTGGTTGCCTTACTGCCGGCATGCATAAATGCGCCATAAGCTTCAACTATCTGGTATTTATTCAAATTTTTCTCCTAATAAAATAGACTCCACATCCTTTACCTGCTTTGTAATATCAAAGCGCTTTTCAGCGAAGCAGTGGGTAATCGTTTCCTGCTGGCTGCGTTCCATTGTCAGCATAGAAATAATTTTCTGTGCCCAAACTCTGATACCCGCATCCAGCGATAAATAAGCAGTGCTGTCTAAAATTTTCAGCTCCTTAGTGACAGTATCGCTGACCAGAACCGGTAAACCATTTGCCTGTGCTTCAACCGCAGAAAGTGGAAGTCCTTCAGAAAGAGAGGGTAAGATAAAGAGGTCAAAAGCACTCAGCCACTTTTTCATATCAGTTTGACTGCCTGCTAAAAGCACTCTATCTTCAATGCCATAGTCGCTAATTTTTTTCTTTATTTTTTCTACTGTACTGTGTGCACCTGCAACCTGACCGATAATAACTAATCTTAAACTGTCATCCAGTTGTAAAGCCGCGTGAAATACATCAATCAAAAAGGGTTGATTTTTTTGAATGTCTAAACGGCCGACATTTCCAATAATCTTTTTATGGGACCAGCCCAGCTGAGCCCTCAGTTCGTCACGTTCAGGAGCAGAAAAAGCAAAATTGTCCTTATCAATAGCATTCTGGATAATGCGGACTTTCTCTGAAAAATCCGAGCCGTACATATATTGAGCAGCTAAGTCAGAACAGGCAAAAAACTGAGTAGCAACTTTTTTAATTCGCCGCTTGTTTCTCTGATGTAGCACAAACCTGGCAGCATTGCCTCGCCATTGCGAATTATGACTGTGTATAATACGTTCCTTAATACCGTATTTTTTAGCATAATTTAGCAAGTCAATATTAGGAATACTCATAGCATTATGCCAAATCGCATCATAGTCCCTGCCATGTTCTTCAAAAAAAAACCGGACTGCTTTTTTGTACTTTTGATATGTATACGGCGTTTTTCCTTTTCGGGGAAGATAGTATATATTAGAACCCTTTTGTAAAATCTCATCCTCAAAAACAATCGGTTCTTTTGTTCTCTTGATAAAGTCAACATGAAATTTTTGGGTGTCCAGATGTCGGTAATAGTTCATAATAAACGTTTCTGTTCCGGCAAGTACCGGTGACATACCGATAATTAATATTTTATACATAGTTAAAATCCTGAAAATAGCGGGTTTAATATATTAAGGTCATAGAGTCAGCTAAGCATATTTTAATACATACCATTACTGCTCAAACTGCGATTGATGGGGATAATGCTGCTTAAGAACATCATTTAGCTGCTTAAAATGCTTTGGTTCAGCATCAGGAACATCATTGATGCAAACCATCTTAATTTTGACATTAGCAAGTAAATCAGGCAGCTTATCAACTTTGTCTATAGTCAAAAAAATTCCTTTGCCTTTTTCTAAGGGAACAAACTGGCCTGTTTCAATCTGCCAATAAGCGCATAGATAATGGTTAATATCCTGCCAGTAATCTCTTATCCTATGCCGAGAGGTTCTGATAAAAGCTTCGGGCTCTTTTTGCCAAAGAAGAGCCAAAGTTGACTTTCTCATCGGGTGAGGGAGGTGCAGGTTGTGGTAACCTGTAATCTGCCAAGGCAGCATTAGCAGATTTTTCAGCAAAAGTGGTCCATACTTAGGAGAAAGAAACTTAAAAGGGCTCTGTCTAAAGGCCAGTTTTTTGGGAAAATATTTGCAAATAATTTCAGTATTATTAAATAAAACATGACTGAATGCTTCATTAGGGACAATAGGATTATAGACTGCAAATAATTTAGGCAAACCTTGGACAAAAAAATCTTCTGGCTGTGAATCCTCAACTAAAAACATATCATCATTAAAAAGGACAAAGTGCTCTGCCAAATCCGGTATACGGTGTAAATTGAGTTCAATCGCAGCAGAATTAAAAGTCGGAAGGTATTCCGAAGGTATAAAATTATCGTGCTTAACCAAATTTAATTTAGGGTGAGCAGTATTTAACCATTCAGGAATCTGACCATTAGTGACAAGGTGAATTTTATTAACCCACGGAGCATGCTGCTCTACCATGCGGAACCAATAATAAAAAGTCCCATAATCTCTGTAAAGCTTTGGGTTTTCAGCTTCAGAATCAGCTTGCTGAACCCATCTCGCTTTTTCTTTTAACCAATTATCATCACTGTCGTCAACCCATAAAACAACAAAATCAATCTTTTCGATGGCTCCCATACCTCCATTCAGATACAAAGACCGTAAAAACAACAAAGCAAAGAGACGATAAGTCAGAAATCTTCGATTTCGCAGACGCACCTCTGCCAAGGACGGCTAGAAAGGTGCGGTCGGCTGTTAAGACGACAAAGCTTTCAGTCGTTTACGGCTGAGGGTAGCTAGGTAACGATACAGATTTCCGGCCCCTCACTCTCCCATTTCTGGGTTCGGGCTGAAATCATCCACTGGATGATTTCACTGCACAGCTCTAAGGCCGTGTTAGTTTCATTAAGATACAAAAAATTGGGGATGAGGTGGCATAGAGGCGCTATTAAAGTTAACATTTTCCACTCTCCAAGTAAAATTCCTTCATCAGACAGGATAGAATTAAAGATACTTACTGCTTATTCTTAAGAAGCTTAAGTTACACTCATCTTTAAAATCTTCAAAAGTTTTTAAGCTGTCTTTATGAGTAGCTACAAACGCCAGTTTTTGCACAGTTCTTTATGAAGCTAAACTATATTTATCATAGCACAAATGAATAAATTCATAAGAGCCTTATCTAATAATCTGTAAAACTTTATAAAACTTTTTTAAGTGCTCTTTTAGTTTAACACATAAGTTAACAAAATGTGCGAAAAATGTATAATTCCAGCTATAGAGTCTGATGAGGAGTTTTCGGCTGATAGGGAGAGGCGCACTTAGTAAATTAGACTTATTCTGCCTTAAACGCTGTGATAAGAGCTTTATCTCCTGCTCAAATTCATTTTTAAGAACATCGAATCTGGGGGACAAAGACAGCTCTGTCAGAAGAGCGAAGTCAGCTCGCTGGCGGTTTAGCTCTGCCCAGGTCACGTAGTCAGCATGTCCTGAATGATTAGCAGCTTCTACTACCATATCCCAAGCCTGTAAAACATCAAATTTTTTTGCTGTAAACGCTGCCGTTAAACCATGGTTGTTGATAAAATAATTGTAAATAATTTTATCGCTCACAACAATTTTTTGAGCGTTTAAAATATAGCGAAAAGTTGCTGGAACATCTTCAGCATAGAGGCCTTCAGGAAAAACAACTCCTTCTACAACCTGACGCTTATAAAGTTTATTCCAGACATAATACTCAATAGACTGACTATTTATTTTAAAATACTTTTTAGCGTAAGCTTCCTGTGTCAGCAGTATTTCTTTAGGAGGAGCATCTTGAGACTGAGAACTTTTTTGAGCTGTCCGTCTGATTGCTCCAACGCAAATATCAGCGTCTTTTTCCATTAAAAGCTGCAGCATATAAGCATAGGCATCTTTTTCCAGCCAGTCATCCGAGTCTAAAAAAGCAACGTAATCACCGGTAATATGCCGTAAGGCCGTATTTCTGGCAGCACTAAGACCGGCATTTTCTTGGTTAATAATGCTGATTCGCTTATCTTTTCGAGCAAAACTTTCCGCTATAGCTAATGAGTGATCTTGGCTGCCATCATTAACAATAATAATTTCTAAATGTTCATAAGTCTGATTGACCAATGAATCCAAACAGCGTTTGAGATACTCTTCAACATTATAAACAGGAACAATAACACTAATCTTGTGGTTCATTGTCTGCCTTTCCTTATGTTACATCAGTTAAATAAACTGACTTTATCCTTCTATCTCTGTCTTGCACAAAATCAGCCAGCAGCAAGATTGAAAAAACATTATAATAAGGCTCAATTAAGTGGTGAGCGACCATACTGTTAATGGCAACAGCAATGAGAACAGCTAAAGTATAGTAGTCGTTGCTGGTTACACTTTGAATAGAACGAACAGTTGTCAAAGCAACAAAAAGAATAATGAAAACTGAGCCATACAGCAACATTACTTTTAGGTAGGAACTGTCCACAAAATTATAATTTGATACAGTCTCTGTGCTGCCGCCATTGCCAATAAACTCTATGACTTGACCAAAGGGCTTAATCCCATATAAATCCAGTGCACTTTTTCCTAAGGACAAGCGCCCGGAAGTCAGGCCATTTATTCGAGCATAAAGCCCTTGTCTGGCATTAAAATGAGCTGTCAGATAGTAAGAAAGATAAGCAAGAAAGACTGTCGTTAATGCAGAAAGCGATAAAATCTTATGAAACCGCCCTTTTTGCAAATAACGAATCACTACAAAGATGACAGCCGTAATTAAGATTGTCAGAGCATCCAGACGTGCATCCGAAAATCGAATCAGAAATAAAGCTGTGAGAACACCTATCACAGACAGCAGCCAAGGCCTCTTCCATAAGAACAGGTATGCTGAAAACAGGTAAAGATAAAAGATATGGGCCGCGAAATCCGTCGGATAAATGATACCAAAAGAATTGCGAACTGCACCGGTATCTGGCCTGATATACTGTAAATTGGGAATAAGATCAAGTAAAGAAAAGGCAAAAGCCAGAGCAGTGATAAACCCAGCAATAATCAAATAAACTGTTATGATTTTTCTAACATCAATCTTGTAAGCGCCCATCATTAAAATAGTTAGCGCTAAGACACCTGTATCACTGGTTGCATTCCAAACCAATATTCCCGTCAGAGAAAAGATAGCCGACACAAGAAAAAAGTAAACAGACCAAGTCTTCTTAAAGAAGATACTGATAACTGCAAAAATCAAAACAGCCTTTGCGACAGAGTGCAAGAAATAAGGCATTGGAAACATTGTCGTTCCAAACATTTCAATAATCAGATAAGGAACAAATGACATAAAAAACAAAAGTTCATCTGTCCTTAAAAAATCCAGACGTGTTTGTGCATTAACCATTTAACACTTCCTTAACACAAGATACAAAGGCCGTTAAAAGAGCAAAGCAAAAATAGGAAAATTGACGAAGAGTTACTAAGACTCTAGGAAATTTTATCTTTTTTGCACAGCTCTTAGGCCGTGTTCAGTTCACAAGATACAAAGCCATTAAGGTAAGGCTAAAAAACTGTAAGTGAAGTCAGGATACTTTTGATAGCTTCAGCAGCTAAAAGCTTTTTCCGTATTTTTCTCCGAAAAATTTAGCCTTCAGGAAAGCTTTTCCTTTTTGAAAGTGATTGATTTTTTCCAAATAGATAAAAGGGACTTCTCTAGGAGTCAGCTGTCTTTTTGCCAGCCAGACATTGAACAGCAACTCGCTGACACGGCCAAACAATCTCGCTTCAAAAGCTGACAGCTGGCTGATATCAATTTTTTGATACAGCTCATCAAGAATAAGAAACAGCCAAGAGAGATAATCATCTACAAATTCCTTCTTCATAATAAACATATTGAACATATAGCCGCTTCTTTGCTGCATCACCTGATCAAAAGCTAAAAGGTATTCTGGCGACAGATGAGAGATGATTTGTCTCGTCAGATCTAAGTGACTGCCGTCTAAAGTATGGTCATAATGAGAATACAGCGTCTCAATATAGTATCGGCGTTTTTTAGGAACAATAATCTCACTTTCATCAAGTAGATAATCAACTTCCTCCTGTGACAGAACGACCTCATCAATTTTCAAACCTTCATGATACCGCCGAGTTCTGGCAGTGAAATAGCGCCGATAATGAACGAGGCCCAAATAATCATAGCTGAGGTTTTTCCAAGCCCAGTAAAGCCCTGTCAGCTCAGAATAGTAGGGATTCAAATGTGAAATATTGTCACCCGTATCATCCCCCTGATAACCTAAGTCTTCCTTGTCTGCCCGGCCGACATGAAGTGGGAGATAAAGCTCTCTATCAGCAGGCATCTGAAAAGATTTATGGGTCGCCACAAGAATCTTTATCTGTTTCACAGGTTTCCTCTCTATCTTACTTCTTTTTTCACACACTGTAAGGCAGCAGCAATGACTTGGTGCATGTCATAATAGCGGTACTGCCCTAAACGGCCGCCAAAGATAACCTGCTGCTCTTTATCCGCTAAAGCTTTATAAGCCTTGTACAGCCTGTTGTTACGCTCGTTGTTAACAGGATAATAAGGCTCATCTCCCTGCTTCCAAGTTTTTGGAAATTCTTTAGTAATAACGGTTTTTGGCTGAGTGCCGAATTCAAAGTGCTTGTGCTCAATAATACGTGTATAGGGTGTTTCAGCATCAGTATAATTGACGACTGCATTTCCCTGATAATTTTCCTTATCCACAACCTCTGTTTCAAACTGCAGACTGCGATATTCCAGTTCACCCAATTGATAATCAAAAAACTGGTCAATCATCCCGGTGAAAATGATTTTAGGAAAATCTTTAAGGTAAGCGGCCTTTTCTGCAAAGAAATCAACATTAACTTCAAGGTCTATATTTTGATGTGCCAGCAGCTTTTCGACAATTTGTGTATAGCCACCGATTGGAATTCCCTGATAGGTATCATTAAAATAATTATTATCGTAAGTCAGACGAACAGGTAAGCGGCGAATGATGAAAGCTGGAAGGTCACGGCAGGCTTTTCCCCACTGTTTTTCTGTATAATCTTTAATCAGCTTCTCGTAAATATCAGTTCCGACAAGAGAAATCGCCTGTTCTTCCAGATTCTCCGGTTTTTTGCCATCAAGCACTGCCCGCTGCTCTTCAATCTTGGCCATCGCCTGCTCGGGAGTTACTACTCCCCACAATCGATTAAACGTATTCATATTGAAAGGAAGATTGTAAATCTCTCCCTTATAGTTGGCAATAGGGGAGTTAGTATAGCGGTTGAACTCAGCAAATTGGTTAACATAATCCCAAATGGCTTTATCCGAAGTATGAAAAATGTGGGCGCCGTATGTATGGACATGAATATCTTCTACTTTTTTGGTATAGATATTACCCGCAAGGTGGCTGCGCTTTTCAATAACCTTAATTTTTTTACCCTTAAGGGCTGCCTCATGAGCAAAAACAGCTCCAAAAAGACCTGCACCGACAACTAAATAATCATATTGGGACATTTATTCACTAACTCCTTTAAACAAGTGACCAAGACCGATTCAAATCCATATAAAAAGAGGAAGGGCGATGCCTGACACCGCAACGGATATATCTTTTCATCTAAGATTTTAGGTTAATTTTTCCAACAAAGAGGCTACCATTTCTGTTGTAAAGGCTTCTTTCATCAGCAGCAAGAGAACACCATAGACTGCAAAGAAAGCAAAAGCTGTACAGACAAGCATTAAAAAGGTTCCGACACTAAGCAGTCCTTTTAAAATTAAGGTAAATAGCAGGGCAGTTCCTGCACTGATAGCAATTTTAGCTAAACTAATATTTTTAAACATGGGCAAGACTAATTCCCGCAAAAAATAGAGCTGCACTAAAGCAACAGAGAGCTCAGCAGCCGTACTGGCTATCGCTGCTCCGCTGGCTCCCAGCAAAGGAATCAAAAATATATTTAGCAAAATATCTAGAACCGCACCTATAACTGTTGAGAGAACAACTAATTTTTCTCTATTAGTCGGTACCAATATCTGCATACCCATCAGATTAGAAAGACCAATGAATAAGACAGTCGGCAGAATAAGCTGCATCGGCAGCACTGCCGGCAAAAAAGCATCACCTGATAAAAAGAGAATACTTTCTTTAGAAGTGATAATAAAATAAACAACTAAAGGCACTGCGACGACAAATACAAAGTTCAAAGCTTTTTGCACTAGGTATTTAAAATCTTCATGACGTTTTTTTTCGAAATAAAAAGATAAGCGGGGCAAAAGAACGGCTCCTAAAGATGTTACGATACTGACAAGAATTTGTTTGACCTTAACTGCCGCAGAATAATAACCAACCTCTGTGTCTCCTTTGACAAAACCCAAAATAGTGGTATCAACATTTAAATAGATTGTTGAAGAGACTGTGAGCAAAAAGAAAGATAAAGTTGGCTTAAGATGCTGTTTCAAATCAAGATTCTTCATCGGCTTTAAATGAACAATTCGACGAAGATTCAGAAAGTTTAAGAGGTTAGACCCTACCGCAGCAAACACAGTCAATCCACCGTAAATGACATAATTCCCAGAATTTTTCACTAATAAAAACATAAGTATCAGCGAAAGCAACTTAAAAACAATTGAACGAACAGTAATATAAGAGTAACGTTCTAAAGCTTTATAAAGCCAATCAACTCCAAGAACATTAAAAACCAAAGTTGATGACATCAGCAGATAAAGCAGCTTCTCCTGAGACAATTTTGGGACCGTTGCTACAGCGATAGTTAAGGCAACTAAGGCTAAAAGCATAACAAGAGCATTTAACAGCATAATCTCTTGTACTGTTTTATCCAGCTTTTCTTCATTATCCCGAACCTTAGCGCAGGCCCTGATTCCGTAAGTAGGAATACCAAGCATACCAACCATTGAGAAATACGAGATAATCGATGTAGCAAAGGTGACTGTCCCTACACCGCTGGCTCCGAGTACTCTGGAAACATATGGGAAGGTGAGCAGGGGAAAAATAAAGTTGGATATTGTTAAAATAAAATTCATCAGAAAATTAAATCTAACAGAATGATAGCGGTTCATTTCACCTCCATTTATGCACCTAAGACCTAAGAAAGATGAAAGCATTTTATTTACTCCCATCTCTCATTAACACGACTTTGAATGTTTTCAAAATTATCTTTATATCCAGCCAAACTGACCAGTGCTCGATATAAGCCAAATCTAAAGCAACCACCTTTTCAAAATCTTTTATATTACTGCGGCCGGATACTTGCCACATACCGGTAATACCAGGCTTCATCGCTAAACGTTTAAAATGGTGAAGTTCGTACTTTTGGTATTCATCAACTGTCGGCGGCCGTGTTCCCACCAAAGACATTTCACCCTTTAACACATTGATAAACTGCGGCAGTTCATCAATTGACCAGTTCCTAAGTTTACGGCCGAAAGGAAAGACTCTGGGGTCATTATCCATTTTAAACATATGTGCCGTAGTCACATTATTAACAGCCAGCAAATCTTTTTTGCGCTCCTCAGCATCCATATACATGCTGCGAAATTTGTAAATCTCAAATATTTTGCCATTCTGCCCAACACGCTTTTGTTTAAAAAACAAGGGACCTTTAGACTGCTTCTGCACAATCGGATAAATGCACAGAGCTACTGCAGCAGTAAAAACAAGACCAAATAAGGACAAAACGATATCCAGTAGCCTTTTTAAGCATAAAAAACGGTAGTCGGCAGAGGTAAACGAATAGGTTAAAATCTTGGGCCAGCCGTAAGAACTAGTGGAAACTTTCCCAAAACCATTTTTTTGCTGTTCCAAGGCCTCTATAGAAACCGGCAGACCTAAAATCGTAAAGTATTCCTGCCATAGTAAATAATCCTGTTTGGCGTCACTATCAACATAAACAGCGTTTACTTCATGATGCCGTAAAAAGGTTTCAACAGCTGCAAAATCCTGTAATAGAGGCAAATCAGCTTGAGCAGATCTTTGCTGAGGGCTCATATAGGCTGCAATTTGACAATTTTGGCTTTTCAGCAGAGCTTCAGTTTTAGCCAGATTAGTAAAACGAGTTAGTAAAATAATCTTCTTTTCCGGCTGACTGATGCTTTTTATCAGATAATGCACAGCAAAACGAAAAAAACTTGTCAGCAGAAAAACCAAAAGCAGTAATTTTAAAAGCCAAAAAGGGGAGAGTGTGAATGACCGGCCGTCAGGAAGATAAGCCGCTGTAAGAACCATTATAAAAGCGAGCAAAAACTCCCCAGTAAACTTAAAAATATAAGGAATTTCCCGAATGCTGCTTCTCTGATGGATATAAGTATAATCATTTGCTAACAGGGAAAATAAAACAGTTACAAAAGCAGCGGCAAAAGGCAGCAGGCCTTTTATATTAAAAACCGAGACAAAAGAAAAGGGCCACGACAGCAAATAAAATGAACCAAGGATACTGACAATATCTGAAATAAGAAACAGAATCTTCGAACCTGATGATTCACTGTACATTAGCCATTCTCCCAATCTTTTACTTTTTTCCCTTTTTAGCCGGCTGTTTCTTGATAGGCTTGCCGTAAGCCCCATATGGACCGTAGCTATCCGAATCTATCTCCGCTCGATTCAAGACAACACCAAGAAATGCTGAACCGCTTTGCTGCAGCTGATTTTTAGCTTTAATTAGAAAACGTCGTTTAGTGCTGCCTGCTTCTGCAACAAGAATACTGGCATCAGCATTTTGGGCAACAACCGCAGCGTCAAGCCCTAAACCGATGGAGGGGGTGTCAATGATAACATAGTCATATAAATCACTCACCGCTTCTATCAGCTGACTGAAATCCGCACTTTGCAATAAATCTAAATCTGCCTGATCGGCATTTGAACTGCCTGCCGGAAGAACCACCAAATGCTCAGCATCCGTTTCACAAATAATATCTGACAATTCAGATTTACCTGCAAAAAAATCAACTAGCCCTTTATTATCTTCTGCCGGGGAAGAAAAAAAGTTGCTAAAAGCAGAATTTCCTGCATCAGCATCCAGTAAAAGCGTTTGAAAACCTGCTCTGGCAAAAGACAAGGCCAGATTAAGCGAAACTGTTGTTTTCCCTTCGCCCGGTGAAACAGAGGTTACCACAATGGTTTTGCAGTTTCGCCCCTTAAACTGAACAGCCTTGCGAACCCTGTTATAATAATCTTTAGTCAGCTGAACAGCTTTGGCTTGTGATTTTACCAATTCTAATTGTGCCATTTTAAACTCCTTATATAAGTTATAAAGCCAGTATAGAATCCGATTTCAATAGAATTTCGACATCTACTCTATGACATCTTGTCTGTATCAGGAATTACTCCAAGCAAAGGCATTCCGAGAGCTTCTTCAATATCTTCAGGGCCTTTGACACGATCGCTTAAGAGTTCAAACAAGAGTACACCGACAACTGCCAGAAAGGCGCCGCCAGCAAAACCTAAAACAAGATTACGCTTGACACTTGGTGAAGACGGTCTTGCCGGTTTCTCTGCTTCTTCTAGTACCGTCACTTTCTCTATCTTAGTTACAGTTTCAATTCTTTCTGCTGCCGCTTTACGGACTGCGTTGGCCAAATCAGCCGTTTCTTTGGCATTATGCCCTTCGACTGAAATAGAAATAACCCGTGTATCGGTAGGAACAGAGACAGAAACCATCCCGGACAGTTCTCCAGGTGTCAACGAACTGTCTCCTTTTTCAATAGCATCTGCTAAAACATCACGCGATACAATGATTTCTTTGTAATCATTAACAAGATAACCAACTGCCTGAAGGTCGTCCGGAGTTAAACTTTCGCTGCTTTTATTGACGATATAAAAGCGGGTTGTCGCAGTATAGGTCGGTTCGATTAAGAAAAGTGTCCCCAAAAAAGCAAGTGCCGCACAAAAAAGTGAGACAAAGGTGATAAGGAACTTTCTGCTCCAGAGTTTTTTAAGGAGATAAAAAACATTAATTTCAAAGCCAGTATTTTTATTCGTATCCATTCTCTCTCCTAAGTATAATGTTTTTCAGTCATTGTCTGAGCCAAAATTTCTGCAAGTCAGGGAAATAGATTTAAGCTGCGGAGCTGTTGTTTAAAACGATCAGGGCTTGTCAGACATGATGTCTTTAATAGCCTGCGAAGCCTTTTCCACACTGGACTGATCTAATTCCAACATATAAAGATTTGCTGTCGGCATCGCATAAGAAGTCAGCTGACCGGTGGACCCTTCTCCTGTCACTTCTTGCTGAGTAACCGTAAATCGGCTTCCTGAATCCAACTGAGTGTTAGCCAAATCCATCATTGTATTTAAGGACATATTAGTCTGCACAGAATCCTGCAGACTGGAAATAACAGCTGAATAAGCTGACAAAGAGTTTAGACTGGTCAGTTTATTTAAGATAGCTGAAAGGACTTTCATTTGATTCTTGCCGCGGTCATTGTCGCCGCCATCTAGAGCATAACGTTCCCGTACAAAAGCAAGGGCTTTCTCCGAATCTAAAGTCACATTGCCGACTTCAAATGTATAGTTACTGTCTGTATAGCTTGTAAAAGCCTGATCATTATACACTGTGATACCACCGACAGCATCCACAAGGTTCATAAAAGAAGTGAAATTAATTCTGGCGTAGTAATCAATATCAATGTCATAAAGATTTTCAAGAGTCTGCATCGAGGTCTCAACACCGTATATTCCAGCGTGAGTCAGCTTGTCATATTGATTGGCGCCGCCATTAGGAATTTGAACATAAGCATCCCTAGGTGTTGTTGTCATCAACACTTTATGGGTTTTCATATTGACAGTCAAAATGATATTTACATCTGAACGGGATACAGTTGAGATCGAGCCATAGGTATCAATACCACTGACGTAGATATTGAAAACATCTGAGTCTGCCGACTGGGCTCTGGAATCTTTAATCTTTGTCTTTATAGTGTAACTGTAGACCTCTTTGAGCTTTTCCTGATAGTTTTCATCAGACAACTCTAGCAGGCTTGAATAACTGCTGTTCATCACCATAGCTTGGCTGCTGCCGTCACGTAAATGTTCATAAGCTTCTTGATAAGAAGCCACATTGACAGTGTTTAGGGCAACTCCTTTATCGGACTGGATGTGCGCAAGCAAATCAGCAATATTTGTCCCATCGCTTTCAGTAGGTGCTTCAACATCAGACAGCTCGCTGATATCCGAAACAGAACTTTCAGCTGGTACAACGACACTCATCTTAATTTCCGAATAAGCCGCTGAGTTATTTAAATCATCCGCAATATTAATTGCCGACCTGAATCCGTAAAGAATGCCGGCTGACAGAAGCGAAAACAGCACCAGGCCCAAACTGGTCAAGATCTTACCTTTTTTTAGAATAATCAATATTAGGCCGATAGCAAAGACCAAAAGCAGGACCGCTGTCAGGATAAGATTAATATGGCGAAAAGCTAAAAAATTATGGGAAAACATGGTAAAAATAACCATGCCCGCAAGCAAAGCATACAGGACTAATAAAGTAAGATTAACAACCGTCCAAGTACTGTTGTTTGACTTTGAATTTTTTCTTTTACTAGAGCGTGTCGCCATTAAGATTTCTCCTGCTTTTCCAAAAAATCATTTATCTTATATAATATATCATTATTTTAGCGTCTTTGCAATTTTTCCTGAAAAGAATCCTAGCTAGTTATAGGGATTCTGCTAGGTTTTGCAATACAATGTCGTCAGACAGTAACTCTATTAAAAAAACAGCAATAAATCACATTTTGGATTAAGGTGCACTGGTTTGCTTGCCCGACGGGCTTTTTTAAGCTAAAATAAGGTTATGCGAATTCAACAGTTACATTATATTATCAAAATCGTAGAAACAGGAAGTATGAATGAGGCTGCCAAACAGCTTTTCATCACCCAACCCAGTCTTTCCAACGCTGTCCGGGACTTGGAACGCGAGATGGGAATTGAGATTTTTATCCGCAATCCTAAAGGGATTACTTTAACCAAAGACGGCGTTGAATTTCTCTCCTATGCCCGTCAAGTCGTCGAACAGACGGCTCTTCTTGAGGAACGTTATAAAAATAAAGAGACATCGCGGGAACTTTTCAGTGTATCGGCACAGCATTATGCCTTTGTGGTAAATGCTTTTGTTTCTTTGCTTAAAGGAACCGATATGACTCAGTACGAACTCTTCCTTCGGGAGACCAGAACCTGGGAAATTATTGATGATGTTAAGAATTTTCGCTCAGAAATCGGCGTCCTCTTTTTGAATAACTATAACCGTGATGTCCTGACAAAATTGCTGGATGACAGTCATTTGCAGTATACTACTCTTTTTAAAACCCGCCCCCATATCTTTGTCAGCAAAACCAATCCGCTGGCCGGCAGAGAAAAAGTAACAATCGAAGATTTGGAAGACTTTCCCTATCTCAGCTACGATCAAGGGATTCATAATTCCTTTTATTATTCCGAAGAAATTATGTCACAAATTCCCCATTCAAAATCTATTGTGGTTAGTGACCGGGCAACCCTTTTTAATCTTCTAATCGGACTTGATGGCTATACTGTTGCTACCGGTATCTTAAACAGTAATTTAAATGGTGATAATATCCTTTCTATTCCTTTGGATGTAGATGATGAAATTGAGATCGTCTATATCAAGCACGAGAAAGCCAACCTATCTAAAATGGGTGAAAAATTTATTGATTATCTTTTAGAAGAAGTTCAGTTTGATAATGTTTCACTGGAAGATGATGAGAGACAGCTTAAGTAATTTTTGGAGATTAGGTATCTGTACTGCCTTGTCTCCTTTTATTGGCTCTATAATATCTGTAGTGGGTAACTCCACTGCGGAAATTATGGCGCTTTTTTTGCTATACAAAAAAAGTCCCATATGACTTATAATGAAAAGCGACCAAACATCTCATTAGAAAGACTCATATGGAACATCTTAAGCATACCACAGAATTAATCGGAATGAAAGACCCAAATATCATCATAGAGAGTGCTGGTAAAGACGATAGGCATATTGTCATTAAAGCTAAGCTGGATTATCCACCAAAACCATGTCCTCTTTGTAACGAAGCCATGATCAAATATGATTTCCAAAAACCATCAACCATTCCACTCCTAGACATCCAAGAGATCCAAGGCATGCCATCCCTCCTCTTTCAGGAAAGGAGAGTGAACGCCTTCTTTGGACTCATTGAAGAGCACATCAAGCGAGTCACTCCTGCTTTCAGGTCTGTTTTCAAGACCTTCTTGAAATACAAACCTTATATTATCAACGCGCTTGAACTTCCCTATTCCAATGCCAAACTAGAGGCTAGCAATAAGCTTATCAAGGACATTAAGCGAAATGCCTTTGGTTTTAGGAATTTCAAGAACTTTAAAAACAAAATACTCATCGCTTTGAACATTCAAAAAGAGAGAACCAACCTGATTCTCTCTCGTGCTTAGATATAAGTCACCCACTACAGTTGACAAAGAGCCCTTTTATTAAAATAGTCGAAACGCCCTTAGTCTGTCAAGGCTAAGGGCGTTTCAGTATTAAAAAGGTTTGGTTTATGAGGGCTTTTGAGTATAGACCGCAGTCATAGCGCAATATCAGCCTTTATTGTCAGCAAGCAAGGTTTCCAGGCCTACTGTCATCATGTCAGTAAAAGTTGTCTCACGTTCCTCTGCTGTTGTGTCTTCCTCAGGGTGAATCAAACTGTCAGATATCGTCATAACTGCCAGTGCCTGAACATGGTAACGAGCCGCTAAATAATAGAGAGCAGCTGCTTCCATCTCAATGGCCTTTACCCCGTATTCACCTAACTGTATATTGCGCTCAGGCATGCTCGAATAAAAAACATCTGATGATAAAACAGTCCCCACATGGCTTACCAGCCCTAGATTTTCGGCAATATGGTAAGCCTTATCCAAGAGTGTAAAATCAGCAATTTGCGGAAAATCATATTCAGGCCAGTCATTGCTTATTATGCGAGAATTAGTTGCCGCGGCCTGGGCTAAAACCAATTCCCGTACATGGACATTCGGATCGATAGAGCCTGCAGTTCCCACACGGATAAGTTTTTTGACCCCATAATCGCGGATAAGCTCATTAACATAAATAGAAATAGAAGGCATCCCCATCCCTGTCCCCATTACAGAGACAGCCTGTCCTTTATAGAAGCCTGTATAACCCAGCATGCCCCGGATAGTATTAAAACAAGCTGCTTTTTCTAAAAAGTTTTCGGCAATAAATTTAGCCCTTAATGGATCCCCAGGAAGAAGGATTTTATCTGCAATCTCACCTGATTTTGCTCCAATATGAATTGACATCTGCTTCTCCTAAATTATAATTCTACCAAGATTGTTTTAATCAAGTTTTTAAAATCGTGTTTAATCTGATCAGTCACTGCAACCACTTCTTCATGATTAAGCTCAGACTGAAAGCCGGCCGCAAAGTTAGTGATAGCTGAAATTCCTAACACTTTCAGACCAGAATGGGCGGCTACAATCACTTCCGGTACAGTGGACATACCAACTGCCCCAGCACCTAATGTTTTAAAAGCCAAAATTTCAGCCGGAGTTTCATAAGAAGGGCCGGTAACACCAAGATAAACCCCTTCAGACAAATTAAGACCCAGTTTTGCGGCTGCAGCCTGAGCTGTCTGGCGGTATGTCTTGGTATAGGCATTAGACATGTCCGGAAAACGCGGACCAAACGAATCAAGATTAGCACCAATCAGTGGATTATTCCCAGTCATATTAATGTGATCGGTAATCAGCATCAGAGTTCCCGGGCCATAGCCAATCCCCCCTGCTGCATTAGTCACTACAATACCTTGACAGCCGAGAGCTTTCATCACCCGAACCGGAAAAGTTACGACTTCTAAACTGTTGCCTTCATAAAAATGAAAACGTCCCTGAAGAGCTAAAACCTTGCGGCCAGACAGATTGCCATAAACCAACTTCCCAGCGTGCCCAGCTACAGTAGACTGTCCCCAATTAGGAATATCAGAATAATCCAGTACAATCTTCTGCTCTATTTCTTCTGCTAAACTTCCCAAGCCAGACCCCAGAATCAATCCAAACTCAGGATTGAGCATCCCTTTGGCTTCAAGAAAAGCTTGAGTTTCTTTAATCTTTACCAATAATGACATAACCCCTCCATAAGATACAAAGACCGTAAAAAAGCAAAGCAAAAAGACGGTAAGTCCGAAATCTTTGATTTCGCAGACGCCCCTCTGCCAGAACGACTAGAAAGATGCGACAGGCTGTTAAGGCGACAAAGCCTTCAGACGGCTACGGCTGATGGTAACTAAGTAACGACACAAATTTCCGGCCCCTTACTCTCCCGTTTCTAGGTTTGGGCTGAAATCATCCACTGGATGATTTCACTGCACAGCTCTTAGGCCATGTTCAGTTACAACAAGCTACAAAAGCCATTAAGTGATGAAAAAACACTGCCGCTAATTTCTTATTCTCGACTGAACCTGCTGTAAAAACTAGATTAAGTTTTTCAAAAACGACTCCCCAATCATCGCCTTCTCAACGCTAAAATTATCAGCAATTGTCGCTGAAATATCTGCAAAATGCCCAATCGGAAGCACTCCGCTTCCTGTTAAAGAAGGACTGTAGGCTAATAGCGGAACGTATTCACGTGTATGATCTGTGCCGGCATATGTTGGATCATTACCGTGATCAGCCGTAATAAGGAGCAAATCCTCCTCTTTCATTTGAGCCATGATTTCAGGAAGACGCTGGTCAAATTCTTGCAAACAGTCGCGATAGCCTTCTGGATCACGTCGGTGCCCATAAACCGCATCAAAATCCACCAAATTTGTAAACGAAAAACCTTGTTGGAACTCGGGTAGGTCCATGGTCTTCAGCAGCGTATCAATCCCATGACTGTTTGATTTATTATGTCCCATGTCATAAACAATGCCTGAGCCGTTAAAAATATCATTGATCTTACCCACACCGTAAGTCGCTATACCAGCATCAGCCAAGTGGTTAAGAACCGTAGGTGCAAAAGGTGAGACAGCATAATCACGGCGATTAGCAGTACGGGTAAAATAGCCTGGTTCTCCAATATATGGACGTGCAATAATCCTTCCCAGAAGAGCAGGGCGGGTAAGCGTAATAGACCGTGCATACTCACAAATCTTATAGAGCTCTTCCAGAGGGATAAGGTCTTCATGAGCCGCAATTTGCAGAACAGGGTCTGCCGATGTATAAATTATAAGTTCACCGGTTTTTAACTGCCGCTCGCCAAAATCAGCAATAACTTGTGTTCCAGAATAAGGTTTATTAGCCTCACGGATAACTTTTCGCCCAGAAAAAGCTTCAATCTTAGTCAAAATCTCTTCTGGGAATCCATCCCAAAACGTATCGAACGGTTCAGTAATATTGAGTCCCATAATTTCCCAATGGCCTGTCATTGTATCCTTTCCCAATGATACTTCTTCCAGCTTGCCGACATAGCCGGATGGCTCCTTCTCAGCCGGGACTGTCTTTAAATGCGAAGCACGCGGAATAAGGCCCAAGCCAAGCTTAGCCATGTGCGGAACCTCAAGCCCTGCATTTTCAGAAATATGGCCCAATGTATCTGACTGGCTGTCCGGTGTCCCTGCATTAAAAAAATTGCCTGAGTCCGGAGCTGCACCTATCCCAACAGAATCCAAAACAATAAGATGAATACGCTTAAATTTTGACATTTGATATTTTCTTTCTAATTTTATTTTTTAGGAGTATTTAAATGCTTAATCCCATCTTTACCGGCAACAATGACTTGATCAACCATACCATTAAACAGTCCGTGTTCGACAACACCGACTGTGTGATCAAGACTGTCAGCCAAAGCCTGAGGATTTTCGATCCTTTTTAAATCGAGATCGATAATATAATTTTGCATATCTGTGACAAAACGCTCGCCCTTATACTCTCGAAAGGCAGGTTGGTAACCTTGATCCTGAAAATGTCGAAAAAGACACTCAGCACCATACTGAACAACTTCAATCGGTAATTTAAAGGAACCGAGCTTTGTAACAAGCTTTGTCTCGTCCACTACCCAAATATATCTTTTTGTGAGTGTAGCAACGATTTTTTCCATAAGTAAGGCACCGCCTCCGCCTTTAATGCCATTGAAATCAGGATCGACCTCGTCTGCTCCGTCAACAGTCAAATCAATCGCCCTTACAGCATTGATATCCTGTAAGGGAATCCCTAAGCTCTCAGCCTGGGCTGTCGTCTGACTGGATGTCGTCACACCAGTAATTTGAAGACCATCTTCCTGTACACGCCGACCGACTTCATCGACAAAATGACGGGCTGTTGAGCCAGTACCAAGACCAATAATCATCCCATCCGAAACATATTGAGCAGCAGCAATGCCTGCTTGTTTCTTAAGTTCCTCCATATACCCTCCTTCACCAAGATACAAAGGCCGTTAAAAGAGCAAAGCAAAAATGGCGGTAAGTCCGAAATCTTTGATTTCGCAGACGCACCTCTGCCAGAACGACTAGAAAGGTGCGGTCGACTGTTAAGGCGACAAAGCTTTCAGACGTTTACGGCTGACGGTAACTAAGTAACGACACAAATTTCCGGCCCCTCACTCTCCCTTTTCTGGGTTCGGGCTGAAATCATCCACTGGATGATTTCACTGCACAGCTCTTAGGCCGTGTTCAATTACACCAAGATACAAAGGCCGGCTAAAACACCGAATTTGCACTGAACCATGTGTTTTCAAATGACTCTTTCCCAATAAACTATTATAGCAGGTTATAGTGAAATTGAAAACATTTTCTTATGTGAAAGAATCAAACAATCACCCTGTGATTCACTGCTTCATCGGGTTTACACCTGCTTGTTCAGAATCATTGCAAATAATTGCGCCTAAATTCAGTTTGCGTTACAATAAACCTATGACTATCACTAATGATTTTGATACAATTGCTGCAATTGCAACTCCTCTAGGGGAGGGAGCTATCTCTATCGTAAGACTTTCTGGCAGTGAAGCACTGCCTGTTGCCAGAAAGATATTTAAAGGAAAAGATTTAGCTGCCAGTCCTTCTCACACCATCCATTACGGCCATATCGTTGATCCGCAGAATGGTGCTATATTAGATGAGGTTATGGTCACTGTTATGCTGGCGCCAAAGACTTTTACACGTGAAGACGTTATTGAGATCAATACGCATGGCGGTATCGCAGTTACTAATGAAATTTTACAGCTTATTTTGAGGCAAGGCGCTCGACTGGCTGAGCCGGGCGAGTTTACAAAACGCGCTTTTCTGAATGGCCGTGTTGATTTAGCTCAGGCAGAGGCTGTGATGGATTTGATCCGCGCTAAGACAGATAAAGCTATGCATGTAGCAGTAAAACAGCTCGATGGCTCCTTATCCCAGCTTATCAATGACACCCGTCAGGAAATTTTGAATACATTGGCTCAGGTTGAAGTTAATATTGATTATCCAGAATACGATGATGTTGAAGAAGTCACAACTACCTTGATTCGAGAAAAAACACAAGAATTTCAGCATCTTTTGGAAAATCTGCTGCGGACAGCCCGTCAAGGGAAAATTTTGCGGGAAGGTCTAGCAACGGTCATTATTGGGCGTCCTAATGTTGGCAAATCCAGTCTCTTAAATCAGCTTTTGCGGGAAGATAAGGCTATTGTAACAGATATTGCTGGAACAACCCGCGATGTCATTGAAGAGTATGTCAATATCAAAGGTGTTCCGCTTAAACTGATTGATACTGCAGGTATTCGGGAAACCGATGACTTGGTCGAAAAAATCGGCGTTGAACGTTCGAAGAAAGCTTTGAAAGAAGCTGATTTGGTCCTTCTTGTTCTTAATGCATCGGCAAAACTGACCGACCAGGATCGTATGCTGCTGGATTTGAGCCGGGACAGCAAGCGGATTGTTCTGCTCAATAAAACTGACCTCCCTCAGACTATTGAAATAGAGGAACTGCCGGCTGATTACCTGCCTATTTCGGTCCTGAAAAACCAAAATACAGAGCAAATTGAAGAGCAAATCAGTCAGCTCTTCTTCGATAAAGCTGGAATTGCCGAACAAGATGCCACTTACCTCTCCAATACTCGCCACATTGCCTTAATTGAAAAAGCACTGGAAAGCCTACAAGCTGTCAATGAGGGATTAGAGATGGAAATGCCGGTTGATTTGCTGCAGGTGGATCTGACACGGACCTGGGAAATTTTAGGTGAGATTACAGGAGATGCAGCTCCTGATGAGCTTATCACGCAGCTTTTCAGCCAATTCTGTTTAGGCAAATAAGCTAAATCTATACTAAAAAAGCGAGAGGTCTGCCTCTCGCTTTTACATTACAATGCTTTACACTTTTTATCCGGCTGAAAAAATACGGACTGGCCGGACAGCTCATTAATCATTTTTAGATTTTCCGACACGGTTTCTTTTAGATTTTAAGGCCATGCCTAGAGCAAGGCTGACAGCTGCAGTGCCAAAACCAACCAAATAAGCCTGATTCTTTTCTCCTGTTTGAGGCAGAGCTGCCTCCTGCTGAGCAAAGGCTTCTGTCTGGTAATGTACGGGAACAAAACTATTACTTTCCGCCTTGACAGTCAAAGCAGCTTTTGAAGGATCTATGTTTGTAGCTGTTGCAGCTCCGCTATCTTTTGGAATAGCGACGATTTCAACATAAAAGTCATACTGATCTGTAACCACTTTCAACAGACGACCTTTACTTGCTTCAACAACCCAAGTAGAAATATCATCTGACAGAGCCGTACTAAAGTCAGAAGATATATCAATAAAGATACCCCCAGTAGCATTAACTAATGGCATATAAACATCTTGATTATAATTACTGGCAATAACTGTAGTGCTGATATTAGCGGCATTTAAAGCTTGGATTGTCGATTCCAGACTCGGTGAATCGTTCAAATAATCGATATCTTCATCAGTAATCAATATAGCAAAACGTCTGGCATTAGGATCCACAGACCAGTCATAATTTCCCGGTGTTGCAATATAAGTTAGAGGAACAGTCGCTTCCTCAAAACTGCCAGCAGTTGTAATTGCATCTAAAGCAGCAATAAACTGTGCAACATCATTTGTGAAATATGAACCAGTGAATCCAGCATAGTTGGTATCTCTATGGTCCTCATAATCAACTAAGCCTAATCTGACAGAAATATTTCTATCCTGCAAACCGTTTACAAAATTCCGGATATTTGTCTTGACCTGATTGATGTAAACGTCCATAGAGATAGAATGGTCGATGACAAAAACAATATCAGCATTGGTTGTTTCAGTCTGTCTGATTTGATCAGCCTCTTGAATAAACTCTTCTGTGCTTGTCTTAGTTACTCGTTCATATATGGTATAGCTGTAATTGTCATCTTCACTGCCCGAAGTTGACTCCGTTACCGTCACACTTGGATTAGGGTCTGCAGGCGTTTCGGCAGGGTCAGCAATGCTGGTTGTACGAACAGTAATCGTGTTTTCAGCTTTACTGACATTACCTTCTTCACTGGCAGTCACACCGCTCTCTGTGACAGAAACATCAATAACATCTCCAGCAGCAGCGTTTTCTTCTGCCACAACAGGGACTGCTGCTTTTTCAGCAATTTCTGCTGCTGCAGCTTCAACAGCTCCGGTATTAGTTTCTGAAACTACAGATGGAGCCGTTTCAGAAACCGCTGTTTCCTCTGCAGCAACCTGCCCCGCTGCTCCAAAAACAAAAGCAACCGCAACTGAAACCAAGCCAATTTTCAGCTTTCTAAAAGCAAAACGATTTTGTTTATCCAAAACTTTTTTCATTTTCAACTCCTCTAATCTGTTTTATATAATTTTTATATAAAAATAAGGAAGGAAAACAGCTGAAGTATTCAGCTGCAACCTGCATAAGAAAGATAGACTGCTTAAAAAATCACATCTGCAAAGGTAAAGAGAGATGTCACCATTTACATTTTGCCAATTATGATTTAACAGACTATATAAAAACTATGCCCTCATTCTAGCACTTAAAAATCAGAAATTCAAGGGCATTTGCGGAATTATTTCAGAAAATACACAAAATTAATAATAATCTTATTTCTCTGAATATTTCCTTTTGAGCGGTCTTCGTGTAAAATAAAAAGAAGGCAACAAGCCTCCTTTTATACTTCTTATTTTATCAATTCATAAATGGCTTCAGCATAAATAGCTGCCGCTCTGTACAGATCATCTACATCAGCAAATTCATTGGCCTGATGCATGGTATTCTCATAATCAGGAAACATAGCACCATAAGCTACGCCGCACTCCAAGAGACGTCCGAAAGTTCCGCCACCGATAATCTGCTCATGTCCCTTGAGACCGGTCTGTTTTTCATAAACCCTAAGCAGCGTCTCTACTAAGGGATCTGAAGGCGGCAGGTAGTGAGGTTCATGCAGATGTTCACTGACTGTCACAGCATTCGGACCATCTAGCTTAGTCAGCTGCTGATAAATACCTTCTGAACTGACCCCCTGCGGAAAACGGAAATTAAGAGCAATCATATTGTCATCAGCTGTTTCAGCAAAGCGAAAAACTCCGGGATTCATGGTCAAGGCTCCCATTTTGCTATCTTCATAAGCAAGACCAATCTTTTCACCATAATAATCTAAATGCAAAACCTGACCGGCTATTTTTAGAAAATCACCAGCCGCTCCGCCAAAGGAATAACGTGATAGAAAACAAGCCAGATAAGTCGCTCCGTTAACCCCGGCCTGCGGAGACATTCCGTGTGCAGATTTTCCAATTAGAGTTACCGTAATCTGATCACCATCTTGACTAAGGTCTGTCTGCAGATTATTTTCGGCAGCAAATTGCTGTAGTTCGGACTGAATCTCGGTAAAACTAAGACTTTCTGAAGAAAAAACAGCTCGGGCCGACTCAGGAACCATATTTTCCCGCAGCCCTCCCTCAAAAGAGTGCAGAACAAAATCACTGCCGTTACTGCCGGAAAAATGCAGATACTGTGTGATATTGCCTTTTTCACCATTGATAATTGGAAACTCTGCATCTGGTGAAAAACCAAAGTCCGGCTTTTTCACACCGCTGTGTTTAAAATAATAATCCATATCGGCCCAGCCGGATTCCTCGTCTGTCCCTACAATAAAACGGACTTTTTTCGAAACCGGCAGCCCTAATTCTTTAATTACTTTTAATGCATAATAACAAGCCACAGTCGGCCCTTTATCATCAGAAGCGCCGCGAGCGTAAAGTTTGCCGTCTTTGATTACCGGTTCATATGGATCCGTTTCCCAGCCGCTGCCAGCAGGAACAACATCTAAATGGGCAAAAATTCCTAAGACTTCTTCACCCTGACCGTACTCGAAATGACCGGCATAGTTATCAATGTTGCGACTTGTATAGCCATCGCGCTCCGCCATAGCCAAGAAAGTCTCCAAAGCCCGAACAGGCCCGGGACCAAATGGATGCTGCGCATCAGCCAAACTGTCATCACGTTCGGAATTAATCCGCAGCAAGCTAAATAAGTCTGCCAGCATATCATCGCGCCGCTTTGCTATTTCCGCCTGAAAATCAACTGCCATATCCTTTTTGCCTCTTTCTAACGTTTTTCAATGATTTCATCAACCGGCAAGCGATAGCTGGGCTCCGGCTTAAAGTCACTGTAACCGGCTGTAATCAAAAGTTCAGGGCGAAAGCGCTGATCAATTTCCAAAACAGCCTGAACCTCTTTTTTATCAAAACCAAGAATAATGTTTGATGCAATGCCCTGATCAGTGAGCGCCAGCACCAAATTCATAGCCACAATACCGGCATTGACTGCCAAAAACTCTCCCTTAGTTGCTTGGTCAAACTGAGCATAACGGGCAGGCAGAGATTCCATATAATAGCTGATCATATCATCAGATAAGTTCTTACTGCCGATCCGGGCAATTTTGCGGGCTCGTTGCTGCAAATCGGTATCTGTGAAAAGAGCAATAACACACTGGGCCTCTTCTACTTGTTTTTTATTCAGAGCAGGCAGCTTTTCAGCCAGCTTCTCTTTTTTCTCCTGTACCAAAACAAACTTCCAAGGCTGAATGTTATGGGCACTGGGTGCTAAGGCAGCAATTTCGATGGCTGTCCGCACGTCTTTGATATTGAGTTCCTTGTCATTAAAGGTTTTAATAGCATGACGTTTCTTGTTCAATTCTAAAAATTTCATAAACCGATTTCCTATTCTAAATAATTTACTCTCTTATTTTACCATAAATAGAGAGAAATCAGCTGATTTATACTTGCCGTAATAAAACCGAAAATACCAAGCAATATAAATCAATGAAGTTGAATAATGTGTAAAAGCCGTTTGTCCTTATTCACAGTATCAGATGAACTTAGGATAAAGCTTTTACGAATCAGCTGCGAGCGCATCAAATTTGTCAGCCTCCTGACTGACCGCCTCCTTGACCTTTTTGGACCAAGCACCTGTCATAGCACTGTCCATCGTATCGATTAAACCGCTGATCGTTGACTTAGCTGCAGCCGCTGCTTCTGCTACCAAACCTTCATGGCTGCTGACCAGAGCCTCCTGCTGCTGCTTAATCGTGGGAGCCAAAAATAACTGGATATGATTCTTCTCCATCTGTTTCATCAAGGCCGCTATACCGTCTTGCTCACTCTCTTCTTTACTGGCAAAAACATTAGGCAGTGCTGTCTTCATCTAAGGCTCTCCTTATTAAAGAAATCTTCTCTTCCTGCTGGCTTTTGGCTTTCTGATAAGCCGCTCTTTCTTCCTCTGACTGTCGCTCCAGCTGTCGCATCTCCGACTTGTATTGGGCAAAGGTCTGCTGACTGTATGAAGTATAGGTCTGATTTAACTGCTGAATAAGGGTGCCATCCGCCTCAAAATGTCTCAGCAGCTGGCTCATCCTCTCATGAGAATGCAGCAGCTCTCCCTCTAAACGACGCTGTATCTGAAACAGCCTGTTCTGTGCCCTTTCTATTGCTTGCCGGCTGGACCGGTAGGCCTCCTCCAACGCCTCTAAAGACTCTTCCTGAGCCTTCAACTGCTCTGCGAAAGCTGTGTCTGCCATTGGCTGAACCTCCCTGCTAATTCACTGTCACTGGCCAACTTAGATGCGATTCCCTTATTGATCTCACTGTTAATCTGAGCAAAAGACTCTGCTAAAGTCCCCGCCTCTGTTTCGATGGCTTCAAACACTGTCTTCGTGGCTCCTACTATTGTCTCTTCTGTTACCCCGCCTAAACTCAAGGCTTCTTTAACCTCAGCCTCTGTCAGTGTGCTGCTGGCTGCCAATGCCTGCTGGACAGCGTCCTGCCAGAGCTGTTCCGCCTGACTGATGGCCTCCTGACAGGTCTTCTTGATGCTCTCTGCACAAGTCTGAGCCGCTGCGGCTATCTGACTCCCTATCAGCTGGGCCTGGCTGCTGTCCAGAAAAATCCTTTCACTGCTGGTATAACCACCGGAAGAAAAGCTATCTTTCAGCCCCCTGAGCGTGGCCATCTGCAGAGTGACGGAGGTCTTTATCTCGGCAAACTCAGACATAGCTGTTCCTGTACTGATGCGGCCGTCCGCATAAATTAAACGGCCGTCCTCTGTGAACTGCCAGACTGTCAGGCTATGATTGCTCAAAATATCCTGAACCCCCATATAGCCTTTCTTCCCAGCCGCATAGATGGCCGTCTTCGTTTTATTGCCGGTAATGCCGCCGATAATGTCACTGGAATTGCGGAAATTGCGAAACTCTTCCGGGTGGGTCTGCATATAGAGAAGCTCTTTATCACTGATGAGGTTGGCAATATCCGGACCGTTGTAGCCGACATTGCTCCAGCCGTTTTTGAGGGCCACATACATAGCAATCGCTTCCCCCAGAGAATGGCCGGTGGAGGTAATATGCGCTTCAGGATAAGCCTTAGCGATCTGATCGGCGAAATCTAAGGCGGTGACAAACTGAGAGTCAGAGAAGACAAGATTTTCAGCCGATAAGTCTGAACCATTCCCTAACTTATTGCTGCCCAAGCCCAGAGACTGGATATCGGTGCTAAGGTCCTTAGAATCAAGAGGATTAGTCCCAGCATAGGCAATGACAATCTGAGAGGTATCGGGCTCTCCGTCTACTATCGGCGCTACCGCCATAGCTTGCATACCGTTGTCAAGGTTGTCAACAGGGTCAGTGATGACTTGGAATTCTTGGTTCCCAGATGGAATATTATCCCCTATCTTAATAGTGTCACTAGTTTTCTTAGGATCTACTTTATACACCTCTCCAGAAATGATGTTATAGTCTTTTTCGGTTATCATATTAATCCTCTTTGTAAATTATTTCTAGGTTATCTGCATTATCATTTGTATTGGGGACTGACTTCTCGCGAATTTTAAATTCAGCTGGTGAATAGTGAGAAACTTGGACATCTTCTCCAAAATTTCTTTCAGACAAAGAAATTGTATACTTATTATTAATTGTAGTAGTAATCCACCAAAATCCTGTCATATTGTCTTTTTTAAATTCAATAAATTCTATCTTTTCAATGGGATAATCATCAACTAGTTCAATATGATTTACAAGATACTTAGCTACTCTATCCTGCTCAGCTCTGTACTTTTCCTCCTTACTCTTTAATGAGTTAAACAATATAAGACCTCCTATCACACAAACAGCTACTATTCCTAAACAAACAAAATACTTTCTTTTGTTCTTCATCGCCACCTCCTTTATGCCACAGTATAAACCAATTAATCCTAATTACCTTATAGTATAGCATAAACAAGTACTGTTTAAAAGTGAATTTTTCCTACTGAAATAGGGCCCAGCATAAGCAATGACAATCTGAGAGGTATCCGGCTCTCCGTCTACTATCGGCGCTACCGCCATAGCTTGCATACCGTTGTCAAGATTGTCCTTGGCCTTGAGAACTTTAAATTGGCCATCTAAAATATTCTTTCCTTCAGATATAGGGATTCGGTTTGTTTTATTTGAATCTACATGGTATACCCTATCGGCTAATTAATTATAATTTTTCTCACTTATCATCTGCACTCTCCAAATAGTAAATTATATGTATATCTTTTAAACTATCAATACTATTAGTAACTTTACGGTGATTTACTTTAAAATCATCATAATAGTCTACCGAAATTTCTTCATCTGAACCTTGTATAAAAAAAGTAATATTGTATTTATCGTTAATTTTTGCCTCACTGCTTATATAACCTGTAACCTTGTCAACATAATAATCTTGAAATTCTATTTTCTTAATCCCTTCATAGTGTGATGCTAAGTATTCTACCATTCTATCCTGTTCTGCTTTATATTTTATATTCTCTTTATCTATCAGCCAATTTCTCACACAAAGCCCTCCTCCTATTAAGCTAGTTACTATTAAAATCAACACAATACGTTTTTTTATGATATCCACCTCCTTTATGCCACAGTATAAACCAATTAATCCTAATTACCTTATAGTATAGCATAAACGAGTAGCGCTTAAAAAATAGACTCTAGCATAAGCAATAACAATCTGAGAGGTATCCGGCTCTCCATCTACTATCGGAGCTACCGCCATAGCTTGCATACCGTTATCAAGATTGTCAACAGGGTCAGTGATGACTTGGAATTGATTATTCGCAACTTTATCACCTTTTTGATATGGATTTTTTGTCTTACCAGAATCGACAGCGTACACATCATTAGCTATATCATTATAATTTTTTTCTGTTATCATCTAATCTCCTTTCCAATAAATAATCTTGATATCTTGTAAATTCACATCACCATTTTTACTATCTCTTGGTTTTAAAGAGACTTCGCTATTTTTAGAAGAAAGATAATTTATTGTTATTTCGCCATTTAATCCTCTTAAATTAAATGCTACCCAAATATCTTCATTTACAATGGACACAATTCTGTAAAATCCACTTATATCATTTTTTTCGAATTCTATAAATTCAACTTTTCTAATATCCTCATAATTTTTCACCAGATATTTTACCACTCTATCCTGCTCATCTCTGTACTTTTCTTCTTTACTCTTTAATGAGTTAAACAATATAAGGCCTCCTATCACACAAATAGCTGCTATTCCTAAACAAACAAAATACTTTCTTTTACTCTTCATCGCCACCTCCTTTATGTTACAGTATAAAACAATTAATCCTAATTACCTTATAGTATAGCATAAGATGAAACTGTTTAAAAATGAATTCTCGTCACAAAAAAAATGTAAGTCCTACTACAGACTTACATTTTTTGTTTGTGGTTATTTGATTCCTTAAACGAAATGACAATTCATATTTTCTTTTAAGCCCTTACTTGCATTTCTGCCTAAAAAATCAGAATTGATGCTGGTGCTATTTTTCATTTGTGGCTAAATATTTTTTTACTGTCTCTGCAACATTTCTTGGAACACCGCAGTTGACAATATCATCAAGACTGGCCTGCTGAATATTATGCAGATTTTTAAAATGTTTCAGCAGGAGCTGCTTGCGCTTAGGTCCGAGACCTGGAATGCCATCCAGTTTTGATGAAAAAGAATTTTTTGATCGGAGCTGTCTGTGAAAAGTAATGGCAAAACGGTGAACTTCATCCTGGATACGCTGCAGCAAAAAAAATTCTTCAGAATTTCTCGGCAGTTCTACCACAGCCAAAGGTTCACCAAAAAGCAGTTCGTGTGTTTGATGTCTGTCATTTTTCTGCAGACCGGCAATCGGTATATCCAATCCCAGCTGATTGGTAATAACATCGCGGGCAACATTAACCTGCCCTTGGCCGCCGTCAACAATAATAAGATCCGGAGGTGTCAGCCCTTCCTTCATAACACGGCTGTACCTGCGATAGACAACCTCCCGCATACTGGCATAATCATCCGGGCCAACAACCGTTTTTATCTTAAACTTACGGTAGTCTTTTTTACTTGGTTTCCCATCTACAAAAACGACCATGGCGGCAACCGGATTGGTCCCCTGAATATTAGAATTATCAAAGGCCTCAATTCGAACAGGTTTAGGAATATTCAGTAAATCCCCAATGTTTTCAACGGCCCCGTGTGTTTTCTTCAAATCTTTTTCCAGCAAATCAAATTTTTGCTGTAGACTGACTCGTGCATTTTTTACAGCTAGATTAACCAAATGCTTTTTTTCTCCCCGCTGAGGTTTGATGACCTTGCTGTCCACAACTGCTTTCACCAGTTCTGAATCAATGTCTGAAGGAATAAAAATTTCTTTGGGAATGAAATGTTTTTTGTCTTGGTAAAACTGCCCTATGTAGGTTAAAAAGTCTTCTTCGGCTTCATTGTAATAAGGAAACATGTTAACATCCCGCTGGATCAGCTTCCCTTGGCGGACAAAGAACACCTGAACACACATCCAGCCCTTGTCCACTGCATAGCCGAATATATCGCGGTCTACCATATCCTGACTCATAACACGCTGTTTAGTCCGCAGTGTGGCGACAGCCTGCAATAAGTCCCGGTACTCAGCCGCCCGTTCAAACTCCATAGCTTCTGCTGCTTTTTGCATCTTATCTTTAAGATTATCAACAATCTGGTTGTTATGGCCGTTAAGAAAACCTTTAACATCCTGAGCCATATCGACAAAATACTGCTGGCTTCTGTGACAGACCGTATGCGCCTGACATTGCCCCAAATGGTAATAAAAACAGACCTTCTCAGGCGGATTCTTGCATTTTTTAAAAGGAAAAATCCTATCCAGCAGACGCTTAATTTCCGTTGCCGCTCCTGAATCGGGATAAGGGCCGAAATAGAGCCCGCCGTCTTTTTTAACCTGACGGGTAATCAGCAAACGCGGATAGCGCTCATTGACGGTAATTTTGATAAAAGGGTAGGATTTATCATCTTTCAGTCTGATATTGTACTTAGGCTTATTTTTCTGAATCAGATTGATTTCAAGCAAAAGCGCTTCGGTATTAGAACCTGTTACAATATACTCAAAATCAGCGATTTCAGAGATCAGAAGTTCGGTCTTTGTGTTGTGACTGCCGTGAAAATAGCTGCGTACACGGTTTTTAAGATTTTTAGCCTTTCCCACATAGATAATCGTGCCGTCTTTATCCTTATGAATATAGCAGCCGGGACTGTCGGGCAAGAGCTCTAATTTATGCTTTATCAGTTCATTCATAGCTTTATTATAACAAAAAGCTGCATGCTTTTCTGAAATTTAAAATAGGTCAATCTTATGGTTTCAGCAGTAAAAAAACTGAGAATGCAGAACATTTACTGCAATTCTCAGTTCAAGGCCTGTAAAATGCTGATGTTGCTTGTGCTAGTCAGTTTTTTGGCACAAAAACTAAGTGTTCGTTGACGAAGGCGTTAAAGCCAAGGTGACTCAATTCACGTCCATAACCGGAATTTTTAATACCGCCAAACGGCACTTCAGGGTGAGTAGTCCAGCCAGAATTGATAAAGCTCATACCGGTTTCAATCTTAGCAGCAACGTCTCTTGCATGATCAATATCTTTACTGAAAACTGTTCCGCCCAGACCGTAGTTGGAATCATTAGCAAGCTCAATCGCCTCTTCTTCAGAAGCCACTTTATAGATGGAGGCAACCGGACCAAAGATTTCTTGATGGTAAATCGGATTATCTTTGGTGATATCGGTTAGAACCGTTGGCATGACAAAATTACCTGGGTGATCGATAGCTTCATTGCCATACGCAACATGGGCACCGTTATCCACGGCCAATTTGATTTGTTCCAGCACTTCTTCTTTGGCATCGGCTGATGAAAGCGGAGCCAGTGTTGTCTCTGGATTCATAGGATCGCCCCACTTAGCCGTTTTAAAGGTATCAACAACCATATTGACAAATTTTTCATAGTTATCGTCACCTACTACGATAAAGCGTTTAGAAGAGGTGCAGACTTGTCCGGCATTATAGAGACGGGCAAAAAAGATTGTATCGTTTAGAAGATCAAAATCAGCATCCTCCAAAATAATGAAGGCATCATTGCCGCCAAGCTCAAGTGCTGATTTTTTCAGATTTTTACCGGCTTCTTCAGCAATTGATGCCCCGCCGCGTTCAGAGCCGGTCAGGGCAACTCCCTGTACACGCGGATCAGCAATAGCCTTGCTGACTTGGCCATAAGAAAGGAATAGATTTTTGAAGGAACCAGCAGGTGCACCAGCTTCCAGGACCAAATCTTCAAAAGCCTGAGCAGAACCAGGACAAATCGAGGCATGTTTCAGTACCATTGGATTGCCAATCATGAAATTAGGGGCAAATACCCGCATAATTTGATAGAAAGGAAAGTTCCAAGGTTCAACCATAAACAGCACACCGACAGCCTGTTTGAGATAATAAGCCTCCCCATGTGTATCTTCCAGCGGTTCAGGCTTTAAAAACTCCTCTGCCTTGTCGGCAAAATAATCTGCAATCTCAGCACATAATTCGACCTCGCCTTTAGCTTCTGTAAAGAGTTTACCCATGTCCTTCGTCATTACTTCAGCATACTTATCTGCATCGCGGCGTAAAATAGCTGCAACATTATGGAGCTGTTCTTTGCGTTCTGCTAAACCTCCTTCGCTGCGCCATTTCTTATACAGAGCATGGCCGTCTGCCAGTGCTTTTTCCAAATCAGCATCTGAGGCATTTGGAAATTCTTGTAAAACTTCATTAGTATAAGGGTAGGTTGTTTTATAGGCCATAATTTCCTCCTTTTTTGATTAAGCTGTCCGAAAAGCACTCATAAACTCGCTTCAGGGCAGCAATTATGGTGTCTATACACATTATAGCATTTTTGAAATCGATTTCAAAAAGAAAATTTGTCTCTAAAAATAAGCATATGGAAAATTGGGCCCTGATATCCTTGGCTAAAATGGCCTCTAACAGTTAAGTAAAGACTATGGCTCTCCTGCTAAAAGTCCCCTTCTGCCGTGTGCCGCTCTCCTAAAAGGTAGTCGTCAGCATTTTCAAACATTTGACCAAGTGATAAAGGCTGCCGTCCTGTCAGTTTGACAAAATCACTGACCGCTACATCAAGAAAACCTTCTGTAACTGCGGTTCCAAAGCTTACCATACCTTCCGACGTTGCTTGGATAGGGCTCTTGCTGAAATCACCGTCTGTGTCTCTGGGCACACCGATAGAATCAAAATAAGCATACAATTCATCATCAGTAAGCTTGGTGTAGGTGATAGTATTTCCGGTCGCTGCATTAGCAATATCTAAAAATTTTTGATAAGAAATCGGCTCAAGACCATTGATATTAAGCACTGCACGGTGCAGTAAGTCGTTGGCTAAAGCGCAACTGGCAGCAAAAGCTGCGTCACGTCTTGAAATGAACCAAACACGGCCATCGCCCATATTTTTTGAAATGGCCGCTTCTTTTGCTTCTGCGGCTCTCAAATAGTCGCTGATAAAGGCTTCAGCAAACAGCGAATGGCGCAGAAAAATATAATCGAGCGGTGTGTTTTGGATAATAGCTTCTGTGAAAGCGTGATCCCTGTTTTCAATACTGGGATTAAAAGGATGGGCGGCAGAAAGGACAGAAGTATAAATAACTTGTCTGACATTGGCTTTGACGCAGGCCTCAACCACATTTTGGTGAGCCTTCCGCCGCCTTTCTCCAACAAAGGGCATCGATATTAAAAGCACCTTATCCGCATTTTCAAATACCTTCACAAGATTATCCTGAGTATTAAAATTAAGGACAGCCGTCGCAATTCCAGCATCCTGATAGGCTTTTAGTGCTTCTTCTGCCGGAGCAGTAAAAAGCAGATCTTCCTTTGGAAGTAAATCTTGAACAAAGGCAGCTACCTGCGATCCAAAATTCCCATCAACACCATTAACAACAATCTTTGCCATGAGGACCTCCTAATTATCTTCCGAGTGGCGCTGACCAACCTGAAAATCTGCTTCATGTTCAAACATGTAACGAACAGTTAAAGCTCTGTCTCCCGTTAGTTTTTCAAAATCATCAGTAAAAACAGCCATCTTGCCTTCACGGATTGCCTGAGCAAAGGTTACCATGCCTTCTGAAGAAAAAGGAGCTTCGGAATCTTCCTTGAATTCCCCATCTGTAGTGCGGGGAACTCCCATGGCATCAAAAACAGCATAATTTTCTTCATCAGTAATCGCCTGATAAGAAAGGCTATTGCCCGTCACTTCGTTGCCGATTTGCACAAACTCCGCCATGGTCAGAAGTTCCGGTCCATTGATATTCTGAATAGAGAAATGCAGGTGGTCTGCTAAAAGGGCATGGGCAACTGCTTTTGCACAGTCTTTTCTCGAAATATAAGCCATTTTACCGCTGCCTTGACTGTTAGCCAGAGGTGTTCCGGCGCGGACAAAGGTAAAATAGTTGGTAATCATGGCTTCAGCGTACTGAGAATTTCGCAAAAAGATATAATCCAGACCAGAATCTTTGATATAGTTTTCAGTATAGGCATGATCAATTTTCTCAACGCTGGGGTTTGTCGGATCAGAAGCATTAACTAAAGAAGTGTAAATAATTTTTTTGACTCCTGCTGCTTTAGCCGCATCAATAACATTTTTATGCGCAGCCTGACGTTTGACACCGACAAAAGGCATTGAAATCAGGGCCAGCCTGTCTGCACCGGCAAATTTTTCAGCTAAACCTTCAACATGATTAAAATTCATCTGACGTGTTTCTACACCGGTCTGCCTATATTTATTCAATGCTTTCTGACTGTAGCCGCCAAAAATAAGGCTGTCTTTATCCTCAGTCAGCTCCAGCAGATAGTCTGCTGCAAGCCCGCCCAAATTACCATCGACACCGGTTAATAAAAGTTTTGTCATCGCTTTTTCCTCGCTTTATATATGATAAGACTATTATAATGCAAACGCTGACAAAAATACAGTTCTTCCCTGCGCTTTATTTTGCAAAGAAAATATTTTTGCTTTTTAAAGCAGCAACTGTCAGTGGCTCAGAATGACCTGAATAGATGAGCACAGACCCGCCATAAGAAAAAATAACATTCTGTATACTCTTCTTTAATTCTAATAGGTCCCCTCCTGGGAAATGCGTCAATCCTAGCCCTCCTTGATAGATGGTATCACCTGCAATCAGTGCTTTATCCCTAGCAGCATAAAAACTAACTGAATCTGGTGAATGGCCTGGTGTATGTCTAATATCAAGATAAAACTGCGGATTGTTTTTTAATAGTATACGGTCAGAACCAAAAGGAAGGACATTTTGAACGACTCTGTCTCCAACACATTGACGGGATAGATTAAAATAAGGATCCAGAAGATAGCTCTGTGCTTTTGGATCTGCATAGGCATTAATCCCCAGTTTTTCTCTTAAAAAATCTACAGCTCCAGTATGATCAAAGTGCCCATGTGTCAGCAGTATCTTTTCAATCTGCCACTGCTGCTGCTCAATGACCTGCAGAAGCAGTTCGCCTTGTGCTCCCGGATCAATGATAAAACCTGACTGACTGATTTCATCAATAACAAAATAGGTATTGACGGTGAAAAAATCAGAGACGGAAATTTTTTGAATCATAAGACTAACTCTCTTTTAAGCACTAAATACGGCAACCTTCTGGTCCGCATGATAAGTTGTCATCAGATTCGGATTCTGAAAGCTCTTCGAGATAAGCTTGACGCAGAGCTGTTTCAAAACTTTCCTGCGATTGTGCTCCGGCAACAGCATAACGATCATCAATGACAAAATAAGGTACTCCAGAGATTCCCAATTGTCTCGCCTCTTCTTGGTCAGCAAGAACTTGCTCCTTAAAACGCTCCCCTTCTAAAAATGTTTCTACAGTTTCCTGATCGAGACCAACTTGCACAGCAGCTGCTAAAAGAACTTCATGATCAGCTAGTTCTTTATTATCAGCAAAATAGGCTTGGAAAAGTGCTGACTTCAGTTCCTCTACCTGCTCTTTGCTGCCAGTTTCCTGAACAAGCTTTGTTAAACGGTGAGCATCCATTGTATTTGTAAATAAAGTAGAGAGATAATTAAAGCTCAAGCCTTCCTGTCTGCCTAAGGCAGAAATCTGCTCGATTCGCTGACTTGCTTGCTCATAAGAAATACCATATTTTTGAGCAAAACGCTTTTGAGTAGGTCCAACTGATTGCACAGGTGCATAAGGATCCAGCTGGAATGCTTTCATCTCAAAGCTCACAATATTCTCCAGTCCCAGCTTGTTAATCGCTTTTTTTAAGCGTGTTTCGCCGATATAGCAATACGGGCAAGCATAATCAGACCAATACGTAATTTTCATAAGAATCAATCCTCCCAGTAATAGAACGTGTTCTATTTCTTTTTCTTGCTATTATAGAACATGTTCGATATAATGTCAATAAAAAATATCAAGGAGAAAATAATGCCTGCTGGACGACCTTCGAAGCAAACAAACAAGAAAAATAAGGACAGCCGTTCACATCTGGTTGCAGCTGCTTTAGAACTGATTAAAAAGGGAGAACCCCTTAATGTTCGTACTGTCTGCAGTCGATCCGGCTTGTCAACTGGAACTTTCTACTATTATTTTCAGGACAAAGATGACTTACTGGGCTACTGTCTTACCCAGTCTCTTACCAGCAGACCAGTCGAATTCCGTAATGATCACCCTCTAAGTCAACAAATTTTCACTGTTTATTTGCCCTTACTGCAGCAATATCAAGATTTAGGCAAACCAGTTATGCGGCAGTTTTATACAGGGAGCAACAGTTCATTGGCGCGCTATATGGGAGAAACAAAGGGACAGTTTTTAGAAGGGACAGTCATGTTTGATTCTCAAGAGCTCATAAAAAAAGCAATCCAAACCGGAATGCTGAGCGAAACAACAGATAGCTATAAATTAAGTGCAGACATCTGTATTTTAATCAAAGGCAGCGTTTTCGACTGGTGCTTGTCTGATTATAAAGATACGATTATCCCCACAGCTAAACGTTTACTGAAAAACTATTTAACCGCTTTTTCTTCCCAATCGGTATAAGTACGCCCCCATTGACAAATTTGCCGAAGTAAGGGAATGAGTTCTTCTCCTACCTCCGACAGACTGTATTCAACTTTTGGGGGAACCTGAGCATACTCTTGACGGATAATCAATCCGTCTTTTTCTAATTCTTTCAGCCGGCTTGAAAGCATCTTATGGGTAACTGTCCCAAGTGCTTTTTTTATTTCGCCGTAGCGCATGACGCCATATTCTGACAGCCAAAAAAGGATATGCATTTTCCATCTGCCGCTAATAAGTGATAAAGCACGGTTAAAAGGGCCCATATTGATATTTTTTTCAATAGCTTCATTGTTTTTTAACATAACACTCTCCTTTATGATAGTATCTACCTTTTTTGTGCGTTCTTGTCAAAAAGATAGGTATGCTTTAAAATTAAGATATCAAAAATAGAAGGAGAAAGCAAATGCCTCAATATGATTTTTTACAGACCTATACTTTAAAAAACGGAGCAACCCTCAAAAACCGTGTAGCTATGGCACCTATGACAACAAAGTCCAGTTATTATAATGGTGCACTCACTGACGATGAGATTCGCTATTATAGCATGCGCAGCGGCGCGGCGGGGTCGGCATGCTGATTACGGGAGCCTTCAGTGTTCATCCTTTAGGAAAGGGTTTTGAAGGCGGTCCGGCAGTTTGGAATGATGCATACCTTTCTCAGCTACAGCGTCTGGCCAGTGCGATTAAAATCAATGGCACTAAAGCCATTATACAGCTCTTTCATGCCGGACGAAAATCTACTACAGCCATCTTAAGAGGGGAGCAGCCGGTTTCTGCTTCTGCTGTTGCTGCTGAATGGCCTCCAAATTCTGAAGAACCTCGGCCGCTATCTGAAAATGAAATTGACGAAATTATTCAGGATTTTGCTAAAGCAACAAGACGAGCCATCCAAGCTGGTTTTGACGGTGTGGAAATCCACGGGGCCAATACTTATCTTATTCAGCAATTCTTTTCTCCGCACTCCAACCGCCGGACAGACAGCTGGGGCGGCAGCCGCAGAGAGCGGATGCGCTTTGCTAAAGAAATATTAAAGGCAGTTAAAACTGTTATTTCAGAATATGCAAAAACAGATTTTATTCTTGGCTACCGTTTGTCTCCAGAAGAACTGGAAACTCCAGGAATTCGTTTAGAAGACAGTCTTGATTTTGTGGAACACATTCAAAAGGATATCGATTATCTTCACCTCTCCATCGGAAGCTATAACCGTACCAGTTTAAATAATAAGAACGATACTGTACCCTTAGTCAGCCATTTTAAAAAAGTGCTTAATCCGTCTGTGCCTCTCATTACAGTTGGCACAATCAAATCCCCTGCAGATGCCCAAGCCGCTATGGCATTAGGAGCAGATTTTATTGCACTAGGCCGTTCTTTAATCAATGAACCCAAATGGGTGCAAAAAGTTGAAACAAACAGTGAAAAATCAATCCGTTATCAATTAAACCCTGTAGATATGGACGATTTAGCTATCCCTGCCGGAATGCAGGACTACCTTCTAACGACCTATAAAGACGCCATTGACTTTACCACTAATACTGTTAAACAGGAATTCGGTCAACAAATGGCTCCCATGGAAGGCTATAAAAAACAGTAAAAGAGGGTAATTATGATTGATATTTATTATTTAGATGACTATAAGTTAAAACACCATCTGCATTATAATAGTGAAGATTTATTTGTACAAGAGATGGTTGCCATGTGGCCGCCCTTTCAGGATCATTTCAAAGTGACCAAAGTTCTTTATCAAAATCAAGAAATCTCCTATCACGGACAGTTAGGCAATTTGTATCATTTTATGCTGCCGTTTTTAAAAAATAAGCAAGGCTAAAACTTTTTAAGGCTAATTCTTAATACTTGAGGCAGCATATAAATTCAAAGAAAAAGATGCAATACTTGCTGCTGTTTAAACCGTTTTTGTGAAGATGCAGTCCGCGCAAAAATTGATGCCAAATTCTGTCAGCCAGATCAGGACGTGTCCTTTTTATGAAAGACGGCCGTCTGCAAGATGAACTGCAGTTAAGTAAAAATGACAGCAATAAGCTTCTTAAAATTCAAACAGCTATCAATAGATTGTAACTTCAGAAATGTAATCTCATTTTTTAAAAAAGTGACGATCGTCTTTCAAGAGCCTTTCACTTAACCATTCTGTAAAAAGAAGGGGCAGGACAACAATCAACAGACCGTAAGAAATCTGACTTGCCCTGCTCCTCTTTTTTTCATTGACAGGTCTCTAGCTTACACAAGATTATAACCTGCTTCTTTTAAAATCTTTTGGGCGTTTTCTGCCTCATCTGATTTAATAAGTATATAATCGGTCTTAAAAGTCGACAGCGCAGAAATACTGATGCCCTCATCTGCTAACAGTCCGGAAAGCCGTGATAAGACCTCAATCCTTTTTAGCAAAAGGAATGATAAAAAACACAGACAGTAAACCAAACCAAATATAACGACACAGACTGAACAAGATAAATGCCTTTTATTTAAAACGATTGCGGTAGTCTTTCGGTGTCTGCCGGAAAACTGACTTAAACACCTTGTCAAAATAGCTGCGGCTGCTAAATCCGGTTTTTCTAGCGATATCATCAATGCTGTCATCGCTTCCTCTGAGAAAATAACAGGCCTGATTAAGGCGGAATTCTTTGACAATATCAGTAAAACGATGATGGACATACTGTTTCAGAAAACGCATCATAGAACGTTCCGTATAGCCAAAGTGGGAAGCAAGATCCGACAAACTGATACGGTGGCTGTAATTCTCTTGAATAAAGCGCAAAATTTCCGATATATTGGGGGCACCAGCTGATTTTGACTTTATTTTAGCGTCCAGTTTATCTTGGTAAAGTCTAGTGAGATGCAATAACAGTGAAGTCATATAGGACACCATTATCATATCATAGTAGGGTTCTTTCAAGATGAACTCCTCAATAATACGGTAAAGACAGGCTATAACATTTTTATCTTTTAAGTGAAAAATTTCAAAATGGCTTTTAGAGGTGTTTGCATAGAGGGAATTCGTATAAAAGAAAGCCATAAAGTCTGTTTCCTTAAACAGATCCATGAAGTTTCCCATAATAAGCTCCCGTCTGATGAGGAGGTTAAAAATAATGCTCTTTTCATCGGGGATAATGAGCTTATGAACAGACTGAAGATTTAACAGACACAAATCACCAGCTTGAAGTGTGACTACTGTGCCGTTAATATCTGTTACTGCCGATCCTTGATAAACATAAACCATCTCAAAAAAATCATGACTATGATAAAGACTTTCCCGATAGTGTATTCCTTGCTTTTGATCTTCTTGATTAATCATTTCAAGTTTGATAGCTATATGAGTTCCGGATGTGAATTCAATGTCCTGATAAAGGGGAAGATAGACATCTGATGTATTAAAATACTTTAAAATAGCCTGTAGTTCTTTATTATCAGGATGAATTTCAAGATTAGTCAGGTAAGAATTAACATTATGCTTAGAAAGATAGGTGTTTGTTTTCTCAGCAACAACCATCTCATCAATAATCTGCGAATGAATCATATAGCCACAACTCCTTTATAAAAATTATAAAGCTTTTATGAGAAGCTGTCATTTTTTTACATAAATCTTGTCTGTTTTTTAGATAGCTTTTTAGGACGTATTCTTTTAAAATTGTAAGCGAATACAACTGTAGCAAACACGCCATAAAAGAGGAAATAAATATACCGTGTTTGCTTTGCTCTTTTGACGGGCTTTGTATCTTGTGAATTGAACACGCCCTAAGAGCTGTGCAAAAAAGATAGTCCTCCCTTGAGTCTTTAGTGACTCAGCAGTCAGGCTCCTATTTTTGCTTTGCTCTTTTGACGGGCTTTGTATCTTGTGATGTGATAAAGGAGATTATAATGAATTGGAAAAAAATACCTCAACTGTGGCTAATTGGTTTTACACTTCTCTTGTCTTTTCATATTGGGACGATTGAGACTGCAAACGCACAAAGCAAAGAGGAACTGACAGAAAACTTTCAAACACCGAGTGCAGACAACAAACCTTTAACGCGCTGGTGGGTTCCTGGGACACAGTTAACAAAGGAGGAAATAAAAAAAGAAATCGAATCTATGGCTAAAGCAGGCTATGGCGGTGCTGAGGTTGTCCCTGTCTCTACAGAAGGCGGAGATGGTGAAGGCAGTATTGACTGGGGTGATGATGCTTGGAAAGATTTAACATCATATATGTTAAAGATAGCTGGAGAAAACAATTTTACCATAGACTTTACAATGACGCCTGCTTGGCCGCTGGCTTTGCCAACAGTCACCGATATCAATGATCCTTCACAGGGAGCTCAGATGGAGCTGGATGGAGCGCATACTGATGGGATTACAAAGAAAAAACCTTTCAAAGGAGAACTTCCAACCTCAAAAGAGGTCAAAGAAGACCTAAAAGGAACTGACATCAAACCGACTCTAGTAGCTGTAACTGTTGCTAAATACTCAGATAAAAAGAAAAAAATACTTGATTTTGATTCTGTAGAAACACTGGATTTATCGAAGGATATTACACAGACCGATAAAGGTTACACCGCTTCTTTTACACCCAAGGATGATGGCGAATATGTCCTCTTTGCATGGTATCAGCACCCTTCAGCCAACACAAAATACGGTAACAACCAAATCGATCATTTCAGTAAAAGCGGGACGCAGCAAATTATTGATTATTGGGAAAATAATCTACTGCCTGCTTACGGTGAAGACACTGAAAACATTCGCTCACTCTTTATCGACTCTCTGGAGTTTGAAACGCATTTAGACTGGACTTACGGCGTTCTTGAGGGTTTTCAGGCAAAAAAGAACTATAATCTGGCTGCTTACCTTCCTGCGCTATACGATACAGATGCTGTTGGCAATTACATGGGAGAGCCTGAACCTGACTTCACTTTTAACAAAAATACTGAGGCAGTCAAAAATGATTTTAAAGCATACATGACAGAACTCTACATTACTAACCATATCCAGCCTTTAAAGGATTTTGCCCAAAAATACGGTTTAAGCCTGCGTTACCAAACATCTTATGGCAAAAATTTGGAGACGGCACAAACAGCCCTTTATCCGGATATTCCAGAAACAGAGACACTTTACGGCAGTGATTTTCTTGATTTTTATCGGCTGCAGGCGGGCGCTGTACATATTACTGGTAAAACAATTTATTCGATAGAATCAGCAGCTGAATGGACCGAGCAGTGGAATGACAAAGATTCTAAGACCGGAGAGTATAATACACGCGGAAACGGCCTGAAAAACTCCGGTAATTATGAGCAGACTTTCCAAAACCATATCTGGCATGATCAACGTGCTTTTGCTGCAGGGGTTAATCAAGTTGTTTTTCATGGCTACGCCTATAATGGTCAATACGATGGAGACGGCAGTGAAAACGGCTATAACAAAGATGTACAGTGGCCGGGATTTGATGGTTTTGGTCCTTCAAGCTGGTCTAATTCCTGGGGAGAACGGCAGCCGAATTGGATATATGCTGGGACTTACTTAGATTTTATTACACGCAATCAGTATGTCCTGCGTCAAGGTCAAGCTAAGGTAGACTTAGCTATCTATGACCACAGCTACTATGAAACAATCGATTTTATTGGTTCTAAAAAGATTTTTAACAGTAAGAAATTAGAACAAAATGGCTATAGCTACGATTTCTTGAGTCCTTCAGCCTTTGAACTTGACAATATGACTGTCAGCAACAAGCGTTTGGATGCCAGCGGAGCCTCCTACAAGGCTCTTATTCTTAACAATCAGAAAGAATTGACAAAAGCTGCAGCAGAAAAAATCTTAGCTTACGCCCGCGATGGTCTGCCAATTATCATTATTGGCGAAAAGGCCAATCGTTCAGCTTATTATAAGGACGGCAGCGTCAAGAAATTGATGGCAGATCTTCAAAAAGAAAAGAGTGTTGTTTCAGTTGATAAGATCGGCGATCTTGTATCCAGTCTTAAGGAAAACGATATTATAGCAGATGCCAGCTACTCAGCTAAATTATTAGCCAAGCACCGCAGCGAAGATAATATTGAATACTATTATCTTTATAATTACGGCGATAACGACAGCTTTCGCGATGTCGCTGAAACCAAACGGCTTCAAACTAAAGTAACTTTGCAAGGGCAAGGCCGTCCCTACCTTTTAAACGCTTGGACTGGACAAATTACTCCGATTGCCGAGTACAGCAAAAAAGAATCTTCCGTAACAGTCAGTGTTGATATAGCAGCTAATGATTCGATTATTATAGCTTTGCTTAAGGATGAAACTGCTAACCCAATCAGCAGTAAGAATGTAGAAGAGGTTGCTTACAACAGTAGCAACCAGCTGATTGTTAAGGGCAGCAAATCAGGTGAAGTCACTATAGATGGTCAAACCCAGACAGTCGAATTAGAAAAAGCCGAAAAATCTCAGAATCTGACTAAATGGGATTTGACTGTTGAGAGCTGGACAAAAGGAAAAACACCTTCAGAATCAGCTCTTACAACTATTAAAGTCGGAGAATTGGATAAACTTCAGTCTTGGGATAAGATCAAAAAACTCAAAGATGTATCGGGCGTTGGAACTTATAAAACGACGGTGACTTTGAATAAGGGCTGGGCCGAACATCAAGGAGCCGTCCTTGAATACGGACATATCAGAGATGCTTTTGAAATAAAGGTCAACGGCCAGACTGTGCAAACCAGTCAGACCGAAACTCAAGTTGATGTCGGTCCTTACTTAAAGTCTGGAGAAAATACAATTGAAATTACTGTAGCAACTTCTCTGCTTAACGCTATTTTAAAAGAAAATACAGATGATTTAAGAGATAGAGCTTCATATGGCTTGACAGAAACCATCACTCTTTCTCCTTACAGTTATCAGATAATCACGGAATAAAGAACTCAGGCCTGATTGGTGCTGCTAACCACAGACAGTGTTTTCCAAAGGATTTTTTGAGAACAGTTAAAAACCCCCTTATACTTTGAATATCATCATCAAAGTATAAGGGGGTTAACTATTTAAATAAGAAAAGACAGTTAGTTTTTCGATTCTTTATTGTCTTGTTCTTCTGTTAGTTTTGGCCCTGTTTCGATAAAACAGCCTTCTAATCCGCAGGTTAGACTGGCATCTTGCTGGCCGTACGATTCAAAAAGGTTTGGTTTTTTCTCTGTCATATATCAGTCTCCTTATTGCTTTTCTTCAGTCTGAATATGTTTCAAAGCAGCGAGCAGATAGTCAAAAGGCTGGGCGCCTGAAACAGCATACTGCTGATTAATAACAAAGAACGGTGCTCCTTGTACACCGGACTGCTGCGCTTGCAGAATATCTGCCATAACAGCCTTTTCGTAATCATTGCTGTTCAAAACGGCCTGCACTTCTTTAGTCGGTAAGCCTGTTTCAGCAACTGCATTTAGTAAAACTTCATAGTCTGCAATTGACCTTCCATCCTCAAAGTAAACTTTATAAAGACGGTTAATCAGCTGGCTGACAGCAGCTTTGTCTTTTTTGTCCTGAGTCCATTTAATCAAGCGGTGAGCAGCCATTGTATTTGTTGGCACCGCATTAGCTGTATCCATACTAAGCTTTTCTTCTGCAGCCATAGCTTCTATCTGCGACAGTTGCTGTTTAGCCTGCTCCTGGCTCATCCCATGGCTGGCAGCAAACTGTGTCAGCATTGTTTCATCTGTTTCTTGCGGTGCATAAGGATTAAGCTGGTAAGCTTTCATTTCTAAATTTTCGGGATCTAAACCAAGCTCTGCCATCGCCCGTTTCATACGTACTGACCCGATATAGCAAAATGGGCAGGCGATATCTGACCAATAAAAGATTTCCATATGTTTTCCTTTTTCTTTATAGTCCTTTTTTACAGCTCCTCAGCTGCTCTTAAAAATGGTACTTGCTGGATTTGCGTTTGGTATTAAATAGGCAGCAAGCGTCAAGCAGGCGGACACCATCAAAACTGGTAGATAAATTCTGCAGCATCAAGCGCTGCAACAGCCCCGCTGCCTGCTGACGTAACAGCTTGCTGATATTTGGGATCTTGCACATCCCCAGCCGCAAAAATACCAGCTCGGCTGGTTTTAGAACTGCCAGGCTGCGTTTTAATATAACCAGCACTGTCCAAGCGGATGTAATCTTTTACAAAATCGGTATTAGGCTGATGCCCAATAGCCACAAAGAGACCGCTTGCCTCAATTGTCTCCGTCTCCCCAGTCACAGCAGACTTAATATCCAGTCCAGTCATTCCTGTTTCGTTAGAATGAACCTTTTCTGGTAAGTAGCCAAGCTTCCAGTGAATTTTAGGATTGGCCTTAGCACGCTTAACCATGATATCCGATGCCCGCAGCTGTTCACGGCGGTGGACAAGGATTACTTTAGAAGCAAATTTTGTCAAAAATAAAGCCTCTTCCATGGCTACATCGCCGCCGCCAACAACAATGACTTTACGATTTTTATAGAAAAAACCATCACAAGTTGCACAAGCGCTGACGCCTTTGCCGATTGTTTCATTTTCACCATCAATCCCCAGATATTTAGCAGTGGATCCCGTTGCAAGAATAACAGTTCGAGCTTTTACCAGTTCGCCTGTATCTAAATGGAGGGTAAAAGGCGACACATCGCCTTCAATTTTTTCAACGCGGGCAAAAGTCATTTCCGTCCCAAATGATTGGGCTTGTCGGCTCATAGCTGCTACCAGCTCATTTCCATCAACCCCTTTTTCAAAACCGGGATAATTTTCCACTAAAGTGGTGGTCGTCAGCTGCCCGCCTTCAGCATAGCCTGTTATCAAACGATTTTTTAAACCAGATCGGCTGAGATAAATACCAGCAGTATAGCCTGCCGGACCAGACCCAATAATAACAGTATCGTACATAGCAGTCTCCTTATAATTGATTTGAAATTTTATCTGCAAGAAGCTGCTTAGATTGGACACCAACCGCAGTGTCAACTACCTGACCATCTTTGAATAAAATCATCGTCGGGATAGAGCGAATACCAAACTTGGCAGCAACTTCTTGTGATTCATCAACATCCACTTTTGCTATGCTTGCCTGACCTTCAAAATCTTCAGACAGCTCATCAACAATAGGTTCCAGCATACGGCAAGGAGGGCACCATGACGCACCAAAATCTACTAAGGTGACACCAGACTTAATTTCTGAAGCAAATGTTTCTGTTGTTAGTTGTTTTGTCATATCCATTCCTCCATCTATTCAATGATTTGATTGAATTCTACTCCCAAAAAAAGAGAAAGTCTAATCAACTATTTAATTGAATAATTAAATTATAGCATTTCCAAAGATAAAAGCAAGTTTTTTGCTCAAGATACTTGAGAATTAATACTCAGACCATTTCCAGTCAATATAACTGCTGTTAAGACTGTAGGCCCTATAGCCTAAATCCTGCAGTTCTTTAGCAGCCAGATTGGCGTTAGCACAGAAACGGCCGCGGCAGTACACAATAATTTCTTTTTCCATGGGTAATTGCGTTTTTTGGCTGCTGAAATCTGATATAGGCAAATTGACTGCTCTTGGGAGGTGACCGACTTGATACTCATCTTCTGGACGCAAATCAAGAAGCATAACATCCTGAGACTTTGATTTCATTAAAGCAGCAGATAAATCCAACAGCGGGATACCATCAGCTTGGTCGTGCTCAGTCTCAATTTGTTTAATTTCTGCCCTTTCCTCTTGCCCGATATCACGCAGCAGCAGGACTAACTGAGCTACAGCATCAGAAGATAGAGCATAGATGATAAAGTTTCCTGAGCGCTGCGTTTTGACTAGGCAGGTTTCTTTTAAAATTTGCAGATGTCGTGATGTATTGGCAACACTCATCCCCGTTTCATTAGCAATAACCTCCACTGTTTTTGGGGCATGCATCAATAGACTTAGAATTTCAATACGCTTCTCATTGCTAAGCCCTTTTCCCATTTTAGCTAATTCTCCATAAAGGCTGTTTTTATAGTGTGAAACACGATCTTCCATATTCATCCTCCTTCTACCATTCAATTAAATAGTAAAATTCTTAATAGGAAAAGTCAACTATTTCATCTTGAAATTCCCATCTAATCTTAAAGTACAGCCTTCTGCTTATAACTAAAAAAGCTTGGAGTTTTTAGGCTCCAAACATACTGTGTATTGCTTTACGAAATAAAATACAAACTGCTTTCGTGCAGTCCTTGATACTAACACCTTTATTCCAACTGTCTGTTAGGATGGGCTTAACAAAAGCAAGCCAGGGTTTGAATAAAGACAATCCTCAGTAAAAAGCTGATAAAAAGATAGCCTCGTTTTTTGGTTCTGCTGATGACGGATTCCAAAAAGCATTATTTTAGGTCTAAACCAAACCAGACTGCTTTTTTGTCTCTTTAATCAAACTGGTAAAGCTGAGGATACTGATCGCACTTGGGATTTTTTGGATGACAGATGTTACGGCCAAAAAGAATCATGGCCTGATGGGCAGGAAGCCATAGTTCAGGCGGCAAAACATCTGTCACGCGCTTTTCAATTTCTAAGGGCGTAGCCGACTGCCTGACAATCTTATGGTGCTTGCAGATTCTGGAAACATGAGTATCTACTGCAAAAGCCGGGATACCAAAACCTACTGATAAAACGACATTAGCAGTTTTCCGGCCAATACCGGGTAAACTTTCCAGCTCTAATCTGGTCTTGGGAACCTGTCCGTCGAAACGCTCTAAAAGCTGAACGGACAGTTCATGCATAAATCTGGCCTTATTGCGGTACAGCCCCAGTTTAGAAATATACGGTTCAATGTCAGCTGGTCTGGTTTCGGCTGCTTCTTTAGGGCTTGGAAAACGCTCAAAAAGAGCCGGAGTCGCCTTATTGACTGCAGCATCTGTTGTCTGAGCCGACAGCATTACTGCTATCAAGAGCTCGTAGTGATTGCGGAAATCCAAACTGGGCTTGGCGTCTGGAAAAAGGGCAATAATCTCTTCGATGACATGACGCGCTCTTTTCTTGGATAACAAATCCATATGTCCCCTCCGGTTAATGATATCTTATTATACCAAAATACTCTGATTTTGGCAGATTTAAATGATATGCTCTCTCAATTAACGATATGCAGGAAAATGAGGATTTTTTGCATTATTTACCAATGCAAAAAGGCAAGGATACAAACTCCAAATCTGTCAAAGCCTAAAAGCCAACTAGTGAGGACGATTGATTTTTTTGAAGAAGAAAACAGTCTTTCAATTCATTTCCTAGATTAGTCAATTCTAGGAGAAGTTAATCGTACCTTAACCATAATTTAAAACAACTCGGAAAATTGAGACGATCAACTTAACAGAACTCTAACAGTAATGATAGATCTTACTCTTAGTCCGGCTGCTGGCCATCATGAGCCTGCCATTTGCAGTCAGTCAGCTCCATGTTTGTGAAATAGGCTGTGAATGAAGAGTTCTCAGGCGAACAAGCATAAAGACCGAAACGGATTGTTCCGCTTCCTTTATGTAAATGGCAGACTCTCATCTGCCGGAAAACAAGACCGTCATCCGAACACTCAATGCAGTAATCGCTCTCTCTGCGGCTCAGCCTGTACCACATCGATTTCACTGAACTGTCAATTTCAGTGCTGGCCCAGTCAGAATAACCCAAATTTGTCACAACACTTCCTAAATGCTGAAAATCAGCATTCTCATATTCAACTGAACCTTTCAACCAATTCTCAGCATCCAGATAAAGGACAATTCCGCACTGATCAAAACGTGTATGACTGCTGGAAAAATCTGTTTTTACTGTAAACGAAAAAAAGGGCTCATTGCTTTCCATCTGCAAAACAGGGGCATTGTCATTAACAAAATGATAGTAAGTTTTTTGCCATAAATCCGTATGAGGTGCGGTCGTGATAGAGATGCAGTCATCCGCAATTGAAAATTCTTCAGGCTGACGCGTCCACTTTAAATCCTGACTGTTAAATGCTTTCATTGCACTATTCTCCTTTTTCATCTTTTTTACATTTTATCATAAAAAATCATAAGCTTCTGCTAAAAAACAAAGCCCTCAGAAACTTTGATCTGAGGGCTCTATTGCCTTTTAATCCAACTTTTCAGGAAACTATCGGCTGATTCTCCAAAAGACTTATTTAAACATCATCCTGCGGCAGGTTTTGCTGCTGCAAATAAAAGAAGATATCGCCATAAGTGCCTGAATAGTTTAAATCCTGACCTTTGTAAGTCAATTTTACAATCTTATAGTAGTCTGCGATTTCTGTTGAGTTCGTCTGCTGTGACTGTTTAAACTCCTCATATGACGGATAGGAAACCGTCCTTTCCTGATTAGCTGCATCTAAATACATTATTTCAATCATTGAAATCCTCAATTCTATTAAGCTTTTAGCTTAAGGGGGTTACACCATTCTATCATACCTGCAAGAAAAAGCCAGTTAAACGACTTATGACTTAAATATGCAAAAGTTATGCAGGAAATGTGCGAAAGGCAGTCAATCATAAAGCTGCAGTTTTACAGTTCCCCTTTCAAACGGCATAGCTGTAGTCTTACACAATCAAGAACTGTCCTGAAATAAGTCAGTAAGGTTCTCCTGATTAGGCCTTCTGCTGGTTTTTTATAAAATTTAATAATAAAGAAAATTTGCTCAGACGCTTCAAAACGATATTTTTTATGTAATAAGCTGTTCAAAGCAACTAAAATAGGATATCATAGCTTAAGAATATCTGGCTTTCCCATCCTGAAAGTAAGGATAAGTGCGCAGAATTTTTATTTCTTAACTAGTTTTTTTATTTGTTTTTGCAGTAAGTTTCCCCAATGCCGGAAAAACAAAATAGTTGCTCTTCTAATCTATAATTATTTTTAGTTTCTTTTGGTAGTTTTTGATTTTGGTTAGCTCTTGAACGTCTTGAGCTGTTTAAACGCCTTTTAGAGTATGTTATATCTGTTGGCAGCCCTGCCATCAACCAAATAATGTTAGTTTGGACTGTGGCCAGCGTTAGCAGCTGGGGCAAAGAGCATTTGAATTTGACGGCGGCTGTATTTACTTTAGCTATAATTCCTCTTTCCTTGCTTATCATCTGCTTTGCCTTCCCTTGGGACTAAATAGCTAAGCTGAAAGTTCAGTTATCAGACACTCAGGAAGGAAAAATTATGGGCGGATTTACTTTTTAGTGGTTTTTCTATTTAGTTTCCCTTGGTTTCAGCAATACAAGCTAAGCTGCTAATTTCATTTATCGATATTTTAGGTTGTCTATTATTTCTGTTTTTATATGCTGTTTTACCGCTTATCTTATGCCCTCAGGCACAAAACAACACCCCTATTTCCTATGAGCAGGAAATAGGGGTGTAATTGTTTAGGCTTATCAGCCTAAATCTGCACCATTTGATTGGCAGACTTTTTGATACCAATAGAAGGAATCTTTGCGGCTGCGGGAAAAATCGCCTGTTCCATCATCATGCCGGTCAACATAGATAAAGCCGTAACGCTTAGCATACTGGCCGGTACCTGCAGAAACCAAATCAATCGGTCCCCAGGTGGTGTAGCCAATCAGAGGGACACCATCTTCAACAGCCTCATCCATCGCTTTGATGTGCTCTTTGAAATAGGCGATGCGGTAGTCATCATGAATGCTGCCGTCTGCTTCTACCTGATCAAAAGCGCCAAAGCCGTTTTCAACAACCATCAGAGGCGTATCCGGATAGCGGTCATGCAGAAGATTAAGCGTGTAACGAAGACCGTCAGGATCAATCTGCCAGCCCCAGTCAGAAGCTTTCAGATAAGGGTTTTTTGCCCCCATAGACATATTCCCGCCAATTTTTTCGGCAGACTCATCAACTGTGATACAGTTGGTCATATAATAAGAGAAAGTGTAGAAATCAACAGTGCCTTCTTTAAGAATCTCTTTATCTGCTTCAGTGATATAAGAGACATCAATCTGATTTTCCTTAAAGTAACGGAAAGCAAAATCAGGGTAAGCACCGCGCACCTGCACATCACCGCATAAATCGTTAGAAATATGCATATTTCTTTGATTTTCCAAAATATCCTTTGGATTAGGTGTCAGCGGGTATGTTGTTATATGGGCAATCATATTGCCGATTTTAAAGTCTGGATTGATTTCATGGCCTGCCTGAACAGCTAAAGCTGAAGCCACAAATTGATTATGGAGGGCTTCAAAGCGCATTTGCGGATTGTCTTTCAAGTCAGACAGAGGAATCGGCGTTTCAGAGTTGATATCTTCATCCTGCATTAAACCAAGGCCGTATAAATTACCTAAGCCGCTGTGGCCCCCGCCCATTAAAGGAATATTGATTTCGTTGAAAGTCAGCCAATACTTCACTTTGTCTTTATAACGCTCAAAACAGGTCCTTGCATACTTGGTAAACAGGTCAATCGTTTGTCGGCTGTAGAAACCGTGATACTGGGTTACAATATTCCAAGGAATCTCATAGTGGCAGAGTGTCACAAGAGGTTCAATGCCGTGTTTGTGGCATTCATCAAAAACCTTATCATAAAAAGCCAGTCCCGCTTCATTAGGTTCAGCATCGTCACCATTTGGGAAAATCCGGCCCCAGTTAATCGATAAGCGGAAAACACCCCAGCCCATTTCCGCAAACATGGCAATATCTTCTTTATAGTGATGATAAAAGTCAATCGCCTCGTGTGATGGGTAAAAGGCATTGGGATCCGTTTTAGGAAGGAAAGTTCTTGGCGTATCCACATCACCACCCAGCAGCATATCTGGTACAGACAGACCTTTGCCGTCTTCTAAATAGGCTCCTTCACACTGGTTGGCAGCAGTTGCTCCGCCCCACAAAAAGTCTTTAGGAAATGTCATCTTAGTTACCTCCGATTGTTTCTATGCCTATCATACCACTTTTAGGCCGATCTTACCAGAAAAAATGGAAGCCTTTTCATTTTTCTTATCTAAAAACGATTTTAAGATTTGTGCTGCACAGAATGGGTACCTTGCTTTATGGTTCAAACCAAACGATCTAAGTATTTTTGAATATATTATGTATAAATATAATAATAGTTTATACAGTTAAACCTTTAAATGTTTCTAAAGCATTATCGTCCTGACTCTATATTTCAATCAAAAAAGAGAAAATGGATTGCTTTTTGAAATGAAGAGTTTTCATTTAGGCTAATCCAAATTCTCATTTTTTATATTTATAGCTTAATCATCCGCATGGATATCATAGTTAGATAAGAGGTAGTCTTCCACACCCGGTGCGTCCGGATCGTGTGAGCCCTTGCCGGTGTCTAAGGCTCGCAGGTCTTCTAATTCAGATGGCGTCAGTTCAAAGCCGAAAATATCCAGATTGGACTTGATACGCTCTGATTTAGTCGATTTAGGCAGCACAACGATTCCTTCTTGATTTTCAAAACGCAGGATGATCTGGCCGACATCTTTACCGTATTTTTCAGCCAGCTTCACAATTACCGGATCGGACAGCAGTTCCTTATTGCCCTGACCAAGCGGACCCCAAGCTTCGACAACAACCTTATCTTTAGCTAAAAGATCGCGCAGTTCTTTTTGCTGCGAATAAGGGTGGAGTTCAACTTGATTGACTGCAGGCATAGTATTGAATTTCGGAACATAGCGCTGCCAGAGTTTAGGTGTCATATTAGAAACCCCGATGGATTTGATTTTACCTGCTGCCTGTGCCTCTTCCAGAGCTTTCCAAGCCTGTTCAACTTCTCCGTAAGGCTGATGCAGCAATAGTAAGTCAATGTCATCCAATCCCAGTTTTTCTAACGAACGGTCAATGCCTTTAACCGCAGAATCATAGGCATAATCCTGCAGCCACAACTTGGTTGTCACATAAATGTCTTTTCTGGGGATACCGCTGTCGGCGATAGCCTGGCCGACCTCAGCCTCATTAAAATAGGCCTGAGCTGTATCAATATGCCTATATCCTGCTGCTAAAGCTTCCTTCACAGCCGTATAGGTTGAGCCATCTGCGGGAATCAGAAAAACCCCAAAACCGACAGCAGGGATAGTGTGCCCATCATTTAAGACTATATTTTGCATTTCTTACCCTCTTTTCTTGTTTAAAAATAAATAGCAATAATCACAAACAGCAAATTGCTGCATTAATCATGGATTTTGACAGAGTGGAGCATTTTGATAACTGCCGGATCATAGTGATTAATAATCTCACTGTGTCCCATATCAAGCCTTGCAATTTCGGCATGATCCTCTTCCGAAAGAGTGAAGTCAAACACATCGATATTAGCTTGGATACGATCTTTATGAACAGATTTTGGCAGAACGATTACTCCTCGGTCCAAATTCCAACGCAGAGCGACCTGAGCAGCAGTTTTCCCATATTTTTCCCCGATTGCTGCCAAAACAGGGTGATTAAAAATATCGAATTTTCCTTCAGCAAAAGGACCCCAGGCTTCAAGAGCAAGGCCGTATTCTTTGGCAACGGCTAAGTCTTCATCGCGCTGAAAGAAGGGGTGAATTTCAATTTGATTGACAGCTGGCATAATAGCAACAGTTTCACAGAAATCCACTAAACGTTCCGGATAAAAATTCGAAACACCGATTGCTTTAATTTTTCCTTCCCGATAAGCTTCTTCCAAAGCCCGCCAAGCTCCAAGATAATCGCCGACAGCCTGATGGAGCAAGTACATGTCAATATAATCAAGCCCAAGCTGATTTAAAGATGTCTGAATCGCTTTTTTGGCGTTTTCGTAGCCAAAATCCTGAACCCATAGTTTACTGGTCACAAAAATATCTTCCCGGGGAATGCCTGATTTGCGGACAGCTTTGCCGACCGCAGACTCATTCATGTAAGCTGCAGCCGTATCAATATGGCGATAACCTGCTGCAAGAGCAGCTGCCACAGCCTCCTCACATTGACTGAGATCAGGTACTTGAAAAACCCCAAAACCGATTTGCGGAATAGTAAAGCCGTTATTTAAGGTTACTGTTGTCATATTTTCCTCCTCCTTTTTCTTTTACCTTACTCCATTTCCTCTGAAAAGTACACTACTTTTTGCTTATTATGGTATAATTAAGGCTAATAGCAGGAGGAAAAACCATGATTGACGGCTATTTACTGGAACAGCTTTTATCTTTTTACCGGACGGGAACTTTATCGGCTGCAGCGGAAGAACTGCACATCTCACAGCCTGCCCTCAGCCAGTCGATGAAAAAAATCGAGTCAATGATAGGTGTCCCGCTATTTAACCGTTCTCAAAACAAGACAAGCTTTAATGAAAACGGCCTACTGCTTATTGACTATGCCCAAAAAATTACAGAACTGCAGGAAGAAATGCTAGAGGCTGTACGCCATCAGGCAAAACATTCTTCAAAACTGCATTTGGCTTCTATCGCACCGGCACCGCGCGATGCTGTTTTAGAACAAGCGGCAGCCTTCCAACTGGAGATTACAAGTGAGCTGCTGACAGATGAAAAGCAGATGATAACTGATTTGCTTAATGATAAGTATGACTTGGCTATTGCAAGCCATATTCCTGTTAATAATCTGCTTGCTGCTGTCCCTTTCTTTGACGAAACTCTCTATATCCAAGTTCCGATTGAACATCCTCTTGCAAAATATGATGCGGTAACTTTTGCCGACTTAGCCGGGCAAAATATTCTTATTCTTATGGATATAGGTTTTTGGATGGATTTGGTGAAAACAGAAATACCCAGTGCTAACTTTCTTTATATGGATGACAATCAGGCTTTTACAGAAATTGCCTCAGAAGGAGAGTTTCCCCATTTTATCACAGACATTACAGATTTAAGCCGGGCAGCCGAACATAAAAAAATTATTCCTATTCACGAAGATAAAGCGAAAGCGACTTTTTACTTTGTATTTAAAAAAGAAAATCGTCTCAAATGGGATAAGTTGATTGAACGCTGCCGTTTAGCTTCAAATCAGAATTAAAAAACTGTCAATCTGATAAAGACGCTTGTCAGGTGAGACAGCAAAAGACAGCTCCTGCCTGACTCATTTTGTCTTTTGATGAAACCGCCAGCTAAAAAGTAGGCTGCAAAAGCTTAAATCAAGAAGGAAAACTGGCCATCTCCCATCATTCCAAACTGACCTAAAACCAGAAATCAGCAGCACGGATTCTTTATGCTGTAAAGCGGGAATTCAGTGTTCCCCTAAGTCTTATAAATAAAGCTCCCGTTAAATCGGGCGGACAGCAGGAACTGCCAAATAACCTTATCTCAACAGACTAAAACAGTCTGGAACTATAAAGTTCCAGACTGTTTTAGTGAATGCAAAAAATAGTTTTCCTTATTTCTCAATCGCCATAGTCTGCGGCCATCCGGTAATAGACTGACTTTTGTCTAACTGTCTCAGATTGCTGATTTCTTCCTCTGTCAGCTGGAAATCAAAGATAGCGATATTATCCTTGATATGTTGAGGATTGGTAGATCTAGGAATCACAACAATGCCTTCCTGAGTCAGAAAACGTAAAATAATCTGGGCTGCTGACTTTTTATATTTTTCTGCAAGTTTTTTAAATGCAGGATCCGTCAGTAATCCTGACATTCCCTCACCTAAAGGCGACCAAGCCTCATGAACCAGCCCCTGCTGATTTAAATAACGGTGCATTTTCTTTTGTTGGAAGAAAGGATGTGTTTCAATCTGATTGATAACCGGCTTGACTTCAGTTTTTTTGATGATTTCGTCAACCTCTAAATGATTAAAATTTGACAAACCAATAGCTTTGATTTTTCCGGCATAATAAAACTCTTCTAAAGCTTTATAGGTCCCCAGACTATCAGTTGTGGGCCAGTGAATAAGCACTAAATCACAGTAATCGCCTCCAAGCAGCCGCAAAGACTTGTTCAAGCCTCTAACAGTAGCTTTGTAGCCGTCAGTCTGCGTCTTAGTTGTAATAAAAAATTCACTGCGCTTAAGTCCCGATTCAGCCAGAGCCTGCCCTACTTCTCTTTCATTATGATAATACTGAGCTGTATCAATCAGCCGATAACCCGCTGTAATAGCGTGGCTGACATATTTTTTGGTCTGTCTGGGACTGATTGAGTAGGTACCAAAACCTAAAATAGGTATCTGTATCTTATTATTTAAAGTGAGATATTCCATAAATCCCCCTTTTTCTTTCAGTAAAATAAGGTCATCTGAACAAGCCTTCAGGCCAGCTATCTGCTCAGCTGCTTCTCCCTCAATCTGTCCAAATGTCTTTAGCTCGATTGAAAGCCGACCAAGCCTTAGGCCAACCGACATAAAAGGCAATATGAGTCAGAATCTCTGCAATTTCCTCTTTTGAAACACCATTATCTTTAGCACGCTGCAAATGATGTCCTAATTGTTCCAGATTGCCGCCGCTGACTAAAGCAGATACAGTCACAATAGAACGCAGTTTAGGAGACAGCTCTTCTTCACGGGACCAGACTTCTCCAAAAAGAACCCCATCATTAAGTTCTGCAAATTTTGGGGCAAAATCTCCCAAAAGATCATGCCCAGCTGTTTGTTTTTCTGCCATAATAAAACCTCCAACAAGCTACAAAGGCCGTTTAAAAATTCGTATGAAAATAGGGGATGGCAAGTGATGCTGGCATCACGATGACAGCTATCTTTTCACTAGAATTTTAGCCGTTTACTTTATTTCGCGCTCTGATTAGCTTCTTCGTATTGCTGATCATTGACCGCTTCAAACCATTCTGCCTGTCCGGCAGTGATGGCCACATGGGTAAACCAGGCATCTTTTGTAGCGCCATGCCAGTGTTTAACACCATCTTGAGTCAAAACAACATCTCCTGTTTTCAAGAGCCTGGCAGGCTGCCCTTCTTCCTGATAAAGCCCCTCTCCTCCAGTCACTAAGAGTATCTGATACCCTCCTACATGAGCATGCCAGTTATTGCGGCAGCCAGGTTCAAATGTAACATTGCCGACCCCAAAATTACCATCTGGTGCCTGAGCCAGCATCTGCAAATAAGACTGTCCAGTAAAAACATCTGAATAGGCGGTATTTTTATCTCCGACCGGAAAAATATGACCTTCTTGAATCTCTTCAAATTTTGCCATTTTATCACCCTCCTTCACTAGTTGCTTTTATTATAACGCTTTTTATAAATATAGCAAATACTTGTCATGAATAACTCTTTATAGATAAAAAGCATAGTAAATCGGCTTCCCCACTTTTAAAACAGCTCGCCCTAGCTATATTTTTAAATGCGAAGTTATATACCTTCTCAAATCTTCTCAGAATAGGATTAATCTTTTTCAGCAGACTTTAAAAAATCAGGCAGAGGCAAAAGCATTTTCTCCCAGGCTGCCAAACGTGTGTGACCGACAAAAGCCAAGAAAAAGAGACGGGCAGACTTTAATAAAAGGATTTTTTTGCTGCTATCAATAGAACGAAAAGATGCGACAACATTGGCCAATTTCCGACCGGAAGCTGTATCAAAACTCAAATCATTTAAACTGCTGATTCCACTGGTTATAATGGTATCAAAAAGGGTATCAAATAAACGTTTTAGTTCTTGACTGCTTAGATCTCTGGTCCATTTTTTAAAGGTCTTCTCCAGGTTCACGCTCAGGTCTGTCGGTCCTTCCTTTGCTGGGAGTAAACAGTCTTTTGCCATATCAACCTGCCAGTTAGTGGCCTTATGCTGACCGATACCAAAAGAAGACGAGTCAATGATTTTCACCTCAGCATCAATGTCCAGCATCACACCGACAATAGCTTCTTGCGGACGCAGAACATGTACCTTCTTACGAATCGCCTGATAGCCCCGAGATTGTAGGACACTGGCTTGCAGTCCGGGAGAATCGAACATATAGACTGCTGCAATTTTCTTCTGCAGTTCTGCTTTGACATAGGTACTGGCATAAACAGCCAAATTGCCGCCCTTAGAATGTCCTGAAACAATTACTGGGCCAGGCAAGGCCGCTAATGCTTTAGTCAAATAGACGATTGCTGAGCGGTGAGCTGGAATCTCCCGCATATAGGTCAATTTGAAGTCTTCTTTCCAACCAATCATGCTGTCATCGGTTCCGCGAAAAACAAGCTGTTTGTATTCAATTTGCGGCAGTTTAAAAACCATGGCAGAAAACTGTTTTTCAAATTCAGTGCTGATATCATTGACATAGAACTCAAGACACAAATCAACAAAGCGTTTACCGGAAAGCATCAGTTTAAACAGCTCAAGCCGCTCCTTTGTTAAAAGGAAGTCATAGGAAACGGCTTGATTTTCCTGCTTTTTCTGATAGTCTTTCCATAAGTGATAAAGTTTTACTTCTCTCCTTAAATCAAGCCCATCTGTTATGAGCTTGCTAAAATCTAAATAGCCAATTTCATTTAAAATAAGAATGTCCAGTTCATTTAAAGGCAGATCTGTAAAAGAAGTGTTCCTGTGCTGCTGAAGATAATTAACAATTGTGGCCATAATTTTGTCCCCTTCTACTAGTCCCTAACCAGCTGCGGTTAGTAAGAAGAGAGCAGCACTATCTTTTAAGGCTTGAACTTTCATATACTTTCACTAGAGCTGCTTCTTGCTTTGTCCACATTTTACGGTTATTTTTCTTATCAGTCAAGGAAAAATATGATAAGATAGAAACAGTTTTCTGCCAACTGATTAAGAAAAACACCTCTAAAGGCATTTTAAGTTTAAGCAGAGTTTTTGCCCCCTGTATTAACTCTTACTGTTCTAAGCCTTTATTTTTTCTGCGGTTGGGTGAAAAAGATAGGAAAGAGGTTTATTGCCATGTCAAAAACACAGATTTTTCGGCTTTTAGCTGCCGGCTGCGGTATTTGGGGAGTCAGTATCCAGCTGCATCAAGGCGGAGCTGGTATGCTGCTTTATTATACTGTCCTTTCAAATATTCTCACCTTTTCTTTTATGCTCTACCTCGTGTATTATGAAGCCAAACGAGGGACAATCAATTCTAATCCTCGTTTGCTGCGCATCAAAGGCGGAGTAACTATGGCTATTGCTATTACTTTTATGATTTACCATTTTCTTTTAGCACCTCGAGTTGACCCTGAAGATTTCTGGAATATCCGCAATTTTTTGGTCCATTACATCGCTCCTTTCTGTTTGATCCTTGATACACTTATTTTAGACCGCAGAAATAACTACAAATGGCAGGATCCCTTCTATTGGACAATCATCCCACTGCTGTATTTTGCCTTTGCTATCTTTAACGGAACCCTTTTACAGCTTCCGGTTCCCGGCAGCAAAGACAGCCCTTTCCCCTATTTCTTTATCAACACCAGTCGCTATGGCTGGGAAACTGTTGCTAAAAACACCGTCCTTATTGCTATAGCCTACCTACTTTTCTGCTACGTCTTAGTCTTTCTTAAAAAGAAGATTGGGGCAAAAAATAAATAAACTAAATAATAGGGAGACTAACTTTTCCTATGATTGCATTTTACAGCTGTTTAAAAGTTATTAAGCCTTAATAAAAAGGTAAACTTCAGTTTTAGAAGTTTACCTTTTTTACTTATTTTTTCTGGGCATTTAGCCAGTCAAAAATATTACTGTATTCAATGCCGTCAACAGTTGCCTTGCTGGCACCTCCTCGTGTGGGATTTGTAGCAACAAGACCGGACAGCCCAGACATGGAGCCAATATTCTCCCGGCTTTGCACACCTGTTACTTGATTGTTAAAGAAATAAATCCAAGCCCAATGGCCGTTATACACTTGCCCAGGTAAATCAGTCCCCAGAGCACTCTCATAATAAGAGATCCATTTATTCTCAAATCCAGCATCTATCATAGCTTTATAAAAAGGCAGAGCACTTTCAGATGCCGGAATGGTGGTATCTGCTTGAGAATGAATCAGCCACATTGGCTGATCTTTCAAAGCTGATAGCGTTTCTTCATCCAAACTGTAAGGTTTGTCATCATTATCAGAAGCTGTCTGATAGGAATAGGGAGCAGCAATTGGTACCAAAGCAGCGAAATAATCCGGATAATGTATCCCCATTTCTAAGGTCATAGCTCCGCCATTGGAAGCACCAGCTAAATAGATACGGTCGCTGTCTATATCTGGATTGTTTGCCAGATAAGCATCAATTGTCTCAATCAGAGCTTCACCGTATTGCTCATTCCAAGCTGTTGGTGCTTGAGGGACCAAAACGTAAGCACCTGTTTGTTCCCCGCTTCCGCTGGAAGTAAACTGACTTTGAATCTCCTCTTGTGTCAAAGCAGCCACCTTATTTGACAAAAGAGGAAAGTTTAAATCGGTTCCTGCTTCACCAATACCATGCAGCCAGACAATCAGAGGGTTTTTCTCACCGGCTGCAGCAGATTCAGGTTGATAGGCTGCATATGGCAGACTGCTGGTTCCTCTATCTGAAAAACGATCAGCTGAGGGAGTTAGACGGTTTTCAATTGCTTCCTGTTCAGAGCTAACCAATTGAAGCTTCCCAGAGCCGCTTCTTTTCAGTCCGAGTCCGCTGACTTTCACCACATAGCTGTCTACCCAATAATTACGATAGGTTGATAAATCAAAAGTAAAGGGAGAAGCACTCTGAGCAGGGTCTTCCGTATTATAATCAACAGCCAATTCTAAAGCAACATGGTTGCTTTTAGTATATCTGTCTAAACGGTTGCCTTGAGCATCCGATAAATAAACGTCATTGATTTGTCTGGCAATTCCTGCTGTGGCTACTGCAGTTTCCGAATTCAGTACAGCTTCACTTAAAGGCTTATCAGTTTCCAGAACAATCTTAGAAACAGCCGGTCCAAACTCATAACTGTCCAAAACAATTTTTGTCTGCACAACTGTAATACTGTTCTTTCCTGCCCGGTCAGACCTGCCCCGGGCCTGAACCTGACTGCCGGCCCAAAAAACAAGCACTCCCAATGCCAAAATCCCCATTACCTGTAAAATCTTTTTCATCTTAATCTCCTCCTTAAGATACAAAGGCCGTTAAAAACGCAAAAGGAAAATAGGGGACTGACCGATGAATCATCAAGATTCGAGGTCAGGCTATCTTTTTCCCGCAGCGTTTAGGCCGTGTTCAATTAACAAGATACAAAGGCCGTTAAAAACGCAAAAGGAAAATAGGAGACTGACCGATGAATCATAAAGATTCGAGGTCAGGCTATCTTTTTCCCGCAGCGTTTAGGCCGTGTTCAATTCATAAGATACAAAGGCCGTTTAAAAAATCTGTGATAGCCAGTGCAACTGCAGTTTTCCTTAATTAGGAGAACTGCAGTTATGTTGTCAGAAAAACGCCTGATTTATCCGGTATTGAGCGGTGAAATACAACAACCGTCCCCGATAATACCCCCAGTATAGCACTTTACAGCAGATTAGCAAACGCTTGCGAATTACTAGTTGATTTGTCATAAAAAGCTTTAAAGCAAGGTTTTTTAAACTATAAAAAGAAAAAGCTTCTCAAATAGCTGAGAAACTTTAATCCCTTTACTATCGCTTTAACATGGGAAAGTCAGGCGAACTGTATCATATGTTTTACAATTTACCAACAAATCAGTTGCATACAGGCTGAATCAGCTATGCCATCTGAACAAACCAGTCTGTTAATGCTTATTCTTTTAGTGATTTCCTCCTTAAAGAATCTGTTCCAGACGTGTTTCCTGAGCTCTCAATCCTTGACGCTCATAAAAACGCAAAGCCCCTTGATTATCATTCCAAACATTGAGTGTCAGATTATAACAGCCAATCTCTCGGGCATATTTCAAAGCAAACTGATAGAGCTCAGAGCCGATTTTCTGCCCTCGCGCTTCTTCATCGACACAAAGATCATCAATAAAAAGAGTTTTATGCGGGACTGACGGAGCCTTAGCTTCCTGTATAATTGTGAACAAGTGTCCCAAAATTCGGCCATGCTCATCCTCGTAAACAAAAACCGGACGCAGTTCATCAGCTATCAATCCTTTCAGCTCTTCTCTGCTGTATTTTCCGCCTTTAGCCGTAAATAAATCAGGTCTGGCCTGATGGTGGACAGTCAAAATTTGCTGCAAAAGCTTTTCAAGAGCAGGAATGTCTGTTTTCTGTGCAGGTCTGATTGTCATTTTGCCATTTAGTCCTCACTTTCATTCAAGGTACAGTGCTGAATGAAAACACTGCACGCCTTCCTTTGTTTATTATAACACAGTTTATCCTTCTGCTGCACCGATTGCCCTTTAATATGCTGACTCCCTTTACTTTATTACTCTGTGAAAATGACGGTGGTGTTTTTAGGGATCTTAAAACATTTTATGTTATTTGACTGTTTTCTATTGACATCTGCTTGTAATAGGTATAAAATTTATATATAAAATAATTATATATATAAATATTATACATGAAGTGAGTGTATGTTATGTATTTTCCTATTTCATCTATCTTAATTGAGTATTTAGTACTTTCTATTATTGAAAAACAGGATTCTTATGGCTACGAAATCAGCCAAACCATTAAAATTGCCGCTAATATTAAAGAATCCACTCTTTATCCCATTTTGAAGAAATTGGAAAAGGCCGGCTTTCTGACGACTTATTCACAGAAATATCAGGGCCGCAACCGAAAATATTATGCGATAACAGAAGAGGGAAAGGCACAAACTGCCTACCTCAAGCAAGAATGGCAGGATTATAAAGCTGTATTGGACGGTATTATTGAAGGGAGGATTAGGAAATGACACGCAAAGAGTATTTAGAGCAGCTGGAAAAACATCTAAAAAAGCTGCCGCAGCAGGATTTTACAGAGGCTATGGATTATTTTTCAGAGTATTTTGACGAAGCCGGACCTGAAAATGAAGCGCAGGTCATTGAGGAATTGGGGAGTCCTAAAGAAGCAGCCAATGAAATTCTTTACCGGCTCTTAGATGAAAAAATGGATCAAAATCCCAAGAGCGCCAAAAGCCGTGCTAATCTGCTCTGGATAGCCCTGTTAGCTCTTCTGGCTTCGCCTGTAGCATTTCCGCTGTTTATTGTCGCTGTCAGCCTTTTGTTTACTGCAGTTATCGTTTTTTTCAGCCTGCTTCTTGCAGCAGTCTGTGTTGCCCTTTCATTTTTGGTTGTCGGTGCAGATTTTATTATCGAGGCATTCATGACAATCCCATCTGATTTTGCTGCCGCACTGGTAGAACTTGGAATGGGAGGCCTTTTTCTGGGTCTGCCGCTTTTGCTGATTCTGCTTATACTGCAAATCGGCAAATGGTGCAGTCAGCTGACTGTTACAGTGGTAGGCGGAACTGTTTCTGCTATTAGAAAGAGGGGAAAACAATGAAAAGATGGAAAAAAATAGTTCTTATCGCGGGACTCTGTCTCTCATTTTCAGGAGCAATCTTACTGCAAATCGGTTATAAAGCCGGTGGCTTTCAGTCAATGGTAGATAAGAACAAAGGAGACTTTATCCTGCAGGAAGAAAAACTGACTTCTTTTAACAATCTGGAGGCTGATTTAGACAGACTGGATATCAGCATCAAAGAGACTGACGCTAAGCAAGCCTACTTAAGCTATTACAATGTTAAAAATCAATCCCCTCTTAAACTGACTAACCGAAAGGGAAAGCTCCGTCTGACAGAAAATAAAAAAGTCACCTCAGTTTATAAGAACAGGATTCATCTGTTATCAATCAGTGATCTTATTCTATGGTTACAGCAAAGCTTTGCAGATCAGCCAAATCCTTATCAAGCTGTCCTCTATCTGCCTAAGGGAAGTGAACTGACCAGCTGTTCTCTGTCAGTCAACAGCGGCGACCTCAAGCTGGCTAACTTAACAGTAGATAACTGTAGTTTGGAAGTTAAAAATGGGGATCTTTCTATCTCAGGCAATTCCTTTAAAAAAAGCGAAGTTCTGGTCAGCAATGGTGATTTTAAAGCCGCTGACTGTCAATTTCAAAATGGAACTTTCATTATTTCTAACGGAGACAGCAGGCTGAACTCCGTTACTATGAAAAACTGTTCACTCGAAAGCGGGAACGGAGATGTTAAGATAAATGAAGCCATTGTATCAGACAGCAAACTGCATTTAAACGATGGAGACCTAAAGGCAGAAGAAATCAGCTTTAAAGGAATAAATGATATCAGCAACCAAAACGGTGACAGTAAATTTGAACTCTCTTCTTACAATGTCTTTGTAACAGCTCAGTCGCAAAATGGAGACTGTTCAGTCAGCAGCCAGGCAACAGCTGATTACAAAAGTGATAACCGTCTGACCCTGTTTAGTGTTAACGGTGATTTAAAAGTAAGGTAGGTAAGACATGGCAGCAAAGAAACAAGCTTTTTTCAGCAGGCATATTATTTTCAGCACATTTTTAATTATCTTCGTCATGCTGGCAGCAGGTTTGTTAGCTGGATTTGTCTATTTATTGCCCACAATAAAGGAAAATGATAACTTATCCTCTGCCCTCTTTGCCTTGTTCTACTTAAATTTTGCTCTAATCTTTGCCAAACTTCTGGCTGAACGTTACTGTCGGCTAAGCCTTAAGGACTGCCGTATCTGCCTATCCCTTCCAAAAATCAGCTGGCAAATCGTTGGACTCCTTCTGCCATTAACAGTCTTGGGGGGCCTCCTGCTCATTGGAGGAAAACTATCTCTAAGCCATCAGCCTTGGGGCAGAATTATTATTGGCACCCTAGCTGCACCGGCAGTAGAAGAACTCTTTTTCCGAGGGCTCTTACTGACTGTTTTTGAAATTAAATATTCCAAATTCATAGCTGTTCTAGTCCCTGCAATAATTTTTGCTCTCCTTCATCTGTTAAACGGTCCTTTAGATTTTTTGACAGTCTGTCAGCTTCTCCTTGCCGGACTTTCCTTTAGTGCACTTCTTTCTTACAGTGTTTATGAGACCAATTCAATTAGTGACAGTATCCTGATTCATGCCCTTTGGAATTTCTTCACCCTTCTTTTCACTTTCAATAATACTTCCTTCTGGTTTGGCGGTCAATACGGCATTGACATTTCTCCAATTGCTGTCCTTGCTTATCTGTCAGCCCTTTTGATAATTTATCTGCTTAGAACGTCAAACAAAAGAAAGCTTAAATTCAGCCGTTCTAATACTTGAAAGATTTCTATCAATTTTCAGGAGGCTTTATTATGATACAGACATCATTTCAAGACAGGCTGCTGACACCTTTCACCAGAGCTTGTCTAGTGACCCTCACAGCTTTACTGCCCATTTGTGCAGTCGCCCTGCCTCTTTTCCAAAACGATCTGCCCCCAATCCTTTATAACCTTTATGAGATCTTAGTTTGTTTAGCCTATATAGTTTATACCTGGTTTTTTACACGAATTATTGATCGACGGCCTTGGTCAGTTTTAGAATTGAAGCTTGATAAAAATGCCTTAAAGGGGTTTTTGGCCGCTTTATTATTAACAATTGTAATTGTCCTTTTAGGGAGCTGGCTGTCTATTGTCTTCTTCCACGACCGTTTTTCTGGTACAGTCCGCTTCGGCCTGCCTGAACTCTGGACTAGCTTTGCACTTTCCTTTTTATTGCAGGGCTTCCCGGAAGAAATGGTTTGGCGCGGTTATCTGGTTCAGACTTTGCAAAAAAAGCCAATGCCAACCTTATTCATATCAAGCGCCCTCTTTGCCTTAGATCATATTGTTCATATTATTCCTTTTTTTGGCGGCAATCCCTACGACAGTGAAGGCTATCTCACTATTTTTTATGCTTTTTGCCTTGGTATTTTATCCTGCTTAATGAAATACCTTTTTCGGACCACCTGGGCTGCCGTTGCTGTTCACGGCAGCATGCATATGACTTTACAACTCCTGACAGCAGTTATCCCAGGCTTCTATGAAACAAAAACCATGATGCTTGTCACTCCCTGCTTAATGCTGCTGACAGCTGCTTGGCTGCTTTATCACTATCGAGACAGACTAAAATCTTGGGAAAGTATTGAGTCAGCTTCATTTTTTAGATAAAAGAAAAAAGAGGCTTTATCCTGCCTCTTTTTAGTGTTTATTGTCTGTACAAAATGTTATCTGCGTAATCCTCTCCTCCGACAAGATCACTAGTAATATAAAGACGGTCTTTATCATGGTCAGAGGTATCCGTATAGCCTTCAGCAAAATAATCTTCCGGCAGTTCAGATCCAGCCTTAATAAAGTAAAGATCATATACCAGACTGCCGTCTGCTGATGTCAGAGTCGCCAAATAGGTATTATCATCCAACTGCTGGTAAGGGGTGATGGTGAAATCAATCGTTCCCTGAATGTCACTGCTTTCCAGCCCTTCAGCATTAAAAGTTAAACTGTTGCCATTACTGCTGAGCCAAACACCCGCAGCACTGTTATAATCTTCGTTAGCCAGAGCAGCTATATCTAAAGCTTGATCCGTCTGAGATGTTTCTGTATTCTCACTTGTATCTGATGAACTCATCAGAGTCTGTGCTGTTGAACTGGATGTTGTCGTACTGCTTTCTCTATTATTAATATAGGACGAAACAGCAAAAATAATCAGTCCTAAAGCCAGTAAAACCACACCTAAAATGAGGAAAATCCTCAAGGTGTTGCTATTATCTGCTTTTTTACGATGACGTGCCATAATGTCAATTCTCCTAAATTCTTATTTCTTTCTATTGTACACAATTATCGACAATAAGAACAGTCTTTTAGCATAAAAGAAAAGAAATCTTAAAGAAATTTAAAAATTTCACGGTCCAGATAGGTCAGATATAACTGATTACAAACGACTATCCTGCTTTTATAATCCTAAAAAGCAAACAGCCTCGATTACTTTTGAAACCTCATTCCTTTATCAGCATCTCCTTAAGAGCAGAGGAAACAAAACGGATGGTTTTATTTCATTGCTTTATCTCTCTACTCAGTCTCTTTAATAAAATTTACGATATTTTCAGCTGCTTCTTCCTGTGCTGAATTCGAAAATCCATGCCCTTCTCCTTTTAATTTTGTTAAAACAGCATGGGGAAACACTTCACTTGCCCTTTCTGCATAAAATATAGGGACTAAATCATCGTCAGTTCCGTGAAAGATGCGAACGTCTCCATCATACTGACTTATTTTGTCATAGATATTATAGTCCCAAATATCAGTAAAATAACGGCTTCCAACCGTCAAGCCCATTAAGTTGTAAGTTTCAGGAATGGCTTCGGCAGACTCAAAACGGTTATGAGCATCATCAAAAAGGGAAAATGCTGGGTAGAGCAGAATTAAGCCCTTAACCGCTTCCGGATTTTCTGCTGCCACAATACTGGAAACGACAGCTCCTTGGCTGCCACCTAAAAGGTAAAGATTATCTTTATCGAAGAACTCTTGATTCTCAAGAGCCACAAGAGCATCTTTAAGATTCTGTACTTCTGTCAAAACGGACATATCGGTCATCTCACCCTCACTTTTGCCAGAATCATAGCCTGATCCACCAGCAAAATCAAAAGCATAAACTGCAAAACCGCTTGTGGCTAAATTCTCTTGCATGATCAACTCTTGTTCATAATTGCCCCCAAAACCATGACAAACGATGATAGTCGGTACAGGCATATCTGTTTGAGGAATGAGTGCACGTCCATAGATGGCATTATCATTGCTCACAAAAGAAATTGTTTTGTTGGTAAATTGATAGCCTTCTCTTGCCGTTTCATCGGTTTGATTTGTCGCATCTTTAGGAGACTGATTATTATTGATTATCCAAAAAACGGCTAACAAAAAAATCCCTGCAATCAACGCAGTAATGAAAATACTCTTTCTTGTCATTTTTCGGGCCTTTCTATCAAAGTACTTTTACTACCATTCGGATTTTGTTGTCCCGTCTCCTCACAGCTGATTAAGGGCGCTGTTCCCCAATCAGCCACTGCACCAAACGCATAGATCTAAAAAGTGAAAGGAGGCAGGACTTTGTTTCCCTGCCTCTTTAAACACTAGATATTCTTCTTAATAAAAGCTTCAATTTCTGTAAATGGAATTTTATCCTTCTGGTCATATAAATCACAGTGGTTAGCCCCTGGGACCGTAATCATCTGTTTATTCTTACCTTTTAACTTAGCAAAGGCGTCTTTTCCCATATAATAAGAATGAGCAGCATCGCCGTGAACCAGCAGCACCGCATTACGGATTTCATCTGTATAATAAAGGAAGCGTGTATTAGTAAGGCTAGTATTGGACTGCACTGCCCAACCGTTGTTGGAGTTCAGACTGCGGCTGTGATAGCCGCGCGGCTGCTTGTAATAAGCATAATAATCTTTGACAAACTGCGGTGCATCTTCTGGTAAAGGATCAACGACTCCGCCGGCCAGTTTGTAAGTTCCGGTTTTATAGTCTTCAATTCGCTGAGCGCTGAGCGCTAACCGTTGCTCATAGCGAGCTGCTTCATTATCAGCCACATCATTATAACCATTGCCGGCAACACGGGACAAATCATACATTGTCGAAACAACGGTTACCTTGATACGCGGATCAATAGCTGCTGCATTTAAGGCAATGCCGCCCCAGCCGCAGACTCCGATAATCCCAATTTTTTCGGAATCTGTCTCATCCAGTGTTGACAGGAAATCAACAGCAGCTTGAAAATCTTCCGTGTTAATGTCCGGTGACTGCATATAACGAGGAGAACCGCCTGATTCTCCAGTATAAGAAGGATCAAAAGCAATCGTGAGGTAGCCGCGTTCTGCCATTTCCTGGGCATACAGACCGGACGACTGTTCTTTTACAGCACCAAAAGGTCCTGCTGCTGCTAAAGCCGGCAATTTCCCCTGAACATTTTTGGGCTTATACATGTCAGCAGCCAAGGTAATGCCGAAGTGATTATGGAAGGTCACCTTTTGATGGTCGACTTTATCGCTTTTTGGAAAAACTTTATCCCATTCTTGAATTAACTGTAAATGCTCTTCTGTCATGATGGATTCCCTCTTTCTTTTATTTATTTTTATTATAGACCATCCTAGAGATATAGACAAATACTTATTTTATATAGACATTATGCTTAAAAAGCATTTTCCTGCACTTCTTAAAAACAGGCCATTTCTCCTTCTGACTCTAATCCAGCCATTACGGCCTATTAGCTTTTATCAGGCTGACCTGATTTTTCTTTTACAAGTTTTTTTTATTTTGATATGATGTGTGTGAAAGAAGCTTAGCCCTGCTTTTTTGTGCCTCAAGAGGAATTCTGACCTTTGCGGCATTAATTTTCAACTTTTCATTGGTCAAGTGACAAAGGATGCATTATGAATTTTGAACAACTTCTCTACGCCGAGATACTTTCTCATTACCAGTCACTGCAAAAAGCCGCTGAAGTCCTTCATATTAGTAAATCCGGTCTGAGTCTGGCTATTTCTCAGTTAGAAGACGAGCTCGGAATCAAACTTTTTGAACGAACGTCTTTAGGGACATCTCTGACACCAGAAGGCCAAAAATTACTGTCCTCTGTCTCAGATATCCTGCGTGCCAAAAATGCTCTTGAAAATCAGGCGCATTTTATGGCCAGCCCAGACCATTTTCAAAAAATAACAATCCATTATATGAATGTGATGCTGCGCCCTTTTTGGGAAGGTTTTTTACAGCATTATGAAAGAGACTATCAGTATACGACTTTTGATATCAGCTGCCATGAACTGCCTTCTATCATTAGACGGCTGCATCATCATGAAATCGATGCTGGTTTCATTGCAACAAATCATATGAACCAAAATGAGCTGCAGGGACTGGAATTTCGCCCAGTTTGCCATACCAAACTGGTGATGCTTTGTTCTCCGAAAAACCCTCTTTTAAATAAACAGGACCCCATTACTATTGAGGATATCAAAAAGCAGCGGTTCAGTCTTTTCAATGACAGTCTGCATGACACACTGTACGATAATTTACAGAATATCTGCGGACCTCTCCCTTTGGTTCTGCGGACAGACGACGCTTGGGCTATGAGCCAAGCCATTCTCCAGTTAAATACCGTCTGCTTTGGGCGAATCGCCCAAGAACAGCTGTCAACTAATGAAAATATTAAGGATCTTGGTCATATTGATATTGGCCACCTGATTGATGATCAGTTTTCTCTTGGCTGGCTGATCAATCCCAATAAGAAGCTTTCATCACAGACTGAACAGCTGATGGATACCATTACAGATATCATAAAAAGAGAGGCCTCATAGCCCCTCTTTTTATGATATTTTAAAATTTCAGCTGTCTCAGCCTGCTGGTGAGATCTGATTGGACTTGACTAGCTGATAATCATCTGGTTTACTGTGTGCCATCGTGCGTCACAACATCGTCAAGCTTTTCATCGACTAATGTTTGGAGATAGTCCATACCTGGCATAGCAAAGTATTCTGCATTAGCTAAGAGGGCCATCAAGCCCGGTGTAAGCTTGGCTACTGCTACGGATTCTTCATTGAAGGATAGGCTGATTTGATCTTCAAGTCCTTTTTCTAACTTGTAAGCGATTTGCGGATCAATCAAAGTTGGACGTCCGAGGCTGACAATATCAACATAGTTCAGAGCATCCTGCATTTTTTCGACCGTATGAATACCGCCTGCAATCATCAGTAAGGCTGGGGCCTGCACTGCATCACCCAATAGCTGGGCATAGTTCTTATCAGAGTCAGACGGTGTTTTCGTGTAATCATTAGTTGAGAGGTGAATGTAGTCAAACTCAAATTGTTCTGTCAAAGCTCTTACCAGCTCTTTAGATTCGTGCCAAGTATAACCGATATTTTCACCATGAATTTCTTCAGGGCTGATACGATAACCGACGATAAAGTCTTTTAGAGCAAATTCATTAACAACTTTAAAAACCTCACGCGCCACTTCGAGTGCAAAATTCATCCGCTTTTCTAAGCTGCCGCCCCAGAAATCGGTGCGCTTATTTGAGAAAGCAGAAAAGAATTCTTGGTGAAGATAGTGATTGGCACCGTGAATTTCAACACCGTCAAAACCGCAGTCGATCGCCCGTTTAGCAGCAGCTCCGAAGTCTTTGACAATTCCCCATACCTCATCCTCAGTCAGTTCATAAAGTGGATAATCAATCCAAGGGAAATCAAGCTTAGATGGGACTTCGACTCGCCCTCCGAGTTCATGGCGGTAAGCCGCTTCACGACCCGAATGAACCAACTGAAGCAAGGCTTTATTGTCGTCTTTTTTCAAGACTGCTGCTACTTTTGCCAAGCCCGGCTTAAAATCATCATTGTAAACAGCCAATTGTTCCCGATCAGGCGCCCAAGAGCGCGATGGACCGCCATTGGGACTGACACTGGTATACTCAACAATGACCATACCAGCAGATTGAGAGCGTGCTGCATAGTAATCAATCGTATCCTGAGTCACTTTTTCATCTAAACCGCTGTTGGTCAGCATAGGCGACTGAGCGGTGCGCGTTTTAATCTTCGCACCATGTCGAAAAATGACACTGTCTGTTAATTGCTTCATGTGGAAACGCCTCCATATATTTGATATATTAAGTGTATCATTTCACAATCTTCTTGGGAATTTCGAAAAAGTTGATAGACTGTTCAGGTTAGCTTAACAGATGCAGTTTTCTCTCATAAGTCACTATTGTCTCTCAGAATATTGATTGCTTTATTTTTGTAACAGTTCACAATGTAGTTTGCAGTCGTTTAAAAACTTTCTAATAACTTTTGGTTCATCTTTAAAATATAGATTAATATCTGAACGTCTGGTCGAACTTTGACATTCTAAGCGTGCCCCAGAATGCTCATTATGAATAATCAGTTTTTCATACTCTGCCAGCTTCCCATTACGGACACCAAATGTTATCACACGATCTCTGCTCAGTCCTTCTTTTCGCCAAGCCTGTAAAATTAAAAGGAAACCAATCAACAAATTCGTACCCAAATTTGGGGCTTTTGGAGCTCGTATCAAAACAAAAAATACCCCTGCTAGCAGTAATAGACTGCTTTTAAAAATTGAGCGTTTACTCTTTATAAAAATTTTTTTCATTTGTGTCTGGTAATAAATTGTATAACCCAGTAAAAGCAGAGCTATAAATAAGAACTCCATCTCACTTCCTCCTTAGAGCCATCAGTTTACCATTCAGCTATAGTGCCATCATCATTTCTCCAAGATGGATTCGTCCAAACTAAACCTTCTTGAGCAATTTCTTTTACGTAGCTTTCATTAATTTCAATGCCTAAGCCCGGTTTATCAGGGATTGATACAAAACCATCTTTATATTGAAACAAGTCTTTATTGTCTACAAAATCCAGCAAATCAAAACCCTTATTATAGTGAATCCCCAAACTCTGTTCCTGAATAAAAACATTAGGTGTAGAGCTATCAATCTGCAATGTTGCGGCCAGTGCGACGGGGCCATATGGAGCATGAGGAGCAACTGCCATATCATAAGCTTCAGCCATAGCAGCGATTTTACGAGTTTCCAATATTCCTCCTGCTAAAGCTACATCCGGCTGAATAATGTCAATAGCTCCTGTCTTAAAGATCTCTTTAAATTGCCATCTTGTGTACAGACGTTCGCCTGTTGCCAAAGGAATTGACACCTGACTGGCTATTTCTTTAAAATATTCTTCATTCTCAGGAAGAACAACCTCTTCTAAAAACATAGGGCGGTATGGCTCCAAAGCTTTGGCTAAAACTTTTGCCATCGGTTTATGAACTCGACCGTGAAAATCAATTCCGACAGACAGTTTACTGCCAAAATAATCATGAATGGAAGCCAAGCGCTCAACCACAGCATCTATTTTTGTAAAAGAATCAATATAATGCAACTCTTCTGTTGCATTCATTTTAACCGCTGTAAAGCCCCGTTCGACTCTATCCTTTGCCTGGGCCAAAACATCATCTGGTCGGTCGCCGCCGATCCATGAATAAACTTTAATTTTATCTCTGGCTGCTCCTCCAAGCAATTCATAAACCGGTACCTCTAAAGCCTTCCCTTTAATATCCCAAAGTGCCATCTCTATGCCTGATACAATTGTCGCATTAATGGGACCACCGCGAAAAAAAGAACGGTGTAGCTCTTGAAAAAGCCGTTCAATCTCAAAAGGGTTTCTTCCTATTATACGTGTCCCCATTTCATAAGCTCCAGCAACAACTGTTTCAGTTTTTGTCCCTGAAATCATCTCACCCCATCCTTCAATACCGTCATCTGTCGTCAATTTGATGAAAATCCAGCGAGGTTTTATTTTGTATACTTTTATATTTGTTATTTTCATACCAATCACGCTTTCTAAAGCTAGCTTATCTTTCATTAAATTGTTTTTTGATTTCGAGAAACAGATTTCTCAATAAAGAACCAATAAACACCAAAGCCAAACATTAAGAGCGGAATTCCGATTACCGGTTTGGCAGTAAATGCCAAAAAGACTAAATAACTTTGCACCATAGCCGTTGCAGCAAAAGAAGAAATTAAAATAGTGCTTGTTCCCAACTCAATACCTACTGATTGAGCGATGCTTGTCAAAACTGGAGCTGTAGCAGATCCACACCATAGTAATGATGCAGTGACGACTAAGCCAATAATAATATTTTTTAAAAGATTACCGCGGGTCAAAGCTACAACCATAGCAACTCGAAAAGGAACAACTGCTAAATCAGCAAAAGGCAATACACGGTTGCCAGGAAGAACCAAGGCCATGGCAATTGTTAGTGGAATAATTATCAAGGCTGTTGTAATAACATCTTGATTTCCAACAACAACAGCTGCATCTAAGCCGATAAAAACTTTCCGTCCTTTGAGACGTTTTTGCGACCATTTCTGCGCAGCATCCGATATCGGCATTAGGCCTTCCATAAATAAGGCAGTCATTTTAGGAATTAGCACAAGTACTGCTGACATACTGACACCTAACTGCAGTATAGCTGTCAGATCATAGCCAGCTAACAGTCCTATAGCCAAACCAATAATCCCTCCCATAATCATTTGATCTCCAAAAAATCCCAAATATTTCTGGGCATCTTTAATTGAGAAAGTAGAATTTTTGATAAAAGGAATCTTATCCAATAGCCAATTCATCGGCCAGGCAATGACTAATGATGACAGAGCAGAAACTGTTGGTAAAGATACTCCGGGGATACCAAAGAACTCTTCCACCATCCCTTGTGACCAATCCGAAAATTTAAAAGTAATAACAGCCATAGCTGCACTAGCCCCGACACCTAGGAAAATGTTTTTTGTCACAAAATAAACCATGACACCGACAATTGCCATATGATGGTAATTCCAAATATCAACATCCATGGTATTCGTTACTTTTAAAACTAGCATAGCAACATTTATCAGTAAAATACTGAAAATCAGCACAGCAATAATAGGAGATGCCCAAGTCACCGCAGCTATTGACCCCCATCCGACATCAAGAGCATCCAGCTGAACACCGGTTCTTTCTACCATAGCTTTTGCAGCAGGGCCTATATTGGAAGTCATATAATCCAAGATTAATTTAATTCCGGCAAAACCGATAGCTAGGGTTAGACCCGACTGAAATGCTTTTTGTAGTTTTAATCCAAATATTAAACCGATAATGGTAATGATGACTGGCAGCATTACAGTCGCGCCAGCGTTAATAAAGAAATTAAACACATCCATTATTATATTCATTTTTCTATCCTCTTAAGTATATATTCAGGACTTGACAGCCTTCAGTACATCCTCTAATACTTGATCCGCTCCGATACCTGTTAGTATCGGCATAGCTTTAATTTGTGCGACACCATGTGCGTCGCCTCCAAACTGACCCGTTGTGACCAGTAAGTCGTAGTCTGCTACCTTGGAAGGGACCTCCATCAATTTACATTGTGTGATAGTGGTCTGCTCCCCATGTTCTTCCAAAAATTCGCGTATTTTTGCTGCTACAACTGTCGATGTCGCAATTCCATTGCCACAAGCTACTAAAATCTTTTTCATATACTTAACTCCTTATATAAGATACAAAGCCCGTTAAAAGAGCAAAGCAAAAATAGGAGACTGGACGAAGAGCCTTAAAGCTCTAGGACAGTCTATCTTTTTTGCACAGCCCTTAGGGCGTGTTCAGTTCCATCAAGATACAAAGCCCGTTAAAAAGCGCATGGGAAAATGCCAAAAAATCTCAATTCCAAGAGGTTTTTATCTTTTCCCGCAACATTTAGGGCGTGTTCAGGCAACAAGAGTAGGACAAAGTCCCAGAACCATAAGGTTCCTGTCTTTTAATTTCTAAGCTCAGGATAAGATCACTCACCGGAGAATTTCATCCCTTTAATATTTATATCGTATTCAGTCAAGACTTCTTTTTTAAAAACAGACAGTATTCTCTTTTTATTGCTGTTTAAAATAATATCTTTAAGCTGTTTATTTTGAATCAAAGTGATTATTTTTTGAAGCATTTCAACTTGTCCATGAGGCTCTGAAATCGCTAACATGATAACGATATAAATATCCAGTTTTTGCTCTGGTGATTCCATATTATAAAATACAACTGGTTTTTTTAATGTTGCCACCGCAATAGAATTCTGCTTTACCAAGTTATGATCGGCATGGGGAATCGCCACCATAGGTGGCAAAGAAGGCAGCCCTGTGGGATATTCTTTCTCTCTTCTTAAAATAGCTTTTTTATAGTCTTTTTTGACATAACCTTGTCCTTTTAATGCATCTGCTAAAAGACTAATTGCCTCTTCCTGGCTGCTTAATTCAGCCTGTTCGAAAATCAATTCTTCATTAATTCTCACATTAAATATCATATAGTCACCTCCTTCTTAAACCTATTTTAAGTAAACCTTCAGTAATTCCCGAATAGCAGCATCACTGGCAGCATCAATATTTAAATCTTCAAACATTCCTCCTCCTATCCCGACATATGCAGCTCCTTTATTAAAAAACTCTTTAAAATTAGCCGCATTGACACCTCCGACAGCCATCAGTGGCAGACTCCCCAAAGGGGACTGTACAGCTTCAAAAAACTGGCTGCCAACTGTTGCTGCCGGAAAAATTTTGACAATATCAGCTCCCATGGCAAATTGTTCATTAATCTCTGAAGGCGTCATCGCTCCTGGAATCGCAAGAATACCTTCTGCTTTACTATAATTCAGCATGGACTGTGTAAAACCGTGAGGCGACAATAAAAATTGGGCACCAGCTCCAACAGCAGCTTTGGCATCTTCTAAAGTTCTTACAGTACCGGCACCAATAAAAACCTTTTGACCATATTTTGCTGACAAAAAACGAAGCATAGATAAAGAATCCTTTGTATTTAATGCTATTTCAACAGTAAAGTATTGCGCATATTCACGCAAAACATTTATAATTTTATCTGCCTGTTGCAAGTTATAGCCTCTTATGATAATCGTAAACCGCCTGTAATCTTCCAAACGCATTGTATCTCACTCCCTTTCACAAATCATCTGGTACAGTCTTTGTTTATTTTGTATTGACAATATTTTTTCTATATTATGGTCATCCATGACATACTCGGCAAGTTCTTTAACGGCAAGCAAATGCTTAGTTGTATCAATAATAGCAATCGGAGCGATAATATGTATCTGCTGCCCTTTTGGGAAGACGACTGCCTTTTTAAAAACAGTAAATCCTATAATTTCCTGATGTACAAGCTCTTTAGCGTTTATGTGGGGGACAGCAGTAGATTTCCCAAAAAAACTATAGCTTTGGTTATTTTGATAATCTGCAATGGCCATTTCTGTATAATCGCTCTCTAAACTATGATCTAACAGCATTGGCTTAAAAGCAAAACGTATCGCTTCTTTCCAAGCAAAATGCTCCTCAGTAATTTGCATCCAGTCCGGTTTCATATAATAAGAAAGATTTGGTAAACAATCATCAATTTGAAGCAGGTTTTTATTCCCGAGACGTAAGCCTAGCTCTGTCTTCAAAGCGTCCAAATCGTCTATTTTAGCGTATTTTTCAATAGTTTTAACAATGGCATTAACCTTTTGATTGGTGTTTAAAAGACCGATATCTTCTAAAACTCTGTAGCGAAGATGAAGCTGCTCTTCATCAGTCATAATTGGATTTATGATATACTGGTAAATGGTTGTATTTAAAGGGCTAGTTGTAAAAACTAAGTCATAATCCGATGAAAATTGTTCAAATTCTCTTATAGATAAGGCTGTTAAAAAATGTATTTCTGGAAATAAGCTTTTAAGAAGCTCCAGCATCATTCTGGAGACAATTAAACCATTGGAACAAACCACCACTGCTTTTGCTTTCGGTGAAAGCTCTTTATCTAAGTCATGCAGCTGTGAACCAAAATAAAGAGTCAGTAGTTCCAGTTCATCATCAGGGAAAGACTTACCGATGTAATTTTCAATCGGCTTAATAAGCTCTAAAATCATAATTTTTAAAGTATTATCGCTTTGCCTGTTAACATTGCCATGACCATCCCTAACTGCAATATCATACATTATTCTAAAACAAGCCGGTCTCAAGTGATTATATAGTCGCATTTCAAATTCTGAGCAATCAGATACTTCAATTAAAGTCATCCTTTGAAACTCAGCAACCATTTCGTGAATTAGTTGAAAGAGTCGGTCATTATTTACATCAAGATGTGATTTTTCAATAATATAAATATCAGATGCCATAAATTTCAAACTAATCCAGCCAATGTCAGCTTCGTAAACTGTACCTTGTAACATAAGCAGCAAAGCTTTGTACTCCTTACTTTGTTTTATCTGCTCATTCTCTGCTCCTTCTATATGCACACCTTTTTTCCTAATACGATGGAAAACATACATCAATATGTTAGCTAAAAAATCAAACGATTCATCAGAATAGCTGATATGAAGTCTTTTCTCGATTTCTCTAATTAAATGAATGACTTCATCCTTACGTATAGTGAAATAGTCATCTATAGCTGAAAAGTCTCTTTTAAATTTGATAGTTCTTTCAACAACTGCTTCAATTAAATTGCGTATATCACCTTCTGAACCAAGCAAATGGTAACCTTTTGACCTTGAATATTCAATACAAATATTATAGTTTTCAATAGCTGCATTTGAGTTTTTAATATCATTTACCGCTGTATTTTTACTGACCATCAGAATATCCATCAAGTGATTTAAAGAAACCTCTTCATCACTCAGAGCTAAATAAAGACAAATTAAGTCAACCCGTTCATTTTCAAAATAAAAATTTTCTTTTTCTTTATCTGTTTTTGCATAATTTTGTATAACTTCCTGAGGCACAGTTATTAAACCAGTAGAATCTTTTTTAATAATAGGAAGGTTAGATTCAGCCAATTCCTCGTTTAACTGTTTTAATGCATAATTAATCTGCCTTCTGGATAAACCAGTTATTTTTTCCAAGTCAGAAACTTTATAGTTAGGATTTTTAAAAAGCAAATTAATTATTTTACTGATACGGTCATTCATCTTCTGTCCCTCCTAACTAGCTGTTTTTATTTCAATTCTATTATAAGAGGCCTTGTCCTTAAAATAAATCTTTTTCCATAACAACTTTTGTACACCTTTCTACAAAGAAATACCATTCTAATTAAACTTTCTCAAACGGATGCTGAAAAAGAGGCAACACTATTAAAACAATTCTGAGTCTGTTTGCTACCAAATAAAAAACCTTATTTCTGTTTAAGACAGAAATAAGGTTTTTTATTTGTTTGTTTTTGCTGACAGCTTCTTCAGCTGCTGTTCTTACTCTGTATCATCCATACTCAGTACTGATAAGAAGGCTTCCTGAGGGACTTCAACCGAACCGATGGCTTTCATCCGCTTCTTGCCGGCTTTCTGCTTTTCAAGGAGTTTACGTTTGCGGGATACATCTCCTCCGTAACATTTAGCCAGCACGTTTTTGCGGAGGGCTTTAATATCGCTTCTGGCCACAATGTTTTGACCAATGGCTGCCTGAATCGGCACTTCAAACTGCTGGCGCGGAATAATCTTCTTCAGCTTATCGACAATCAGCTTCCCTCGCTCATAAGCAAATTCCTTATGGACAATAAAGCTGAGCGCATCAACCTTGTCACCATTGAGCAAGATATCCATCTTCACCAGCTGAGACGGACGGTACTGAGAAATCTCGTAATCAAAGCTGGCATAGCCCCGTGTAGAGGATTTGAGCTTATCAAAAAAGTCAAAAACAATTTCCGCTAGAGGAATCTGATAGATAACATTCACACGGTTATTATCAATATAATCCATAGTCACAAAATCACCGCGCTTGCGCTGCGCTAATTCCATAACAGCTCCGACAAACTCCTGCGGCACCATAATCTGGGCTTTAACGTAAGGTTCTTCAATTTTTTCTACCTTAGCCGCTTCCGGAAATTCAGACGGATTGGACACTTCCAAAAGTGCCTTATCAGTCGTATGAACATGATAGACAACAGACGGCGCTGTCATAATTAAATCAATATGGAACTCACGCTCCAGCCGCTCCTGAATCACATCCATATGCAAAAGCCCCAGGAAACCGCAGCGGAAACCAAAGCCTAAAGCCTGTGATGTTTCCGGCTCAAACTGCAGACTGGCATCGTTAAGCTGAAGCTTTTCAAGCGCTTCGCGCAAATCATTGTATTTATTGGAATCAATGGGATAAATCCCCGCAAAAACCATAGGATTCATCTGCTTGTAACCATGCAGCGGAGCAGCTGCCGGTTTATCTGCCAGAGTAATCGTATCACCGACACGTGTGTCAGCAACTGTTTTTATGGAAGCCGCCAGATAGCCGACATCTCCTGTTGCCAAAAACTCACGGCCCACTGCTTTAGGAGTGAAGATCCCAACCTCAGTGACATCAAAAGTCTTGCCATTAGACATTAGCTGAATTTTATCGCCCGGTCTGACGATACCGTCCATTACCCGAATCTGTAAGATAACACCGCGGTATGCATCATAAACCGAATCGAAAATCAAAGCCTGTAAAGGGGCTTCAACATCTCCCGCAGGAGCTGGTACTTTTTCCACTACCTGCTCCAAAATTTCTTCGATACCTATTCCTGCTTTAGCAGAAGCCAGAACAGCATCGGAGGCATCGAGACCGATGACATCTTCGATTTCCTGCCGTACACCTTCCGGATCGGCGGCCGGCAAATCAATCTTATTAATAACAGGCAGAATTTCCAAATCATTATCCAAAGCCAGATAGACGTTAGCTAAAGTCTGTGCCTCAATCCCCTGAGCTGCATCTACCACTAAAAGCGCTCCCTCGCAAGCAGCTAAAGAGCGGGATACCTCATAGGTAAAGTCCACATGCCCAGGCGTGTCAATCAGGTGAAAAATATAGCTTTCACCGTCTTTGGCACGGTAGTTCAGTTCAATAGCATTCAGCTTAATGGTGATTCCGCGCTCCCGCTCCAAGTCCATACTGTCCAAAAGCTGATCCTGCATTTCTCTGCTCGAAACTGTTTCCGTCTGCTCTAAAATACGGTCAGCCAGTGTTGATTTCCCATGGTCAATGTGCGCAATAATAGAAAAATTGCGAATTTTTTCCTGACGCTTACGTAATTCCTGAATATCCATTATTTTCCCATACCTTTAATTCTTACTTTTTATTATAACAAAAAAGCAAGCCCCTTACCACTTGCTGAGAAATTTTACATGGTTACAAGCCTTTTTTCACACAAATATCGCACTAGCTATTAAGCTAACGGTGCGGAGATTTTTATCATCTATAACCTACAAGAAGCCCCTTTTCTCTGTTGCTTTTAAAATCATTCGCTGACAGCAACAGGCTTTTTTTGGTAGTCAATATGAAGGTCAGACAGGCTGTTAATCTGACTGGGTATCGCTTTTTTAACAAGACAGCCCCCCTTATTTTGTGAGAAAGGCTCTGAAAGGATAATACTGCCGTTATTAGGCCAAATAAGGGCGTCAGCCTCATACTCTCTATTGACAAGCACTTTACTTATCCAAACCCTGCTCTTTTCATAAAAAGCAGTAACTTCTACCTTATCAACCATTTCGTAATGATTAAGGAGATAAAGGCACAGCCTGTTTTGATCATAAATGAAAACCGATTCTTCCTCAGAATGCAATCTCTTTTCCACCTCTTCTCCTTTTGAATATTTTTACAAAAAATCCATTATCTGCCCGAAATACAAAAGGAGACACTGTTAAGCGGCCTTAAATGCTTTTCCAAAAAAAACAGAGTCTAAAATCAGCCCTATTAAACAGCATCTGTCATTCCATTTAGAACCATCAAACGGCTCAGTGCAACGTAATTATTTGTCTTCCTTGCGCTTTGCTTCTTTAAACCTCTGTTTTAAAACAGCGTTCTTACCTAAAAAAATAGAATCCAAACTAATACCATAGTAATCCGCTATGGCACGAGCTAATTTTACCGGAATATTTGAGCTGTCCTCTTCATATTTCGATAAGGTATGCACAGAGATAGCCAAACTTTCTGCAACTTCTTCAAGACTTAAATCATAATTTACCCTGAGGGCACGTAAGGTTAATTTTTCCACCTTCAGTCTCTCCTTTCCTTGTCCGCCTACTGTTGGATGATTTTCACAACCAACGGCAGGTGATTTCAGCAGGCTCAGAACCACTATTTTTTTACAAGAGCAAAACAAGTTAATGAGCTAGCATTCCGATTTAATGATATCAATCTGCCTATAAACAAATTTATAAAAGATACTCCTATTATAATTCGATTTAAATCACAAGTCAAGACTTTTTTCACGAAAAATTCTCTTTCTTATTTACAATTGCCAATTAAAACGATATCATGTAATTAAAGGATAAAAAAACAAAAACCTATAGGAGGTACCCCATGGGACGCGGTAAATTAACCCCACAAGATTTAGTGGCCATGAAAATTGTATCCGCTAATTTACAAAGACTTTTAAAAGAAAGCGGCGTAAAGCAGGCGGACTTAGCAACAACACTCGATATTCCCAAAAGCAGTTTGAACGAGTATGTTAAAGGCAGAAGTCTGCCGAAATCCGGTAATGTGCAAAAGCTGGCCGATTACTTCGGTCTGAAAAAATCAGAAATCGATCCACGATTTTCACATTACAATTATACTGCTTCAGCTATGCTTGAAAATATCAACAAAGCTGCCAGTCAGCTGAGTGAACAAAGGCAGGAAATTGTGCTTGATTTTGCTCACCAGCAAATAAAAGAGCAGCAGAAAACGGCTGAATCAGATTCTGATACTGATGGTGCTGACAATGATGGTAATTATCAAAAGGTTGTTCAGAACTATCTGAACGAGGAAGCTAAAGAGGACTAGGCAATCTGCTTAAGCTGTTTCAAAATGCCTAAAGACTTGTACCGGACTTGGGATTTGGAGCAACGCGTATGAAGATGTTCAGCTTCATAGCAGCCTTTCTGTAACAGCATGGAGCCGCTCTTTTATGGCAGTTTCTGTTTCTCAACAATGAAGCTAATCCCGAAAGGATAAAGAGATTGAGTTCACTTCTCCTAATCCTCAACATAATGCATCATCTTAAAAAAATTTTCAGCTAAGCTCAGCCGATAGAAGTTTAAAAACCAGCCCTGTATCCGGGCTGGTTTTTAAACTATTTCCGACCGAAACACTCAAGAGCTGCTTCTGCTGATAGATTAACTCTCAGACCTCATTAAACCACAAACCGATTTCACGTTTAGCTGACGCTGCTGAATCCGAACCATGAACAACATTTTCAATAGACTGATTAGCACCAGCCGCTTGAGCAAAATCGCCTCGAATAGTTCCCGGCAAAGCTTCCTGCGGTTTAGTTGCCCCCATCATCAACCGCCAGCTGGCAATAACATCATTTCCAAACATTACCCCAATTACTAGCGGCCCGCTCGTCATATAAGCAAGCAAATCAGGAAAGAAAGGCTCATCAACTAGGGCAGCATAATGCGCTTTTAGCAAATTTTCATCAGCCTGGCACAGCTCTAACCTTTCAATAACAAATCCTCTCTTTTCAATGCGGCTCAGCACCTCTCCGATTAGCCCCCTGCGCACAGCATCAGGCTTAATCATAAAAAATGTCTTCTCCACTTACCCACTCACCTTTCTCCTATTATTTCCTACCATTTTACCATAAAAGCACAGACGGCGAAAACATCTGCCCTTGATTTTCTTCAGGCAAATATTGCAGAAAATTGAATCGTCTAAAATTCCAGTAAAAAAGAAAAGTCTTACTCAGTTATTTCCGTTCAATAAGAAGCATAAGCGTCTGGGAGCGGGACAGAACCCAAATTATAGAGTTCGTTGTCCCACCCCCGCAAAACTTAGCAGGCAGTTTAAAGCTTTGAAAAAGCGAATAAAGTGCCGCTAGACGGCTAGCGTCCTGCTAAGCAGACTTGAGAGATTTTGAAAGCTTAAACCCTTCTAGCCGTCTTGGCAGAGGGGCGCAGACGAAATCACAGATTTCTGGCTTACCGTCAGCCGTAGCCGTCTGAAAGCTTTGCAGTCTTTACAGCCTGCCGCACCCTTCTAGTCGTCTTGGCAGAGGGGCGCAGACGAAATCACAGATTTCTGGCTTACCGTCAGCCGTAGCCGTCTGAAGGCTTTGCAGTCTTTACAGCCTGCCGCACCCTTCTAGTCGTCTTGGCAGAGGGGCGCAGACGAAATCACAGATTTCTGGCTTACCGTCATTTTCCTTTTACGTTCTTAACGGGCTTTGTATCTTGATAAAAGCACTGCTCAAAAGAAAAAGATGGTGCTTATCCACCCATCACTAGGTATGTGATAAGAAAGGAAGCGCAGATAAGGCTAGCCGTTTTCTAAAATCAAAAAGGCGGACCTATCGGTCCGCCTCTTATCCGAAAGCAGGCAACTCTGCCTCAGCTATGCGAATGACGGTGAAAACCAAACATGTCAAATAATTGATTATGAAGGGATTCACCATTGGATTTTTTAAAGGTTTCCATCACTTTAAACAAATCAATCAGATAAGGAACACCGATTGCTACCAGCAAAGCGAGTGAAACCAAAAAAACAGTTAAGTAAAGCATAAGACAACCTCCTTTCAGGAAGAAGCACCTCGCTTCCCTCACCCCTATTGTACCGCTAACCAGAGCAGATTGCAAGAAAAGGAAAAGCCAGCAGGCTGAACCATTTCCAAACATAAGCAATTGACGCTTTCTTTATTATTACTCTAAAATCAAGAAGACAGTCGTAAGATTTCATCCAGAACAGTGACTACCAATAAATACATCAGTTGCAATCAAAACTCTAAACCCGCTCCTGCCTACTTACTGTCGTCAAAAAATAATTTCTAAAGCCGTTATAACAGCTGTTTAGCATCTGTAACAGTCACTTCTAAGACACTTCTCAAAAACGGAAATTTGGCTTTCATCTCTTCAAACTCAGCGCCTTCATTAACTAATTTACCTATTCCCAATACTCTAAATCCTGTCCCTTGATAACCCTTGTATCCCTCTACTTGACGGGATCCAAGGATTATAATGAGTTTTGGATTAACAGATAAATCCTCCTCTGTGCTGTGCATTCCTGCTACTAGCAAAAGTAGGCGTTTGTTTTCCTTTAAGAACAAGATAAGAATTCCATGTACAAGTGACATGCGGATCATCTGCCCACCAAGAAGTGATAGAAACAACTCCTCTGTAATCTAAAACTTTTTTAACGGTATCTGTAAATTTACTAATCGTCCATCGCCATAAATAGTTGAGTTATCTTCATTACACATAGCCATTATAAGATATCCATTTCCAGACTTGTTGCCCACGGATTACTCGTTTTTCTGATGGAGAGGCGACATGGAGGTACAAATTTATTGAAACAAGAAAGCACCTAGATTACTCTAAGTGCTTAGTTTTTAAATTGTTCCAATTCTTCAAAGATGAGTTCATTATTGAACCATTCAAAACAGCACAGCTCTAAAACGTAAAAACTTCCAAATCCATAACGCTTTTGTTTTGGAACCATTCAAAACAACACAGCTCTAAAACTGCAAATGCAGCAACAAGATTAGATATGACGTTTTGGAACCATTCAAAACAACACAGCTCTAAAACACAAAGCCACAATCACCCAAAAATACCACTGTTTTGGAACCATTCAAAACAACACAGCTCTAAAACTTATCCATGGGTACGGTCTTCCCACGCAGTTTTGGAACCATTCAAAACAACACAGCTCTAAAACGGAGCTGATGGAGCTGTCCCTGTTCTAACTGTTTTGGAACCATTCAAAACAACACAGCTCTAAAACTATAATCACCTCCTTTCGAGATGATTATATGTTTTGGAACCATTCAAAACAACACAGCTCTAAAACTAATTTGTCTGATGAAACCATTGATTTTTTGTTTTGGAACCATTCAAAACAACACAGCTCTAAAACAATTATATTAACTACTTTTGTTAATATAAAGTTTTGGAACCATTCAAAACAACACAGCTCTAAAACGCAGGCCGGCACAGATAAGGCGGTTATCAAGTTTTGGAACCATTCAAAACAACACAGCTCTAAAACAATTGCCATTGATAAGATTGACATATTTATGTTTTGGAACCATTCAAAACAACACAGCTCTAAAACGCCAACTACAGCATATACGTTGAGTTGGGGGTTTTGGAACCATTCAAAACAACACAGCTCTAAAACTAGGGATTGTCCAGCGCGCAGATGTATCCAGTTTTGGAACCATTCAAAACAACACAGCTCTAAAACATGGACTTTTGCAACAATATACCAAACGCTGTTTTGGAACCATTCAAAACAACACAGCTCTAAAACGACTCCCATTTTGATATAGTGGCATCCGATGTTTTGGAACCATTCAAAACAACACAGCTCTAAAACATGCCATTAAACAAGACCTCCTACATACCTGTTTTGGAACCATTCAAAACAACACAGCTCTAAAACTTTATATTGAAGGCTAGTGATCACACGTTAGTTTTGGAACCATTCAAAACAACACAGCTCTAAAACGCCGGGCACGTCTGAAATCCAGTTTAGACAGTTTTGGAACCATTCAAAACAACACAGCTCTAAAACATGCTTGACGAGGATAGCCCTTACGCTAAGGTTTTGGAACCATTCAAAACAACACAGCTCTAAAACTAATTCATAGTCATCCCTCATAAGGTAGGCGTTTTGGAACCATTCAAAACAACACAGCTCTAAAACCGCGTGCCGGGAAGTTATCCTGGTATATTTGTTTTGGAACCATTCAAAACAACACAGCTCTAAAACCGTACAACAGTGACTTTCTTTTCCTGATGGGTTTTGGAACCATTCAAAACAACACAGCTCTAAAACTATTTCTGTCTTTATTATACTAAATGCAGTGTTTTGGAACCATTCAAAACAACACAGCTCTAAAACTCTGTGAGCTTGATAATCGTCTTGTCTGTGGTTTTGGAACCATTCAAAACAACACAGCTCTAAAACGGGCTAATATGGGTACGTTTAAAGGGACGTGTTTTGGAACCATTCAAAACAACACAGCTCTAAAACTAATAACTGTTTATACTTTCTCTATAGTAGGTTTTGGAACCATTCAAAACAACACAGCTCTAAAACACAGTCTGATGTTAGAGAGACTAAAGTAACGTTTTGGAACCATTCAAAACAACACAGCTCTAAAACGGCGGCTTGGCTATGGTCAATGACCAAAAAGTTTTGGAACCATTCAAAACAACACAGCTCTAAAACCGTTGCTCGAGACCTGCTATCTGTATCTCCGTTTTGGAACCATTCAAAACAACACAGCTCTAAAACCTCGCAGAACATTTTTTGTTACGAAATTTCGTAATCGCGCTATTCGTCCCAGCCAGACTTCAGTATCAAACAGTTCCATTTTATCACTTTTATTTTATCTAAAAAATGCTTTAAAATCAAGGTTTCAACGCTGTTTTCTATTAATGCTCTGACCTTCATCAAAACAAGCAGCTAAACTCCTTTTACATTATTGACATTTGATCCGGCAGTCCTTCTTAATGCTTTATTTCATCAATCAAGAAATAGTCTCTATCTAAAATATACTGAGAAAAATCATAGAGCTTACGCGGTTCAAGAAAAAGAACTGTTTGGTTGGCCAAGCTAATATAATCAAGTAGCTCTTTAACCTCTTTCCTTGTTAAATAGGACCCGCTATTGATAAAGACCAACAGACGTTTCTTACTAAGATACTTATAAATTTGTAAAATTTCCAAGCACTTTTCAAAAACAGTATCACTGCTTGTTTCTACTTTTACACCTAAAGCTTTAATAAGTTCTAGAATTGTAATTTCGTCATATTCCAGATCTAATTCGTTTTCTAAACATTCGTAAGCAATTAGCTCTGTTATTGTAGCTGCCAACTTTTCAATCATGGCTTTGACTTCCGGTTTTTCGTTGAATTGCTCCTCTAAATCAGCATGAATGAGCTTCAGCATAGCAGATGAATTGATATTGTAACCTAAAATATCAGTAACAAGCATAATCTCTGATTCTTTTAATGACTTTAATTTTTCATCAAATAATTTGAGTTCACTTGCTTCATCATACTGATAAATTAGCCTTACTAACCGAGCATAGAGCTCAACATCTTCAATCGCTAAGATTGTTCCTTTTTGCAGTATAAGCGGCTCGTCTAAAATAGGGAAATTAATCTTCAGCATCATAAGCCTCCCCAAGAAAAATTAAGCGGCTGTCTGTATTAGCAATACTTGTATCTCTATCGCCATGCAGATAAATCATACGAGCAAACTGTTTTTCTGTAACAGTCAACAATGTAATGTTACCTTTTTTGGGATTATTTTCCTGCAGACGGTCAATCATAGCTTTATTAGCAGAATTATTAAGCAACAGCTTACTGTAAATTGAAAACTGATGCATAATAAATCCTTCACTCAGTAAAAATTTTCGAAATTTACGGTAAGCTCTCCGTTCCTCAACAGTCTCAGTCGGCATATCAAACATCAAAATCATTCGCATATATCGATAACTCATATCCTAAACTCAGGAACTCCTTTCCCATCATTATTAAGAGCTTTCACAACCTTTTTGGTATAGTCGCTGACAATGTTAGATAAGTACATTTCTTTGTTGTTGTAGAGGTAGGTATCTGAAAACATGCTGAACAGTTCCCGCTTTATTTTGACAAATGAGCTATTGCGATTTTCATAAACAATACGGTCAACAATAGGACGAAAAGGTTCCATAATATCACTGGCAAGGTTAAATTGATTAAACTGATTGGCATGCTTGAGACCAAATTGAGTCATACAGCCGGAAACAACAACTTCACGCGCAAACATGCTTAAAAGTAAGGTATAGCCATAATCAAGGCCCGCGTTAATGTCATTATCCTGCTCTCGTGAAAAATCATTGCCAAATAAGGTATTGAAATATATCCTCGCAGAATGTCCTTCACGATTGCTTGGATCAAACAGCTCCAGACCATGGTATAAATCCATAATAGACTGAGATTTCTCAAAGAAAGAGCACCCACTAAGGTATAAACTTTGATTCAAAATTTTCTGAGCAATAATATTAGTCCAAACATCAGCTTTAACATCTTCTGTCCAAGATACCTGCCTCGCTAACTGCAAACTGGAATCATGCCGGGCAGACAGCGGCATTAGATTAGCAATCGGCAGTCGTTTGTCATCACAAAAAATAACCAAAATATTTTCATCAACTAAACGCTTAAGCAGCATAGTTGACAAAACAATATCTGTCGTCTCCAGCAAAAGAATGTCTATCTCGGACAGATGGATTAATTCTGTCCGAGAAGCCTCTTTAAAAATCAAATGATTATTTTTATATGCTAACTTTGAATGTGTATTTACAACAACTGTACGCCAACCGCTCATTTATCTTCTCCTAATTTACTTAAATCAATACGGGTTTCATAAAGGCCAGTTATAGATTGGTGGATGAGGGTGGCATTCAGACATTCTTTTGTTGAAGTATAACGTTTACGTGGAATTTTTTTGCCAAGAAAATTGAAATCTGCTGGTGCACCTAATGCAGTCAATGTTAATAAATTAACAAATGAAGTTGAAATTTCTTCAATTGAGAATGTGTCTATTTTATTGATAACCGCTCTAATTTTATCAAGATTTTTTTCAACATCAACATATGAGTTAGCAAAATTTTCTACACAAGATAAGACCTCTCCAAATTCTTTCTTATGCTCACTAACGTATTTTAAATGCTCAGTGCTATTAAAACTATTGACTCGATGAGCATGATAAAGCAGTTCTACTAAACGATCTGAAAGTACAACTTCATTTCCTTTTTGAAGTTCTGAAGCACTGGCTAACAAACGTCTTCTTCCACCTTCAAATTCAAAAAGACTGTATTTTGGAAGTTTTATCAATGTGTCCTCTTGGACATTACGATAGCCTTTCTTTTCCAAAAATACAATTGGATTTTTTTCAAAGGATGGGCGCTCCATAATTGATATACCAACCAATTCTTTTACTTTTTTCAATTTCTTGGCTTTGCCTTTTTCAACATCAGCCACAACAAAAACAGAGTAAGCAATTATTGGACTATCAAATCCACCATATTTTTTAGTATCCCAATAAACTTTTTTCGTCTTTCGTGGAATTAATTTATCAGAATCACCTTTAGGTAAAATCGATTCTTTTGAGAATCCTCCAGTCTGGCTTTCAACTTTTTTAACAATATTAACTTGCGGATACGAAAGTACTTTACATATCGTCCTAAAATCAGTCTCCTTATTCCAAACAATTTCTCCAGTATCCTTACTATACTCAATAACTGGTCGAACTATTACTCTGCCATTTGAATATCTTACGACACGTTTAAAGAAGTTCATTAGGTTTGAATAAAAGAAATATTTTGCTGTTGCTTTATCGCTTGAACTAGTGATGAGTTTACGAACATCATATTTCTTGTACTCACCATAAACAAATTCAGGCGCCAATTTCGGATATTTTCTTAGTAAAGCTGTCCCAACTACTGCATTAAGATAAGCATCATGAGCGTGGTGATAATCATTGATTTCGCGTACTTTATAAAATTTAAAATCTTTCCGGAATTGTGAAATTAGGTTTGATTTCAAAGTAATGACTTTCACATTGCGAATCACTTTATCATCTTCGTCATGTTCAGTATTAAAACGAGCATCTAAAATTTGTGCGACATGTTTTGTAATTTGACGTGTTTCAACCAATTGACGCTTAATAAAACCAGCCTTATCCGCTTCAGTCAAACCACCGCGTTCTGATTTTGTCAAATTATCAAATTTACGTTTAGAAATTAACCCAGATTTATATAGTCGAACCCAATCTGCCTTTCTAGCACGAACAATATCAAGATTTGGTACATCATCTGATTTACCACGATTTTTAGCAGAACTTGTTAATACTCGATTATCAATAGAGTCATCCTTAATAAAGGCTTGAGGAATAATGTGGTCGATATCATAATCACTTAATCGGTCAATATCTAATTCTTCACCAGTATATATATCTTTACCATTTTGAATATAGTAAAGGAATAGACGATCATCTTGAAGGTGAACATTTTCAACTTTATCTTCAACATATGATGGCTTTTTCTTATTAAGGATATTGCTCCCCAACTCTTTCAATGAATCCTGAAGCTTTTTCAAGCGTTGTTGTGATTGGCTTCTTCCTCGATTAGTTGTCTGATTTTCACGCGCCATTTCGATGACAATGTTATCAGGATTATGGCCCATAACTTTAACTAGCTCATCAACAATTTTGATACTTTGTAAAATCCCTTTTTTAATAGCAGGACTTCCGGGTAACTCGTGTACCACAGCTGCAATATCATCAATATTGCCAATAATTTGCGCGTCTTTAATAATTTGTTTAAACGGTAGCGTATCATCGTTAATTAACTGCATAAAGTTTCGATTAGCATAACCATCATCAATCAAATACTCAAGAATAGTCTTATTATTTTCTTTATTACGAATACCATTAATTAATTTATATGACAAGCGCCCCCAACCAGTATAATGACGGCGTTCAAGTTTCTTCAATTGCTGTGTCGAAAAGATATCACTATATTTGTGAAGGCGCTGCTGAATCATTTCTCTATCTTCAAACAAAGTTAACGTTTTAATAATATCTTCAATTACTTCTTCGTTTACTTTATCATCCAAGAAAGATTTATCCAAAATCTTTTTCAAATCATGATAGGTTCCAAGACTAGCATTAAATGACTTATTTTCCTTATCAAGACCAATTAAATCTTGAATACGATATTCAGGAAACTCTTTATCGAGGTAATTTAAAAGTTTTTCCTTGGTAACTTTACGGTTTTCTTTAAAGACATGGTCAAAGATTTCTTGTTTCATATTTGAATCAAAGAAAGCTTCTTTTCCTTGCTCATTAACATACTTAATTTTGGTTAACTCATTATAAACCGCAAATGTTTCATATACATGACTGTGTTTTGGTAAAACTTTCTCCTCTGGCAAATACAAATCATTTAAAGTCATGCGTGTAATGAATTTTTCAGCTGATTTTTCTTTATCAATTACCTTATTGAAATTCCACGGTGTAATCTTCTCATCTGAATGATACTCTGCCCATGCAAATCGACTATTCTTTCGCGCTAATGGACCAACATAGTAAGGGATTCTAAAAGTCAAGATTTTTTCAATTCTATCTTGGTTCTCTTTTAGAAATGGGTAATAATCACCTTGACGGCGTAAAATTGCATGCATTTCTTGTAAATGAATTTGGTGCGGAATCGAACCATTATCAAATGTTCTTTGTTTTCTTAAGAAATCTTCACGTTCAATTTTATCTAGGAAATACTCACTTCCATCAGTTTTAGAAAGGATTGTTTTTAAATATTTATAGAATTCATCTTGTTTGACACCATTTTCAATATAACCAGCATAACCATTTTGGGTTTCATCTTTAAAAATATCATGATACAAATTAGGCTTATTTGTTTTAATGAATGCTTTTAGTTTTTCTAAATCTTCATGATGTTCTGCATAGCGTTTAATCATCGAAGCTGATAACGGCGCTTTAGTTGAACTATCATCAACAGTTAAAATACCTGAAAGTAAGATTGCATCATAAAGATTTTTAGCTGAAGTAAATAAGTCTGCATAATCATCTCCAATTTTCTCAAGTACCTCTTCTAAGTCTTCTTCATAGGTATCTTTAGAAAATTGCAACTTAGCATCTTCAGATAGTTTGAAATTCGTTTTAAAATTAGGCTGTAATCCTAAAGACAAAGCAATGAGATTTCCAAATAAAGTGTTTTTCTTCTCCTTTGGATAGCTTTCTATAAGATTTTCTAAACGGCGTGATTTGCTAATTTTTTCTGTCAAAATACTTGAAGCATCAACAGTAACTTCTGACAAATGACTATCGTCAAACGTTCTATCGTACACCTCCACAAAATCAGTGAATAATTTTTGGACATCTGTATTTTCAGCTTTTAACTCACCTTCAATCAAAAAATGCCCACGATATTTAATCATATGTGCCAAAGCTAGGTAAACCAAGCGTAAATCAGATTTTTCAGGAGAATCAGCAAGATATTTCCTTAAATGATAAATTGTAGAAAATTTTTGATGATAAGCATCTTCTTCTGCTTTATTGCCGAAGATTGGGTGTGAATCAAAATCTTTATCATCATCTGTCAAAAATGACTCATCTAAACGTTGAAAGAAACTGTTGTCAGCTTTTGCAATTTCTTCAGCAAAAATTTCTTGTAGATAACGTAAACGATTTTTACGGCGTGTATAACGACGTCTAGCTGTACGTTTCAATCGAGTCGCTTCTGCTGTTTCGCCGCTATCAAACAATAAGGCTCCCAGCAGATTTTTCTTAATATACTCTTTATCAGTATTTCCCAAAACCTTCATCTTTTTGGCTGGAATTTTGTAATCATCAGTAATCACAGCCCATCCAACACTATTAGTACCAATGTCGAGTCCGATTGAATAATTTTTCTTAGTCATAAATTTCCTCCTTTTTATAGTAAAGTTTAAATTTACAAAGAAGACTATGAAATAAACGCTTTAATTAAATCAATAAAACTTTTTAGCAATTTCAATAACTCCGTTAAAAATAAGAGTCTTTCTTTATCAAATTTAAACCTTTTCAAAAAATCATCTCCCTAAAACATAACATGTTTTATAAATAAATTATATCACAATTTAAAATAAAGGCTGATATAATTTTTATAATTTGTTAAAATAGTAATAAGTTATGTTTTAGTTTTATAGTTGTATTTTGAAAATTTCTAACAATAACTTTATATAATTAATACTTGAAAATAAAAAGTAATTATTATATAATATCTTTGTTGGAACTATTCAAAACAACACAGCGAGTTAAAATAAGGCATTGTCCGTACACAACTTGTAAAAGTGGCACCCGATTCGGGTGCTTTTTTATTGATTTATAATTTTTAACTCATATCTTATATTTTACTCTTTTCACCAAAAAAAGCAAGCGCTTCCAAAATATTTACTTTTACCTTTATAAGTTAAAACATACCAAATCAAAAAGCAACGATATTATATTCGTTGCTTTTTAAATGATAGAAACAATCTTAACAGCGTCTGAAGGGGTTGACTGTAAAAAAAGGTTCCTTGAGGTATGCTTATTTATCTTGGGAGGATTCTCTGTTGTAAGACACTGGGAGTGCGGGTAAATCTTTATTAACGGCCGGATTTCGGCTTGTTTTAGCTCAAAAGCCAGCCCCAGAAAAAGGGCAGGAAGAAGGCGAGAAAACCGCAGATAACGAAAATGATTTTGATTCTTTTATTTGCCATAAAGCTTGACTTTATCCAGAAAACAACAGCAAATAGCCAAGATAAGGTAAAAAGTAGCCAATAGTACCAAGCGATAGTCATTGTGTCTCCTTTCTCTGTCTGCGCTGTGCCAACTGTCTTCTGCTTATCCCTACTAAACTGATCATCAAGGCTTCATAGAGAGCCAAGAAGAGCAAAAAGCAATGCATAAAGAAATCTTGCGGCAATATCCAAATCACAGGATCTGTGGCCGGATTGAAAAGCCAGGAAGAATCTCCCGGGAAAAGAACTTGATGAAAAAGTGTAAAGAAATGGTCAAACCCAATAAGAAGGGCGAAAACAGCCGCAACAAGCGGCAGAGCAGCTGCACCCATAAACAGTTTCTCAAATACAAAGAGAGAGCTTTCTTTCCTTGTCTGTCTGAAAAAACGCCAGCTCGGTAAAAGTAAAATTATAAAAAGAGCCTGTGTGGTGTGAAACAAAAGCTTTACATCATGGAAATGCTTGAGTCCGCTTTTGGAAGACGAAAAAGCAGGCAAATGTAAATGCATTTGCAGCGGATTGGTTAAGTAGCCCATCAAAATATTAAAATTGTAAACGATTGTTTTTTGACTGAGGTAAACAGTATTTTCTAAATCCAGCCAGTTTGCTTCTAATGGATAGAAAAGCCAAGCCAGATAAATAGTTATTAAAACAGCCAACGCTAAAAGCCAAAGCCAGGTGCTTAAAAACCATAGTTTATTTTTCATTGAAATTCCATTCATCTAAGCTAGCCAGCACATAATCGGGTTTGACAGGGAGCCCTGCTAGGTCTTCTGCCTTAGTAAAGCCGGTTGTGACAAGCAACGTTGCGATATCATTTTGGATACCAGCCATTATATCGGTTAAGTAATTGTCACCGACCATAATCGCTTCATGGCGCTTAACTCCCAAAATATCCAGAGATTTATTCATGATAATGGCATTTGGTTTGCCGATAAAGACGGGCTGCACTCGTGTGGCAGCTTCCAAAAGTTTGCTGATTGCTCCTGCTCCTGGCAGAAGGCCGCGTTCTGTCGGAATATTTAAGTCCGGATTTGTTCCAATAAAAACTGCTCCTTTTTGGATAGCCAAAGTTGCTGCTGTCAGCTTTTCATAAGTCAGTTCACTGTCCAACCCAACAACGACATAAGCAGGATTCTCCTTATCTTCAGTATAACCTGCCTGACTGATAGCTGTTTGAAGCCCCGCTTCTCCGATAACATAGACTGTCTTTCCGCGGTTCATATCATTCATATAGTCAACGGTTGCCATAGTAGCCGTGTAGATAGTATGCAGCGGAGTTTCCACATGAAACTGCTCAGCCAGCATCTTCTGCACCATTTCAGGCGTCCGGGTAGTATTGTTAGTGACAAGAACGTAAGGGAGATTTCTTTCTTGAAGTCTGCTGATAAACCGCTCACCTGCAGGAATCCGTTCCTTTCCTTTGTAAATCGTTCCGTCTAAGTCAATCAGATAGCCTTTGTAAGTCATCATTTTCAGTCCTTTTCTAAATTAATAACAGTCTGCCAGTTTTGTCTATAAGGTATCTGTTTCTTCTTTGTTTTAGCTTCAAGTAATTTCGATAAATTATTTAATCCAAAGTATCACTGGCAGCAGCCGCAAATTTTTTAGTAAAATGACTGACAGAACCAAGCAACTGTGCTTGCCTTCAGTCTAAATGCAGCTCAAAAGGTATCAAACCACGATTTTTCATCTTGATTAGCCCTAGTGTAAGGAATCCCTCCCATTTGCTCCTTTTTACCCCTGAAATCAGTAAGTCATCTGTCTTTTGAGGACCTTTGACAGCCTGTTTCACGGGTCCTATATATTACGGATAAGACTGGGATAGCCTAAACTAAAGTATTTAACATCATCTCAGCTCAGTTAACAGGTGATTGATACTACAATTCTGTCAGCCAGTTTATCCATTTCTTCTCTTCCATACTCAGTCTGCTTTACTTTTCCATTCTATTTTGGCTTGAGCACGGACAGTGCCGGCACTGGTGATTTCATGTCTGCTGGTTAATCCATCTCTTTCGACTCGGGAGAGGATATCATTACCATAGTAGACTTCCTTAATAAATTTCAGATTCACTTTTTGAGGGATATGCTGGCGCAGAAAATCGATGTCAATAACATCGTACATCCATTCTAAATACTTACTGTTATTGACATGTCCATTTAAATCAAGATCAAAATAGCGCACACGATAAAGTGTTTCCTCAGGGCTCTCCAATGCTGAATATTTGGGCCCGCGTACAATGCGTTTGATTTTTTCGACATCAAAAGCAGCAACAATATCATCAACAACCTGATGAACTTTTCGGCTCTCATAGTCCATAAGGACAAAAACCGAATGGATAAGGACTATTTTATCACCGTTTTCGCCGTAAATAGTGAAATCACGGTAGCAAAAAAGCTTATTATAAGCAGTCGGCTCCGTCTCTATAATAATTTTTTCACCGTATTTTGGCAGACGTTCAATTTCAATATCATATTCAGTAATAATCCAAACAAGATGGTGAGTCTTAAAAATATAATCATCGCCTACGCCTAAACTTAAAGACTGAAGCCCCGATACCTGCAGGGCTAAAGACAGTAAATGCGGCAGTTTAACATTATGATTGACATCTGTCTCATAGAAAGGGACTTGATAATCGACTGCATATTTTTTTCCCATAGTTATTCACTCCAAAATAAATTTCTCTGCAACAGTATCGCCTAAAAAAAGGCCTTTTTTGGTCATTCTTAAATGTCCGTCAGTGATTTGAACAAGGCTGTCAGCTATTAACTCTTCAACAATTTGCCCGTACCGCTTTTCAAAGCTCTCGTGAAATTTTTCTTCAAATCGTGAAATAGAAACACCTGTTTTTTTCCGCAGACCAAGAAAAAGTTCTTCTTCCATCATCTCTTTTTTAGTCAGAACTTCTTCTTCCAACTTTGGATTGCCTGCGGCAACACCTTTGAGATAATGCTGAATCGGACCGCGATTGCGGTAGCGAATGCCATCAAGATAACCCGACGCACCGGCTCCGCAGCCATAATATTCTACATTTGCCCAGTACATCAGGTTATGGCGGCTCTCAAAACCTGGTTTCGTGAAATTCGAAATTTCATAATGCTCAAAGCCGTTTGCTTCCATTTCAGAGATGATGTAGTCAAACATTTCAGCTTCCAAATCTTCACCCGGCAGATTAAGTTTGCCGCGCCGCATTTTATTCATAAAAACTGTATGGTGTTCTAAAATCAGGCTGTAAAGGCTGAGATGAGGAACATCGAGTGCCAAAGCTTTTGCCACATTCTCCTTAACATCTGCCAAGGTTTGGCCGGGAAGGGCATAAATCAGATCAATGGAGATATTATTAAATCCGGCTGCCTTTAAACTGTCAATACTGTCGTAAATTTGTGCTTCATTATGACCGCGCCCGATCTGCTTAAGCTGCCGATTATTAAAAGTCTGCACCCCTAAGGAAACGCGGTTAACAGCTGAACGCTTGAGCACCTCAATTTTTTCGGGACTTAAATCACCGGGATTAGCTTCGATTGTGAATTCGTCCAGCCTTCCCAAATCAAGATGCCTTACCAGATTGGTTAGAAGCCAGTCCAGCTGCTCTGCCGAAATGGCTGTAGGCGTGCCGCCTCCTATATAGAGTGTCTGCAGCTCCCTGATATCATAGCTTTCATACTCACGAATAAGAGCCTGCAGATAAGCATCAACAGGCTGATTTTTGATAAAAACTTTTGAAAAATCACAATAATAGCAAATTTGTGTACAGAAGGGTATGTGGATATAAGCTGAGGTCGGTTTTTTTTGCATATCTTTATTTTACCACTTTTCAGTTAAAAAGGCGGCCGTAAATTATTGACAAAAAAATAAAGACAGTGTATACTAAACACAAAAAAGTATACACTGTCTACTTTTTGTGTGCGAAAGGAGGTATCATGAAACGCCACACAGCTGAGCTTAAAGAAAAACTTATCCAGACTGGGGTTGAGGAAATTAAAAAACACGGAATTGATAAGCTGTCGCTTCGGAATGTTGCGAAGAGATGCGGTGTGACACACGGTACGCCATATAAGCATTTCGACAGCAAGGAGGGCTATCTTAAAATTATCTTTGAGAGGCTGTCACATATCTGCAGCCGGGAGCTGCAAAATGATATTATCCCGACTGAACCAGCCAGACAGCAGCTAGCAAAAATGGGATACAATTTTGTCACTTTTGCTGAAGCCTATCCTTATATTTTCGAAGCTCTCTTTATCAAATACCCTTTCAACTATCTGAAAATTAAAGATGAAACCATTATTGCAGACACAGATTTACCAGGCTTTAACGACTTTAAAGCGATTGTCTTGCAGCTGCGTCAGGAAGAAAGTTTAACAGGCAGTGAAGCAGAAAATCTCTTTCACTTCTGGAGTTTCATTTCCGGTTTTGCTATTTTGGTTAACAGCCCGATTGGTGATAATTTTAATCAGCAAACTATTCGGGAAAATATTGACAGTATGTTAACAACTTATATAAAAGGAGGAAAATCATCATGAATTGCTTAATCGTTTACGCACATCCCAATCCCAAAAGCTTCAATGCTGCTGTTTTGAAAACAGTAACAGATAACTTGTCCGCAACACACACGGTCCAACTGATAGACCTATATGCTGATCATTTCGATCCGGTTCTGCGTTTTGATGACGACCATAAAAGACGTGATTTGACTTCTGATCCTGCCACAAAACGATATCGGGATTTGGTGACTTGGGCTGATCAGTTTATTTTTATCTTTCCTATCTGGTGGAGCGGCATGCCTGCAATGATGAAAGGCTTTATCGATCGGGTTTTTGTGGCTGGTTTTGCTTATCATAATACCAATACCGGGCTTAAAGGCCATCTTAATGGCAAGGCATGGATTATCACAACACATAATACACCGGCCTTTATCACCCCTTTTGCTCAAGATTACGGTAAAGTTTTAAAAGGGCAGATTTTAAAAAGCTGCGGCATTCGGCCGGTTAAAATCAGTCAACTAACTGGGATCGAAAAGAACAGTGATCAAGAGCGCCAAAAGAAACTGGCTATGATAGCTCAGACTGCTAAAACGATTTGAACTATTTGAAAATACCTAAAACGGACTTAGCCTAAATTTAAGTGGCTCTATAATTTCTGTAGCGGGGAACCCCCAACAGAGATTGTGGGGTCTTTTTGAGTGTACAAATATTACAATTACAAATTAGCCCAAAATCAGCAAGTTTATCTATTGCCATATCACTTAACGCCCTATCAAAGAAATGACAAAGTAAGATGTTATTTTAGCTTGCACTTTTTGAGAAAAACAGCTGAAATCACTCTCTAACTATAGCCGATTAAAACATTTTTTCAAGAAAATCCCTTAAGGAACTTGACCAATGGTAGAAAAATTCCGGCAGGAGCACACCTCCGCGTGTGCGGGTAAAATTCAAAGACGCTTGCCCTGATGGTAACTTCGCCGGGATCACCCCCGTGTGTGCGGGTAAAATTTCCAAACATATTATTCTTCGTCTCCTTTTTCGGGATCACCCCCGCATGTGCGGGTAAAATCAAGAATTGGACACTCGGCAAGGTTGGGCAGTAGGATCACCCCCGCGTGTGCGGGTAAAATAAAACATTTCATCAACAACTAATTAATCAACCGGGATCACCCCCGCGTGTGCGGGTAAAATTTCAGAACGACATAGATGTTCCCTTGACGGATAGGATCACCCCCGCGTGTGCGGGTAAAATCAGTCAATCAAGCAGCATATCATTTGGCACCAGGGATCACCCCCGTGTGTGCGGGTAAAATTATCAAAAGATGGGTAAACCGGATAGTTTTAGGGGATCACCCCCGCGTGTGCGGGTAAAATGATAATCTAAAAGCAGAACTAAGTGAAAAGGTAGGATCACCCCCGCGTGTGCGGGTAAAATTTCATCTTTATCTTCCAGCTGGCTTAGTAGATGGGATCACCCCCGCGTGTGCGGGTAAAATGCAACTCTTTGAGGTCTTCTTCGGTGGCTTTTGGGATCACCCCCGCGTGTGCGGGTAAAATACTAAAAGATCCCAATAAAGTCGCTATTCATGATTAAACTTCTTCCAAAATTTATTTACTTTAGTAGATAGCTTATAAATGAGTTTTGAATCTGGAAGAGCCCTGTGAGGTACTTTCTCTTCGATACCATATGCCTTTAGTACTGTTTGGAGTTTGTAATTAGGTAAAAATAGCTTTTCATTTTTTACAGTTCTCATTAAATCATGCGTTCTATTCTTCAACAAAGGATAATTTAATTGCGCTAATTCCCTATTTATAAATTTTATATCGAAATTAATACCATAACCAATCAGGTCCAGGTTTTCGATGAAATTTAAAAATTCTTGTAATACAGTCGAAAGGGCCATGCCTTCACGATTCAAAAGTTCCTGACTTATCCCGGTCAGCCGGCTTATACTCTTTGGTAGCGTCTTACCGTAGTGCACTAAATACTCAAATTCTTCGATCTGATTTTGATTAACTTTAATTGCTCCTATTTCTATAATAGTATTTTCATGTTCATTTAGTCCATCCGTTTCGATATCGACAACTACATAAGGGCTCGGGGGAGTATTACTATTTTTAACAGGTGTTGTATATTTTCTGATCTTTCTAAATCTAGCAGCATCACTAAAACCTAATTTAGGTTCTCTGCTAGCAGTATCCAAGCTAGATGGTAACATGACCAAAGGAATACCATCGTAATCCGCAACTTTCTTTTGAGCATTTACAGTATCAAATTGATAGCCGATTTCATTTCTATAGGAATAGCTGATTGTTGCCTCTCCGTTGCCAACATTATCTCGAACCCTTTCCCACAACTGTTCTCGAACCTTTGTATTAAAATTTCCGACATAAACACCAGTCGCAATCTCTTGCATCCATTTTGTTAAATCTCCTTTTAAGGAAGGAGGAACATTTGTTACAGTTATCACCGTTAATGGCATATTAAAAGTTCTCCTCGTAATTCACCCCATGTTTGACCAATCTTTCTTTATCATCCCATAAAGCCAATACGTCTACTAACAATTCTTCTGACTTTTCTATATCTAATAAATACTGGATATCTTTAACAATCCGAGCCATCAATTTCCCATCCACAAAAGAATCCCTGACTCTAAGTCTGGTTAGCTTTCCAATATCATCTTCTGGAGCGCTATTTGCAGCTATTTCAAAAGCAACCGGAATGGTGGTTTCTGCTTTATATAAATCCGCCACATCATAGACAAAAGATAAATCATGACCAGTATGAACAAATCCCAATCCAGGCGATGCACCTAAAGCTACTATAATGCTGTGCACTAATCCATACAAAGCAACATTAGCAGCGGATAAGGCCTGATTGACTGGTGTTCCATCTTCAAAATTTTCAGGATTATATTCCCGCTTCGTCCAAGGGATCTTATATTTTTTAGCTTGCAGGCTATACACTTTTCGAATTCTGGCACCTTCTCGTCCGCGCAATTGCTGCATTGTCAATGCTGAGACATCTTCATTCGGAAATCTCATCTGGTACATTTTCCGGGCTACTTTCAGGCGTGAACGTGAATTAGACACTAACTTAGCTTGCTTTTCCAAAAATCGTGTTGAATGCGCTAAAGATCGGCCATGAGCGTATTGACGTACACCACGCTCACCGACCCAGACTATACTGGTCCCAGTATCTCCGATTAGTTCTATCGCACGATGGCTGATATCAGTACCAGGACCAAGCAAAAGGACACCGATCATCGCAGCTGGTATTCTAACAATCCCTCTGCTGTCTGCAACAGTAATGGCACTGTCGACCCTATTTATCTTGGCATGCTCAACATAAATAAAGCTGACCCTATCACTTATTTTAGGGAGTTCTTTCAAAGAGGTTTTCTTTGCACCAAATTTTTCCTTCATCTTTACTCACCTACAGGAATAACTGTCATCATCCCAAAACCATAAGCTTTCTTTTTACCGACACCCTCTGTTAAAGCCTTTTTAAACAGCTCAACATCATTTACGGTTAAAATTCCTTCATAAACCACTTTGATAAGCCTAATAGATTTTGAATTAGTTTTATTAAAAATCTCATAACCTCTTTCAACAATCGAAAAATCATCTTCTCGCAATGTAAAACCATTTTTCTCAGAACGATTTAGTAAATATTCCATCTGATGTTCAATTGTAACATGAGGCATGAGGACACCTCTTTTGTGATTGTTATCCTTCGACGTCCGAGAGATGACTGGATTGAGGACAAGACGAAACCGCATCCGTTCCCCCTCTTTTAAGGAATTTAAAAAATGATCGTACATCTTAGTCTGAGCACTATTTGCTACGCCATACTTTTCAAGTCGTTTTAAATTAGGTTTTTCTTGGCTTACAATAATCAGATATTGCTTGCCTTGTAATTGGTCAATGCGCCACAGTTTTCTAGTGCGAATTTCTTGTTTAATTTCATCAGGAAAACTTTGCTCCACCCAGCCATGATAAGACTCAATATTCTTTAGATCTTTAATTTTTCGCCGATTATTTCTGTCGATTTCTACTCTTGAAATATACATATTTATCCATCTCCTATACTGCCAAAAACATCATGTTCTGTTTCATTTTCTTTGGCCATGGGATTGAGAACAGTGACATAATCTCTTGTCTCGTAGCGAAAGCCGAATTTTCTTGCCTTTTGAGAAAATGATATAACTCTGTCCTGCCGTAGCTGGTAGGCTTCTTTCTCTAACAGGTAGTTATCTGCATAAATTTCTAAGCTAAAACTAGATTCCCTAGAGTGTTTTTTCATGAACCATTCGGAAGCTTGCCATTCCACTTGTTTCAAACTGTCTAGGGCACTATCGGATGTCATTTTCAAAAGAAAGTCAGCATTCAATGGAAGACTTCGTCTTCCCATAAAAAGCTGAAAGTATGGATTTTTCAAACCTTCTTCAATAGTTGACATCAATACATCATCTTTATGCGAAATGGCAATGATAAACACAGCATCTTCTAAATAATAGCGATTGGTTACATAAGTTCTTTCAAACTCCCCATTGCTTTTATACTTTTTCGCAGTATGATAATCCCGTAATAGTTTACCTTGCTGATCTACCCGAACAGCAAAATCCAAATCATTTAACCGCTGAAGCTTCTCTTCCTCATCTCTGAGGTAGCCAAGACTGGCAGCAATCAATCCAATCACCGCACTTTTTGACGGATAAAAATCTGTATGCCTAGTCTCAAAATGTGAACTGGTTCCCCACGATTGTAAAGGACCAGCCAGTTTTAATAAAATGGTTTTCATTTTATTCACCTACTCTTAAATTAACTGTGACACTTCTTTAGAAAAATCACTCAACAGTTCGGATACAGAATTCTTTTCAATACCTTCAATGTTTTTTAATTCTTCTACATCTTCCAAAGTAATATAGAAGGTCAGCATTGGTTTATTGACAAACTTCTCTACCTTAACGAATTCATTTGCTAATTTTTCAATGGATTGAACCACATAGCCTTCTGTTGATTTCACCGGTTTTTCAAAGGCACTGACAAGACTAATTGGACGGTCATTTCTCAACGTCACAACCAGAGCTTGCGGTAATGTTTGATTGGCAAATGATGTTACCTTCCCTGTCGGAAGAGACTTAACAAAGGCTTCAATAAACAGACTTAAAGAATTAACGAGACTTTCCTTATCACCTAGCTGCTTCATCAAGTCGTGAACAGCTACATTGGCATAACGGTATAAAGTTGAGGAGTTAAACTCAATCGTTCCCAGCATTCCGGCTCCCGCATTATTTTCGGGAGCTAAATCATCCACTGCCGTATAGAAGTCAAATTCCGTCTGCACGGCATGTGTCGAAATGGCGTGAGCAACCTGTGATGAAGCGTCTTCATTCAAAGATGGATCATCTGCCACCATTCGGCCAAATAGAGCGATATCAACAGCTGGAGTGGATTTCATGATTTTTTTCAATTCTTTTTTGTCAGTAATATTATCAATTGCAGCTTGAGCTAATTTTTTGGCTTGAACATCACTTAAAAAGAATAATGCTTTTGCTTTAAAGTCTTTAGTCTTAATCCCTGCTCCATCGTGTAAAATCTTATTAGCTTTGTTCAAAGCATCTTCATCAACAATTGATGAATCCAGTCCAATAATCTTATCTGCTACATATCTAACGATATCCTTAGTTCTCACACCAATATTGTTTTGTTCACTATTATCAGAAAAATACTTTCTAATTGCTCTCTTCCACGATTGCGAACTAACTCTGGCACGTCTGACACCGCCATATTGAGCTGTTTTAGGGCTTCCTGTATCATCTCTGTTAATATTTGATGGTGGAAGTGTTTGAATAGCATGAATGTCTAAAAATAAGTGTTGGTTAGTTGTCATTGTCTTTTTCTCCTTTAAAATTGCGTTTATAGTAGTCCCTTGCCCAAGATAAGCGGACTCTTTCCTGATAACCTCTTAAAAACCAATATAGATCTTCTGATAACTTGGCATAAGCCACCTTGGTTTCAGGTGATTTTGATTTTAATAAGGTGATTAGATGTCTTAAATGATAAACTAATTCTTCAAATGTCGATGATGTTGTTGTGACATTAAATCTTCTGTCTAGTGCTGTCGTATCCTCACCTTGACGAAGCTGTCTAAATGAACAGCCAATATTTTGATACTTATTTTCGTCTCCAGCAAGTACGCTGTAAGATAGACTTTGTTGATGCAAGGCATAGAGTTGTAGTGTGGTCAAAATAGCCCATTCTTCATAGCTAGTATGTCCATTACATCCTAAAAATTCCTCTGGTAAATCTTCAAACAAAATAGGCCAAACAGCCACTGTCTCACTGATTGGCTTTCCAATAGATTGACGCAATCTTGCCAACATAGCTTTTCCTGATGATGTATTCTTTTGCTTACTTAATTTTATTAGAATTTTACTCGTTGTTGAAGCAACCTTTACTTTCTTTTGTTCTGGCATCTTATCCCTCCTTTATTTTAAATTTTGACTGAGCCAATAACTAAATTCATTGTAGGCTGTTGCGATATTCTTCACAGATTTACCTTCAACAATTCCGATATAATCTCTATTTCCGCCATTAGACAACAGCGTCTTGGCTTCATCTTCTACAAGATTTTTTAAGGTTTTTCGCCAATCCATCACTTTCACATCTTTTTCATCATTAGGCTGAATACTGGCTAGCCACTGTCTGAAAGGCTGATCAATTTTGAAATATAACTCTTCGATTTTCTGACTTGTAAATGAATTTGAGGAGATATTGCGTATTTCCTTTATATCATCAATATATTTTTTATAAGTTTTGGAGATGACTTTTTTAGTTTCTTCCACAGTATCATTAATTCGAGGAACCCAACCGCCTTCCTCTAAATCAGCCAGTACAAGTTCATTGATGGAAAGATAGTCAGTGATTTCGTCAGTGGGAACCCATGATGTAGCATTACCATCTTCCTGCATACTAACAGCATAAATAATGATATTCTTATTTCCAATTTCTTTTTCAATCCCCTTTAGCCAATCAATTATTCCAGGCTTTCTTAAATTACTTGCAGTATCTTTAATTGCCAAAAGCCCAAAAGAGCGCCATAAAGATTGATTTAATGAATGTTTTTGCGGTGTATAAGTATCTTTATTCCCACCGGTCTGATTATATCTCCATAGACTCATAGGTTCCAAAAAATTATCTTGATGATTAATATCTGGTAATTTTACTATCTCAAATGAAAACGGAGAACTTAAATCTATATCAGGATTAATATAGACCCCTCTACTCCAAATTGTATACAAGCTAGCAATATTGCTCATTTTATTATGGTAAAGATAACCATCTATTAAATCACTGCTGCTGTTTTCCCAGCAAGGCAGCTGAATATGAATAAGATTATCCTTTTCGTCATAATCCAAAATACAGTTTAGCATCAAGGTTTCAAATAAACTATTTCCTTTAATATAAAGCCCTCCGATATCAAACAGCCAGCCTTTTGAGGATTTATATTTTTCCTGTCCAAAAATAACTTTATCAGATAATCCTGAATATCCTTGAAAAGTAAGCAGCCATCTTGCTACTTCAGACGCCCTTAATACTTCCTTATTTTTATTAGTTTTAGGAGAAAACAGGGCAATTTTATTTCCACTTTCTGAAATTGTTCTATCAATATTTTTACCTGAAATAGAACTTGCCTTCGCTTTGCTGATTTTATCTTTATCAATATCCTCTTTCCTCACCTGAAAAAAAGGATGGTCTTCATCAAAAAGATAAAATCGGTCACGCCACTTTTCTAAGTATTGGCTGACAATTTCTGGGAATTGTCCTTGTTCCCAAAGATTTACCCAAGTTTCATACAAAGCATCGCTGTAGTCCTCAATATCTTCCTCATCAACTTTTTCAATTTGTCTTAAACGCTCATCTACTTCGAGACAGTCATAAGGGTTCCCATCTGCATCAAATCTTGAGAAAACTGTATGTAAGACGGCCAAAAGAACTCTCAACACAGCAAAATCCTGCGTTTTTGTATCGCCAGCTAAGTCCTTATATTGGTGAGCATGAGCAAATAATTCCAAGAAAGACACCTCTTTGGTATGTCCTCTCTCATCATAAACAACTGAAATCCAAGGCTCATCTAGTAAATTAAAGCGGCTCAAACCCATCACACCCTTTCTGCTTGCAGCCCATATTTTTCGTCATATTTTAACCTAAAACCATTTAGCGTAAACTCATTATCTTCGTTAAAGATAACCCCCAGCGAACCTTTTAGCCATGAAGAGTTGCTCCAATCAGGCAAATGTCTCATATGATATTCTTCAAGCTCTTTAATTGTTTTATCAGCATTATAAGATTTGGATAAGGCTAAAGGTAATCGCAATGTATTCTGTGCGACCTGTTTGGCTAGATTAGAGGCCGTAATATCAGCTGAAATATCTTTATTTTCTCCAAATAAACCATACCCACTCTCCACTACTTTTAAAGCAACAACTTCAATGGTATCTTCACTATCTCTGACCTGCGCATATGCTTTTTCCTCACTCTCGTCAGGATTAGGTTTTTTTAGCCAGCCTATAAGATTTTCTGGACGTCTTCTAGACGGCTTCAAAACGGGATTGTCAATTCGATAATTCTTAGCCTTGGTTTCTTTACTTTCAATTTTAACTTTGTATTCCTTCTGTGCCTCAATGTATCTGACATTTAATTTATCCCCGAAGTTAATCTCTTGTTCAAAATCATATGCCTTCTGAACAAGTGGAGAAATATCTGCGGGTAAATGGATAGAATCTGGCAAGAAATACTGTGTTCTGGCTAAGAGATAATCACCGTAAACAAAGGAAGACCCTTCTTCAAAATCCAAACTCTCACTAGTTCCCAATACATAGAATCGAGGCTCTTTGTGCTTTGTTGGCCTTTTTATATCATGTCGGTGCAGTCGTCCCACCCGCTGAATTAACAAATCCATCGGTGCTAAGTCACTAATCAATACGTCAAAATCAATATCTAAAGACTGCTCAATGACCTGCGTTCCAATAATAATTTTTCGTTTAGGCCTTTGGGCTTTTTTGCCAATTATCTTCAGGAGTTCCTTTTCTTTTTGCATTCTCTGTGTTGCAATAAAGCCTGAGTGCAAGAGATCTACCATATCTTCACCAAATTTTTCTGCAAAAGTTTTGGCTAGTTCCTGAGCTCTCTTCACTGTATTGATAATAAGACCAAGGACTCCTCCATCCAGAAGTTCTTTTTCTACGGTCTCCAGTAACTCCTCTTCTTTCAGCCTTTCAACTGTAATCGTTTTGTTTTCACTCTGTCGGAAGTCTTTTATTTGATAAACGTCATTCCCATCGTTATAGGTAACCAAAGGGTAAGCATCGGTTTTTAAATTTTCAGCTAGCTCTTTTCTTTCTTTTTTATTAAACTCTTTCCCCAGACCAAGCATATAGTTTTTTAACAGTTCCACTCTTCTTTCAGCAGGCAAGGTTGCCGATAAAATGATAACTGGTACACCATAGGCACCCATCCAGCGGATTGCTTCCAGCAAATACTGGTTCATGTAGGAATCATAGGCATGCACCTCATCAATAATCACGACTTTTTTACTAAAGCCCAAGTGCCGTAAAGCAAGATGTTTTTGTTTTAAGGCTACCATCAAAAACTGATCAACTGTACCGATAACAAAGTCATCTAATGAAGCAGTCTTTCTGCCGGAAAACCACTGATTAACAATAACGCTACCATTCTCTTCAAAGTAATCGCTATTGATATTACTAGCAGTTGGTAACTCTGAAAAGGCTTCGTTCAGTTGGGCTTTACCATGCACGAGATGAATAGAAACATTTTCATTTTCTTCTAGGTCTTTTCGGATGCTTTCAAGCCACTTTTCTATTCTGCGAAAAATCCCATTGGAAGTTGCTTGAGTAGGTAAGCCAAAAAAGATCCCATTTCTTCCTGTTTTAGCTGCCAGCTGTTCTGTTGCTATTAAAGCGGCTTCTGTTTTCCCTACACCCATCGGAGCTTCTAAAATAAAGATCCCAGGTTTTCTTGTATTAACGATCGTATCCGCAAGTACAGTCTGCACATCTCTAGGCTTAAAACCAAAACGGCTTTTATAAACCTTTTCAAAGTCAATAAGATCTGCGGGTTCCCACAAACGCGTTTTCTTCCACTCAGAAAAACCAATTTGTATTCTGTTTGATGGATCACTTACTTCTGCATCATCAACCGATAACAAAGGAAAATAATCTTCATTGCTAGCAATCCAGTCAGCCATAATGAGAACTCCAGATAAAATAACCTGAGCAGGCTGTTTAACCTTAGGCAAATCCTCAACGCTTGTAAAGCCGCTAACCTCTAATCCCCAGTTAAAAATATTTCTCTGGGCTTGCTCCCATTTTTGATGAATTTTATTCTCCGAGTCTTGAATTTGAAAATAATTAGTTGGATACGATTGACCCTGACTTTTATAATCTTCAGTAGAATCAATCGGTTTGCCATGGTGGCCGCCAATGATGGTCGCAAGGTCTTCCCTGACTCCATATCTATATAAAAGGTACTGACCGGCAATACTATGGTGACTTTGCCTAGGTTTAGCCAATTGAAGAGAACTGATTCCTTCAAAACCCGATCGTTCTAACTTTTCTAAAAGTTGCAGATCTAAATCCTCAGAATTTGAATAGCCTTTTTGAGTCTGAAAAGCTGGTGTAGCCTTTCCTATGTCATGCACTGCAGCTAAAAATTGAGCAACTCGTTTGCCTAAATCTTCTGCTTTATAAGCACTTTCTAATGACTCTTCAATCAATCGCTTTTGCCCGTCTCCTAACCAATGTTCCCACAACAGGCCAGCTACATTCTTTGTGTCTTCTAAATGCTGCATCAGAGAAAGCCAAAGCAGTCGACCGCTGTCTTCACGCTTTTTTGCCCAAAAATAAGACTTTCTTTTCATAGATAAAAATCCTTTATCCTTTATAATATCAACTAGTCAGAATATTACAAAAATTTCTATTCTGCTACGATTATACCATATAATACCACATAAAAAACAGTTTTTTATCCCAATTTGTATAATTAAGCTAGACAGAAAAAGCCATCTATGTTAGGCTCAGATAAACTACCACATTTGTCTGAAAGGAACTAACATAAATGACCTACACTCATCTTACCACAAATGAACTCGTAATGATAGAGGCATATTACCAAGCAGGGAAGAAAGTTTGCGATATTTCCAAGTCACTTGTCAGAGCACGTCAAACGATTTATAATGTTCTTTCTTTCCTAAAAGCTGGTCATTCGGCTTATGACTATTATGAACGCTACAAAGCCAACAAGAAGCGTTGTGGTCGGAAAAACACCCAACTCACAAAGCCAGTACAAGACTTTATCCAATCACGTTTAGAATTGGGGTGGAGTCTCGATGTGATAAAAGGGACTCATCCTGATAAAATTCCTTGTTCTATGAGAACCCTTTATTGCTTAGCTGACCGGGGTATCATCGATAAAAAAGATTTACCTTGGCAAGGGAAACGAAAGTCCAATGGGAAGAAAGAAACTCGCGGAAAACAAGCGTTTCGCAGAGATATTCGTCAACGTGCTGAAATGTATCCAGAGTTTGATACTGAATTTGGTCATCTTGAAGGGGATACCATTGTTGGTAAGAATCACAAAAGTGCCGTTATTACGCTAGTTGAGAAGCAGTCAAAACGATTATCACACTTCAAACCAATGGACGAAAAGCTAGTGATATTGAGTATTCAGTCAGTAAGTAGATGTCACAGTTTCCAAAACATCTCTTTAAGTCCATTACTTTTGATTGCGGGAAAGAATTCTCGAATTGGCAGTCCATTTCCAATAAACATGACATTGACATATTCTTTGCGGATCCAGGATGTCCGGGTTAACGCGTTCTAAATGAACATTCTAATGACTTATTAAGACGACACGGACTTCCTAAGCAAATGGACTTCAGCGGCATTTCTCAAAAATGTTTATCAGCTATAGCTGATAAGAGAAATAGAATTTCAAGAAAATCATTGAACTACAAAACACCTTATCACGTTTTTCTGACTAACATCAAAATGTCTAACTTAATTTGACAAATGAGGTATTTAAAACAATCTTATAATTTGGCTCTATAATTTCTGTAGTGGGGACACCCCGACAGAGATTGTGGAGTCTTTTTGACTACACAAAAAATCCCATATAATCTATAACTCAAAGCAACCGAACACACATTGAAATCCGTTCTAAGTCAGACTATGCTATACTTCTGTATCTTACCCTCCTTATCAAAGACAAACGGCAAAGTCTGGCTTTCTAAAGCCGCCATTCGTAAGCTGAAGGAATTAACCTTTAAGCCTGGGCTTTCCTTCCTTTCACTTTCAGGAGAAAAATCTGACTGCTTCTTTGACTTAATAGGCGATAGCTTTGAAGCGGTCAATCCAGTTTTTCAGACTGTCTTTAAAACGTTTAAAAATAGGGACTCAAGATAATCAATGCCTTTGGACAGTCTTACTCCAGCGCTAAACCTAGAAGTCACAAACAATCTTATTAAGGTCATCAAACGCATATGTTTGGCCTTAGGAAGAGGCATACTTTAAGACACGGCTTTTAGCGCCCTCAACATCAAAAGAGAGAACCAATCTGGCCCTCTCTCTAGTCTTATGATTAAATCACTTGTCATCTAGTCTCTACAGTTGATAATGAGCCGTTTTTTCTTATCAGTATGGCATGACATCGTAGGATTCAGTGTGCAGTGCTTGTTCTCTGCACGTATTGTTACCGATAAGTGCCTACTCGATACCAATTTCTGCTTGAACTACTTCTGCGATAGTATCGACATAATAAGCGACTTGTTCGTCTGTCGGAGCTTCTGCCATCACGCGCAGAAGCGGCTCAGTTCCGCTTGGCCTGACCAAAATCCGGCCGTTGCCGCCCATCTCTGCTTCCATTTTTTCTATAACAGCAGCAATAGCAGGCACTTCTGTCGCTTTTTCCTTCATTTTGTTATCGACACGGATATTGACAAGTTTTTGCGGATAGATGGTCACTTCTGCAGCTAGTTCAGATAATTTTTTACCTGTCTCCCGCATGACTTTTGTCAGCTGAATAGCCGTCAGCTGGCCATCACCGGTTGTGTTGTAATCCATAATAATCACATGGCCTGACTGTTCACCGCCAAGATTATAGCCTGATTTACGCATTTCTTCCACAACATAACGGTCACCCACTGCTGTAATCACTTTATTGATTCCTTGGCTGTCCAGAGCTTTATGGAAGCCCAGATTAGACATGACCGTTGTCACAATGGTATTTTGAACCAGCTCACCTTTTTCTGAAAGATATTTGCCGATAATATACATGACCTTATCGCCGTCAACAATCTGACCGTTCTCATCGATTGCTATAAGGCGGTCGCTGTCTCCATCAAAGGCCAGACCAACATCAGCAGCTGTTTTTTGAACTGTTTCCTGAAGCTGTTCAGGGTGGGTAGAGCCGATGCCGTCATTGATATTGAGGCCGTCTGGTTTTTCCCCGATCACTGTAATATCAGCGTTTAAATCGAGAAAAATATCTCTGGCTGTCACAGCAGCAGCTCCGTTGGCAGTATCCAGAGCCACTTTCATACCGGCTAAGTCACTGCCTGTTGAAATCAGAAATTTTTCGTACTTACGCAGACCTTCCGGATAGTCGACTACTCTTCCCAGTCCCTGAGCTGACGGACGCGGCAGAAGATCAGTCTCGGCTTCTAAAAGCGTTTCGATTTCCAGTTCACGGTCATCATCCAGTTTAAAACCGTCACTTCCAAAAAATTTGATACCGTTATCCAAGGCCGGGTTATGGCTGGCAGAAATCATGACACCCGCACTGGCTTTTTCAGTACGCACAAGATAAGACACACCTGGTGTCGCTAAAACACCTAACTTGTAGACTTCTATCCCAACAGACAGCAAACCTGCAACAAGGGCAGATTCCAACATTTCACCCGATATTCGGGTATCGCGTGCAACAAAAACACGCGGACGGTCTGCTTCGTGCTGGCTGAGAACGTAGCCGCCGAAACGTCCGAGTTTAAAAGCTAATTCCGGTGTCAATTCCACATTAGCTTCACCGCGTACACCGTCTGTGCCAAAGTATTTTCCCATAATTTTTCAGCGAATTTTTCGCTTCCTCCATTCAATAGTCTTTGTTATTATCTATTATTTTTTCTTGGTTGTCAACTCAACAGTAACCGCCGAAGGATCGACAGTGACATTATCAGCAGACAGATTGAGTGTCTTGCTGGTATCCTTTGTCACATCAGAAATATCAATTTCAGCCACAACCTGATCAACAGCATCCAAAGCTTCCTGAGTCCCCGAAATCGTTACTGTATCCTGACTTAGTTTATAGTCAACGGACTCTAAATTACTGGCCAAGGTCCCTGTAGTTTTGACCGTCAGCGGCACCGTTTTGGTTAATTTCTTAACATTGACTGTCAGAGTAGCCTTAGCAGGTTCAATAACACTGGCTAAAATTTTTCCGTCTGAAGCAACGGCCTGCAGCGTAACTCTGCCGCTGTAGTCACTGTCCAGCACCTCATCTTCCGGGAGACGGGCAATGACATGGTCAACCTGTTCGATAGTGGTTTCGTCGCTGGTCACCTCTACTTCTGTCAGATTAACCGAAACTTTTTTCAGAGCATAGCCAGCAGCAAATTGATTGCTTTCCACCTGGCCCTGAACAGGGAAGGTTTTTGTCTTTTTTTTGCCAATGGTTACCGAGATATTCTCCGGTAAAACCGCTGCTGTCATTCCGGAAGGCAAATCGGTCACCTGCAGGGGAGCAGTTGTCGTCCCAGTTGAAAGTCCTGTTAAATCAGCCACAACTTTGAAACTTCTTGTATCACTGTTTATTTCAGAATCTAGTTTAACACGGTTGGTTGAGGTTAAATAGACCTCTGCTTCGTAGGAATAACCGCTGATAAAGTACTGATCACTGTCATACTTGATATCTATCGGAACATCAGACAAGGTATGCGTATAGGTTTCCGCAAGACCGGAGGTCTGAGTGCCAGAATTGTTATACTGACTGGCAGCAGCTGTTAAAAAAAGAAGCACAGAGAGAAAAATGGAAACAAGCGCTAGCCAGACATGGCTGTTAAAAAGCTTTTTCATCTTTTTTTCCTCCTTCTTAATAACCGTTTATACCACGTTTTTTGTTCGTCCTGCTCAACCATGAATTGGGTTCGCAGAACAGCCGCAAAATTGTCCAAACTTAAATCATGCAGAAACTCCCCTTTCGCAGCAACTGATATGGCACCTGTTTCTTCGGAAACAATAACTGTCAGGGCATCAGAATGCTCGGATAAGCCGATTGCTGCCCGGTGACGTGTCCCAAATTCTTTTGAAATGGCTGTTGATTCGGACAAAGGGAGATAGGCTGAAGATACAGCAATTTTATTTCCCCGGATAATCACCGCTCCATCATGAAGCGGTGTGTTGGGAATAAAAATATTGATTAACAATTGGCTGGAAATATCTGCATCCAACGGTATCCCAGTCAAAATATATTCTTGCAGGGTCTGCGTCCGTTCAATTGAAATCAGAGCTCCGATTTTACGGGGGCTCATATAAGCCGCAGCATCAACTAAGGCCTCAATCATTTTCTCTTCATCACTGAGCTGCTGCTTCTGCAGAAAGACCTGTGTCGTCCGTCCGAATCTCTCTAAGCCTGAACGGATTTCCGGAGCGAAAATGACAACTGCGGCAATCACACCGTAAGTGATAACCTGATTCATCAAGTAGGTAATCGTTGTAAAGCCAATCCACTCTGCCACAAATCTAAAAACAATAAACAGTAAAACTCCCTGAACCAGAGACATAATCTTAGTACCGGCCAAAACCTTAATAAATTTGTAAATCAGCCAAGCGACAATTAGAATATCCAAGACATGAATGACAAAAAGCCAGGGGCTTTCAAACAGGCTCGCCCAAAACTTAGCGTCAATAGATGTTAAATGACTCATACGTTTATCTCTTTCTTTTAATATGCATTTCTATTATAACACGATATGTTGAGATTTTCTGTATCAACAAATATTATTTTGTGATAAAATGAAATTATGAAGTTAAATACTATTATGGGAATAACGGCTGGTCGGGCAGCCAATTTTATTTTGAAAAAATTAGGACGCGGTTCAACTTTTCCCGGTCGTCTGGCTCTTAAATTTGATAAACACATTTTAGATACTATTGCCAAAGATTATGAGATTGTTGTCATAACCGGTACTAACGGCAAAACACTGACAACTGCACTGACTGTCGGTATTTTAAAAGAGGCATTTGGCAGTATCGTCACCAATCCAAGTGGTGCCAACATGATTTCAGGGATTGTTTCAACCTTTTTGACCGCTAAAGCGCATGCCGGTGCCAAAAAAATAGCTGTATTAGAGATTGACGAGGCTAGTTTGGCTAAAGTGACACAGTACATCACACCCAGCCTCTTTGTATTTACTAATATTTTTCGTGATCAGATGGATCGTTATGGGGAAATTTACACAACCTACCAAATGATTTTAGCTGGCGCTGCAAAGGCTCCTCAGGCGACAATACTGGCTAATGGGGACAGTCCGCTCTTTAATTCTCAGAAGCTGATTAATCCTGTTAAATATTATGGTTTCGCAACAAAAATGCAGTCACCCCAGCTGGCTCATTATAATACCGAAGGAGTGCTCTGCCCGAATTGTCAGCATATTTTAAAATTCAAACTCAGCACCTATGCTAATTTAGGCGATTATATCTGTGAAAACTGCGGTTTCCGGCGACCTGAACTGGATTATAAACTGACTGAACTAACAGCAGTTACCAATACCAGCTCTGAATTTATCATTGATGGTCAGACCTACTCGGTCAATGTGGGCGGGCTTTATAATGTCTACAACGCTTTGGCTGCCGTTTCTGTTGCAGAATTTTTCGGTATTGAGCCAGATCAGATTAAATCCGGTTTCAATAAAAGCCGGGCAGTATTTGGCCGGCAGGAAACATTCAAAATCGGTAATAAATCTTGTACCCTTGTTCTTATTAAAAATCCGGTCGGAGCCAGTCAGGCTCTTGAAATGATTGAGCTGGCTCCTTATCCCTTCACACTTTCTGTTCTGCTAAATGCGAATTATGCAGATGGTATCGATACCAGCTGGATTTGGGATGCAGACTTTGAGCGCATTGTGAAGATGCCTATTCCCCAAATTTTTGCCGGCGGTGTCCGCCATTCAGAAATCGCCAGACGGCTGCGAGTCACCGGTTATGCCGAGGACAGTATTACAGAAGCGCCTCAGCTGACCGATATTATAACACTTATTGAAGCACAGGACTGTCAGCATGCCTATATTTTAGCAACCTATACGGCGATGCTGGAATTCCGCGAACTGCTGGCCAACCGACACGCTGTAAGAAAGGAGATGGACTGATGACCTACACTTCTCTGCAGTCTCCTGATAACAAGGAATATCTTTATGAATTAAGGCTTGCCCATCTTTACGGTAACCTTCTTAATACTTACGGAGATAACGGCAATGTTCTCATGCTCAAATATGTTGCTGAAAAATTAGGCGCTAAGATGACTGTTGATATCATCTCCTTAGGGGATGACTTCCCAGCCGATAAGTATGATTTAGCTTTCTTTGGCGGCGGTCAGGATTATGAACAGGCCATTGTTGCTCACGATTTACCGTCCAAGAAAGAGTCTATCAGCCGCTTCATTCACAATGACGGTGTGATGCTGGCAATTTGCGGCGGTTTTCAGCTGTTGGGACAGTATTATATACAAGCTGACGGCCGAAAAATAGACGGTATAGGGGTAATGGGGCACTATACGCTTAATCAGGATAATAACCGCTATATCGGTGATATCAAAATTTATAATGACGAGTTTGATGAAACCTATTACGGTTTTGAAAACCATCAAGGACGCACTTTTCTGGCCGATGATGAAAAACCGCTAGGCATGTGTGTCTACGGCAAAGGCAATAATCATGAAGACGGTACTGAAGGGATGCACTATAAGAATGTTTTCGGCAGTTATTTTCACGGTCCCCTTCTGTCGCGCAATGCAAACTTGGCTTACCGTCTTGTGACCACTGCGCTGAAAAATAAATACGGTCAAAACATCGAGTTGCCGTCTTATGATACTGTTTTGGCTAAAGAAGTCCCTGAAGAATATGCTGACATCAAAAACAAAGCTGACTTCGAATAATTATTATAGCAAGATACAAAGCCCGTTAAAAACACAAAGTGAAAATGGCGGTAAGCCAGAAATCTCTGATTTCGTCTGCGCACCCCTGCCAAAACGACTAGAAGGGTGCGGCAGGCTGTAAAGACTGCAAAGCCTCAGTCATCTGGGGCCCTCTAATTGATTGCTGCCATCATGATGACAGCAATCTTTTTACTGTTACCATATCAAAAAACTTCTGTTTAGTTAAAATTAAAACAGAAGTTTTTTGATATTAAGAATTTTAGAAAGTCTATAGTTAGTAATTGAGTCTGTAAGGGAACAGCTTACCTAAGAGGAAGCATTTCCCTTTACTCCGTTTTGAGTAATGCTGCTAATGTAGACCAAAGCATATAGGTTTGGGTAGGAAAAGACATGATCAGGCTGTTTAAATCCTTAGCAGTCATCCTCTTCTCAATAACTGGCGCTAACCAGTCTAACCATGCCCCAACCTGACTTGAAATAGCTCCTGCTCCTACTAGATAGGATTCATTGTCAAAAATCAAAGCCAACTCTGAATCTAATTCATGATTATTGACCCAATCCTTTTGTTTGCCCCATGGAATCTCAACCAACTTATATTTATCTGGCTTGGCCTTTGCTTGGGCAATAGTAACCCCTACTTGTCCGATTCGAGGAAGAGTGAATACCAGATTTGGTATAACTGGATAGTGGATTTCAGGACCTTGAGGATTTAAGATATCGCGCCCAATATAGTTCGATTCAAATTCAGCAGTTGGTGTCAGCTTAGGAATCGTTTTATCTACAATATCACCGGAGGCATAAATAGTTGGCACAGATGTCCGCATATGGTTATCAACCTTAATTCCGCGAGGACTGGCCTCAATCCCCAATTCTTCTAAGCCTATATTTTCAATATTTAACACACGGCCTGTCGCGTCCAAGACAAAATCACCGACTGCGCGTGTGCCATCTTTAGTTGATACGCGCAAACCACCTTCTACTTCTTCAACTGACGAGACCGCTTGTTCAAAATGGAAGGCTGCGCCTTGCGATTCAAATTTATCCACAATCACTTGAACATATTTTTCAGGGTAGGCCAGCAGTGGACGGTCCGCATATTCAAAGAAAGTAACTTTTTTACCTGCTAACAAAGCCATTGAAGCAAACTCCATTCCAATGACTCCTGCTCCAATCACTATCATGTGTTCAGGCAGCCGGTCTAAATCTAAAAATTCCGTACTGCCTTTTGTTAATTCTTTTCCAGGAATATTCAGTTTGGCATTGCGCGCGCCTGTTCCGATAACAATATTTTTGGTCGAATAGGTCTGACCATCGACAGAAACAGTGTGTTCATCTTCAATACGTCCACGCCCATAAATGATATCAATTCCAAGGGATTTAAACATTGCAGCTGCCCCAGTTTGGAAACCTGCGAGAGTCTTCCTCTTGTGAGCCATAAGCTGCTCCCAGTCAATGTGCACATCTGCTTTAAGACCTAAGTCTTAATAATTGAGCAGGCCATCTAAAAGCTCAAATGGCCCATCTAAAAGAATTTTCGCATCGCATCCATAGTTAGTACAAACTCCGCCGATTTTGTCAGCTTCAACCATAGCAACCTTTTTCCCTGCTGCCGCAAGAATACGGGCTCCGTGATTATTAGCATGACCACTTCCGATAAAGATGACATCATAGTCCATATTGGTATCCTCTACTTCTAATTAGCTTATTCACTGCCAATTTTCTCAATTTACTGCTTGTCTTTAGCTTCAGCTTACAGCTGTATTTTCTTCTAATAGTTTGACAAGGCTTCCCTGATCTGCTTAATATCCTCAGCCGTCCCGGAACCATTGACCTTAGCAAGCACCGGAACATGGTAGGCCTCACTAATTTTATCTGCCGCAAAGCTAAAGGTTTCCGCATGGTTTTCCAGACTCCCGCTTCCTACTACAGCCTTAACCCCAGGGTTAGCCTCTAGGAAGGTCCTAACGGGCTTTGGAACAGCACCCTTTCCTGTTGAATAAGTAAAAATCACATAATCGCCTTCTACCCTTTCGGTACCGTCTGTAATCTTAAGACTATCATCAGTCCAGTTAAGTGATTTAACAATCTTTTCCCCATTCCCGCTGCGTGTTGCATATACGATTCTAACCATTTAAACAACTCCTTTATTTTCATATTTTAACAACATTACACTTTACTTTTTCGTCTATTTTGAAAAACCGTCACCATCTGCTGAAGCAACTGATTCAGTTCTTCTTTTTGCTTAATCTCTGAAAACAATTGCCTCATGCCCTCAGGAAATTCTTGAGCCTCTTTTTGCATGGCTTTTCCTGTTTCCGTCAGTGTGACCACTACATCTCTCGCATCGTTTTTTGATCTTTCTTTAGTGACTAAACCTTTTTCTTCAAGCTTTTTCAAAACAGGCGTTAATGTTCCGCTATCGAGAAATAGTCTTTCTTTTAGATGCTTTGTCAATGCTTGATGCTCTTCCCACAGTACCGTCATTGTCACATACTGTGTATAGGTGAGATTAAGCTTTGAAAGAAAGGGATCATAAGAATTGATAAACTCACGCGAACAGACATAAAGCGAAAAGCAAAGGTGATTATCCAATGTAAAAGAAGAGCTCCAATTATCATCTTTTTTCCCAACCATAACTTTCCTCCTTTTCAAACCAATTTTGCTAAATCGATTTAACAAAATTAGTTTACCTCATCTATTTCGATAAAACAACTATTCTGCCCAAAAGCATTACTGAGATTAAAAAAAATAACATGCAGCAGCAAAGAGCTATGCATGTTATTTGTGATATCAAGGCCAGTTTACTGCATACGAGAAAGAAGATTCTTTAAATTGACTTCAGGATATTTTTTCTCTCGCCAGCTTAGACCTCTATTTTCTTCAATAGCAAAATAGTTAAAAAGAAGACAGGTAAATATCAGACAGCTAACCCCGTAGTCCTCAATCATGGCTGTCAAAAAAGCAGAAAGAATCAGAATGGCGTGGTAAAGCTTAAAGCGCCTCCCCAGTGTCTGCAGGGCAATCAAAGCAGGGAAAAGACAATAGAGAAGCAAACCTTGGCGCAGAAGCGAGTCAACATAAAAATTTTCATTGAAAATCGTCGCTCCATTAGCATAATGCAAGGAATCGATGCTTCTAGGGAAAAGGGAGAGACCGTATTCCTCCAAATAGGTATGAGCATTGCTGAGACGACTGGAAAAAATACGGTTAAAAAAGGTCAAAACAGCAGAATTTGGACTGTAGACAGCAGATAAGAGCAAACCTAACAGAAAAATAGTCAGAATGGCAATAAATAAATCACGGCCCAAAATTTCGTAGTCATTTAGGGGATGGTAAAGTACCGTACAAAACAGAATCAGCAAACCAGCAATAAATCCGGTTCTTGAGTCAGTAACGGCATACAGCATCATGACTGCCAAGGCAAAGATTAGTGTCTCTAAAAAGCGAAACGGTTTTTTTCTAATCAAAGATAAATCCAAGAAAATACTCGTCATAAACATACTTAGAGAATTAGGATGACCGAAGCCGTATGAATGACGGACAAGCTCCTTAGCCGGCCTAAAAAGTGTCACATCAGGGATTTTCCCATTGATATAAAGCAAAAAGACAGCTAAAGCTAAAAACAGTTTAGCATATAAAACAAAAGAGACAAAATCCTCCTGCTTAGGATCAACCGAAACAGAAAGCAGAAAGAAAGAAAGCACGGAGAAATCTGATACAAAAGTCTGAAGATAGGCTTGATGGGGCATAAGCAGAGCAAAAAGCCCCGCACTTATCAAGGCTAAAACACTTTGCCGCGACCAGCCGCATAGGTAGGTGTGCCAAACAAAAACAGCCACATTCAGCAGCAAAGCCATGACTGTAACGATGATATAATCAGCATCTACCAGATAACGTTTGATAAAGTAAGCATAAATAGAAAACATAAAAGCAACAGTATAAACAATCTGATAGGTTTCTTTGTGCCGTAAAAAATTAAAGGTCATATATTTCATTAGCTATCTCTCCCAAAACTATCACACTTCAATCATATCATAAAAAGAAAAGCTAAGCAAAAGGAGAAAAAAATAAAAGCTGCTGGATATTGCTACTGTAGCCCTAAGTTTGAGACTTGCTTTTTTCGAAAGACTCAAACAAAAAAGAGGCTTTGTCCCAACCTCTTTTCTCTTTTGAATGAAGGACTGCAGAATTTTGTCACTGGAATTTTACTATATTCAGTAAAAAATGATATCCTGTTTTCTGATTGTTTCGATAGCATTTAGGCTACAATGGCTCTAGCGACTTCTTCTTCAGTCATTCCTGCAAAATAGTCAGTGATTGTGACCGTCTGAAGTTTAGCTAGAACAGTCTGATAGTCATAGCGTAAACCAACCAGAAGCTTTTCAATATCGGCTGCATCTTTGACACCGAAGAAATCACCATACAGTTTGACACTCTTAATAAGGGACTGATCGACATCAGCATAAGTCGAAATCTTACCTGCTGGATAGCGTACGGCACGTGAAATCGTATACTGCGGTGATTTCCCGAAAGTCCACTCCCAGGTTCCAAATTGTTCAGCAGCTGATTGCTTAATTGCAGCTAATTCGGATTCTGAAAGCTTATATTCTGTCATATCGGGATAAGTCTCTTTCATTTGGCTAAGAAGAGCGTCGCTGAATTCTTGAACAGTCATTTTTTCCGGCAGTTCATCTAAGATATTCGTCACACGCGCTCTAACAGATTTGACTCCTTTGGACTCAATCTTATCTTTGCTGACTTTTAACGCATTGCCCAGTACGGTCATATCAACATCAAATAAGAGACAGCCATGGTGCATCATGCGTCCTTTATAATAAGCTTGAGCATTGCCGCAGAATTTCTTGCCATCAATTTCAAGATCATTGCGGCCTGTAAAATCAGCCTTAACCCCCATTTTAGCCAAGGTATCAATGACAGGTTTGGAAAAAGTTTTAAAGTCAAAAGCTCCCTCTTCACCTGATTTAGCAGAAATAATAGTGTAATTAAGGTTATTGAGATCATGGTAAACAGCTCCGCCGCCGGACAAGCGGCGTACAATCTGGATACCGTGCTTATCTGTATACTCTTTATTAATTTCCTCAATTGCGTTTTGATGACGGCCGATAATGATGGCTGGTTTGTTAATCCAAAGAATAAAAATTTCTTCTTCATCCATTAGTTCTTTAAAAGCATAGGCTTCCAGAGCAACATTGAAAGCCGGATCATGACTTGTATTAACAATATATTTCATAGTTTCTCCAAAAAGCGAGAGTCCGGGAAAAATTCCAGACTTCTTTGATAGGTTAAAATTAGTAAAAAGGCGACATAGGACATCAACCCTTAAATCCTGTAAGAGCCAGTCAAATCCCCAGCGGCACACTGCAAAAGCAGGTGATGCCACTGGGAACAAGAAAATGATAAGGTGACAGCAGTATACTGGTCTTCTGTCTTTTGAATCATTTATCAACAAATTGCCTGCTAACTGTTTATTTGCTTTGACAGCTTGCTGAACTAATCAAATGTCTAAAACAGCCTGTTTGCAGATAATATTTTTTTATGACTTAGCGACGTTTAGGCGGATTATGGATTGCTTCACCCAGCACGTCCATAATAGCTTCGTACATGTTTTCTGAAAAAGTAGGGTGGCCGTGAATAGATTGTGCGACATCATCTACCGTTAATTCGGCTTCCATGATTGTTGACGCTTCGTTAGCCAATTCTGCTGCTGCCGGACCAATGATGTGTATGCCTAAAATTTCGTGGTATTTAGGATCAGCAATCACCTTAACAAAACCTTGTGCTTCACCGGAAGCGATAGCCCGACCGTTACCGGCAAAATTAGAACGGCCGATCAAGACATTGCCATACTGTTCACGGGCCTGTTCTTCTGTTATTCCGACCATAGCTACTTCCGGATGCGTGTAAACAGCTGCCGGCGTGTATTTAAGGTTTGCCTTGCGGACATTGCCGGAAAGAGCATTTTCAGCAGCAACTTCCCCCATTCTGTAAGCAGCATGGGCCAGCATCTTTCGGCCATTAACATCTCCCGGAGCATAGATACCTGGGATAGACGTTTCTTGATAGTCATTAACCTTGATTCGGTTGCCATCCATCTCAAGATTAAGATTCTCCAAACCATTCATCTGCGGCACACGGCCGATTGAAAGCAGGGCTTTTTCAGCAACCACTTCCGATCCATCATTCAGTTTCAGGGTCAGCTGGTTATTGGCTTCAATAATTTCAGAAACACCGACTGATGTTTTAATGTTCATGCCTTTTTTAGTCAGAATTTTTTGCAGCTCCAGTGAGACTTCCTTATCCATAGCCGGAATAATGCGATCAGCCATTTCAATGACGGTCACTTCAACGCCGTAAGAAGCCCAAACCAAGCCGAGCTCGATACCGACAACACCGCCTCCCATAACAGCGAGCGATTTTGGTATTTCTTTTAAATCCAGGATATCATCAGATGTCAGTACAAGCTGGGAATCAATGCCTGGAATATTGATACGAGAAACTTTAGAACCGGTCGCCAACACAATGCTGCGGCCTTTGATTGTTGTGCTGCCGATTGAAACAGTCTTATCGGGATTAACCTGTCCAAGTCCGTTAAACATAGTGACTTTGTTGGCTTTCAAAAGACTGGCGACTCCACTGGTTAATTTTTTAACGACTGTGTTTTTAAAATCAATCGTCTTATCCATATCGATGGAATAGTTGGTGGACGCTAGGTTGATACCCCGTCCGGCTGCTTCTTTCAGACCATCAAGAATTTCAGCATTTTTCAAATAAGTTTTGGTCGGGATACAGCCGACATTCAGGCAGGTTCCGCCATATTCTGATTTTTCTACAATGGCCACCTTACCGCCAAGCTGAGCACCGCGAATAGCAGCATAATAGCCCGCAGGACCGCCGCCTACAACAATAAGATCATACTCATCATCAGCTAAAGCCGTTTGTTTTGTCTGTACTGGTTCAGCAGCTGCTTTAGGGATTTCAAGTCCGGCTGCCTGTAAATCAGCGGCAGCCTGCTTTGCTTCTGCAGGGGCTCCTGCATCATCAACAACTTCGCCTTCAGCACCAATATAACCGATAATTTCTGTGACAGGAACCACTTCACCTGCTTTGCGGGTAATTTTCAAAAGCACGCCTGAGTCTTCAGCTTCTAATTCCATATTGGTTTTATCTGACATGATTTCCAAAAGGATATCACCTTCGTTGACAGAATCGCCTTCTTGTTTTTTCCACTCAATGATTTCGCCTTCCTGCATGTCGACGCCGAGTTTAGGCATAATAATTTCAACAGCCATAATTAAGATCCTAAGGACCGCTCAGTTTTAAAAAACTTCTTTTTTGTCCAGCACGGTTTAAAGCCGATCTCTGACTTCTCGGAGGAGACGTCCGTGGCTTTTGCCCGCGGACAGATGATGAGCGGTCTGTCCTTTCTGTTTTTTATATAAGATACAAAGCCCGTTAAAAGAGCAAAGCAAAAATAGGAAAATTGACGAAGAGTCGTTAAGACTCTAGGAAATTTTATCTTTTTTGCACAGCTCTTAGGGCGTGTTCAGTTCAATAAGATACAAAGCCCGTTAAGAAATCCGTATGAAAATAGGGACAGACGAGCGATGACTTGCATCGCGACGGATGTCATCTTTTTCACTAGGATTTTAGGGTGTGTTCAGTTCAATAATAGACTAAATTAAATCAATAATTCCATTGGGTTTTCTAATAAATTTTTGAGATCGACCATAAATTTGGCACCATTCATGCCATCGACCAGGCGGTGGTCAATGGTCAGGCTCAGTCCCATAATCGGCCGAATAGCCACCTGGCCGTCGAGAACAACTGGAGTCTGAACCGTTGCCGATACACCAAGAATAGCCGAATTAGGCTGATTGATAATCGGATTAAATGATTTTGTCCCAAACATTCCCAAATTGGTAATCGAGAAGGTCGATCCGGACATTTCAGCCGCTTTGAGTTTCCCAGACTGAGCTTTTTTGATGACCTCTTTTGAGGCCACAACAAAGTCTGACAAACTCATTTTATCTGCTCCGTGGACAACAGGAACAATAAGCCCGTCATCTAAACCAACAGCAATACCAAGATTAACAAATTGATGCAGTTCGATTTCCTGTGCGTCGTTGATTAAGGAAGCATTCATATAGCGGTGTTCAGGCTTCATCAAGGTTTTAACAGTCGCCATACCGATCAAATCGGTGAATGTGACCTTAAAGCCTGTTTTGTTCATTATCGGCTCAAGTATCTGTTTGCGCAGTGCCATGAGATTAGTCATGTCAATATCATAATTGAGCGTAAAGGTGGGAGCAGTTAGGTAAGAATGCGTCATGCCTTTAGAAATCGCCTTGCGCATAGCAGACATTTTGATAATTTCAACCCCTTCTGGGAGCTCTGCTTCTTTTTTCTCAACCGCTTTGGCCGGAGCTGCTTCTTCTTTCTGCTCAGCTGACAGAACAGCTAAAATATCGTCTTTTACAATTTTACCATTAACGCCGGTTCCCTTAATAGTGTCAAGTGCGACGCCCTTATCTAAAGCGATTCTGTGAGCAAGTGGAGTTGCTTTAGGCTGGGCAGATTTGAAGTTTTCAACATCTTCCTTATGAATACGACCGTTAGCGCCGGTTCCCGGAACCAATTCAAGCGCCAGACCGAGCGTTTCGGCAGCTTTACGTGCAGCCGGTGTCGCACGGACACTGTTCTCATTGCTGTGAAGCTCTGGAGCAGCCGGAGCTGGGCTGACAGGTTCTTTAACTGCAGTTGTCAGGCCATCTTCTGCCGCCTGATCTTTTTGAGCAGGGACAGAATCCGTCTCAGTCTCTACCGTTTCGCCTTCGGCTCCAATATAGCCGATGACTTCTGTAACCGGAACTACTTCGCCTGCTTTGCGGGTTATCTTTACCAGCACACCCGATTCTTCAGCTTCCAGTTCCATGTTTGTTTTATCTGACATGATTTCAAGAAGAATATCCCCTTCACTGACGGCATCACCTTCCTGCTTTTTCCATTCAATGATTTCGCCTTCTTGCATGTCAACGCCTAGTTTAGGCATTATAATTTCGACAGCCATTTGCATTTCCTTTCATGTGATTTGCTTTTAAAGCCTAGTTCCCTTTGTTTATCATCTTATAGATAGCAGCTTTAATTTTAGAAACATCCGGCAGAATGCCTTGCTCAAGCACACGTGCATATGGTACCGGCACATCCTCTGAAGCCAAGCGTACAATTGGATAATCAAGGTAGTCAAAGGCCTCGCTTTCCGTTACCATCGCTGCAATTTCACCGATAAAGCCGCCGGTTTTATAAGCATCGTTGACAAGCATAAGTTTGCCGGTTTTCTTGACAGAATTAATAATCAATTCTTTATCAAGCGGAATTAGCGTACGCGGATCAACGACTTCAACTTTGATGCCTTCTGCAGCAACTTCTTCAGCTGCTTGCAGCACTCGCTCAAGCATACGTCCGTAAGAGACAATCGTCAAATCAGTCCCCTCACGCTTAATCTCTCCTGTTCCAAGAGGAATATAGAAATCCGGATCTTGACTGACTTCTTCTTTTTTGCCATAAAGTGCCTTAGGCTCCATAAAAATAACAATATTGTTGTCTTGAATGGAAGATTTTAACAGGCCCTTAGCGTCATTGGCATTCCCCGGAGCGACCACCTTTATGCCCGGAATATGTGTCAGCCAAGCTTCCAAAGACTGAGAGTGCTGAGCTGCAGAGCCAATGCCAGATCCGGAAGCAACACGGAAGGTCACCGGTGTTTTTAAACCGCCGCCAAACATATAGTTATTCTTGGCGCCATTATTGACAATGGCATCAAGTGCTATTGTAATAAAATCCATAAAAGTCACATCGACAATCGGACGCAGTCCAGTAATGGCTGACCCGATAGCAGCACCTGCAATAGCTGCTTCCGAAATTGGTGTATCTTTTACGCGTTTTTCACCAAATTCAGCCAGCATTCCGACAGATGTTCCGAAGTCACCTCCGTAAACACCGACATCTTCTCCCATTAAATAAATGCTGTCGTCTTTCCGCATTTCTTCGCTCATTGCAAGATTGACCGCCTCACGCAAGGCCATTAGTTTTGTTTCTGTCATAGTTGATTTTCTCCGAAATAAATAATTTTTAAATAGTGATTACATGGGTTTATTTAGCTTATTTGCCAAAGAGGGAAATGGTCTCTAGTGCCTGAGCCTTAAACGACGGCATCGGCTATTATCAGCAGCTTTAACAAGATGGCAGCAGCACTCTCTAATCGACCCAGACATCCTCAAAAGCTACCGATAAGTCGGGATCTGGACTGTTTTGCGCAAACTCATAAGCATCATCAATTTCTTTGACAACTTGCTCACGGATAGCATCTAATTCTTTAGCATCGGCTATGTTTTCAGAGGTTAAATAATCCCGGTATTTAAGGATTGGATCTTTAGCTTTCCATGTATCGACTTCTTCTTTCGTACGATATTTGCCCGCATCCGCTGTAGAATGTCCAAACCAGCGATAGGACTCAACCTCAACAATTGCCGGCCCCTTGCCGCTCCGAACATAGTCGACAGCTTGACCCATCGTTTCATAAACTGCAATAACATCATTGCCGTCTTCACAGTAGAATCCGGGGATACCGTAAGCTTCAGCCCGTGTATAAAGATGAGGTGTATTGGTAGCTTTAGTGATATCCATAGAGATACCGTACCGGTTGTTGATAATGAAAAAGATTACTGGCAGTTTCCACACCGCTGCCATATTGACAGATTCATGGAAAGACCCTTCATTAGTCGCTCCGTCACCCGAAAAAGCAACAACAATATTGTCAGTTCCTTTATACTGTTGGGTCAAAGCTGCTCCGACAGCCATAGCATAGCCGCCGCCGACAATACCATTGGTGCCGTAATTCCCCTTGGCAAAATCTGCCAAATGCATCGACCCGCCGCGTCCTTTGGAAACGCCAGTAACTTTACCGGCCAGTTCCGCCATCATGCCATTTAAATCCATATCTTTAGCGATTGACTGACCGTGTCCGCGATGGTTGGAAAAAATAAGATCATCGTAGCTCAAATGGGCAACAGCCCCGACATTGGCTGCCTCTTCACCCACTGAAAAATGGGTCATCCCCTGAACAAAGCCGCGCCTTACTAATTTATTGATACGCATATCAAATTCACGGATGCGCTCCATTTTTAAATACATCTCCAGATGCTGTTCTTTTGACAGAGTTACCATATTGTCCTCCAAAAATCTTTTTTACTCTTACATTCTAGGATATTTTTTCACAAAGTGCAACTAATTGAACCGCTTTCCAACTGCCTTATAACAGTCTTTTCCTTTTATATAAAATATTTTATTCACAAACTTTTTTGAGCCAGTATTCCCTAACAGAATAGAACAGGCCCAGTGCTAGAGAGCCATATAAACTAAGGTCTCGCATCACTCTTTGCCAGCCGTAGATGTCGGGAAATGGGACAGATGTCAAGAATAAAAAGTTCGATGCCCCACCCCCGCAAGACTTAGTAGGCTTTTTAAAGCTTTATTGTCTTGACAGAGGGGCGCCTACGAAATCAAAGATTTCTGGCTTACCGTCATTTTTGCTTTGCTCTTTTGACGGGCTTTGTATCTTGTCAATTGAACACGGCCTAAGAGCTGTGCAAAAAAGACAGGGTTAAGTTGAAAATCGATTTTAAGTTAGCCAGCCGTAAACGTCTGAAAGCTTTGTCTCCTTAACAGTCGACCGCACCTTTCTAGTCGTTCTGGCAGGGGGCGTCTACGAAATCAAAGATTTCTGGCTTACCGTCAGCCGTAAACGTCTGAAAGCTTTGTCGCCTTAACAGTCGACCGCACCTTTCTAGTCGTTCTGGCAGGGGGCGTCTACGAAATCAAAGATTTCTGGCTTACCGTCAGCCGTAAACGTCTGAAAGCTTTGTCGCCTTAACAGTCGACCGCACCTTTCTAGTCGTTCTGGCAGAGGTGCGCCTACGAAATCAAAGATTTCGGACTTACCGTCAGCCGTAAACGTCTGAAAGCTTTGTCGCCTTAACAGTCGACCGCACCTTTCTAGTCGTTCTGGCAGGGGGCGTCTACGAAATCAAAGATTTCTGGCTTACCGTCAGCCGTAAACGTCTGAAAGCTTTGTCGCCTTAACAGTCGACCGCACCTTTCTAGTCGTTCTGGCAGGGGTGCGCCTACGAAATCGTAGATTTCGGACTTACCGTCTTTTTGCTTTGCTTTTTAAGGGTTTTTGTATTTAAAAAAAGAAGGAAAGTCGCTTTCCTTCTGATTATTTTATCCAGTTATTGTAGCTTATTATAAAATCTGTTATACAGCAGGGCAGTCTTACCTAAAATAAAACAGCGATATAATTTCTGCAAGGCAAGCTGTCAAGTCGTCTAATGCGTTTTGATAAAAGTTTTTGACACTATTCTTCGGCCTGCTCGCTTAGCAGTGTCCATTCTTCAATCAGCTGCTCTTCCTCTTTGCCGATTTCTTCCAGTTTTTCCTGCAAGTCTGCCAGCTCATCCGCTTCATTTGTGGCAGCCATCTGAGTCTGAACGGCTTGGCCTGCTGCCGCCAAACTGTCCAGCTGCTGTTCAAGGTCACTGATGCGCCTTTTTATCCTGCGCTGTTCTTTTTGACTGGCTTTCTGTTTTTGATAATCCACAGAGGCGGATGATTCAGAGCTCTTGTCAGAAGCATCTCTTGGTTCTTTTTGTGATTCTGATTCTGCCTTTTTGCTGAGATAATAATCATAGTCCCCCAAATAAAGTTGGGAGCCTGCCGCAGAAATTTCTAAAACTTTAGTGGCCACACGATTAATAAAATAGCGATCATGGCTGACAAAGATTAAAGTTCCCTCAAAATCAATAAGAGCATTTTCCAAAACCTCTTTGCTGTCAATGTCTAAATGATTGGTCGGCTCATCAAGAAGGAGAAAATTATTATTTTCCATAGACAATTTAGCTAAAAGCAAGCGAGCACGTTCACCGCCTGAAAGCATGGCTACTGATTTTTTGACATCCTCACCTGAGAAAAGAAAGGCTCCCAAACGGTTTCTGATTTCCAGTTCAGAACTGGTCGGGAAAGCTTGCCAGAGCTCCTCAAGGACTGTATTTGTTTTTGTTAAATGCGACTGGTTTTGATCATAGTAGCCTGTGCTGACATTCGCTCCGTAACGGGCTCCTCCCTTTAGAAAAGGAATCTCGCCTGCAATGGATTTGATAAAGGTGGACTTCCCGATACCATTTGGTCCGACAACTGCAATGGCATCAAGCTTGCGGACTTCCAAATTAAGCGGCTGGGATAAAACCTTGCCGTTATAGCCAATAGCGGCATCACTTACAGTTAAAACAACATTTCCCGAGGCCTTATCTGCCCGAAAGGTCATATTAGCTGATTTTTGAGCAGATTGAGGCTTTTCCAGAGTTTGCATTTTTTCTAATTGCTTGCGTCTGGCTTGGGCACGTTTGGTCGTAGAAGCACGCACGATATTGCGCTGAACAAAATCTTCTAACTTAGCAATCGTTTGAGACTGTTTTTCATAACGTTTCGTCTCAGCGGCCAGCCTTTCAGCTTTCAAATCAACGAACCTAGAATAATTGCCTGCATAACGATCCAGCGAATGGCGTGTCAGATCCAGTGTTGTAGTTGCCACTTTATCCAAAAAGTAACGGTCATGACTGACGATAAGCAGAGCCCCCGGATAAGTGCTCAGATAATTTTCTAGCCAGGCGATTGTTTCAACGTCCAGATGATTCGTCGGCTCATCCAAAACCAGTAACTCAGGCTTTTCCAGAAGCATTTTAGCTAAAGCCAAACGTGTATTTTGACCGCCGGACAAGTCAGAAATCTTCATCTCCCACATTGAAGCATCAAATTTAAAACCGTTAAGAATCGTTTTAATATCAGCTTCATAAGTAAAACCGCCCTGGGAACGGAAATCTTCTGTCAGCTGGTCATAATCAGCCATCAGCTTTTCTAAATCACTGCCGGACAGCTCTTCCATTTTAGTTTCCATGGTGCGCAACTGCTGCTCTGATTCCCGTAAACCAGCAAAAACCTGCAGCATTTCTTCAAAAATTGTTTTCTCAGATTCAAAACGGCTGTCCTGGGCCAAATAGGAAACCGATAAATCTCGCTTTCGGCTGATTTCCCCGCTGGTCGGTTCTTCCTCACCGACCAGCATTTTAAGCAAGGTTGTTTTTCCAGCACCGTTGCGGCCAACCAAAGCTAAGCGATCCCGTTCAGCAATCCGAATAGTGATATTATCAAAGAGCAGCTCACCAGAAAATGAGCGCTCCAGCTTATTCCCTTGTAAAATAATCATATCTTTATTTTATCAAAACTTCCATATTTAACAAGGTACAGAGACCATATGCCAATGATGTCTGGTCACACAAGAAATTAAATTTTCCGCAATATTCCATTCACCATTCATTATTTAGTGCAATCTGGCACAGAATTTTGGCTGTATTTTTAGAAAGCAAAAAAGCCAGACTTCCATTTGGAAATCCGACTCGTACAGCGGCACTCAGTCAGCATACAATTGCTGTACAGCTGAAATATCAGCTTCCTGAATACCGTAGTAAGAACCCGATGACTGCATAACCGATGTTTCACTGTCATCGTGAGCCAAACCGATAGCATGACCCAGCTCATGCTCAGCAGTATGGATAATCCGATCCAGAGTGTAGCTGTAACTATCATTTAATAGGTAATAAGTATTTAACTTCACCTCAACATGGCTAATCTGATTCGTCACCGCATTGATTTCTGTTTCAGCAAGTCCGGCCGCTTGGCTGCTGCTGTCTGAATAATCAGTAGCTATAATATCAGCTTCTTCCGGATTTGTTACAATGGTAAAAGTGAAAGCTCCTGTAGCATTCCAATTGGCAATCGCTGTCTCATAAGCATTTATTAGTGTTGGTACTTCTGTGTCTATGTAGACTGTGGCTGAATTTTGCGCCCAGCGGGCACCGCTGTAATAGGTAAAATCCTCTGTTGACAAATTAGCCAGCTTATTCTGAAGACCATCGCTCTTCGTATCAGCGAAAAATGCTGCGACATTGTCCATCATACCTGAGAAACTCTGAGCTAAGTCAGACCCACTGTGGTTGGCATAATAGGCTAGGGCAAACAAGATAATGGCAATGACAAGGGCTGTTTTAACAATCCCCCAGAAGAGATGCCAAATCATCCGGAAAATCAGTCTGGGAATAAATAAAATCATTCTAAAAAGGTTTTTCATGACCTACCCTCGCTTCTTCATTGAAAGATCAAAACTCCTAAAACCTTAGAGCTTCAGTATAACAGGCAAAAAGGCAAAAAGCAAGCCAAAATCAGACTGTTACAAAACTGTAAACAGAAGCAGCAACAGCTGTTGATTATCCTAAAAAAACGGAGCTCTTTCAGCTGTGCTGAATTTTTTCGAAACGAAAAACCGAGAAACAGTTCCCGGCTTTTATCAGTTATTGGTTATTGGTTTTGTAATTCCTGAAACTTATTATCGCTTACTTTTTCAAAACCTGCATTTTTTAGGTTTTCTTCGGTTTGCTTAATACTGAGATAATCTGCCTGTTTTAAGTCAGGATTCTCATCGGCATCCGCCAACTGACTGAGATCAACCTTTGTATAATCAAGAACCATCGTCATGGTGGCTTTTGTATCACTGTAATCAAAAGAAAGATCAACACCGTCTAGATTCTTATAAGCCCGATAAATGTCATTCTCAAAAAGATCTTTAGCCTCGTCTTTACCAGCTACTTCCATTCCCTGATAAGTGACTGTATAAACTGTAACCTGTTTAATCATTTCATCGCTTCCCTCTTTAAAATAGAGCGTTTCCCGCGAATCATCATTGTCACTGATCCTTTGATAAGACACCGATTCAGTTTGCTTGCTTCCGCAGGCCGTCAAAGTAAAGACCGCCAAAAGAGAAAGAGCCAGACCTAAAAACAAGTATAATCTTTTTTTCATCATAAAACCTCACACAAGATACAAAGCCCGTCAAAAGAGCAAAGCAAAAATAGGAGCCTGACTGATGAGTCACTAAAGACTCAAGGGAGGGCTATCTTTTTTGCACAGCTCTTAGGGCGTGTTCAATTCTCAAGATACAAAGCCCGTCAAAAGAGCAAAGCAAAAATAGGAGCCTGACTGATGAGTCACTAAAGACTCAAGGGAGGGCTATCTTTTTTGCACAGCTCTTAGGGCGTGTTCAATTCTCAAGATACAAAGGGCGTGAAAAACGCAAAAGGAAAATGGCGGTAAGTCCGAAATCTACGATTTCGCAGACGCACCCCTGCCAAGACGACTAGAAGGGTGCGGTCGACTGCTAAGGCGACAAAGCCTTCAGACGTCTACGGCTGGATAGTAATAATACAGCACTCAGCTTGACTAGTTTTTCCCGCAGCGTTTAGCCCGTGTTCAATTCTCAAGATACAAAGCCCGTCGAAAGGCAAAGCTTTCAGACGTCTAGGGATTCCTAAACAATTGTACTAAGTAAGCGTATCTTTTATTCTAAATTTCATCATACGTTATTTAGGTTGCTTTGTAAAGCGCTTCCTTCATTTTGTTATAAAAAAGTTACCTAATGGTAACTTTTAAATCAGTCTTTCTTCTTTCACATAATCAATAGGAAGCCACTCAAAAAGCTTATCCAGCTGCAGATTCCAGTAATACCACTCATGCTTGCCGTGACTGGTATGATAATCGATATCCAGACCGAGTGCTGTCAGTTCTTTTACTGCCGTTTCATTGGACTGGTAAAGGTAGTCTTCATAACCGCACCAGGCATAAAATTTTGTTTTTTTATCTGACTTTTCAGCTACATGCGTCAAAAGGTGCTGAGCCGTTTTTTCTGATTTCAAATCACCAAAAATCCCTTCCCAGTAGGCCTTTTTCTCTCCTGTGTTTTCAGCAATTTCCTGCCCGTCCAGGCCTAATCCCAAAGCTCCGGAAAAAGAAGCGGCATAAGAAAACTTATCTGTAGCCAGAGCGATTTTATAGGCACCGTAGCCGCCCATGGAAAGACCGGCAATAAACGTTTTTTCCCGCTTCTTGCTCATATAGGGAAAGAAACGCTGCAAGACCTGCGGCAGTTCAACAGCAATAGCTGTAAAGTAGGACATCCCGTAGGCTGTGTCGGTATACCAGCCTAAATCAGTCGACGGCATCACAACAATTAAATTAGTATGCCGCAGGAGGCGTTCAATATTAGTTCGCTTCTGCCAAGAATTCTCATTGCCCCCCATACCGTGCAGCAAATACAACACCGGTATATCTGTGTCTTTGGCTTCAGTCTCAGAGAGTTCAGCAGCATCGGGATAAATCACATTGACCTGCCGTTCCATGCCTAAAACCTGAGAATGGTATTCAATTTGCAAAAAAGCCATCGTTATTTCCTTTCTTCATCGCGGTTTCAAGAAAGGCCCGGAACATGATTCCAAGCCTTGAGCCAATTTTAAACTGTCAGCGGACTTCCATAACAACAGGAAGAATCGCTGGCCGGCGTTTGGTCTGTTCAAACAGGAAGCGGCCGACTTCGTCGCGGACAATACCTTTAAGTTCACCCCAGTCAAAACTGTCTTTCGCTAAATAGTCAGCAACTGCTCCATTGACCAGCTCCGCACTTTCACGCAGAATATCCCGGCTTTTCTTGATATAAACAAAACCTCGCGTATTAACTTTGGCCCTGGAGACAATTTTCTTTTCCTTTTTATTAACCGTGATAGCGACAATGAAAATACCGTCTTCAGAGAGAACCTTGCGGTCACGCAGGACAATATTGCCAACATCGCCGATGGCATTACCGTCAATCATGACATCACCGGCTGCTACCCCACCTTCATGCAGGAAACCTTGGTCACCGAGCGTCATAATGTCCCCCCGCTTCATAATATAAATGTTTTCAGGGAACATGCCGATTTCTTCTGCTAATTCGGCATGGGCGGCCAAATCACGGTATTCTCCCTGAACTGGGAACAAATACTGAGGTTTAAGCAGATTCATCAGCAGCTGCAAATCGCGGGCATTGGCATGACCGGATACATGGAGATTCTGGGTAATCAATTTGACCGACCCGCCGGCCTTGTAAATCAAATTTTCAACACGGGCTACAACGGCTTCTTTAGCAACACTTGGTGTGGTGACAATATAAACCAGATCACCTTCTTTTATCTGTACATAGCGGTGGCGGCCGACAGCCATTTTTTCCAGACTGTTGATAGGCTCACCCATCCGTCCGGCTTCCAGCACAATCAGCTCACGGTCAGCAAACTTGCCGATATCTTTAGGCTTGACAATCAGCTTTTCATCGGCAATACGCAGTTTTTTCAGCCGGATGGCGGTCCGCACAATATTCTCAGCATCAAAACCAGTCAAAACCACACGGCGGCCGTGGTCAGCAGCCGAATCAAAAACTTGCTGAATTCGCACAAGATTGGAGGCTACCGCAGCAACAATAACTCGGCCGTCTGCATCCGATATGACACTGTCAATTTCCTTGCCGACTTCCGACTCGCTGGCTGTCTGAACCCTGCTGCCGGCATTAGCCGAATCAGCAAGAAGAGCCAGTACGCCTTCACTGCCGATTTCAGACAGCCGCCCTAAATCCGTTTTGTAGGCTGCTCTGGCTGCTTGGTCAAATTTAAAATCACCGGTATAAACAATGTTTCCTTGATCAGTACCGACAACAACACCCAGACTTTCCGGAATAGAGTGGGTTGTTTTGAAAAAGGAAACAACCGCATCACCGAATTCGATTTCTGTGTTGCTGTCCACCACATGAAAATTATGGAATTTTTTCGGTCCGTTATTTTTGACAAACAGTTTAGCCAGTTCAATTGTCAGCTCTGATCCAAAGACAGGGGCCTTCACTTCGGAAATCAAATAAGGCAGAGCACCGATCGCATCTGCGTGCCCATGTGTCAGAAAAATTCCCTGCACGCGCCGCTTATTTTCAATTAAGTAGTCCAGATTAGGAACAACGAAGTCAACCCCAAGCTGCTCATTTTCGGGATATTTGAGACCCGCATCAAGCACAAAAATAGAATCGTTGACTTCTGCTATGTAAAAGTTCTTCCCGTTTTCACGGACACCGCCCAAGGCGATAATTTTTATATCACTCATGATACTCCTTTAATTCTTTAGTTGTCATCGTTTCATTGTTTTTTTATTATAGTAGCTAATCTCCTATAGTATAACATATTTTTTTATTTTTTTCCGGGATAAAGCCGGATAGCTTAAAGCTTAATAGTGGAAGCGGTATAACTTGCTTTTTAAGCGGCCAAACAAAAAAGGGCTGTCTCTGTTCAATACAGAACACAGCCCTTAGACCAGTTAATTTTTACAGAACAAAATGAGTGGTTATCAGCTTGATTCTACTCTGCATGCAAAGCTTCAACCGGATCTTTTTTCGCAGCAAAGCGTGAAGGGATAATCCCTGCTGTGACAGTTAAAAAGATGGAAATTGCAATCAGCACGGCTCCTGCCCAAATAGGCAGGACAGAGATATGGGCAACATCGGTGATATTTTCAATAACTTTATTAATGGGAATATTAAGAAGCAGAGTGATTAAAATTCCCATAAGACCGGAAATAAGGCCTTCAATTGCCGTTTCAGCCGTGAAAATACGGCGGACATCTTTTTTCGATGCTCCAATAGCACGTAAAATTCCGATTTCCTTGGTCCGCTCCAGAACCGAAATATAGGTAATAATGGCAATCATAATAGAGGAGACAACCAAGGAAATGGCTACAAAACCGATTAGGACATAGGTTATCATATTAATCATGGTGGTCACCGATGACATCACTAAGGCGATGTCATCAGTATAACTGATAATCTGCGCCTCCTTGTCAGCCTTTTTCATCTGTCTGTTATAATCATCAATCAAGTCTTTTAAGTTTTCCTTATTCTCAAAAGAAGCAGCATAAAAGTCGATACTGGAGGGAGCATTTAAATCAATGATACCAATCGTTTTTAGATTGTCTTCATAGCTGGCATCGGCATTTTGATTGTACTGAGACACATAAGCGGCTAATTCTTCTGCCGTCATTCCCGCCAAAGCCTGCCTTTGTTCGTCAGTCAGATTTTGTGAAGAAAATGCAGCCACATCAGCAGAAAAAGGCTGTCCGGTAAAAACATTTGTTCCCTTATCATCTGTTTGTTCCTTGGCAATCTGGCTGGCATTAACAGCTTTTGAAATATGCTTTGTCAGCGCCTGCGTATAGCCAATTCCCCCAACAGAAGCGTTATTAGATGTTCCTTCCTGCGGTTTAACAATACCGACTATTGTGATGTCTTTTCCCTTATTAATAAGATCTGTCATATAGGCTGTATCCGACGATTTATCCACCCAGAGACCATTTTCCTTTTGAAAAATATCGGATTGGATAACCAGCTTAAAGGACCGTCCGAGCAAGTCATCGTAGGTGTAAGTCTGTTCATCGTCTTTTGTTTCTTGGGATAAGCGGCTGAGTTCGTCCCTATCTTCCAGTCCGAGACTATAGAGCACCAAGTCATTGACATTATGGTTTTCATCAACCATCAAAATGACCTCATCAGCTTTTTGGGGCAAATGACCGGCGAGAAGCTGATACTGAGACTTGAGCATCTCTTTGTCACTGCTGATTTCTGACCAAATTTCCATGTTATCAGCCATTGTTTTAACCATCACATTATCAGTATCTAATTCCTGACTCAAATCTGATGGATTGACAGCTTTGACGCCGTTAGATGTGTCTGCGGCATAGATCTGCGGAGACAGGTCATAAGAATAATGAATATCTTTAGTGAGTGTGTCAAAGTCTTTTTGATGATTCTCCAAATAAACTTTAAAGGCTTCTAAATCATTATCCGACGTTTCAGAGGTCAACAGGCTTTTTAAGGTGTCGTTAACGCCAATATTTTCCGACTGAGAATGGTCTGATCCGTCTTCAAAGGCCTCCATTCTGGCTGAAAAAAGACTGGTCAGAGAATTGCTATCATTCTTTTTTAAAGATAAAGGATAGGCTACCAAGGTATCTTCCTGCACCTGATCAATATAATCCTGAACACCGTTGGACAGAGACAAAATTAAGGCAATTCCGATAATGCCGATAGATCCTGCAAAAGCCGTCAGGAAGGTTCTGCCCTTTTTAGTCAGAAGATTATTAAAAGACAGGTTCAGGGCTGTCCAAAAACGCATTTTGGTTTTCTTAAAAGCAGCCTTAGCTCCTGCCGCCTGCAGTCTGGCAGGGTCGTAAGGGTCTGAATCACTGATAATATGACCATCTAATACTTTTATAATACGGGTCGAATACCGCGCAGCTAAATCAGGATTGTGCGTCACCATGATGACCAGACGGTCTTTGGCTATCTCCTTAAGCAGCTCCATGATCTGTACCGACGTTTCCGAATCTAAGGCACCTGTCGGCTCATCTGCCAAAAGAATATCCGGATTGTTGACCAAAGCTCTGGCTATGGCAATCCGCTGCATCTGACCGCCTGACATTTGGTTGGGCCGTTTATGAGCCTGTTTTGCTAAACCGACATGCTCTAAGGCCTCCATAGCGCGTTTGCGCCGCTCAGATTTTGCCACCCCTGAAAGGGTCAGAGCCATCTCTACATTACTCAAAGCTGTTTGGTGGGAAATCAAATTGTATGACTGAAAAACAAAACCGATGGTATGGTTGCGGTAAGCATCCCAGTCGCGGTCCTTAAATGTCTTGGTAGACTGCCCGTTAATCAGCAAATCACCTGATGTATACTGATCCAGTCCGCCAATAATATTAAGCAGAGTGGTCTTGCCGGAGCCGGACTGCCCTAAAACAGAAACAAATTCATTGGCACGAAAAGCCAGATTGATGTCCTCAAGAGCAGCAAGGCTCTGCCCGCCCGTTTGGTAAATTTTTGTAACATGCTGCAGTTCTAACATAACCTCTCCAATAAAATAACCAAAAACATTTGCCGATAGTTTCTTGGTAACCAAGGAACACAGCCCGTTTAAACTTTCTAAACGGCTCTATTATACCACCAGCCTGTCACTTTGTCTTAAAAAAAGAGTTAGTTGATTAAAAGCAGCTTTTTCGAATATAGTAATAGACTCTTAAACTTTAGTCATTATCCTGTTGCTTTTTAAGTATATCTTAAGTTGTAGAGGAGTAAAATATGGTAACGGTAAAAGCAAGAAAGGTTGGTAACTCAATGATTGTAACGCTTCCAAAAACGTTTGATATTAAAGCAGGAACAGAATTTTTCGTTTATAAAGGTGTTGATGGTGCCCTTGTTTTGGCGCCTAAAATAGAGAATCCTTTTGATGGAGAAGCAGATTTAACGATGACAGACGATTTTAAAGAGGTCGTTTTTCTAGATAATGAGTAAGGCTTACATTCCTAAAAAGCAAGACCTTGTTTGGATTGATTTTGACCCAGCTGCTGGAAGGGAAATTCAAAAGCGCCGACCGGCTTTAGTCATTTCAAGTCAAAACTATGCCAAACAAACCGGATTTGTAGCTGTCTGCCCCATCACTCAAGGCCAGCAAAAACTAAAAGACAGAGGACTCTTGGTGACTGTCCGTCACAAAGCAATCCGAGGGGCAGTCAATCCCTTTCAACTGCACACTTTTAATTTTCGGGACAGAAATATCCAAAAAATCGGTCAGCTTGATACCCAGCTCTTTCAAAAGGTAGCACAGCTCTATCCTTATATTTTTGGAGAATAAATCGTAAACAAGAATGTAAGACCCACTCCAGTAAAGAGACTAAGCTATTTAATAAAAAATACTCAGGACCGAAATGTCCTGAGTATTTTTAATAGTAATAGTTATTATCGGATAAGACTTTACTCAAACAATTGATAATAATCAGCAATGGTCATCTGGGCTTTTTCTTCCTGGTTTAAGTCCTGTATGATGGAGCCGTCTTTCATAACAATCAGACGGTTGCCGTATTTGAGAGCATCTTCCATATGGTGGGTAATCATCAGGCTGGTCAGCTTTTGCTGTCTGATAAAGGTATCCGTCAGCTCCATCAGCGCAACACTGGTTTTAGGATCCAGTGCTGCTGTATGCTCATCAAGCAGGAGAAGCTCCGGACGTTTCAGCGTCGCCATCAAAAGACTGAGAGCCTGGCGCTGACCGCCTGAGAGAAGACCGGTAGGAGTATCCAGATGTTTTTCCAGTCCATTGCCGGTTTGACCGGTTAAGTCTGTAAATTTTTCGCTATAATGGTGGATTTTCCGAGCGGCCAGTCCCCGCTTCTCACCGCGGTGCAGGGCTATCAGAAGATTTTCAGCAACGGTCATGCGCGGAGCCGTTCCCATTTTAGGATCCTGAAAGACACGGGATAGATATTTAGCTCTCTTTTCAGCAGGAAGAGCAGTCACATCTTCGCCTAAAATGGTGATACTGCCGCTGCTTAAAGGCAGGGTTCCGGCGATAACGTTAAAGAGTGTTGATTTCCCGGCGCCGTTGCCGCCCAAAATCGTTAGAAAATCATGTTCATATATTGTCAGACTGACATCATCAAGAATCGTTTTGACATCAGTAAAGCCGTTATTGACTTGGACGGTCGCTTTTTTTAATTGAACAATTTCTTTCATCGCGACAAGGTCACCCCCTTGAAGAATTTATCTTTGAGAACCGGTATGATCAGGCAGGTAGCCAGGACAACTGCACTGAAGAGTTTCAGATAATTCGTATTGAAACCGAGGGCAATAACAGCCGCAATCAAAAATTGGTAAAGAATAGAACCGACAATGATAGCAATCAAGCGCTCCAGTAAGGTCAGGCCGGTAGAGTAAAGAACTTCTCCGATAATGATGCTGGCTAAGCCGATGACAATAACACCGATTCCTTTTGAAACGTCAGCGTAGCCGTCCTGCTGGCTGACCAAGGCACCGGACAGGGCGATTAAGCCGTTTGAAATCACCAGTCCCATAACTTCCATACGATCGGTATTGATACCGAAACTCTTTGCCATATCCGGATTGTCCCCTGTAGCAATATAAGCCTGTCCCAGATGCGTATACAAGAAATAAATCAAGAGACTGATAACCAAAACAACAGTTAAAAATCCAATAATCAGTAAGTTTATATCTGTACTAAAAGGAAGCAAATCCTGAACAGAGCGGATATCCAAAAGCCCGAGATTGGCGCGGCGCATGATAAGGAGCATAATGGAATTGCAGGAAGTCATCACCAAAATTCCAGCCAAAATAGTCGGAATTTTCCCTTTGGTATAGAGCAGACCAGTTATAAGTCCAGCCAAACAGCCGGCAATCATTCCGGCAGCAGTGGCCAAAAGCGGATGGCTTCCGTGATTCATGAGCGTCACGGCTACCGCTCCTCCCAAGGGGAAAGAACCTTCTGTTGTCATATCAGGAAAATTCAAGATACGAAAAGTCAGATAAATTCCCAAGCCCAAAATTCCCCAGAGCAGACCTTGCGATACGGACGAAATAATCATATTTTTACCACTCCTTTATTGACTTTGTCAGCTGCAAGTATCAAGCCGGCAGACTGACTAGTCTGTTTAATCATTGGCTGCAATCACAGTATCCGCCTCAGAGATTACACTGTCAGGAACTGTGATATCCAGTGTCTTAGCCGCTTGAAGGTTAACTATCGGAGTACCGCTGTCAACGATTTTAACTGGAACATCTTTGACTTCCTTTCCAGCTAAAAGCTTAACCACTATTTTAGCTGTTTCGACTCCCAGTTCATATTGGCTTTGCGCAACTGAAGCGATGCTGCCCTGCTCAACCATCGTGTCAACACTGGAGTACACCGGCAGTTTTGCGGCATTAGCAGCTGACACGACTGTCGTAAAGGCACTGGCGATTGTATTGTCCTGAGGAACAAAAACAGCATCCACTTTGCCAGTCATAACAGACATAGTTGTTGAGATTTCGTTCGTTGAAGGTACTGCATATTCCGCAACCGTCAGGCCTGCCGCTTCTGCTTCTTCCTTGAATTCTTTAACCTGCGAGGCTGAATTGTCTTCGCTGCTGGCATAAAGAACACCTACCGTTTTAACCTCAGGAGTAATATCTGTTATCAGCTTGACAGTCTGTTTTGTCGGTACCTGATTAGAAACACCTGTTACATTGGCTTCAGGCTTTTCCAGATTGGCAACAAGTTTGGCTCCTACAGGATCCGAAATTGCCCCCATAACCACCGGAATATCTTTAGTGGCGGAGGCCAGTCCCTGTGCAGCTGGTGTAGCAATACCAACCAGCACATCATTATCGCTATTGGCCAATTGTTTACTCATGGTCTGAATCTTACTTTGGTCGCCTTCGGCATTCATATCGGTAATCTCAATATTGTCTCCGGAGTAGCCCGCCTCTTCAAGACCGTCAACAATTCCCTGATGAATTTCATCCAGAGCATCATGGGTCACATACTGCAAAATCCCTACCTTGACAACCTTCTTATCATTTGTTCCAGCCTGATTGTTCACATTCTGATAAATCAGCGCTCCCGCAGCTAAAACCAGAAGTGCCGCAAGCGTAACCATTAAACCTTTATTTTTCATACAACTCCCTCACACAAGATACAAAGGGCGGTAAGAACGCAAAAGGAAAATAGGAGACTGACCGATGAATCCAAAAAGATTCGAGGTCAGGCTATCTTTTTCCCGCAGCGTTTAGCCCGTGTTCAATTCACAAGATACAAAGCCCGTCTAAAAATCCGTATGAAAATAGGGGATGGCAAGTGATGCCTAAGCATCACGCTGACAGCCATCTTTTTCACTAGGATTTTAGGGCGTGTTCAATTCATCAAGATACAAAGCCCGTTAAAAGAGCAAAGCAAAAAGGCGGTAAGCCAGAAATCTATGATTTCGTAGGCGCACCCCTGCCAGAACGACTAGAAAGCTGCGGTCGACTGTTAAGACAACAAAGCTTTCAGACGTTTACGGCTGGCGGTAAGTCCGAAATCTTTGATTTCGCAGACGCACCTCTGCCAAGACGACTAGAAGGGTGCGGTCGGCCGCAGGACGATAAAGCTTTCAGACGTTTACGGCTGGCGGTAAGTCCGAAATCTTTGATTTCGCAGACGCACCTCTGCCAAGACGACTAGAAGAGGGCAATAAAAGTTTCTAACTTTCAAATTGTTTCTAACCTACTCTGCAGATCTCAGATTTTGCTAAGCAGGCAGAGAAAGATTTGCTGCCCGGGGTAGGCAGAATCCGCAGCAGCTGTCCTTCAGCCTTGCTCCCTCCGGCTTCTGTTTCTTTTTTCAACAAGAACAAGTCTTTGCCAAAAAGAAAAGCGCTCAGTAAGAAAATCTCACCACGCGCTTCTGTTTTCAGACTAAGACTCAAAGCGCATAGATACCATTTAGAATGTATTCTAAAAGCTGTATCTATGCTGTTACATAAATACAAGCTTACCTATGCCAACTTTGCCACGCTGTTAACGTTTGAATCGCCATCGCCTTAGTCTTCCTTTCTGCCTTTTTTATTATTATATCCTAAATTCTGAAAATTGCAAGCGGTTTTTCAAATGTTTCTAAAAATCGGACTAAAGACAGCTAAATAAGTATTTTGGCTGGTCTTATGATATAATAAGACCAGCTAAATTTTAGAGAGGAAAGATGGTCAGGCCTGATTGTCGTCACTTTTTGTCAGTCAGGACAGATAGCTTTTCACAAGAGCTTTCGCCATATTTTTGGTGCCCTAATTATGTCTTTTGACGGCTTTTTTTTACATCATCTAACAAAGGAATTACAGGAGCAGCTCCTTAACGGCCGTATCCAAAAGGTTAACCAGCCTTTCGACCGGGAGCTTGTCTTAACTATCCGCAATAAACGGCAAAATTACAAGCTTCTTCTGTCTGCTCACTCGGTATTTGGGCGTATTCAAATCACTCAGACAGATTTTCAAAATCCCCAGACTCCCAATACTTACACCATGATTATGAGAAAATATCTGCAGGGAGCGGTTATTGAACGGATTGAGCAAATTGAGAATGACCGTATATTAGAAATCACTGTTTCAAATAAAAATGAAATCGGAGATGCCAGCAAAACAACGCTTATTGCTGAAATTATGGGCAAGCATAGTAACATCATTCTGGTTGATAAAGGCCAGAATAAAATCATTGAATCCATCAAGCATGTCGGTTTCTCTCAAAACAGCTACCGGACAATTCTGCCCGGTTCAGCATACATTGCACCGCCAAAATCTAATCAGTTCAATCCTTATGCTATTTCCGATGAAAAGCTATTTGAAATTCTGCAGACAGAGGACCTAACTGCTAAAAATCTGCAAAAGCTTTTTCAGGGTTTGGGACGTGACACAGCTGAGGAATTGTCAGCCTCCCTCACAACTGATAAGCTGAAAACATTTCATGCCTTTTTTCAGCGTAGTTTAGTTCCTAATCTGACTAAAAAAGGCTTTTCTGCCGTTCTTTTTACTGACTCAAACCAGACTTTTACCAGTCTTGGTGAGCTGCTGGATTATTTTTATCAGGAAAAAGCAGAACGGGACCGAGTAGCAAAACGAGCTGGAGAGCTCATTCACCGCGTCCAAAATGAAAAAGATAAAAATAAGAAAAAACTTCTTAAACAGCAAAAAGAACTGGCTACAACCAATGAAGCAGAAAGCTACCGGCAGAAAGGGGAGCTGCTGACAACCTATCTCGGTCAGGTTCCAAACAATCAGGATTATGTTGAGCTGGATAATTATTATACAAATGAGAAAATCAGAATTGCTTTGAATAAAGCCCTGTCACCCAGCCAAAATGCTCAGCGTTACTTCAAGAAATATCAAAAATTAAAAGAAGCTGTCAAGCATTTAAAGGGTGTGATCCAGCAGACTAAGGACACTATAACCTACCTCGAAAGTGTGGAAACAGCTCTTAATCAGGCATCTCTAAATGATATTGCAGATATTGAAACAGAGTTGGCACAAACCGGCTTTATCAAAAAACGGCGGGCAGCTAAGCAGCAGAAGCGGAAAAAACCTGAACAGTACTTAGCTTCTGACGGCCAAACAGTCATTATGGTCGGCCGGAATAATCTGCAAAATGATGAGTTGACCTTTAAAATAGCTAAAAAAGGGGAGCTTTGGTTTCATGCCAAAGATATTCCGGGGAGCCATGTCCTTATTAAAAATAACTTACAGCCCAGCGATCAGGTTAAAACCGATGCAGCGGAACTGGCGGCTTATTTTTCCAAAGCCAGACTGTCCAATCTTGTGCCAGTCGATATGATTGAAGCCAAAAAACTCAAGAAGCCGGCCGGCAGTCGGCCAGGTTTTGTCACCTATACCGGACAGAAAACACTGCGGGTCACACCTAATCAGGATAAAATTGCTAAAATGAAGCTGAAATTCGACAGCTAAAACTAGTAAAACACCGGTCTAACTGCTTTTTTGAAAAGCAGTTAGACCGGTGTTTTAGTTGGCAATATGAGGATTTGTTTCAAAAAGAAATCAAGCCAGCCAAAAACATTATTCTGATTTATCAATGTCCTCTTTTAATTCATCCATATTCAGTTTAGCAAAAAGGTATTTACGGTCCTGAACAGGAAAACGCTGATCCAGCTGATCAACTGCCCCTACTTCAACCGTTCCTTCAGAAATCACAAAATCAATGACATGGCCACCAAAACTGAAATCATCTGAAATAAAGTGCAGGTGATACCCGGCAACACTGACACCATGAAACATTTCCGGTGTCCAAAAACCGACAATCGTCCCTGACAAATTTTCCCGTGTATACTCGGGCTGATGGGTTGCTACCTCAGCAAACTTCGTATCAGGAGCAGATTTGGGAATCATCCGAACATGCATTTTAGCGAAGTCACCCTTTATCTTTATCGAGCGAAAAAGATTGACCCCATCATAGTAAGATTCAATCCGTTTCTCAAGCTCTTTCGCCGTCATAGCAAAGCGCTGACGAAAGATGACCTCTGCCTTATGCGGAACAACCGCTGCATAAGGAACCGTCACCTCGTTTGACAGCTCGACAACCTTAGGCACACCATCAGACCCCTTAGCCTGATAGGCCTTACCATCAAGGACAATCAATTCACCATCGATTGAGTCCAGAGTCCCAATCCCTAAATCCCCATGCTCCAGCAGCTCGCCGATAGTCAGAGTGCCGCCGTACAAACCAGCCATCAAAGCTCCTAGGGTATTGTACTGAAATAATTTAATCGCTTCAACCATAAAGTCACCACACAAAAATACAAAGCCTGTATAAACCACAAAGGAAAATGATGGTAAGCTAGAAAGCTGCGGCAGACTGTCAAGACTGCAAAGCCTTCAGACATCTGCCGCTCTCATGAAATGAAATAGCTAAGCAGAGCATGCTCTTTTTCACTAGGTTTTTAGGCCATGTTCAATTAACAAGATACAAAGCCCGTTAAGAACGCAAAAGGAAAATAGGAGACTGACTGACGAATCACCAGATTCTAAGTCAGGATATCTTTTTCCCGCAGCGTTTAGGGCGTGTTCAATCAACAAGATACAAAGGGCGTCTCAATATAAAAATTTCGCTGGATTCAGTAAAATTCATCAGGCAGAATCGTTTCTCCCAGCTTGATATTATCCTTGTAGTCAATCGGGACATCAATTAAAACCGGACCGCTTTTCGAATCGCTGAGGGCCTGCCTGAACAGCTCCTCAAAATCCTTTTTGCTCTTAGCACGGTAGCCTTTGGCACCGAAACTTTCTGCATATTTAACAAAATCAACCGAACCCAAATCAACCCCTGATGACCGGCCGTATTTCATTTCTTCCTGAAAGGCCACCATATTATAACTGCCATCATTCCAAATGATATGAATAATCGGCAGCTGCAGCCGAACAGCTGTTTCCAGTTCTTGGGCTGAAAAGAGAAAGCCACCGTCTCCGGATACGGATATAACTTTGGTATTAGGGCGGACTAAGGCCGCTGCTATGGCCCAAGGAAGAGCCACACCTAAGGTCTGCATCCCATTAGAAAAAAGGAGGTGGCGCGACTCATAGGATTTAAAATAGCGGGCCATCCAGATATAGTGGCTGCCAACATCAACTGTTACCGTCATAGTATCATCGGTATGAGTCTGCAATACTTCAATGACATCAAGCGGATGGACTAGATTCTCTTTAGAAGAGCGATGAAATTTCACGTCATCGACAACATTGTCTCTCAAACCCTTGAGATAGGCTATTGAACCTTCAGGCAGCTGGTAGCCGGATACTGCAGGAAGAAGCAAATCCAATGTATCTTCAATACTGCCAATCAGCTCGCGTTCAGGCTGAAAGTAGGTATCAATCTCAGCTTGGGCAACATCTATTACAATGATGCGGGCCGAAATTTCAGCATTCCAGTTGCGGGCTTCATATTCAATCGGATCATAACCGATAGCTATCACTAAATCAGCTTTTTTCAGCAGCATATCACCGGGCTGGTTGCGAAACAGACCCACACGGCCAAAAAAGGTATCGGCTTCCAAATCCCGTGAGACAATTCCGGCCCCCTGAAAGGTTTCAACAACCGGGAGTTTAACCGCAGTCAGCAGACCCCGGATGGCCGCTGTGACATTTGCTGAAGAAGCACCGTTACCCAGCAGTAAAACCGGTAAAACAGAATTGCGGATCGCCTGAGCTAAATAATTGATATCAGCTACCGAAGCTGACCCCAGCTGCGGATCCGTTAACGGTTTGATAGCCTTAACGGTCACCTGGCTGTCTGTTACATCCTGCGGAACTGAAATGAAACTGGCTCCGGGTTTGCCTGCTTTTGCTATACGGTAGGCATTGGCAATGGTTTCCGATAAGGTATCGGCATCATGCACTTCAGCAGCGTATTTTGTTATGGGCTCAAGCATGGCCACATTGTTCATAGACTGGTGAGACCGCTTAAGGAGGTCGCTGCGCTTAACCTGACCGCCGATAGCAAGAACCGGATCACCCTCATCAGTTGCAGTGACGAGACCTGTTGCTAGATTAGCAATCCCCGGCCCGCTGGTAACCAGAACTAGTCCAGGCTCTCCTGTAATACGTCCGATTCCTTGCGCCATAAAAACAGCATTTTGTTCATGCCGGGCAACAATCAGCTCCGGACCCTTATCCTTAAGAGTATCAAAGACACGGTCAATCTTAGCACCCGGAATACCAAAGACATACTTGACATTATGATTAAGAAGGCTGTCTACAATCAAATCAGCACCATAATCCATATTTTCTTCCGACATTCTTCATCCCTTCTTTACAACAAGGCTAAATTCATTATATCACAGTTTAATAAAAAGCGGCTTTGGAGCTGTCTTTCAAAATGAAATCCACTATTTTCTTAGCCTTTTATAATAACTGCTGTCCCCAAGGCAATTCCTGTCAGAGAAATTCATCATCTAAAAACCGAGCCATATTAACATCATCAGGAACCAGCTCTAAATAACGTTTAGCATAGTTTGCTGCCTGCTCTTGCTGGCCGCACTCTTTCAGCAGATCAATATAATCCTGCAGAAATTCTGGATTATCCCCTAAGTCTCTGGCTAAATCCTGATAAACAGCCAGTGCCTGTTCAAGCTCTTCTAAAGCATGGTAGGCCTTGGCAAGATTCCATCTGGTTAACACACTGACAATATCCTGATCTGAGGCAAGAGCAATTATTTCTGCGAAACGCTCTTCCTCGAGATAGAGATTAGTCAAACGCAGCAAAACTTCTTCTTGATCTTCTGCTACTTCTTTTGCTTTTAACAAGTAGCTTTCTGCCTGAGACGGCTCATGCAGTTCATAAGAAAATTGAGAGGCCGCCAATAAAAGTTCTTCATCAAACTGGTTTTTAGCTAGACCCTGCTGGATAATCCGGAGCGCTTCTGCCGTTTTATGTTCAGCATGAAGAGAAAGAGCATAGCGATATTCATAGCCCTCAAAATCGGGATTCATCGTATCCAGCTGCTTAAAATAAAGACTTGCCTTTTGATAGTCGGATTCTTCATAAAGGATAGAGGCCAGCTCAAAAGCTGTCTGGTCATCGTAGTCAATCTCCAGCGCTTTTTCTAAAAATTCAACAGCAGCCTCAAATTTGCCTAAATGCGCATAAGAACGGCCAATACGCTGATAGGTAGAAAGGCCTGTTTCGGCAAGCGTGTCACGGTTGTCCAATTTCGCATACTCTTGAATAGCCTGCTGGTAATTTCCTAATTTAAATTCAATTTCTGCTAAAGCCAAGACAACTAAGGGTTCCTGACTCAGACTTCTCGCCTCTAAAAGTTTTTCTCTTGCGACTTCTGTCAGGCCTTCCATATCGTAAAGATCAGCCTTAACCAAGAGGGCATTGACATAGTATTCGCTGTGAGGCTGGATTGCCTCTACATATAGAAAAGCATCTTCGATATCACCATCTTCAGCAGCAATTTGAGCCAGATTCAGATAGCTTTCAGGATAATCGTCCTTGATCTGCAGGTAAATCTGCTTTGCCTGCGGTAAAAAACCAATGCTCTCCAAATATGCAGCTAATTCAAGCAAAACAGCTGAACTGTCTTCTTTTAAAGCTTTTTGTAAATAATTATCAGCTTCTAGCAGATTTTGCTGTTCAATAGCAGCAAGTACTTTTTCACTGTTTAACATCTTATCCGTCACTGTCCTCCTTATTGGCCGCTTCATCAGTATACAAACCGCTGATTGACTTATACCAGTCAAAAATCTCTTTGATTACTACCTTTAACGAAGCATAAATTGGAATACCTAAGAAAACACCCCAAACCCCGAACATGGAACCTGCTGTCAGTAAAATAAACATAATCGTAATGGGATGAATATTTAATTTGCTGCCGATAACCAGAGGTGTCACAAATCGCCCCTCAATAGTCTGCTCAACCACAAAAACCAGCAAAGCTTTAATCAGCATCAAAGGTCCCTGAACCATTGCCATTATCACTACTGGAATCATAGCCAGAAAACTTCCTAAATAAGGAATCATATTTAAAAGACCGGCGATTATCCCAAAAGTAAGCGGATAGCGCAGACCAACTAAACTGAACATGACAGAAAACATCAGCCCCACAACAACTGCTACAGTAACCTGACCCTGCACATAGCCTGACAACTGCTTATTGATATCTCCCATAACACGGGAAATCGGCTGGCGGGTTTTTGTCGGCAGCGCTTTTAGCAGCCCTTCCTTCATCTTCTTGCTGTCTCTGAGAAAATAAAAGAGGATAAAAGGTGAAATTATGATAGCTACTGTAACTCGGGCAATTGTACTGGCAAAATTGCTGGCCCAGTCTAAGGCATTTCTTGAAAAGCTTTCTGCATAATCAATCGCCTTGCTGCTGATGTTGCTGAGCATCTCCTCCAGCTCTGCCTGATAATTGCGCAGCCAGGGATTTTCCAGCAGCTTATTGGCTTCTTTATTTACAGTTTCAACATAATCCGGTAAATTTTCGACAAAAGACAGCAGCTGGTCCCGGACAGTCGGCAGAAATCCTGATACGCCCCAGGTGATGAGGGCCACAATAGCAGCGAATACGATAAAAATAGAACTGGTCCTGCCTATTCCCCTGGCTTCCAGAAAATCAACCATCGGTTTGGTCAGATAGTAAAGCAAAGTCGAGATAACTACTGGCAAAAGCAAAACAGCACCAAATGACAAAACCGGAATAAAAAGAAAAGAAATTTTTGTAAAAACGTAAAGAGTCAGAAAAACGAGTAGGGTAATCAAAGTCACAATAACGGCTTGATTATTTAAAAACCACTTAAAAAACCAGCTATCTGTAAATTTTTTAGGATTTGAATGATTCATAGAAACTCCTTAAATACGAGGAACAGTCACTTCTCAAAATTTTAGGCTGACTGACAGCCATCCTAACAGACTAAAATCTAAAACACAGTCCTGTTCAAATATTATACCATTTTTGCCTGTTTGGACTGATGAATAAACATTTAAAATTAGCAGCCATTCTATACAGCAAAACAAATACGGCTGACGCTAAGAATAACTAGCGATCATAAAAAGTGACAGAACGATCGATTAACTGCTGTTTTTGATTGTAGGTAAATTTAGCTGAAAAGAAGGGAACATCATCCAAAATCCATTTAAAAAGCTCGTAATCGCCTTCCCAGGTTGGCTTAGTTAAAACCTGATCATAGGGAACCCACTCAAGAGTCCCTTCCCGAGAGTCTTCATCAGCAATCAAATCCCCTGTAAAATCCGTCACCTTAAACACATAGGTGTACCAGTCATGACCCGGAGTAAACTCAGGAAAAGTTACAACTCCCTTGAAATCCATCTGTTTGACCAGCAAGTGAGTTTCTTCCAGAATTTCCCGTTTAGCACATTCATCAGGCGTCTCCCCCTGCTCCAACTTTCCTCCGACAGAAATCCATTTCCCCGCATGGACATCATTTTCTTTTTTATTGCGATGAAGCAGTAAAAGCTCCCTGCCATTATCAATATAACAAATCGTTGCCAACTTTGTCATTCACATCCCCCTAACACCAAGATACAAAGGGCGTTCAAGCTCACAGCAAAAATAGGAGCCTGACCGCTGAGTCACTATAGACTCAAGGGAGGGCTATCTTTTTTGCAAAGAGCTTAGCCCGTGTTCAGTTCTACCAAGATACAAAGCCCGTGAAAAAATCCGTATGAAAATAGGGGATGGCAAGTGATGCTGGCATCACGCTGACAGCCATCTTTTTCACTAGGATTTTAGGGCGTGTTCAATTCACAAGATACAAAGCCCGTGAAAAAATCCGTATGAAAATAGGGGATGGCAAGTGATGCTGGCATCACGCTGACAGCCATCTTTTTCACTAGGATTTTAGGGCGTGTTCAATTCACAAGATACAAAGCCCGTGAAAAAATCCGTATGAAAATAGGGGATGGCAAGTGATGCTGGCATCACGCTGACAGCCATCTTTTTCACTAGGATTTTAGGGCGTGTTCAATTCACAAGATACAAAGCCCGTTTAAAGAGCAAAGCAAAAATGACGGTAAGTCCGAAATCTTTGATTTGACAGACGCACCTCTGCCAAGACGACTAGAAGGGTGCGATCGGCCGCAGGACGACAAAGCCTTCAGACGTCTACGGCTGGCGGTAAGCCAGAAATCTTTGATTTGACAGACGCCCCCCTGCCAAGACGACTAGGGAGCGAGACAGAACCCAGACCGTAAAATTCGATGTCTCGCCCCCCTCAAAGCCTAGCAGAAATTCTAAAGCTTTGAAAAAGCGACTAAAATGCCGCTAGATAACTAGCGTCTTGTTTATACTACAAGCAATGATTTGGGAAGCTAGGATTTTTGTCTGTTTTAAGACGGCTACGGCTGGCAAGTAAGAAGGAAAATCTCAAATTATAGATTCCTCTCATTCTCCAATTTTCAAGTTCGGGCTAACTCACTCACTAGATAAGCTCACTCTCGCAGTTTTTCAGGCCGTGTTCTGTTTTTACTATTCTTTTATTATAACAAAATCTTATGGTATAATCTCTTTAAGAATAGGAGGGCGATTATGGAAACTATCTATTTTGGGACCTATACAAAGCGTCAGTCGCAGGGGATTTACAGGGCTGACTTCGATACCAAAGACGGCAGTCTCAGTAAGCTTCAGCTGGCCGCAAAAGAAACCAATCCGACTTATTTGGCTTTTTCTGATAGCAACTGCTACAGTGCAGGAAGCTGTAACGGAATGGGAGGAATGGCTAATTTTGACAGTCGCTTCCAACTCATTAATCACGTCGTCGAAGAGGGGCCGGCTCTTTGCTATGTTGCGGTGGATAAAGGACGCCGTCTGGTTTATGGCGCCAACTATCACAAAGGCGAAGTACTCATCTATAAGCAAAACAATCAGGAGCAGCTGACCTTAGCCAATAAAATACACCATCACGGATCAGGGCCTCATAAAAATCAAGCCAGCCCCCATCCTCATTTTGCTGACTTGACGCCTGATAATTATTTAGTGACATGTGATTTGGGAACGGACTCGGTCACAACTTATGCCGTTACTGATTCAGGGCAGGCAGAGAAAATAGCCAATTACCAAGCTGCCCCCGGTGCTGGCAGCCGGCATTTAGCTTTTCATCCTGATGGCAAAACTGCTTACTTAGTCTGTGAACTTAATGCCAGTGTTGAAGTGCTTAATTACAGCGGACAGGGAAAATTTGAAAAACAGCAGACAATCTCTACTCTGCCTGCTGATTATAAAGATTTTAATGCCTGTGGGGCTATCCGAATAACAAAAGACGGACGGTTTTTATATGTTTCCAATCGTGGCCATGATTCTATTGCTGTTTTTGCAATTCTGCCAGACGGAAGACTTGAAAACCGGCAGATCATTTCAAGCGCCGGCCAAACACCGCGTGATTTCTGTCTGTCTCCCAACGAAGACTATCTTATCGCTGTTCATCAGGATTCGGACAATGCCGCTGTTTTTAGACGCGATTCAAAAACAGGACTGCTGGTTGAAAAAAGCCGTGATTTCACTGTGCCGGAAGCTGTCTGTGTTCTCTTTAATGACTGGAAGGAAAAATAACAGGGCAGGCTTGTTGTCTTCTGAAGCAGACCACCCAAAAAACAAAACGCTTGGTTAAGCTGAGGCTGCAACAGTTCGCTTTTCTTTAGCTTATGAATCGTGAGTTTATCTCCATAAGTTAATTTCATACAAAAAAGCACCCCAATCGTTAGATTTGTTGTCTAACTTTTGGGGTGCAGTTCAGTTTACAGCTCGGTTTTTTATATTATTTAATCACTTCCTGTGTTTTAGCATAGTTAGCTTCAACTGCTTCTTTTTCAGCCTGCCACCAATCTTTATGTTCTGTATACCACTTGATGGTATCTTCCAAACCTTGTTCAAAATTAGTGAATGCCGGCTGCCAGCCGAGTTCCTCACGTAATTTTGTCGAGTCGATAGCATAGCGCAGGTCGTGTCCGGCACGATCTGTTACATGATCGTAAGCATCCTTTGGCTGACCCATTTTTTCAAGGATAAGCTCGAGAACTTCCTTATTATTCTTTTCCCCGTCAGCACCGATTAGATAGGTTTCGCCGATACGGCCTTTGGTCAGAATGGCCCATACCCCTGTTGAATGGTCATTGGTATGAATCCAGTCTCGGACATTTTTTCCTTCACCGTAAAGCTTAGGCTTGATCCCGGACAAGATATTAGTAATTTGGCGCGGTATGAATTTTTCAATGTGCTGATAAGGCCCATAATTGTTGGAACAATTAGAAATGGTAGCTTTGACACCAAAAGAACGGACCCAAGCCTTTACAATTAGGTCTGAGGCGGCCTTGGTTGAAGAGTAAGGTGATGAAGGATTGTATTTGGTTTCAGCAGTGAATTTTTCACCCGGACCGTCACCGTGGCCCGGCAAGTCCTCACGCAAAGGCAAATCGCCATAGACTTCGTCAGTTGAGACATGGTGGAAACGAATACCGTATTTGCGTGCGGCTTCCAAAAGCGTATATGTTCCGATGAAGTTGGTATGAATAAAAGGACTGGGATCATTGAGGGAATTATCATTGTGGCTTTCTGCTGCGTAGTGGACAATCGCATCTGCTTGGGCAGCCAATTTATCAACTAATTCAGCATCAGCAATATCACCAACAACTAATTCCACACGGTTGCCAAGGATTTCTTCAATATTGGCACGGTTGCCGGCATAAGTAAGTTTATCAAGGACAGTCACATGTACGTCCGGATGGTTATTGTAAATATAGTGAACAAAATTTGAACCGATGAAACCGGCCCCGCCAGTTACGATAATATTTTTAAATTCTGACACGGTTATCTCCTGTAATTGTCTTTTTAAATAGTCGATTTTACAAAATCTTTGTGGTTTTTTTATCTGCCCGGTAGGAAGCGTGGGAGATTTTCAAGTATTGCTCAAGTGTCGGTAAATAATAGCAGACAGCTTGAGTTTCAATTTCTTATAAATTTTCTAACTCCGCCTCCACAAATTCAGGGAGGATGAATCCCACCAAATTCAACAGACAGGCCATCCTTTTGAAACTCATATTCATGGCGGTCAACTAGCTGAAAGTCTAGTCTTTCCATGATAACATTGAATTCATCAAAACGGTAAATTCGCTCCTCGTCTGGAGCTTGCCAATCTCTGGGGCACTGGAAACGTGAATGTCCAGGTCCTGTACTTGCCAATATCGGCCAGTCCGCCTTTCCAAACCAACAGAACTCAGTAAGAAAGGCCTGATTCCTAGCTTATTTAACTGTTCTGCCATTTCCAAAAGAACTCGGATATTAGAGGTCTTCTTCCCCCAAAGGCTTGACATCCTTCAAGAGCGGATGATTTTTATCTGCTTCTGACACTTCCGCTTGTTCCAAGTTTTCCCATTGGATATCAAGATTTGGATCAGCAAAATTGACAAAGGCATACTTCGGCTTAAGCTCTAATGCCCAGTAATCGTTAACCAAATAACTATAGGCAACGTTATCGGACAGGACTTGAAAGCCGTTGGCTACACCGCGCGGTACAAAAATACCTTTGGACGCATCAATAACTGTTTGATAGGTGTGGCCAAAAGTCGGTCCCTGACGCAAATCAACCCAAGCTCCCAGCACTTTACCGTCATCAGCTACAGAAATATACTTGTCCCACGGTTCAGCGTGAAGACCGCGCAGAACATTTTTACGCGAAAAGGACACATTATTCTGCAGTTTTCCTTCTGCAAAAAAACGTTCAGGGAAACCGAGAGGCAGCATTTTTTCCTTTTGGAAATTTTCTTTAAACCACCCTCGGCTGTCCCCGTGAACCGGAATATCAAATTCAATCATTCCCGGAATTGCTTCAATCTGACGGGCCGCTAATTCTTTTTCAAAAAACTGTTCTGTCATTAAGCTTCTCCAATCAAGCGGAGCAGATACTGTCCGTATTCATTTTTCTTAAGCGGCTGTGCCAGCTCACGAACCTGTTCCTTTGTAATGTAACCCATGCGGTAGGCAATCTCTTCAAGGTTGGCTACTTGCAAATTTTGCATACGCTGAACGGTTTCAATATATTGAGATGCTTCCAGCAAACTTTCGTGTGTCCCCGTATCCAGCCAGGCAAAACCGCGCTCCATCACTTCTACTGATAAGTCGCCGCGCTCCAGATAAGCTTTGTTAACATCTGTAATTTCAAGCTCACCGCGAGGCGACGGTTTGATATTTTTGGCAATAGCCACCACATCATTATCGTAAAAATACAGACCCGTCACGGCAAAATTAGATTTCGGCACTGCCGGCTTTTCTTCAATAGAAACGGCATTCATCTTCTCATCAAATTCGACAACCCCAAAACGTTCAGGATCCTTAACCTGATAACCAAAGACAGTTGCACCTTTTTCTTTGGCCGCTGCTTTCTGCAGCATTCGTGACAGACCCGGCCCATAATAAATATTGTCCCCCAAAATGAGAGCCACACGGTCATCTCCGATAAATTCTTCCCCGATAATAAAGGCTTGAGCAAGACCGTCCGGACTGGGCTGTTCAGCATAGGACAGTTGAATTCCAAATTCTGAACCGTCTTGCAGCAGTTCTTGAAAACGCGGCAAGTCCTGCGGTGTTGAAATAATCAAAATTTCCTTGATTCCAGCCAGCATCAAAGTTGAGAGCGGGTAGTAAATCATGGGCTTATCATAAATCGGCATGAGTTGCTTTGAAGCCGCACGAGTCAGCGGATAAAGACGCGTCCCTGAACCGCCGGCAAGAATTATTCCCTTCATAAAAGTTCCTCTCTTTGTCATTTCTGTCACTTTATTCTAACATAAATAAAAAAGGCTGTCACTCACTATCTGACAGCCGGCCCGCTAAACAGATAAAAAACAGATGAACTGCCTAATCTTTTAAAAAAACCGGTTCTTTTGAGCAAAGCCTTATTTTATAAGTGAACGATCAATGCTTTTTGGCAATATAATTCTCTGCAGCGTAGTCCTTGGGATGCAAAAGCAGTTCCTGGCCTTGAAGCAGCCGAGCCAGCTGGCAGCCAAGCAAAGGCCCTGTGGTCAGGCCTGTTGATCCAAGACCGCTTGCAGTGTAAACATTTTCCAAATTCGGTACTGGACCGAAAAATGGCGAAAAATCGCTCGTATAAGCGCGAATCCCCACTCTCTCGTTAAAAAAAGAGGCTTTTTTTGAGGTGAGGAAGGTAATGTTGTGCCTGAACTCGGAAATCATCCAGCAAAGCCCTATCAACTGATAAGTCAAAACCCTTATGATTTTCATGCGTCGCTCCGATACTGATTTGACCAGCAGGAAAAGGAATAATGTCCAGTTCTCCTTCTGGCATGACCACCGGATAGGAAGCTGTCTCCAAACCTGTGAAATAATAATCGCAAAGCTCCCCTTTTTGAGGACGTAAATCAAGTGTATAGCCTAATGGAATCAAAATGGAACTGAGCCAAGCTCCGGCAGCAAGAATGACCGCATCAAAATTCTGCCCGCCTAATCTATACTGCCTGCCGGCTAACTCCAAGCTGACTTTCTCTCTAATCACTTCAGACTGACTGGCCTCAAGCAGGGTTTTGACCAACCCCGCCCCATCAACACGGGCACCCCCGCTGGCATAGAGCAGGTTTTCAAAACCTTGCAGACCAGGGAAATGCTTGGCCGCCTCAGCTTTTGACAGTAAAGCTAGTTTTCCTATCAGCGGAGCTTCCTCCCGGCGTGAAAGCGCTAAGTCATAGAGTTCCTGCAGCTTGCTATCATCTTTTCTAAGGACATAAACACCTGTTTGCTGGTAAAAATCTGCCCGATAGCCATCTGCCTGCAAATCAGCAGTTAAATCCTGATAAAAATCCGCCCCCAATCGAGCCAGACGGTACCAGGCCCGATTGCGCCGCTTGGAAAACCAAGGGCTGATAATACCGGCCGCTGCCTTAGTAGCCTGACCCCTCCCTTCATCAAAAACGGTCACACTGATACGCTTATTTTTAGCCAGATAATAAGCAGCCGCAGCTCCGACTGCCCCGGCACCAACCACAGCAACTTTCAAACCTCTCTCCTTCCATCAAGATACAAAGGCCGTTTAAAAATCCGTATGAAAATAGGGGATGGCAAGTGATGCTGGCATCACGATGACAGCCATCTTTTTCACTAGGATTTTAGGCCGTGTTCAATTCCATCAAGATACAAAGGGCGTTTAAAAATCCGTATGAAAATAGGGGATGGCAAGTGATGTCTTGCATCACGATGACAGCCATCTTTTTCACTAGGATTTTAGGCCGTGTTCAATTCCATCAAGATACAAAGGCCGTTTAAAAATCCGTATGAAAATAGGGGATGGCAAGTGATGTCTTGCATCACGATGACAGCCATCTTTTTCACTAGGATTTTAGGCCGTGTTCAATTCCATCAAGATACAAAGGCCGTTTAAAAATCCGTATGAAAATAGGGGATGGCAAGTGATGTCTTGCATCACGCTGACAGTCATCTTTTTCACTAGGATTTTAGGCCGTGTTCAATTCCATCAAGATACAAAGGCCGTTTAAAAATCCGTATGAAAATAGGGGATGGCAAGTGATGTCTTGCATCACGATGACAACCATCTTTTTCACTAGGATTTTAGGCCGTGTTCAATTCATCAAGATACAAAGGCCGTTTAAAGAGCAAAGCAAAAATGGCGGTAAGCCAGAAATCTTTGATTTCGTCGGCGCACCCCTGCCAGAACGACTAGAAAGGTGCGGGCGGCCGCAGGACGACAAAGCTTTCAGACGTTTACGGCTGGCGGTAAGTCCGAAATCTCTGATTTCGCAGACGCACCCCTGTCAGAACGGCTAGAAAGGTGCGGTCGACTGTTAAGGCGACAAAGCTTTCAGACGTTTACGGCTGGCAGTAACTAAGTAACGACACAGACTTCCGGCCCCCTCACTCTCCCTTTTCTGGGTTCGGACTGCTCTTTCTGATAGGAAATATTTAGCCCCAAAAAATTCTAAATCCTAGATATGGCTAAATGGATTGGTGTCAGCCTGACTGCCGATAACAGTAATGTCCCAGCTGTTTTCATGCTGCCAAGCTTGAAATTTTTCTGTTAGCTTCTCTACAAAAAGAACTTCAATATGGTGCCCCGGATCAATAGCTAAAAGACCGTTTGTCAGCATTTCCTGAGCTGTGTGGTAATAAATATCGCCGGTAATGTAGACATCGGCACCTTTTGCCAAAGCATCATGATAGAAGCCCGATCCGCTTCCGCCGCAGATAGCCACTCGCTGAATACGTTTTTCAGCACTGCCATAATGAATGAGACGGACCGCATCCAAATGAAAAGCTTTTTTGACCTTGCTGGCTAATGCTGCCAGTGTCTGCGGTTCAACCGACCCGATACGGCCGATTCCATAGCTCTTATCAGTAGGCGTGAGGATATCTGTATCAAAAATCCCAAGTGCATCACAAAACCAGTCATTCAGGCCGTCAGGAACCACATCAATATTCGTATGGCTGACATAGACAGCGATATCATGCCTGATTAAGTCCAGATAGATTTGATTTCGCGGACTGGCAGTCAAATCGGTCAGCGGCTTAAAAATCGGTGCATGTTTGACAATAATTAAATCAACTTTCTTAGCTATCGCCTCGGCAACCGTCGCTTCACGAATATCCAAAGCCAGCATCAGGGTTTTGACCTCCTTATCGGGTCGTCCAATCTGCCAACCTGAGATATCACCTTCCAAAGAAAGCTCTTGTGGGCAGTATGCTTCATAAAACGCTGTAATATCACTTGCTTTCATTGACAACCTCCTTAATAGCCTTTATTTTCTGGCTGACAACCGCCCGCTCAGTATGTTCTTCCGGAAGTTCTGATAAGACAGTTTCCAGCTTTCTTAGTTCGGTCAGCCATTTTTCCTTAAACACAGCCGGCTGCTCCCGCCGGAGAATGGGACCAAAGCGCAAATCCTGTGAAGACAGTTCCATTTTCCCCGGTTCAGCCACTAAAATTTCATAAAATTTTTGACTATCTTTGATCAGTTTCTCGTCTTTTAGCAGAAAACTATTTGCTGCAAGCCAAGAGCGCACAGTATCTTCACAATTATTGGGCTGCAAAATAAGCCGGGATACAGGAGCTAATTTCTGCTTTCCAGCCTCCAAAATAGAGGTAATGAGACGGCCTCCCATACCGCAAATGGACACAACTGAAATCTGGTCGGAAGCGTCTAAAGCTGCTAAACCGTCCGCCAAACGAACAGCAGCCTTATCCGCTAAACCATATTCAGTCATATTTTTCAAAGCTGCTTCATAAGGCCCGGCAGCTACCTCACTGGCGACTGCAAAATCAAGCTGGTGATTTTGCAGCAGAAAGATTGGCAAGTAGGCATGATCGCTCCCGATATCCAAAAGCCTGCTGCCCTGAGGAACACACTCAGAGACTGCTTTTAAACGCGGTGATAACCTTAATTCCATCCTTAATCCTCATTCAATGTATTTGTCTGCACATAAGAAAAAGTCCCCAATATCTATTCTAAGCTCAGCTCAACCTGCTGCCTGCTGCAAATCAGCATTGACTAAAACCTCAGCCCATTCTAAACAGATGACTCTTAAATCAATGAAAAGGAGCTGTCAACAGATTGCTTTGAATCCGAAAGACAGCTCCCGAATAATAACCAGCCTCAAGCAGGAACAGCTGCCTGGCCTGCTAATCGCCCCAAAGATCCATGGCCTGCAGGAAATCATCAGAAACAGCGACATCCGCCTCATTGTTTTCCTGACGCTTGCGGCGATGCTCCTCGACCTGTCGGAGTGTTGTCAGGCCTTCGCGGCGCCAATTGCGCAGAATCGCATTGATATAGTTCCAATTAGTTTTCCCATTGAAGACAGCCTCCCGCAAAGCGGCCCGCACCAGATCAGGATCTGTTTTATCTTCTTCAACCGTCTTTTGCAGATCCTCTAGTTCAAAGGGACTGAGGAGCCGGCCCAATTCACGCTCAAAGTCCTGAATTAAATCTTTAAGGGCATTGACAGGCTGAGCCTGCTTCTTCGGTTCAGCATTTTCCTGCAGCAGGCTGTCCAGCTTTGCAAAGGCCGGACTAGTATCAAAAATGACCTCAATCTCTCCGTCAAGCTCTATGGTTTTCATATCCAGCAGTTCCTGAGCGGTTAAAGCAGAGATGGAGCGGTTAATTTCAGCAACTGTTTTTCCTAAAGCTGAAGCAATCTGACTGGGGGCTAAGTCATCCATTTTACTTGTATTTTGCAAATAAAAAAACTGCCAGACCACAAAATCATCAGCCTTGGGAAAGATATCCTTAAAATGAAATAATAAGGCCCCAGGCAAGACTAAGTTCCCCGTTTTATAATATTCTGAAAAACCCATAGTTCTCCCCTCCTGCTTTAAAATGAAAAAGAACAGGGGCAGTGCAGCTTGACGGCTATCGACCTCTTTCATTCCAGACAGCCTGCTTCCTTCTCATTATTTTTTCAGTTCTTCTAAGCGATAAGGTGTTTCCTGATAGACCGCATAATTAATCCAATTGCTAAAGAAAGTAGTTGCGGCTAAATTCCAAGTCATGACAGGGTTTTTTTCTGGATTGTCATTAGGGAAATAATGTTCCGGTACAAAAGCCGGTTTGCCGGCCTGCACATCACGCTGATACTCTTTTTGCAGCGTATCCCTGTCATACTCCAAATGGCCAAAACTATAGACCTCACGCAAATCTTTGCTGGCTAAAATAGACAAGCCGACCTCTTTGCCGGCAGCTAAAATATCCAAATCTGTCTGGGCTGCAATTTCCTCAGCTGCAACTTCTGTATAACGTGAATGCGGTGCAGTAAAGACATCATCAAACCCGCGCATTAGCGGATTCTGTGCTTCCAGTACATCCTGCTGATAAATACCGGATAATTTCTTTTTCAGCATCACTTTATCAAGACCGTATTTATAATAAAGACCGGCCTGCGCCCCCCAGCACAGGTGCAAGGTAGAATAAACATGCCTTTTCGCCCAGACAAAAATCTGGCAGAGTTCCTGCCAGTAGTCCACCTCTTCAAAGGGCAGCGTTTCTACGGGTGCGCCGGTAATTATTAAGCCGTCATAATAGTTATGCTTAATATCGGCAAAGGTTTTGTAAAAAGCCGTCAGATAGTCCGCTTTGGTGTTTTTGGACTTATGGCTGGTCATATGCAGAAAATCAATATTTATTTGCAGGGGGGTGTTGGCCAGCAGACGCAGAAGCTGTGTTTCAGTCGCTTCTTTAGTCGGCATTAAGTTAACAATAACAACCTCTATGGGTCGGATATCCTGCTGAAGAGCCCTTTTATCATCCATGATAAAGACGTTTTCGGAACGTAGGGCAGCGAGCGCTGGCAAATCTCTATCAAGTTTAATCGGCATAACGGCATCTCCATTTCTATAATCTGTTACTTAAGATTATAAGATATGCCGATATAGTTTTCAATTATGTTATTTTTCTAGTCAGATATAGCTTTAGGCTATAACCTAGCTGGGGAATTTCATTAAAACCTTAGTGTCATAACCGGAAATCGCCTCACGGCCATTCAAGCCATCCAGCTCAATCAAAAAAGCACAGCCTGCCACGACACCGCCCAGCTTTTCAATCATTTCAATCGTCGCTTTGACTGTTCCTCCGGTTGCCAGCAAGTCATCAACTATCAGGACACGCTGTCCCGGTTTAATAGCATCTGCATGCATAGTCAGCGTATCCAGCCCGTATTCTTTCTGATAATCTGCAGAAACCACTTCACGCGGGAGTTTTCCGGGTTTACGAACAGGCGCAAAACCGATACCTAGCTCAAAAGCAACAGGACAGCCGACGATGAAACCGCGTGCTTCAGGTCCCACAACCATGTCAATTTTCTTATCCGTTGCATACTGGACAATCTCGCGCACAGCATAACTGTAAGCATTGCCGTCAGCCATCAGAGGGCTGATATCACGGAAAAGGACACCCTTTTGCGGGTAATCCTTAATTGTTGCAATATAATTTTCTAAATCCATTATCTTACTTTCTAGGACATCTGCCAAAAAATCATTTACTCTTTATTATAGCACGAAATCTTTTTTTACACATCTTTAATGTAAAAAATCAGTCTTTTTCTGTTTTCAGTATAACCCCTAACAAAAGTGCAGGGCCGGTTTGAAACAGCTCAGCAAATAATTTCAGCACAAACCTAAAACCTGAAAGAGGAAAAGCTGCAGCTTTCTTGCTTCTTCAGTTTAATCATCTTCCTTTAAAAAGGCATACATTTCCTGCGGCGTTCCTAAGGCCATCAGCTCCTGAAGTTTAACAAGTTTTTTTAGGTCCTGATAAATACGGCTGTCAGTAATTTCATGTTTTTCTGCCTCCTTATTGACAGTCATCACACCGTCTGTGATGGCTACAAAATGGAGTTCCGCAAAAATCTGAATCATTTTAACCAGAAGAATATCTGGGATTTTAAGGTAGCCAGATAATTCTTTTAATTTGTAGCGGATATCAAATTCAGGGAAACGGTAAATTGTCTTATAAAGCTTAGCAAATTGTTCCCGAGTGCCGTAGCCGGTCAGGTAGTACTGATGCTTTATGCGATTTTTAAAATAAATGACATCAAACTCTTTACCTGCAAAAAGAGCTTTTAATTCTGCTGGATTTTCGGGTATATCCAGCAGAACGACTTCTTTGCTGTGGCTGTCAGCAGTCAAAATAGGAACATCAGAAGGGAGCGGGGTCTGATTTGAGCGAATATCCAGCAGCTGAATACCCTCTACTCTTGCATCCTCCAGCATAAGCTGCAGGCTGGTCTGGCCGTTCCATTGGTTAATTGATAAGGTCACAGCCAACTCTAAATTCTGAGCCTGCTGAAATTCCTGCAGGAGATTGCCTCTATTAAAAGCCACAAGGTCAAACTCTTCCTTGCCTTGAGCAATTTTAAGCTTTAAATGCTGACTCTTTTGCCCCATCGTCCGTGCCTGTTTAACTGAAAAATCAGTCAAATGAAAAACAGGCTTTTTATTATCCATACCAAAGGGGGCCAATCTGGTCAGACTGGTGACTGTTTCAAGGCTTAAGGCTGATAAATCAAGAGAGGCATCGAGCTGTAAGGCCTTTTTTTGACTGAGATCAATCGCTTTAGCAGCAATATATTCCCTTAAAGCACCAGCCAGCTCCTGAACCTTATCAGCCTCTAAGGTCATGCCGGTAGCACCGCTGTGGCCGCCAAAGGCCATAAAAAGATTGTGATGCTCTGTCAGGGCTTGAAAAATATCGACTGTCTCCACACTTCTGGCACTGCCCTTAGCTATACCGTCTTCAATATTAAGGACTATTGCCGGCTGATTTAGCTCTTCTACTATCCGACCGGCCACAATACCCAAGACTCCGGGATGCCAGCCGGATTTAGCCAGAACCTGAACAGGCTGACTTTTATCGACCATTTGCAGCGCTTCACGAAAAATCGTCTCAACAATCTCTTTTCGTTCTTCATTTTTCTGATAAATCATAAGCGCTAAATCCTCTGCCTCTTCTTCATCGAAACCGGTTAAAAGTGCTACAGCAGGATTGGGATCATCTAAACGTCCCAGGGCATTGAGCTGAGGAGCTAATTTAAAAGCAACTGTTTCTTCATTGACTTGTCCGCTGTCAGCCTGCGATAAGCGCAGGAGTTCCTGCAGGCCAAAGCGTTCACCAGACTTTAAAATCTGTAGGCCCAGTCTTACCATAATACGGTTTTCACCAGTCAGGCTGACCATATCTGCTATAGTTCCTATAGCAACTAAGTCCAAAAGTTCTGCCGGAACAGATTCCAACAAGGCACAGGACAATTTAAAAGCGACACCGCAGCCGGCCAAATCTTTAAAAGGATAGGTGCTTTTGGGATGCTGCGGGTGGATGATGGCATAAGCTTTCGGCAGCTCATCAGGGATACTGTGATGATCGGTCACAATGACATCGATTCCTTGCTGCTTTGCATATGCAAGGGCCTCATGACCAGCCACACCGTTGTCAACTGTAATAATCAGAGAAACCTTTTCCTGCTCAATAAAATATTTATAAACTGATTGGTTGGGACCGTATCCATCTGTAAAACGGTTCGGCAGATAAACTTGAACATCGCCTCCCAGCATTTCCAGAGCTTCTTTGAGTACAGAACTGGCTGTCATGCCGTCAGCATCATAGTCCCCATAAATCAGGATAGATTCTCCCTTTTCAATTGCCTGGCGAATCCGTCCGACACTTTTTTCCATATCATAAAGCAGATAAGGGTCGTAAAGGTCTGACAAATCAGCGCTTAAAAAAGCCTTCAGTTTTTCAGCACTGTCAATACCTCGCCGATAAAGAACTGTGCTGGCTTCTTTGCTTAGCTTTTCTTTTTGCGCCAGCTTCAAAAAATCAGCATCAGGTTCTTGAACAGCGATTTCCCATTTGTACTTTGCTGAAATCATTTATAATTAAACACCTTTCTGGCTAAAAAATCTGATATTCTGGGGAAAAGGACATAAAGTTTATAGCTGAGTGCTAAAAACCAGGGTAAATTGATCTCCCGCTTATTTTTCCCGAATGACTTAACCATTTTTTCAGCCACAACAGCAGCCGGCAGTGTATATTTTTCGACACTTTTTAAATAAGTGCCTGTGGGATCAGCAAAATCAAAAAATTTCGTTGCCACAGGTCCGGGATTAACTGTTGTGACATAAACATTCTTATCAGCTAATTCTAAACGCAGTGCATTGGAAAAACCGATAACAGCAAATTTACTGGCAGAATAAACACTGGCCTTGCTGGTTGCTATCAGTCCGGCCATGCTGGCAATATTAATCAGATGTCCGTTGCCGGCCTCTGCCATCCTAGAGCCGACTAGGCGCGAAAAAGCCATGGTCGCAAAGGTGTTAACAGCAAACATCTCCCTAATCTCTTCAGATTTGTATGATTCAAATGGCCTAAAGTCACCAAAACCCGCATTATTGATAAAAACATCAATCTGCCCAAATTCCTGATAAAGGTAATCGACCATCTGTTCTATAGCGTGATCATCTCTAATATCCAGAGCCAGGCAAACACAGTTTTTCCTCTGTTTGTACAGAGTCTCCAAGCGCTCCTTGCTGCGGCCTAAAAGAATCAGGAAATCGTCAGCAGGAATCTGGCAGACAAGCGCCTGAGCCAGGCCGCCGCTCGCTCCTGTTATCGCAATTATCCTCATACCGTTACCTCTTCAAAGTCCTTCACCAAATGCGTATTTTTAAAAATTGTTTTGGCATCTGCTTCCAATTTGCGGCAGTCGCGGGCCAGAAAACGGGCGCTGATATGATTGAGCAGGAGGCGTTTGGCAAAAGCCTCCTTAGCGACATCCGCTGCCTGCATATTAGTAGAGTGCCCGTGAGCCTTGGCCAGCTTTTCATCCCCTTTGCCGTAGGTTGACTCGTGCACAAGAACGTCAGCTCCCAGTCCCAGACGGACACTGGCATTTGTCTTGCGGGTATCTCCTAAAATGGTAATCACCTTACCTTTTTTAGGAGCCGAAATATAGTCGCTGGCAACAATTTTACGGCCGTCTTCTAGGACAATGTCCTGTCCTTGTTTCACCTTGCCAAAAAGCGGCCCAAAAGGAACACCGGCTGCTTTCAAGGCTTCTGCGTCCAGACTGCCCTCCAAGTCTTTTTGCATGACCCGATAACCGACACAAAAGATACTGTGATCTAATTTTTCAGCATAGACCGTAAATTTTTCAGTTTCCATAATTTTTCCAAGTGATTTTTCACCCAGTTCGTGAAAATGAAGACGGTAAGGAAGGCGGGTTTTTGCTGTCTTTAAACTGGCTGTCACATAACTTTTAATTCCGACAGGTCCATATATATCGATAGCTGTTTGTTCATCATTGGCCTGAAAAGCCCGGCTTGACAAAAAGCCCGGCAAACCAAAGATATGATCACCATGCAGGTGGGTAATAAAAATTTTTTTAATCTTACGGGGTTTTATGGCTGTCTCTAAAATTTGCCGCTGCGTGCCTTCGCCGCAGTCAAACATCCAGATTTCATTAATTTCATCCAATAATTTAAGCACCAAGCTTGATACATTGCGCATCTTAGCCGGCTGTCCTGCTCCTGTTCCTAAAAATTGCAATTCCATACGTTCTAAACTTTCTATTTTTTGATATAAATAATGGCTTGATGCTGAGCAAAGCCATAGTATCTTTGTCCTGAAAAAGGAGCTGCCAACTCTAAAAGTTCTTCTTGATTAAAGCCGGTCAGTTTAATCACCTTATCTGCCAGCTCTGATATCTGGCTGAGCTGGCTGGACTGAGGGGTCAAGTCTCTGCAGACAGTCTCTGAAAAAGCAAGGGGGGCCATCTTGATTTGGCCGGCATCACAATAAATGCTGTACTGGGGAAAAATCTGTGCTAATTCAAAAAGGAGTGATTCGGTTATCTTCTCTGACTTTTCCGAAAAAACAAGGGCCTGTTCTGCTTCGTTTTCATAAACAAAACCGTAAGACTTCCCCGATAAATTCAGACGGACAAAAGGCTTTTCTTCTTTAAAAGAGGGGCTGTCTGTCAGCAAACCTAAGGCCTTTGACAATTCAAAATAATAGCCAGTAGCCGCTTGTGGAGACTGTTTTTGGTAGATTTCCGCAAAATAGGCGTTGATAACACTGGGCGGAGGCGTAATAAAAGCCATTTTTTCCTGATGAGACGAAAAGCGAGACAGCACATTGTTCAAGTAAATGCGGTCCAGCTGTGTAAACCCTCCGTATTTCAGGCCTAAAGCAATATAGTCAGTCATAAAAGTCTTCTAATCTCCATTTATTTTCTGGGGCAATATAGGCGCGGACTGTTTGAGAGCCGCTGCTATCGGCAGACCCATAGTTCAAAAGAGCATATTTCCCCAGCTCGTAAAGCTTGCCATGACGATCAGCAGAAAGGTTCAAATCAAAAACTGTGAACTGTTTTTTGATTTCTGCTATGAGCTGCTGCTGCAGTTTTTTCTTGCTCTTTTGTTCCCTTGCTGAAAGCTGGATATAGGGAAAAAGAGTGGGACTGAAGTGTTCAGCTAAGTCGATTTTATTATAGACCGTCAAGCGCGGAATACTCATCATATCTAATTCTTCCAACAGCTTTAAAACAAGACTCTCCTGCCTCTCATGCTGCGGATCACTGGCATCAATAACATGCAGAAGCATATTGACATGCCGGCTTTCTTCCAAGGTTGACTTAAAAGCTGCAATGAGTTCTGTCGGCAAATCCTGAATAAAACCGACAGTATCCGTCAAAGTTGCCTGAAACTGTCCTTGCAGATAGAGCTGTTTTGTTGAGGAATCCAAAGTGGCAAATAAACTGTCAGCAACATATTCGTCTCCTCTGGTTAAAAGATTCATAATGGTTGATTTACCGGCATTTGTATAACCGACTAAACCGATTTTAAAGGTATCAGCTCCTAAGCGCTCCTCCCGAAGAAGCTGCCGGTTTTGGCTGATTTTTCGGAGTTCTCGTTTAATCGTTGTCATTTGGCTGCGAATCAGACGGCGGTTAAGCTCTAATTGACTTTCTCCCGGCCCGCGGCTGCCAATTCCCCCAGCCTGCCGACTTAGAAAGGCACCTTTCCCAGTCAGTCTGGGCAGCAAATAATCCAGCTGTGCCAGCTGAACCTGAAGCTTGCCTTCATAACTCCGGGCATGTAAGGCAAAAATATCTAAAATCAGCTGCATCCGGTCAAGAACCTTCAGGTTAAGGGCTGATTCTAAATTATTATGCTGTCTGGGACTGAGCCGGTTATTAACAATCAATGTGTCAATATGCTTTGCCTTGATTATGGACTGTAAATCAGCTAATTTCCCAGAACCAAGCAGAAACCTGCTGTCATACTGAGAACGCTTTTGGCTGCTTCTGGCTGCCACATGGGCCCCTGCAGTCTGAGCAAGTCTGGCTAATTCATTCATAGAGGCAGCAAAATGACGCGATTCCGGCAGCTCTACACCAAAGAGCAGTACACGTTCCTGTTTCGGCGCTGTTGCAAGCATTTCACACCTCTTTTCCAGCCTTTGTGACAGCTTATATTATACCATAAAACACAGCGAAAAGAAGACTCTCAGCTACCAAAATCACAAGCAAAAAAGACTGAAAAAGGTTATCAGTCTCTATCATCAGCTTTCTAAAAAATCTGTTACAATTTGGTTAATTTTAGCTTCAGTACCAGGGACAGATAAATCATAAAAAGGCACCTGCATTCTGTTTCTAAACCAAGTCAGCTGGCGTTTAGCGAAACGGCGGCTGTTTGTTTTAAGTTTATCGACTGCCTGCTCCAGACTCTCTTCTCCGGCAAAATAAGAAAAGAATTCCTTATAAGCAATGGCTCGGCTGGCCTGGACATGCGGGTAATTATCATAAAGCCACTGAGCCTCCGTCAGCAGCCCCCTCTCCAGCATATCATCCACCCGCTGATTAATACGGCGATAAAGTTCTGCCCTATCGGTATTTAAACCGATGAGCAGGACATCGTAGTCAGCCGGTTTATTTTGCAGCTGTTTCTGTCCAAAACGCTTTAATTCCAGAGCACGGATAGCCCGCCTGCGATTAAGCTGAGGGACAGTCAGTTTCTGTTCAGCTATTTTTGCAAAGAGAGCAGCATCAGATAAGCTTTCCAGCTCTTTACGGTAAGTCAAAAGGGCTGTTTGATTAAGAGAACCGCCCAAGTGGTAGCCTTCAAGGAAACTTTGAATGTAAAGTCCTGTCCCGCCGACAATAAAAGGAATTTTTCCGCGTTTTACTATATCTCTGACCGCAGTTTGAGCCTCCCTGACAAAGTCATAGGCCGAATAGGTCTGTGTAACATCACGCACATCAAGCAAGTGGTGCCGAACCTGTGCCTGCTCTTGAGGGCTGGCCTTGGCTGTTCCGACATCGAGCTGACGGTAAACCTGCTGGCTGTCGCCGCTGATGATTTCCCCTTTAAAGGCTTGGGCCAATTTAATTCCCAGAGCTGTTTTTCCCACTGCTGTAGGACCAACAATGGCCAGCAGTTTTTCTGACATTTTCCTTTACTCCTTTTAATTTTTACGCAGCAGCTAAAAAACTTTTCACTTGCTATTTCCGTTTTTTTTCGCTAGTATATATTATAACACAATGAGGGGGGCTTTTAGGTTGGCCTAAACTCATAAACAAAAGGAGACATTACTATGGCTAAAAAATTTGCATTTGCTAAAGGTCTTGCTACCGGAGTGCTAACGACTGCGGCTACTGTTGCCGGTGCTGTTTTTGCAGTGAAAAAGACTATTATTGACCCTGAAGAGGAAAAAGCAGCTTTCATTGAAGAAAACCGTAAGAAAGCAGCACGCAAGCGTGTCGCACACTAATATTAACTATCTTTAAATCAAATAAGAGCCCCCGGAGAATCAGAACAATCTGGCTTTCCGGGGGCTCTTATTTTAATTAACCTTTCTCTGTCTTAGTTGTATTCTTTACTGCTTCAAATACATCTCTTCACCACTTCTCCCACTCTGTCACGACCTTGACATGACCATAATCAGCAGGAGAATAGTTACTGTCATAGATCGCACACCAGTCAGTCAGCACTTTTTGATTGATAATCTCATCATAGTAACGGTCCAAATCGGCTGCCGTGATGCCATAGTCAGCCAAATATTTCTTGACTTGTGAGGCTTTATCAATATATTTGTCAGGGTCACCTTGTTTGATGATTTGAACACTTTTTCGGAATCTTTTTTCTTTCAAAGAATATCTGCCAAAAATCCAAATTCGTATATCTGGTGCCAGCTCTTTTTCAAAAGAAAGAAAAACTGTCCTAGTATCTTGAGTAAAATGAAAAATTAATTCGACATTTTTATAAGTATCGGGAAGGTATTTATTACTGTATACAATATCAGAGTAAAAATGAGAATCATCGTACTCTTGATATTTTCGTACATCTACACCATTCAAACTGCTAAAAATATTTTTATTTTTATAGCTTTTTTTCGTTTCTTGATACATTTCGTCAAATATATTTTGCGGCTGTCTCATATAGTGATAGTAGAGCCCCGCTGAGAGAACCATCAAAACAAGAGCTGTCATTAAGATTGTTTTTTTCATTTGTAAGCCTCTTTGCACTCTCACATCGCTTGTGTCTGTTTATACAGGCATCATTACCACTTCTCCCACTCTGTCATGACCTTGACATGGCCATAATCAGCAGGAGAATAGTTACTGTCATAGATTGCACACCAGTCAGTCAGAACTTTCTGGTTGATAATCTCATCATAGTAACGGTCCAAATCGGCTGCCGTGATGCCGTAGTCAGCCAAATATTTCTTGACTTGTGAGGCTTTATCAATATATTTGTCAGGGTCACCTTGCTTGATGATTTGAACTTTTTTTTCAAATGTTTTTGACTTTGCGATATATTTGCTAAAAACCCATATTTCTACACCTGTTCCTATTTCTCTTTTAAAAGAAATGGACATTGTACGGTACCGCCTTTCAAAATTAAAACCGACCCTTATTTCAGTATACTTATTTGGTAAACTTTTTTCATTGTATCTTCCAAAAGGAGTATATTTAGAATATTCTCCATCACTCGGCCAAGAACCTCTGATATCGAAACCTTCAATATCCTCCAAAATATTATGACTGCGGTAAGTCTTTTTCGTTTCTTGATACATTTCGTCAAATATATTTGCGGCTGTCTCATATAGTGATAGCAAAGCCCTGCTGAGAGAATCATCAAAACAAGAGCTGTCATTAAGATTGCTTTTTTCATTTATAAGCCTCTTTGCACTCTCACATCGCTTGTGTCTGTTTATACAGGCATCTTTACCACTTCTCCCACTCTGTCATGACCTTGACATGGCCATAATCAGCAGGAGAATAGTTACTGTTATAGATCGCACACCAGTCAGTCAGCACTTTCTGGTTGATAATCTCATCATAGTAACGGTCCAAATCGGCTGCCGTGATGCCATAGTCAGCCAAATATTTCCTGACTTGTGAGGCTTTATCAATATATTTGTTAGAGTCTCCTTGTTTTAGAGCTATTTTAACAAATTTTTTCAATGTTCTATCTTTATGAGTATATAATCCCCATATTCTTACTCTAATCTTAGAATTGATGTCCTTTTCAAAAGCAAGAAAAATAAGCTTAGCATCACTTTGAAAATTAAAACTGATAGCAATATCAGAATACCCATTAAACGTGGTTTCTTCACTATATGTTCCGAATGGTGCTCGCGCAATGTTGGGATCATCACTCGGCCAAGAACCTCTGATATCGAAACCTTCAATATCCTCCAAAATATTATGACTGCGGTAAGTCTTTTTTGTTTCTTGATACATTTCGTCAAATATATTTTGCGGCTGTCTCATATAGTGATAGTAGAGCCCCGCTGAGAGAACCATCAAAACAAGAGCTGTCATTAAGATTGTTTTTTTCATTTATAAGCCTCTTTGCTATTTAGCGGCCGCTTCTAAACGATCCAAAAACTGTGAAACATCGCTGTAATGCTCGGCAATATAGGCCCTGCTTTCTGTCTCACCTGCTATCAGAATATCTGTCGGAACCAGACTGCTGTATATCGTTTGTTTGACTTCACACCAGTCCTCGTTTTGAAGAAATTCTTTTTCCCTTACAGTATCATCTTTCGCCACATCCCTATAGTAGGACGACATAGCCTTATCATAAGACTGCCCTTGTTCTATCCGGCCGGCAATATTAACGGCATCCAAGTCAGCCTTATAGTCATCTTCACCGATACTGGGAGTCATATCGTTAGCATTATAGGTGGTATCACCTTCCCAGCCGGATAAATCTTTAACATTCTCCCGACCGCCGTAAAGATCAGATAATTGGAAAAATGCTGGATTTAGATGGGTGGCCATAGTGATAGACTGATGGGTAAAATCCGCATTTCCCGCGCCATTATTGGAATAAGCCTGAAGCTTTTCATTCCAGAATTCATCAAAGCCTTTACCTGTCCCATAAGCTTCTTTGTAGTTTTTTTCAGCCGAAACCCCACAAGCGCTAAGGATTGTCTTTGTTTTTCGGAAAGTCTGCTCTTTGCTATTATCTGTAACAACTGCCGAAATAGCTGCTGGCAGTTTCGACAGCTGTTTACTGACAGGGTCAAAAATAGGGGTGCAATAGCTGCAATTGAGCAGGTTTTAAGAACGACTTCTCTTGTTTTCTTGTTTCAAGACTTGGATTTCTTTGTCAGCTGTAATAAGAATGCGGTCTCCTCGCTTGATGTCACCATTAATCAGCATAGTGGAGAGTTTATCCTCGATCAAGCGAGTAATACCGCGTTTCAGCGGTCTGGCACCGTTAATAGGATCTGAGCAGGTGCGGGCAATAAAGGCTGCAGCTTTTTCATCAAAACAAGCGTCAATCCCTTGGTCAGCAATGAGAGCTTCCTCTTCTTTTAAGAGGAGTTTGGCAATCTCAAAGAGCGCCTGCTCATCAAAAGGCTTGAAGGTGACAATTTCATCAATACGGTTTAAAAATTCGGGCCGAAAATAACTTTTTATGGCAGACTGAGCATTATTATTAATGTAGTCATAATCCAGCTGTGAAGCCAACTGGCCAAAACCGATTCCTGAGGTCTGCTGACTGTCTCCCATGCCTAAATTAGAGGTCATAACAATAATAGTCTCTTTAAAATCGGTCGTCACCCCATTGCCATCGGTCAAGATGCCGTCATCAAAGACTTGCAGCAGAATGTCAAAAATTTTCGGATGAGCTTTTTCAATTTCATCGAATAAAATCACCGAATAAGGTTCTTGACGCACTTTGTTGGTCAGCTGTCCGCCGCCTTCAAAACCGACATAGCCGGGCGGTGCGCCAATCAGTTTAGATACTGTGTGCTCTTCCTGAAACTCCGACATATCAATACGAATCATGCGATTGTGCTGGCCAAACATCTCGGCTGCCAGTGTCTTGGCTGTTTCTGTTTTACCAACACCGGTCGTCCCTAAAAACAGATAAACACCGACCGGACGGTGGGGATTGCGAAAGCCGGTTTTTGAACGAATAACGGCTCTTGAAATGGCATCAATCGCTTCTGACTGACCAATAATTTTTTTGGAAAGACGTTCCGGCAGCCGTTTCAGTCTGTCCAGTGAATCGGCTCTGTCTGCTTCTTTTGTGGATACCTTGATATCTTTAAGGGGAATGCCTGTTTTTAAAGCTACCGCTTTTTTAACATCTTTGACACCGACCCGCAGATTGTTTTGAGGATTGGAGGTCATTTTGTTTCTTGATTTTTGAAAATCTGCCTGAAGGTCTGACATTTTTTGCCGCACTTTGTCAATCTGTTCCCTGTCAGGAAATTCTACCGCTTGAAGCTGTTTTAGCTTATTCTTTAATCTCTTTAGCTTGGCATCATAAGCCTGATTAGCCTTTGAAACTGTCCCGCCCTCAATACTGACCAGAGCACCGGCATTGTCAATAACGGTAAAGGCGCTGTCAGGCAACCTTTCCTGCAGCAAGTAGCGCTTGGCCAGTTTAACAGCTCCGCTGATAGCTCCTTGGCTATAGCGCAGGTTATAATGATTTTCGTAAACCGGAATTAAGGCTTTGATTATTTTTTGAGTATCTTCAAGTGACGGCTCGGCAACCATTATTTTTTCAAATCGCCGAACTAAGGCAGAATCACGCGCAATGTAATCCTGCCACTCTCTGGGAGTGGTAGCGCCGATAATCCGGAAATCACTGCGGGCCATAACTGGCTTTAAGGAATCTGTCAGAGATTTTCCTTCCCACAGCATATGAATTTCATCAATAAACAGGATAACATTTTTCTCCCGCGCCATCTCGTCAATAAATCTCAAAACACCTCGATTATATTCCCAGCGAAGAGCTGCATTTAAATCTTTAAGACTGAACTGCAGAATTTTTTTCCCCTTTAGCGAAGGGATTTCCTGATTGACGATTTTTATCGCTAAGCCTTCAACAATGGCTGATTTCCCAACACCGCCTTCACCCAAAAGGGCGACATTGTTTTTATCCCGCCGAACCAGGGCCACTTCAATATTCTTAAGTTCTTTTTCACGACCGATAACCGGCTGCAGCAGGCCTTTTTCCGCTTTTTCTGTCAGATCTGTAGCAATATCCTCTAAGATAGAATAATCGGGATTATCCAGTTTATGAGAGATCTGTTCTGACTCCGCCTCTCTTTTTTGCTGTTCTTCTTCAGCACGTCCATCACGAAAGTCACTCCAATGGTAATAGCCCTCACGAACCGAAAAACGGGACTGAATATCTTCCAGTGACAGCATCAGATGGGGGTCATATTTCAGCATTAATTTTTCGATAACCTGACAGGCATTGGAGGTTTCATCCTGCACCATGCCTATCAGTATCCAGTAACTGTCAATACCGCCTTCCGGGACATTCTGAAAGCGCATCTCTTCAGCGAACTCAAGGATTTGTTTAACATTCTCACTCAGAAAGAGATCCTGGGCATACTTAACTCGCGTCTGCGTTGCTGCTTCCTGCAGGAATTGCACCGGATTAGCTTTCAGCCATCTTGCCCGGAGCTGCCGCCGACGCCGCTCTGGATTGCTTAAATAATCGTCACGCTCATCCAGAACGATTTCCATCCGCTCCTTTACTAAATCAGCCGCTTCAATTTCTTTTAGAATTTTGGTTTTTGTAATTGAATAGCGCCCCAAAGCATAATTAGCTCCTGAATCAACAGTCGAAGCCAAAGCGGACAGTAAATCCTGCGACGTCATCAGCTCTCTCTTATCTGCTTTAACCAGTTCAGCCGCTGTTTCTAAAGCTTCTTTTGTTTGTTTGGTCAACTTGTATTCAATAATATGGGAATTATTGGACATCAGACTTCCTTTCCATACCATGATTTTTTCGTTTTTTTCATTATAACAAAAAGAGATTCTTTTCTCTTTATTTTACAGTTTTATTCTTTTTAAAGCAAAAAAAACACTGTTACTCTTTACTGTCAGATAAACTGTTAACTAATTGTAAAATTTTTTGTCTTTCTTTTATTTATCAGTTTTCTATCGCAACAGCAGAATGAAAATTCAGACTTTTTCTTGACTAGCCAAAATCTTTGTGCGAAAATATTAGCATATAATGAAAGGGGTTACACTTATGATTATCGGTATACCTAAAGAAATTAAGAATAATGAAAACCGTGTGGCTATTACACCTGCGGGAGTTTTGGCCTTCAAACAAGACGGTCACGATGTTTGGATTGAAAAAGACGCCGGCAGCGGTTCAGGTTTTACAGATGCACAGTATGAAGCGCAGGGAGCTGTCATCAAAGATAAGGCCCAAGACGTTTGGCAGGCTGAAATGGTGCTGAAAGTCAAAGAACCGCTGGCAAGCGAGTATGCCTACTTCCGTCCCGGACTTCTCCTTTTTACTTACTTGCATTTAGCTCCTGCTCCTGAGCTGACTCAGGCTCTTATTGACGGAGGAGTCATTGCGATCGGCTATGAAACGGTTGAAGATCATGGAACCCTGCCTCTCCTCAATCCTATGAGTGAAGTGGCCGGCCGCATGGCAACCCAACTCGGTGCACAGTTTTTGACAAAAATTGAAGGCGGATCCGGTATTCTTTTAGGCGGCGTTCCTGGGGTGAAAAAAGGCCGTGTCGTTATCATCGGCGGAGGAAATGTCGGTGTTAATGCCGCCCAAATGGCTGTCGGGCTCGGAGGAGATGTCACTATCCTTGATGTCAATCCTCAGCGTCTGGCCCAATTAGATGCGCAGTTTGGCGGTAAAGTCCAGACTTTGATGTCCAATGCACTCAATATTGAGGACAGTGTAAAAGAAGCTGACCTTCTTATCGGAGCCGTTCTCATTCCGGGAGCCAGAGCACCAAAACTGGTAACAAAAGAGATGATTGCCCAAATGAAGCCAGGGTCAGTTGTCATTGATGTTGCTGTCGATCAGGGCGGAATTATCGAAACAGCTGACCGCGTAACCACACATGATCAGCCGACCTACCTTGTAGACGGAGTGGTGCACTATGCTGTAGCCAATATGCCCGGTGCTGTAGCCAGAACTTCTACTCTGGCACTGACAAATGTTACGCTGGGCTATGCACTGGAGTTGGCCAACAAAGGCGCTGACAAAGCTCTGGCTGAAAGCCGTCCGCTGCGCACAGGACTCAATATTTACCGAGGTAAAGTCACCAACAAAGCAGTCGCCCAATCACTAGGACTGACCTATACAGACATATAAAAACAAGATACAAAGGCCGTCAAAAGAGCAAAGCAAAAATAGAAGACTGGACGAAGAGCCATAGGGCTCTAGGACAGGCTGTCTTTTTTGCACAGCTCTTAGGCCGTGTTCAATTCATCAAGATACAAAGCCCGTTAAGAACATAAAAGGAAAATAGGGGACTGACTGAGGAATCGCCAGATTCTAAATCAGGACATAGTTCACAGAGCAGTCACATTCCTAGGTCAGCTTCCTACGACTGCGTCTTTTCCCCCGCAGCGTTTAGGCTTTATCAAAAGAACAAATTAAGAGGCTAGGACAACAGTGTCCTGCCTCGTTTTAGTTTTATTAGACATATGCGTTTGACGCAGTGGTTGATTGGAAGTTCTCATTCCTTGTCAAGCAAAGGATAGCGACCTTCCTAGTCAACTGTCCCACTCTCTTTTATCTGTTTGAGAAACTTTCTGATAATCACCGCTAATTCCTCGGGGCAGTCACGGTTGAGCTCATGACCGCCCTGAGGTATAAGTGCAAGGTCAGCATCTTCCGGCAAGGCTGACATGGCTTTAGCTGCCGGCAAATTGAAGGTATCTTTCTCCCCGCAGATAATCTGGACTGGGAGTTTGGTTTCTGTCAGCTCCCGACTGAGATCAAAATCTGACAAACTGCTGTAAAATGAATTAAGACCTTTCTTATCCATTCCTTGTTTTTTCAGAATAAAAGCAGGCATGACTTTAAAAATTAAGCGCTGCAGCTGATAAAAACAATTACTTTTCAGCTTATACTGACCGGCAATAAGTACCAGGCCTTTTAGATTAGGCAGATTGTATTTAAGCATAGCAAGTGCCAAAACGGCTCCTAGTGACAGGCCAATTAAAATAATATCCTGATCCTTTTTTTGCTCCAGTTCCTGCTTCAGTCTGTTTTCTATTTGATAAAAATCAGTCGGCAGTCCCTCATCAGCAAATAAATTAACAGTTATAGTCTGATAGTTGGGCAGAGCCTGAATAACCGGCTGCCAGACTTTTTGATTCTGTCCCAGTCCGTGTAAAAAAATCAGCTGCATGTCTCATCTCCAATTAACTGATCAGCGGAGATACCGTATTCGTCCAATATCTTTTGAATGTCTGAGAAGTGCAGTCTAAAGTGCTCCAGACGGTGCCCGTCTGAACCGACAGAATATCTGTCACAGCCCATTTTTTTAAGCAGCCCCAGCGCGTAGCGGTAGAGAGGCTCGTGATGGTAAAGATACATGCTTTTAGCGTTCAGCTCAAAAGCTAAACCGCAGTCAATCATCTTTTGGAAAATGCGGCAGAGCTGGATTTCATAGGCTTTTAGTTCTTCAGCTGAGATATCAAACAGACGAAAACCATAGTCAAAATGGGCTAACACATCTGCTTCTACACGGCCAATGGCATATTCCAGTCGGTCCAAATAATCTTGGATAACAGTAGGTCTGTCCATAAGGGCTACTTCATCATCAAGATAATCATTAATGCCATTGTGATGAACTGAGAGAAGCTTTAAATCGTAGTCCTTATCAGCCAAATACGCCAGAATATCGGCTTCACGAGGCTGATAATAGCCAATCTCAATGCCCCGCCTGATACGGTTGCCATAGCGTCGCTTAAGTTCCTCTATTTCCTTAGAATAGGCTTCATAATCAGGGATATCATCTTGCTGGCTGTAAGGATTGGATAAGTCATAATGCTCAGTCGTTACAATTTCACCATTATAATGTTCCAAATAATCACGAAAATTTGCATCTGAATCGTAAGAAAAATGAGTGTGTAAATGATTATCGCGCATATTTCCCTCCCACAAAATATAAGAGTTTAGCCGTGTTGAGTTCCATTAAGATAGAAAGCCCGTGAAAAGCTTACAGCAAAAATAGGAGCCTGACCGAGGAGTCACTAAAGACTCTAGGGAAGGCTATACTCACAGAGCAGCCACATTCGTATGTCAGCTTACGCTTCCTACGACTGCGTCTCTTTTTTGCAAAGAGCTTAGGGCGTGTTCAGTTCACCAAGATACCAAAGACTCTTTAAAAATCTATTGCAGTCTTTACTTTATTTTAACATAGGATATGAACAAAAGCATCTGAGTTTTAAGATATAGTTTTAAACTATACCTCCTTTGTAAATTTAACTATTTTTCAAACAGGCTTTCTTTCGTTAAAATGGTAGCAACATATTATAGGATTGAGGTGTTCATTATGAGTCAATCGAAATTTCAACTGGTAGGGTCTCTTCTGAGGCCGTCTGAGCTCCGCCGCTATAAGACGGCTATTGAAAAGCGGGATGATATTACCTACCCTTTTTATGACCATTTTACCGGTTATCAGGAAACTGAAAAAGCGGCTATTCAGGCTGTTATTGCCCAGCAAAAAGAAAACGGTATTGATATACTGACTGACGGTGAGTATTCTAAATCGATGTGGCATCTGGATTTTATCTGGGGGTTAAAAGGTATTGAGCGCTATATCGCAGATCATGGCTATACTTTTAAGGATCATGACGGAGGCCAATACGAAACACGAAAGGATATCGGCATCCGCATTACAGAACCGCTCTCGGGCAAGAATCACCATTTTCTGGATATTTACAAATTGCTCAAAGCTGAAGCCGGAGAGACTGATACTAAGCTGACTGTCTGGGGGCCGGCTCATGCTTATACAGAATTGGCCATTTTTGATGGTTTGGCTGGACCTGGCCAAGTTTATGAAAGCAATGAAGCTCTCAAAAAAGGATTAATCAAAGCTTATAAAGAGTTTTTAACAGAATATAAGGCAGCAGGAGGCGAAATTATCCAATTTGATGACTGTTTGTGGGAACTGTTTGACCAAAGTAATCCAACAAGCTTTTTTGCAGACGGCAATGCTGCTTTAACGGATTTGGCTGATGAATTTATCCAAATCAATAATGAAGTAGTCGACTTCGGGCACCAATTAGGACTTAAGGTTTGGACCCACAATTGCCGCGGCAATTATGAAAGCCGTTCTGCTTCAGGCGGAAGCTATGAGGCGATAGCAGAGAAATTCCTGCATGATCAGCATTATGACCGCTTCTTTTTGGAATGGGACAGCGATGTTTCCGGTGATTTGAAAGCTCTTGCGTCCCTTAAAGATTCAGATGCTGAAGTGGTTTTGGGTCTGCTTTCCAGTAAAACGACTGATTTAGATGACGAGGAACGCGCTTTGCGTCTGCTCGAAGAAGCCAGCCAAATCTTGCCTAAAGAACGGCTCCTGCTTTCGCATCAATGCGGTTTTGCTTCCTGCGATTCTGGAAATGAGCTGGCTATCCCGCAGCAATGGGCTAAAATCAGGCAAGGTCAAGAAATTGCTGAAAAATTCTGGACTTAAACAGGATTGCTGCTGAGCTTAAGAGACAAAACTCAGTTTTGCGGCTTACTTAAAAGAAAAAACTGAGACAGTTCTCCATGATTGCCAAGCAATTATGGAGAACTATCTCAGTCTTTTTTATTAAAACAAGTGTCAGGAGTTTTGCAAGAAACGAATCAGCATCTTCTTTTCTGTATCCGTCAAATCATGAAGATGTCCTCTGTTTTTCAGTTCATAGCAATTACAGTGGGGGAGAAGAATTTTTGCCTGAGCAAGGATGTATTGACTTGGGAAAAAACAGTCCTTCTCAGCTGCAATGACCAGAACCGGAGCCTTATAGACTTTTAAGACAGCTTTACTGGTATTTGGCGGCATTTTGATTTTTATTTTGACATGGTCAAAACTATCTTTCAAAGAAGCCAAAAAGGCTTCATTCTTTGAAAAGCTGCTCTGAGTCATGATATGAGCAGCTTTTTTAAGATAGCTGTCTTTTTTTGTAAACTGGTACAAGCTTAGGGGCAGAGCCATTTGAAAAAGAGCACCGCTCATTTTATTATTAATAGCTGAAGGCATTTCTAAAACAGCTTTTTCCGGGCTGGCCTATAATATCGACAGAATAGATATGAAAGTCCGAGAATAAATTCTCCTGCAGCAGGAGATTAAAAGCAGCTGACATGTTTCCGCCGTGAAAAAACAGAAGCGGCCGGCCTGAAATATTGCCCGTTTCAATAACATGCGTTCGGCCGTACGATGTAGAGATACTGTAGTCCTGTTATGCGGCTGCTAAGAAGGGGCAGCTGATAATCATACAGGTCATGTGAGAGTTTACGGCTTAAGGCACTTTTATAGACAGCCATCCCAAACCTCCTTTAAACAAGATACAAAGCCCGTTAAAAACGCAAAGTAAAAATGACGGTAAGCCAGAAATCTTCGGTTTCGTCGGCGCACCTCTGCCAGAATGACTAGCTAACTCGAAATCAATTCTAAACTGAGATATATCTTTTTTACACAGCGTTTAGGGCCTGTTCAATTCAGGCTGCTCAACCTTAAAATCAGAGTTTAAGAACCTCCAATTTTTCTCCGCCCAGCAAAACCAAATATTGATCAACACATTCCATGCTGTAGGATCGGCTTAAGGCCTCTGCATACAGAGCCATCTGGCCTTGGTAGCGCTGCTTAATGGTCTGCGGATTTGTGAATTTATCGGTTTTGTAATCAAAGAGCACCAGACGGTCTGATAAAAGGATATAGCCGTCAATAATTCCGCGGACAACAAACTTTTCTTGACTGGCTGGATCATCTTTAAGCATAGCAAACGGAGCTTCTCTGTGCACCTTATCGGCATTTTTTTGGATAAGCTGACCAAGTTCTGTCTGTTCAAAGAAGGTTAAAATTTTATCAACTTGAATACTGTCCTTTACCGCCTGATCGACATTTAATTCTGCCATAGCAGCCGTCATATCGGACATTGTGACTTTTTTAGAAAGAGGCAGGCGCTGCAGGAGTTCGTGAACAGCAGACCCAAGCGCAGCAGCATCTGCCTTCTGCCGCTGTGAAAAATCGGGGAGCTTAAATGTAGGAGAGGTTTGGTAAAGACTGTCAGCCACAGCCACTCCTTCTCTGTCCAAGACCGGCTCATAAAGTTTTTTAATCTGACTCGGTGTCCGAACTGTCGGCAGTGTAATGGCAGCTTCATAGCGCTCGTTTAATTGTTCAACGGTTTCTAACATGGCTAGAGCTTGCTGCAGCTCTTCAAGTCGGGTGCTTTTTGCCTTTTTCGAGATGAGATCTGAAGATGGTTTTTGAAGCCTTCCAATCGGCTCCGTTTTTAAATCCTCATCTGTTACAAATCGTATTTTCAGATGCAGATCTTCTTGACTGTAGGCTGCCTGAACAGCAAGAACCCAGTCCTGAAAACTTTTGGCCTGTTCGCGATCAGACACTGGTAAAAACTGTCCTTGAGGGCTGTCAGCTGACCAGCGGCTGTCCCATTTTTCCTGACTGCCCTTGCCGACCAAATAAAGTTTCTGCTCTGCCCGAGTCATCGCGACATAGAGAAGCCGCATTTGTTCTGACAGTGCTGCGAGTTTCAGTTCCTGCTGATTGATTTGATAAGGTAACGTTTCCATGCGAACTCTGACAGAGGGCAAACTGTTTTCTTCTAACTCTTGCTTCATGTCTGCAGTATATTTGATACCAGCCCCATTTTGACGGCTGAGTATAATAGGGGAGCGGGAATCAGCCGGACTGAATTTTTTGTCCATATTGAGCAGAAAAACATATTTGAATTCCAGCCCTTTACTCTTGTGGATTGTCATCAAATTCACAGCATGTTTAGGAGCCGCGACTTCGACATCAGCCAAATCATTATCTGTCTCCAAAATTTTATCAATCATTGTGATAAAGCGGGACAAACCTTTAAAACCATTTTTTTCAAACTGGTCAGCACGCAAAGCCAAGGCATATAAATTGGCCTGAGCCTGCCTGCCGTTTGGATAAGAAGCGACATAATCATAGTAAAAACAATCATTATAGATTTTCCAGATTAAATCATAGAGCAGATGCAGTCCGGCAAAATCGCGCCAGCTGCGAAAGACTTTGAGAAAAGCTTCCACTTTCATCTGCAGTTCAGGGTAAATAAGCTCCATATGCTGACCGCGCCTGCCGGAAACATTTTCAATTTTTTCATAGAAATTCTGCTGCTGTCCGTCCTTGAGTGTCTGTAAGGACAGACGTGCCAATTCGTCCTCATCGAAGGCAAACATTGGGGAACGCAAAAGAGCGACTAGGGCATAGTCATTAAGCGGGTTGTCAATACTGCGCAAGGTGTCCAGCATCACCATCACTTCGACAGATTTCAAATAATTCTGCTCTCCGCCGTCAGCAACCAAAGGAATACCAAATTTGTTAAAGGTCTGCACAATATCATCATTGCGTGTTCTGGCAGCAACCAGCAGACTGATATCTTCAAAAGCAACCCCTTGCTCATTATGCAGACGGATAATTTCCTGAGCAACCAATTTAACTTCTCCGGGACTTATCAAATCATCTGACAGCTCTTCTTCTGCTTGTGTTTGACTGTCTGTATCATAAATCAAAAATTCTGTCTCATTCTGCGGACGTGAAAGCTGCTGTCCTGCGCTGCCGGCAACCAATTTGTGGTTTTTATCATAAAGAATATCACCGATCTGTTCATCCATCAGATGGCTAAAAAGGCTGTTAACAGAGTCTAAAACGGTTACATGGCTGCGGAAGTTCTCTTTTAAAATAATGAGACGCCCTGTGTCCGGATTTTCCTGAAACTCCTTAAATTTTTGATTAAAAATTTGGGGATCAGCCTGCCGAAATCGATAGATAGACTGTTTCATATCTCCTACCATAAAACGGTTGCAACCATTAGATAAGAGCTCCAGCAGCCGCTCCTGCATATGATTGGTATCTTGATATTCATCCACCATGACTTCATAATAGTTATCCTGATAAGCACGGCGAATCGTTTCATTTTCTTCCAAAATAGCAATAGCAAAATGGGCAATATCAGTAAACTCAAAAACACTTTCCTGAATTTTAGCCTGCAGATACTGCTGAGAAAAATCAAGGACAAAAGCCTGTAACAATTCCAGCAAAGGCAGACTTTCAGCTTGATAACTTAAGACAGTCTCCAAGTGCCGAAAACTGTTCAGTCGGCTGTGCAATTCCTTAAAAACCGGGTACTTTCTGCCGGCAACTGTTACGGCAGAACCGGCAGGAAGGAGGTCAGTAACATCGCCTATAAAATCAGGCAGACTGCCCCTGCCGTAATTCTCAGCAAAATGCAGAGCCCCATTCGATAGATGTTCTATAATACGGAGATGCTTTTGATAGGCCGCAGTCAACTTTCCTTTGCTCGTATACTTTTTATAATCTTCTAATTCTGTCACATCTCGCAGACTGTCTGCAGCTTCCTGCATCGCAGCAAGCAAATTGCTGATAAACAGTTCGGGGACAGAATCAGTATCGGTATAAGTCTGAGCCCCTTTTAAAAAGACGTCCTGCAGCCATTTCTTAGGATTACTGGTCGACTGACTGAAAGCATGAATCTGATAGACAACCTGTTTAAAGGCCTGCAGATCTTTACGATAGCCGGAGAAATTTTTAACTAATTTACGGAAAAGATGAGCCTGCCTGCCTCGGCTGTAGTCGCTGAAGAGATCGCTGAAGACTTCATCTTTAAGAATATCCTGCTCGCTTTTATCCTGTATAATCCGATAGTTAGGTGCAATCCCCAATATATAGCCATAGCGATTAAGAATTTGCTGAGTAAAAGCATCCATTGTTCCAATATCAGCAACAGGAAGACTGGAAAGCTGCTCACTCAAATACTGTTTAAGCGCCTTATCATCTGTTTCCTGCAAGGCTTCTCTCAGTTTTTTTTCCAAACGTTCTTTCAGTTCTCCGGCAGCTTTTACTGTAAAAGTGGAAATAAATAAACGATCCACACTTATCCCGCATAAAATTTGGCTGATAATCCTCTCAACCATTACGAATGTTTTTCCGGAACCTGCAGAAGCAGAAACAAGAATATTGCTGCCTTGTGTATAAATAGCCTCAATCTGCTCAGCTGTACGCTTTTGACTGCGCTGAGACTGAGCTTCCCTAAGCTGCAGCTCTTTAATCTCCTGATCTGTCAAAAATGACTTAAAAGACATTCCCCCTCCTTTTACACACAAGATACAAAGCCCGTTAAGAACGCAAAAGGAAAATAGGGGACTGACTGACGAATCACCAGATTCTAAGTCAGGCCATCTTTTTCCCGCAGCGTTTAGGGCTGACGGTAACTAAGCCGGCCCATTAACATGGGGCAGCGTCTATTTCTTCTCTTCTTTATCCTTTTCATCTCGCATTAATTTCAGAAATCCTTCCCGCTTTTCTTTCTGCGGTAATTTCAGAAGCCGTCTGGCATATCCTAAATCCTGATCAGCACTGAAACGTGTAATTGCCTTGAGCTGATCGCCCTGAACGGTGCGGCCGTCCTCACTGTAAGGATTAATGAGAAACTTGCCTTGCCGGATTCGGTCAGCAGCTTTAAGATATAAGGATTTATTATACTGAAGCAAAAGAGCTAACTCTGATTGACTGTAAAGAGACTGATGCAGGTGGTAGAGATTTTTAGGAAGTTTTTCACTTTCACTATCTAAAAAAAGGCCTCTGTAGGTTAATTCCTTATGCAGTTCTCCCACAATACCGCCAATAGCTTTCACCTTGTTCAAATCAATCTGAGGTTCCTGCATTTGCAGGTACATAGCTCCAAAAACAGACTGACCTGCTGCTAGCTGCTGATTATCATATAAAGCTGCCAGATAAGTGACCAGCTGAGGACTCAAACCATTATAAAAACGGCCGATATCAAAAGAATTTCTACTGGACTTATAATCCACAATCCCAAGGCTCCCGTCTGCCAGAGCATCAATTCGGTCAATGATGCCCTGAACAGTAACCTGTCTGTCCAGTGTAAAACTAAAGTTCTGCTCCTGGCTTTGAACGCTGAAAGGACTGATTTGTGCCAATACAGCACCTGTGCTTTTGGCAATGTCTTCTAAAACAGTCAAAATATAACGGCTCTCCGCATTTTCTTCATAAACATCCCGGAAACGTTTATCTTGGTTAACGACTGTCAGCGCCTCTTCTAATTTTTGGTCAAAAGAACGGTCTGATTTGTCCTGCATCAGCAGTTCAAAAACTTTGTGCAGGTAAGTGCCATGATAGCGCACATCAGGGTGAATGCTGTCCTGCTCCTGCAGTCCTAGCACATACTGTAAGAAGTATTTATACTGATTAGTATAAAAAACAGTCAAAGCTGACGCTGATAAATTAAGCGGCTGATTGTCAGGAAAACGCAGCCGCATCACTTCATCAGCAACCGTCTTAGTGCTCAGATGATGAAGCGGTTCTGGAAGAGTCAGATTATCCTGATTCAGCTGGCTCTGTATGTACTGTGCGGCTTCTGACCAGAAGGAAGGCGTTTTCTCAAGAAGATCTTCCTTAATCAAAATGTTGTCAAAGCCAAGCAGACTGGACAGAACTTTTTTATGATAGCTAATAGCAAACGGACCGGTTAACTGCTCTGCCGGTCCTTTTTCCACAATTGGGACACCCATTTCCGCTAACTCAAGCAGGTAAGGCGATATGTCATCTGCAGCTTCATTTAAAATCTGCGGCATACTGAGGACCAATTCCTGCTGAGCCGCTGCAAAAAGCGACAAGGCAAGAAAATGGTTTTTCTTCATATTTTCCTGACTGACAATGGCAAAATGCCGGCCTTCCGGCGCAGCCGCATTAACTCTTCCTCTTTCTTCATCTGAAATAAGACTGAAATTACGGGACATTTTAGGAAAATTTGTCCGGGTCATGCCCAAGGCAAAGACAAACCTGTTGCTGTGGGGCTCAATTAAGTCATAAGATTTAACATGAACCACATCAAGAGTTGCCGGCACTAAACGGTACTGGGCAGTCAGTATACCACTTTTCAACAGTGTCAAAAATTCCGCTAGGCTGAGTTTTTCCTGACCGAAAACAGTCTGAAACTGCTCTAAGATCTTAGTAAAAGTCTGCCAGACCTGCTCATGCTGTTCAGCTTCTGCTTGAGGTAAATCAATCGTCAGTTTCGTAAAATTATCAGTAAAATGGGCAGTATCCAGCAAAGACAGAAATTTTTTCAGGAGCGATTTTCCCTGCTGCTTCTGACTTTTGAAAAAGGTCTGCAAAGGCGCAGTAAGCTGCTGCCGCATTGCATTTAAAGCAGCTAAAGAGTACTTCCCCTGATTATTGCTGGTGAAATCTTTGGTAAATCTGGCCTGCCCTTTAATATCCGCATAGAGAAGATACTGAACAAATTTATCGGAAGCCTCCTGACTCAAAGTTCCGAAAAGTCTCGACTGAAGCAGATTAATCATATCTTCTGTTCGCCAATTATAACGTTTAAGGCGTTCTAAAGATTCAATAAAGCGAACAAGCGGGTGGCTGCTCATGGTCTCTGCCTTGCCAAAATAATATGGGATTTCATATTTATCGAAAATCTTGCCCAGCTGTAAGCGGTAAGCATCGACATCACCCAGCAGCACAGAAATATCTTTGTAGCGGTAACCCTCAGATAATTTCTGCCGGATAGCCAGAGCCAGATGCTCAACCTCTTCTTTTTGGTTAACAGCCTGCCAAATGCTGACATGCTGTTTATCTTCCTCATTTAAAACAGAAAAAGGACTTTCGGTAAAATCATGCTTTGCCTCAAAGAGACGGGAAAGACGAGCTAAGCTGTCCAGTCCTTTAGCAGGTCCTTCAGTATAAGCTGGCTCAGCCTGAAATTTCTCAGCTAAGGCAGCCAAAAAACTCAGACTGGCTTCGTACACATTGCCGGCTGTAAATGAGGCTCTATAGGCCTTTTGGCTGATATAAGTTCCAATAACAATATCAGCGCATTTACCATGCAAGAGTTCAATTAAGTGCTCTTCTTCTGCAGAAAAACGAGTAAAGCCATCTATAATCAGCACAGTGTTCTTCAGACTTTCATCTACAATCCCAGACTCCACTTTTTGGGCAAAATAAGCCAGAGGACTTTGATTGCTATAGCCGCCAAGTTCCAAAAGATCTTCAGCAGCTGTTAAAATCTTCCGTAAATCCTCCTCTTTCTCCGGTGAATCCAAATCTCTTAAATCTGCAGCTGCTAAGTTAGCTGTCTTTAATTCTTGATACAGTTCCACCAGCTGCCGGATAAAATTAGGATCCTGCCGTAAACCGCTGTAAACTTTCAAATCTTCCGGCGCAAAGGCCGTTAAGGCGCGGTAAAACAGCATAGACAGGCCCGTATCATCAAGTGCCTGCTGGGGTTTATAGTCATTTAAAGTAAAATAACGAGCCATTTGCACAAAACGTGTTACTGTAATAGCAAAGGAGGCCTGAGCAGGCAAAACCTGCAAAACAGCTCTTTCTTTTTCAAAAGACAGCGAGCTGGGGGCAATGTAAAAAACACGCTTCCCTTCTTCCGAAAAAGCATAGGCCTTTTGTGCCAGAATGTCTGTTATATTATATTGAATATCTGTATAAAGCAGCTGCATAATACTCCTTTGCCCTGATATCTGTTTTGTTCTTGAAACCTGCCTAACTCTCGTTTAAGACAGGATGCGGCTTAAAAGAATAAACAGATATATTACTGTCGCCAAACAAAATCTGAAAATCACTGAAACAATCTCATTTAAGAACAGAAGTCAAATAAAGAGACAGCCAATTTCGGCCCTATCTCTTATAAAAGGTGAAATTTAAGGTTTTCCTGTCTTTTTATTATATCAAAAAGACAGCCTGACTGCTTTGTTTTAGCTAGGGCTAGTCAGAAAAACTCTACAGGGCAGCTGAGCATTTCAGCACCGAAAGCCTTACAATATAGAAGACCGCTTAGACCAACAGCCGCCTCTAACAGCTAAATAGCATAAGGCTTTGGGAGCGGCTCCCCTAGGTGCTCTCACTCCGCACTCAGAAATTAAAATCTATGGATTTGAAACTCTGCTTCACTGACCTCTGTAGGTTTTGCCGCCTTAAATGATGACTCCTCCCTTCTGGTTGTTCTGGCAGAGGGGCGTCTGCGAAATCACAGATTTCGGACTTTCCGTCTTTTTGTTTTGAGTCTTGTAGCTTGTAAAAAAAAGATTGGGAGCACCCAATCTTTTTTCATTTCTCAGCTGCTGAAAAAGCGGTTAGCACTGTTTCTTTTACCGCAGTCTTGTTTTGCAGGGTTTATTTTAGCGAATCTCTGCACCGATACGCTCAGTCAGGGCTCCTGTGATTTTTTCCATATATTTGGCAACATCATCATCGGTTAGATTTGCTGCAGGATTTTGGAAAGTCAGATTGTAGGCCATCGATTTCTTATCCTTTTCAATATGGTTCCCCTCATAGACATCAAAGAGTTTTACTGCCGATAAATATTTGATATTTGCTGATGCAATCGTCTCAAGCACTTCTTTATGGCTGACGGTTTTATCCAGTAAAAGCGCAATGTCCCGTGAAACACTTGGAAATTTGACTATCTCTTGGAAGACTTTAGCGGGCTGAATTTTAGCCGAAAGAGCGTTTAAACTCAATTCAGCCACATAGGTTTCCGGGATTTCATAGGCTTTAGCGGTACGCGGATGAACCTGACCTAAATAGCCTATTGTCTGACCATCTAATAAAATCAAGGCTGTACGGCCGGGATGCATACTGCTGAGCGCCTTGCTGGCTGCAAAATCGAAATGAAGGCCCAGTTTATCGGCCAGTGTTTCAATGATTCCTTTTATATAAAAGAAATCAACAGGAAGAGTGGGTGTTTGAAAATCTTTTTGAGCAACTAAACCAGAGACCGCCACTGCAAATCTGTCGACCTCCTTTGGCAGCTCTTCCTTAGGACTGCCGGTTTGTTCAAAGATCTTGCCAATCTCATAAACAGCAATATCGGTATTTTTACGAGCCGCATTATAGGCGATTGTATCAAGCATTCCGGCAACCATATTCTGCCGCAGAGCAGATCGCTCTGTACTCATCGGCCACATCAGTTCTGTCAGCTGACTGGGCTGAACAGTGAATTCCAGAGCCTTATCAGGTCTTGTCAAGGCATAAGAGATAATTTCTGATAAGCCGGCTCCTTCGGCAATCGTCCGTACCTTGCGGCGCAGTTTCTGCACTTGTGTCAGCTCTCCAAGCGTTCCGGCTGTTTCCGGTAAGGTCGTAGGCAGTTTATCATAGCCGTAAATACGAGCGATTTCTTCTACTAAATCAGCTTGAATCCTAATATCCCAGCGACGTCTAGGAACAGCTACCGTAAAGGCCTCTGCACCGCCGCTCACAGCAAAACCAAGCTGGTCAAAGATAGCTTCAATATCTCTGAAGGTCAGTTCTGTTCCCAAGCGAACATTAACATAGCCAAGACTGCTGGAAACGGCTACCGTATCTGTCGGAAGAAAGCCTGCTTCAACACGGCCCTTAAGCACTGCCCCGCCTGCAATCTCTGCCAGCATAGCTGCAGCAAAGTCAAGGGCTTCTGCAACAGTGGCATAATTAACCCCTTTTTCAAACCGAGCGGAAGATTCCGAACGCAGATTCAGCCGGCTCCCTGTTTTCCGAACCGCTCCAGCATCAAAAACAGCCGCTTCAAGAACAAGACGTTTTGACTGCTGATTAATTTCGGTAGAAAGTCCTCCCATCACACCGCCAAGTGCAACTGCCTGGTCAGCTACAGAGATGACAATATCATCAGAGACTAATTCACGTTTTTGACCGTCCAAAGTCACCAAACTCTCACCGTCACGTGCATCACGCGCTACAATTTCTCTGCCTTTGAATGTATCCAAGTCAAAGGCATGCATGGGCTGGCCAAAATAAAGCAGGATATAATTTGTAATATCAACAATATTATTAATTGGACGGATACCTGCATTCATCAGCAGATTTTGCAGCCACTGAGGGCTGGGGGCGACTGTTACATTTTCAACTACCCGCGCCTGATAGCTTAAGACCTTATCAGATTCAATAGCAACCTCAATCAGATCTGCTGCCTTTTTTTCTGTTTCAATCAGTCTTTTTTCTGGAAAATGAACTTTCTTGTTATAAATGGCTGCCACTTCGTGAGCGACACCGCGCATAGACAGAGCATCTGCCCGGTTAGGTGTGATGGCCAATTCGATAATCTCGTCGTCCCAGTCTAAATAAGGGAAAACACTGCTTCCGGGAACAGCATCATCCGGCAGATAATAAATACCGTCAGCATAAGCTTTGGGGACAACAGAAGCAGAAATCCCCAATTCTTGAAGGGAACAAATCATCCCTAAGGATTCCATGCCGCGAATCTTGCCCTTTTTAATTTTATAGTTGTCAGCAATACGGGCACCGGGAAGAGCTACAATGACCTTAATACCGGCTTTAATATTGGGTGCACCGCAGACAATCTGGCGCAGTTCATCTTCTCCGACATTGACCTGACAGCGGTAAAGATGAGTCTCTGGCACCTTTTCACAGCTGATAACTTCGCCAACCACAATTTTCTTAAGACCTGCGGCTGGGCTTGTAACACCTTCTACTTCAATGCCTGTCACCGACATTTTATCTGAAAGTTCAAGGGCTGTCACATCTAAATCAACAAGTTCCTGCAACCATTTATAACTAACTAACATAATAACCTGACTTTCTTTTTATTTTAACGCTTTTTTCAATAACCAGTCTTTATCCAGCTTATCCCCAACTGCAAACAGATGCTCAGAAAATTTGACAAAACCATACTTAGCATATAAAGACTGGGCTTTTAGATTCTTTTCCCAGACCCCCAGCCATGCCCAGTCGCAGCCGGAAGCCTGAGCCAGCTCAAGTGCGAACTCAAAGAGTTTTTTTCCTAATCCCCGACCTTGAAATTTCCGTAAAATATAGAGACGCTGAATTTCAAAAGCTGAAGGCAGAATTTGCTCAGTCTGAGCTGATCCCCAGTTCACCTTTAAAAAACCAGCCTCCTGACCGTCAAGCAGAAGAAAATACGTATCAGATTCATGACTTTGAAGCTCTTCCTGCAAGACCGGCAGGCTGTAGGCCTGATTAAAAAAGGCTTGAAGCTGTTCCGGACTGTTATCAAACGCAAAGGTTTGACAGAAGGTTTCAATCGCTATTTCCTGCAATAAAGGCAGTTTCTCCGGACTGACTTTATTTATTTCAATCATCTTACACCTCACAAGGTCTGTTTTAACCGGTTGCATCCACTGCAGTTTTGCAGCTCTTTCACTGACCGATCCGGTGGAAACATAGGACACTTATTATATAAATCCGCTCTTAGTCGTTTTAAGACAGGCTCTGTTTGATCAAATCTGTCTGAACCTGCCATTTGCTAAAACAGACAACTGCCCTACTTAAACTGCTGGATGAAACGGATATCTCCTTGGTAAAAATCGCGGATATCATTGATACCGTAGCGCAGCATAGCAATCCGCTCCTGCCCCAGACCAAAAGCAAACCCTGAATATTTCTCAGCATCCACACCGCTCATTTCCAGTACAGACGGATGGACCATACCAGCGCCGAGAATTTCAATCCAGCCCGTTTTCTTACAAACATTGCAGCCCTCTCCCCCGCACTTAAAACAGGAGACATCTACCTCAACTGAGGGTTCGGTAAAAGGGAAATAAGACGGACGCAGCCGAATACGGCGATCCTGTCCAAACATTTTTTGGCTGATTAATTCTAATGTTCCCTTTAAATCTCCCATTGAAATTTGTTCACCGACAACCAGCCCTTCAATTTGATGAAACTGGTGCGAATGGGTCGCATCATCAGTATCCCGGCGAAAAACCCGGCCAGGCGAGATCATCTTCAGCGGTCCCTCGGAAAAATCATGGCTGTCCAGTGTCCTAGCCTGAACAGGACTGGTATGGGTCCGCAGCAGGATATCCTGACTGATATAGAAGGTATCCTGCATATCACGTGCCGGATGGTCTTTGGGCAGGTTCATGCGTTCAAAATTATAATAGTCTTCTTCAACCTCAAGACCATCAACAATCTGATAGCCCATACCTAAGAAAATATCTTCAATTTCTTCACTGATCTGACTGAGAATATGCCGGCTCCCCAGTTTAATCTGCCGCCCCGGAAGCGTAACATCCAGACTTTCAGATTCTAACTGAGCCTGAATTTTAGCCGCCTCAATTATTTTAGCCTGCTCTTCAAAGGCTTTTGTCAGCACATCGCGGACTTCATTTACCTGCTTGCCGACAATCGGACGAGCCTCAGCAGATAATTCTTTCAGCCCCTGCAAGAGTTCCGTCAAAGAGCCCTTTTTCCCTAAAACCTGAACGCGCAGTTCCTGCAATTCCTTAGCATTATCACCGCGCATTTTTGCCAGCTTGGCTTGTGTTGAATTTTTTAAATCTTCTAATCGTTCTTGTAATTCCATCGTCTTTCCTTCCTGTCGGTTAAGTAGGATTATGCTGCAGCATTTTGCCATCAGCTGCCGGACAGCCTGCTGCCATAAAAAAATGCCAACGCTCCTTCATTTCTGCGGAGCGTTGACACGCGGTACCATCCGTTTTCTGCCTGATATTTTACCAAGCCTTAATTGCTAAAGTCCCTGTCTTTGAGTGAATTCACCTTATTTTCATTTAGGAGGTTTCCAGTCGCAGCCCCCTTTCCCTGTCAAACTGCCATAAGGTTACTAGTCTCAGTGACTTCGAATCCTATTCAATTACTATTTATTCTAACAAAATTTTAAAACGTTGACAAGATTAATTCACTAGGATTTCACCCGAATAATAATTGACAGTCAGACCGCTTTGGACATTAGGGACAAAAACATTAAATTCTAAACTGCCGTCCGCTGATTTGGCTTCAAGCTGTGTTCCACTGGCCAAAATATTGTCTCCATCGTAAATTAAAGTCACTCGGTAACGGACACGTTTATGACTGTCCAGAGCTTTTCTGACAAGACTTTCATAATAGTTTTGCCCGGTTGCGTCTGCTGAAGAAGCCTGATTAGCCCAAGCAAGCTGTGTGGCAATATTATCTGGATTGCTTGTTGAAGCATCATAGCCCCGAAGCCCTCCCACCAGAGAATAAGCCAGCAAATGCCCCCGGTCGACAGCGTGATCGTAAGGACCAGATAAATTTTGAATTTGATGCCAGCCCGGAGGTGTCCAAGAATTTGTGCGATTGCCAGTCTCCTGCCGGCTTTTATACTGTCTGGTTGATTTTGTCAAAAGAGCATTGGCAACTGTCGGAACCTTTTCCCCCTGAACGGTCTTTGTTTTATTATTGGCATAAGGGGCGCTGGAAACCCTGGCATTTAAATCGGTCTGGTTATTATTGATAATATAGGCGCCTGCGCCATTCCATTGGATGGAAGAGCCGAGCTGCTTTTTGACATTTTCTGTTAAGACCGTTTCTGCTAAAGACTGATCCGGTCTTTTAGCCTGTAGATCTGAACCGTTGGAAGAAGGAGCTGAAGACGGTTCAGCAATAAAATCAGTCAGCTCCTTAAAAAACGGATTATTGGAAAGTGGTGTTCCGCCCGCTAACAGGCTTCCGCCTAAAAGAAGCAGAAAAAGTAGGAGAGAAAGGATAGACTTTTCTCTTCTCTTATTCTTCAATGCAGTCCCTCCTCCATCAAGATACAAAGCCCGTTAAGAACGCAAAAGGAAAATAGGGGACTGACTGACGAATCGCCAGATTCTAAGTCAGGACATCTTTTTCCCGCAGCGTTTAGGGCGTGTTCCGTTTCAACAGGAAAAAGCAGGCCCAGCCTACTTTCCCGTGAATTTACTGATAAGTTCCTGCCATTTGTCAGGCGACAGCAGGGCAAAAGGATTTTCGCCGTCTCCTATAAAACTGTAGCCAAGCATCAGACCGACAGCAAAACATAAAAGACATAAAAGAGCAATAAAGAAAACAAGCAGTAACTGTTTAAGGACATATTTCCAGCCGCTATTCATAATGATTAACCTGTAACTCGTTGAATTTTAGCACCTAACTGAGCTAATTTTTGGTGAAAATGGTAGTAGCCGCGATCCAGATGTGTCAGCTTCCCTACAGTTGTTCTGCCTTTAGCAACCATTCCTGTAAGAATCAAGGCAGCACTGGCCCGAAGATCTGTTGACATCACAGGTGCCCCCTGCAGTTCTTCGCCGCCGTGAATCATCGCTGTATCACGTAAAATTTCTGAATGCAGCCGCATCCGGCGCATTTCTTCTAAATGCTGGAAGCGGTTTTCAAAGACTGTCTCAATCATAGTAGACTCGCCTTTGACAACAGCCATTAAAGCTGTAAACTGAGCCTGCATATCTGTTGGGAAACCAGGATGGGGCATCGTTTTAACAGTCACCGGTCTCAGTTTTTTGACATCGGACTTCACCCGAATACCTTTCTCCTCATCTGTCACTTCCACTCCCATCTCACGAAGTTTCGAAATCAAGGGCCGATTATGTTCCCAGACAGCATCTCTGATTAAAACATTGCCTGAGGTCATCGCTGCTGCGACCATAAAAGTACCTGCCTCAATCCGGTCCTGAACCACATCATGATCGGCACCGTGAAGCCGGTCAACCCCTGTAATCACCAGAGTTTCTGTCCCGGCTCCTTTGACATTGGCTCCCATTTTATTCAGCAAAAGGGCTAAATCAACAATTTCGGGTTCCCGTGCAGCATTTTCAATAATGGTTACACCTTCAGCCAAGGTTGCTGCCATCATCAGATTCTGCGTTGCACCTACAGAAGGAAAATCCATATAAATCGTTGTGCCATGGAGTCTGGAAGCCGTCGCAGTGATATCTCCTCCTGACTGGCGAATCTCTGCTCCCATCGCTTCCAAGCCTTTCAAATGCAAATCAATCGGCCGGCTGCCGATGGTACAGCCGCCAGGCATCGACACTTTAGCATGCCCGTTACGGGCCAAGATAGGGCCGAGAACGACAATCGAAGCCCGCATCTGACTGACATACTCATAAGGAGCAACATCTAAAATATCTCCGGAAGCATCAACAGTCACCATATTCTGATCTTCATCAAAATCAACAGAAATATTCAGACCTCTGACGACATGATTCATGGTAAAAACATCTGAAAGAATGGGAACATTTGTTAATCTCGTTTTGCCTTCCGTCGGTAAAATGGTTGCAGCCAGCAAAGGAAGCACAGCATTTTTTGCCCCCTCAATGACGACTTCACCTTCTAAGCGGGTATGACCGCCTTCAATTATTATCTTATCCACCTTTTTCTCCATTTCTTAAGACCTAATACTTAAAATTATATCATAGTTTGGAGAATTCTGCCCTTATTGTAGTATAAAAAAGAGGTTCTGACTGATTTCAATAACTTCCAGCATTAAGTGACTGACCAGATAGCCTAAGGCGGCGCTTAACAAAATCACAAAAAGCCTGAGACGCCTGATATTTTCAGGCGTCATTTTAATGGCATTATGCCAGTCAAAAACACTGGTCAGCAGCTGGAAAAAAAGAATAGTAAAAAAAAGATGCGACGCTAAAGCGATAATATTATTAATGATTTCCATAAGAGTTATTATAACAAAAAGTCACACTTACTGCAGTATTTCTAATGACATCAGACAAACTGCAGTTTTAACTTCTGAAAAGTCTGCTAATTTTGAAACAAAAACGCTATAAAAAAGTTGTTTAGCCTATCAATAGCTAAATTCCATTCATCTTGCTTATGCTAAATACAGCAGTTCAGCACACAAAGCTTTTAGAAAGGAGAAAATTCTTATTTTTTCTTTCTTAAATAAAAAGATTGAAGAAAACCATTCCTTGAGTAAAGGTGAATTTCTTCAATCCAGCTATTATTTATTTCCGACACTAATACGGTTAAGAGCACGTCGTAAAGCGACCTGAGCACGGCGGACTTCATCGATATTATCAGTACTCTCTGCTTCTTCAATTTCACGTTCGGCCCGCTGTTTAGCCCGCTCAGCACGGCTGATATCAATATCCCGGGCCCGTTCAGCTGAATCGGCCACAATGGTTACCAAATTATTTTTAACTTCTATGATTCCGCCATGTACGGCTACCCAATCTTCATGTTTTTCATCATCAATCCGCTGGATTTTCATCTCATGGACGTCAAGCGGAGCAATTAAATTGATGTGATCCGGCAAAATGCCCGTTTCTCCATCCAAAGTCTTCACAGAAATAAATCTGGCATGGTGGTCATAACGGATACCATCCGGAGTTACGACCTGAACTGTCATATATTTCATGAGATCACCTCATTAAAAGCCCATCTTTTTAGCTTTTTCAACAACATCTTCAATCGGACCGACACTGCGAAAAGCATCTTCAGGCAGATCATCGTATTTTCCTTCAAGGATTTCCTTGAAACCGCGGACTGTCTCTGAAACAGGTACATAAGAGCCTGGGAGGCCGGTAAATTGTTCAGCAACATTGAAATTTTGCGACAGGAAGAACTGAATCCGGCGGGCTCTGCCAACCAGTGTTTTCTCCTCATCGGACAGTTCATCCATCCCAAGAATAGCAATAATATCCTGCAGCTCTCGGTAGCGCTGCAGTACACGCTGAACTTCTGTTGCCACATCATAATGCTCTTGGCCGACGATTTCCGGAGCTAAAGCCCTAGAACTTGAAGCCAAAGGATCAACTGCAGGGTAAATCCCCATCTGAGTCAGGCGTCGTTCAAGATTGGTTGTTGAATCCAAGTGGGCAAAAGCTGTCGCCGGTGCTGGATCGGTATAATCATCAGCAGGCACATAAATAGCCTGAATAGAAGTGACAGAACCCTTCTTTGTCGAAGTGATGCGCTCTTGGAGCTGTCCCATTTCCGTCGCCAAAGTCGGCTGGTAACCAACAGCTGACGGCATACGGCCAAGAAGAGCTGAAACTTCTGAACCTGCCTGGGTAAAGCGAAAAATATTATCAATGAAAAGAAGCACATCCTGCCCTTCAACATCACGGAAATATTCAGCGATTGTCAGGCCGGTAAGCGCCACACGCATACGCGCTCCGGGCGGTTCATTCATCTGGCCGAAGACCATAGCAGTCTTTTCAATAACACCCGATTCTTTCATTTCCCAGTAGAGGTCATTCCCCTCACGTGTCCGTTCACCGACACCGGTAAATACAGAAATCCCGCCGTGTTCCTGAGCAATATTGTGAATCAGCTCTTGAATCAAAACGGTTTTACCAACCCCTGCACCGCCAAAGAGTCCGACCTTCCCTCCTTTTAGGTAAGGGGCCAGCAGATCAATCACCTTGATTCCTGTTTCCAGAATTTCTGAGGCCGTAGATAGCTCATCAAACGCTGGAGCCTTTTTATGAATCGGCTGACGCTCTGCCGTTTCTGCAAAGGGTTCAGCCAAATCGATTGTATCGCCGAGCACATTAAAAACGCGGCCTAAGGTCTCTTTGCCGACAGGAACACTGATGGCACGGCCAGTATCAAAAACCTCCAGCCCGCGCGTCAATCCGTCGGTTGACTCCATGGCAATTGTCCGAACTAAACCTTCTCCAAGTTCAAGAGCCACTTCAAGAACAATTCTTTGTGATTTGTCACTATTTTTGTAAACTACCAATGCATTATTAATCTCAGGCAGTTTGTCGTCCTTTGCAAATGCAACATCAACAACCGGGCCGACAACCTGAGCAATTGTGCCAGAACTCATGTCTTTCTCCTTAGTCAAGATACAAAGGCCGTTTAAAGAGCAAAGCAAAAATAGGAGACTAGACGAAGAGCCCAAAAGCTCTAGGACAGGCTATACCCACAGAGCAGCCACATTCGTACGTCAGCTTGCGCTTCCTACGACTGCGTCTCTTTTTTGCACAGCTCTTAGGCCGTGTTCAATTATCAAGATACAAAGGCCGTGAAAAAATCTGTATGAAAATAGGGGATGGCAAGTGATGCTGGCATCACGCTGACAGCCATCTTTTTCACTAGGATTTTAGGCCGTGTTCAATTATCAAGATACAAAGGCCATGAAAAAATCTGTATGAAAATAGGGGATGGCAAGTGATGCTGGCATCACGCTGACAGCCATCTTTTTCACTAAGATTTTAGGCCGTGTTCAATTTATCAAGATAGACAGCAACGAAAATTTTTATTGCCGTTTACCTTTTATAGTGTTTTAGATTTCTATCTTAGCGGATTTAAAAATCTCTAGTATGATTTTAAGCCATTAAAACTTGCTGTTTCATTCAGTCAAAAGGGTTTTCAGAAAGGCAGACAGCAAAACTACTGTCGAACTTCTTTATTCCCTTTCTGCTGCTATTCCAAAGCATTAGCACCGGCAACAATTTCTGTAATTTCCTGCGTAATCTCTGCTTGTCGGGCACGATTATACTGAATGGTCAAATCCTCAATCAGATTTTTTGCATTGTCCGTTGCTGTCTGCATAGCTGTCATTCCAGCAGCATGTTCTGCTGTCTTAGCATCAACAATAGCACCGTAAATCAGGCTCTCTGTGTACTGAGGCAGGAGCTGTTCTAAGATAGTATTGCGATCAGGCTCCAGCTCAAAATCGCGCAGCCCTTCTTCTGCCGCCTCATCGGCATCTAATTCAGTAATCGGCAGCATCTGCTGGACTCGAACCTGACTGGTCAGGCTGTTAACATGATGATTATAACAGACATAAAGTTCATCAAACAGTTCATTGGTATACATTTCAATGGACTGAGAAATAATCCGGCCGACCTGATCGAAACTGGGCTGATCTTCTAAACCTCGCAGTTCAAAAGCAACATTCATCTTTCGGCCCTTAAAAAAATCAGAGCCGACACTGCCAATTGAAATAATTGTATAGTCATCATTGGCTGCATGGTATTCGTTAATGATATCCATAACAGCTTTTAAAATTTTAGAATTATAGCCGCCGACTAGACCCTTATCAGAGGTAATAACGATATAGCCGGTTCTTTTCACCGGTCTGGCCAGCAGCATAGGATTGCGGCTGCCCCTTGTCAGCTCCGTTTTCAGCAAATCTGTCGTAATCTGACGAATCTTAGCCGCATAGACTTGAAAATTTCTGGCCCCTTGTTCTGATTTAACAAGTTTAGCTGATGAAACCATGCGCATCGCACTAGTGATTTTACTGGTTTTCTCAGTCGAAATAATTTTGTTTTTAATTTCACTAAGAGAGCCTGCCATACTGGAACCTCCCTATTATTTGAACTGTGATTGATCTTTAAAGGCCTGAATAGCTTTATCCAAATCAGCCTCATCCGGCAGATCCTTGGTTGTGCGGATAGTATCAAAAATAGCCTCATAATGCAGATCAAAGTAATCATAAAGGGCTTCTTCAAAAGCCAAGATATCATCTACCGGCACATCATCTAAGAAACCATGCGTCAATGCATAGAGTATCAGAACCTGTTTTTCAACCGGGAGAGGCTTGTGCAGAGGCTGCTTCAGCACCTCAATAGTACGCCGGCCGCGGTTTAGCTTGGCCTGAGTAGCCGCATCCAGGTCACTTCCGAATTGGGTGAAAGCTTCCAGCTCACGGTAAGAAGCCAAATCCAGCCGCAGGGTTCCTGCTACCTTTTTCATTGCCTTAATCTGGGCAGACCCACCGACACGGGATACTGAAGAACCCGCATCAATAGCCGGACGGATTCCCGAATTAAACAAACTTTCCTGTAAAAAAATCTGCCCATCGGTGATTGAAATAACGTTTGTTGCAATATAGGCTGAAATATCACCTGCCTGAGTCTCAATAAAAGGCAAAGCAGTAATAGACCCGCCGCCAAGAGCATCAGAAACTTTAGCTGACCGCTCTAAAAGACGACTGTGCAGATAAAAGACATCCCCCGGATAAGCTTCACGGCCAGGCGGACGGCGCAAGAGGAGAGAAAGCTCCCGATAGGCTACCGCTTGTTTGGATAAATCATCATAAACAATTAAAACATGTTTGCCCTTATACATAAACTCTTCTGCCATTGCCACACCGGCATAAGGAGCTATGTAGAGCAAGGGTGAGGGCTGTGATGCTGAGGCAGTCACAACAATAGTATAATCAAGTGCCCCGTACTGGCGCAGTGTTTCAACTTGTGTACGGACCGTTGATTCTTTCTGGCCGATAGCGACATAGATACAAATCATATCTTGACCCTTCTGGTTCAAGATAGCATCAATAGCCACAGAGGTTTTCCCTGTTTGTCGGTCTCCGATAATCAGTTCACGCTGTCCGCGGCCAATCGGCACAAGGGCATCAATAGCCTTAAGTCCAGTCTGAAGCGGCTCAGAAACAGACTGCCGCTGCATAACACCCGGTGCAGGAAACTCGACTGGCCGGCTCGACTGGGTTTGAATACTGCCCAGACCGTCTACAGGCTGACCGAGAGGATTGACAACACGGCCGATCAGCGCTTCGCCAACCGGTACTTCCATGATTTTACCGGTACGTTTGACCTCATCTCCTTCGCGAATAGCCGAAAAATCCCCCAAAATGATGATCCCGACATCATCAGATTCAAGGTTTTGTGCCATCCCAAAGCTTCCGTCAGAAAATTCAAGGAGCTCGCCGCTCATGGCGTTATCCAGACCGCGTGCCCGGGCAATACCATCACCGACATAAGTGACTATTCCTGTTTCTGTGACATCAAAACTTGGCTGAAAATTCTCAATTTGCTTTTTAATTAAAGCGCTAATTTCTTGTGCATTAATTGCCAAAAGTCACACCACTTTCTATTTTAAATTCATTTTAAATTCCCGTAATTGACGGCGAATACTCATATCAACAACCTGATTATCTGCATCGATAATCAAACCGCCGATAATGGATGGATCGATTTTCTCAACAAGCCTGCCTTTGCTGACAGCTAATTTATCAGCAGCTATTTTTAGAACCCGCTCTTTTTGCGCTTGGGTTAAAGCAACCGCTGATGTGACGACAATATCATAAGTATTGGTCACGTCAGACAGTTTTTCTAAGACAAGCTGCAGTATCTCATACAGATAAGCTTCTCTTTCATTTTGTATAACAATTTCAAGAAAATTACTGAAATAGACTGAGGCAGATTTCTGAAAAGTTCGGATAAGATCTGCCTTATCCGATTGGCTGATACCGTCATGTTTCAGAACCGCAGCCAAATCTGTTTCAGCAAAGACTGTTAATACAGTCCTGATTTCTTCAGCCATTATTTCCGTCTGCTGCTGTTCCACGGCTACTTCAACAAGACTTTTGGCATACCGTTCAAGCACTGTCTGTGTTTTTTTGTTCATCAGACTTCTCCTAGCTCATCAAGATAACGGTCAATGAGTTCGCTTTGTGCCTCCTTGTCCAAATTAGCCGTCATAATTTTTTCAGCTAAAAGGACTGTTAAGTCACCTACTTCTGCTTTAACATCAGACAGGGCTTCTGCTTTATCCTGAGCGATATCCTGACTGGCCTTTGTCTTCAGCCGGCCAGCTTCTTCTTCTGCCGCAGTGATAATCTGGTGACCCTTAGCTGTGCTCAGCTCTTTAGCATCATCAATAATTTGGCTGGCTTCTCCCTTTGCCTGAACAAGTTCATGTTCACGCTGATCGGCCAGATCCTCTGCTTTCTGCCTTGCAGCTTCTGCACTGTCAATATCATTAGCAATCTTTTCTTCACGGTTTTTTAATATGCCTGTCAGTTGTCCCCAAACATATTTTCTGATAAGAACAAGCAAAAGAAGCACTGAACCTGTAATAATAATGATATTACCAATCGTTGTACTGTTAATCAGTATCTCCATCTCTTTTTACTCCTTTCTTATTCTTCACTGCTGCCGTTAACTTTGTCTCCGATATAGGACGATGCCAACATGGTAAAAACATAAGCCTGAATCGTTGAAATAAACATTGAAAAGGCCGTCCAGGCCAAATTGATACCAAAGGCAACCGGAGCCATAAAAAGCTTCCAATTAGCCAGCTGCACTAAAAGCGTCGTGACCACTTCACCTGCATAGATATTACCGAAAAGCCGCAGCGCTAGTGAAGCTATATTAGTCAGTTCACTTAAAATATTCATGGGCAGCATAATCGGCTGAGGAGCCAGATAGCCTTTCAGATAATCCTTAATCCCATTTTTTCGAATGCCTTCAACATGAACAACACAGGCTATCATCAAAGATAGAGTCAGGTCAACTGAAAAGTTGGCTGTCGGAGATGTCCACAGATTATAGTCACCAACTTCAAGCTTGGTAACTAAACCAATATTATTAGCAATCAAGATGAAGAAAAAAAAGGTAAACAGAAGCAGACTGTAATTTTGTGTATAAGCTCCTAAATTTGGTTTAATGGTATTTATGACAAATTCATAAAGATACTCTAACACATTTTGCCTGCCCTTAGGTTTCAAAGTCATACGGCGGCTGGCCCAGAAAAGAAAAGAAAAGGCAGCAAGCACAGTCAAGAGAGACATTGCAAGAATTGTTAAATCGAACTCAATGCCCAAAAATTGTAGGGTTGGATTTTCTAATGTTTCCAACGTTACCCCTCCTTCTTAGTTGGTTTTACAGTAAAAACCAGCTGCTTAGTTGACAAAGAAGGTTGCTGCAAGAAGAACGAAAAAGGTTCCTTCAATAAAAGCGACACCAAGAATCATCAGTCTTTGCAGTTTACTGTACATCTCCGGCTGACGTGCTGCAGATTTGGCAATGTTAGAAACCAAAAAACCTTCTGCCAGGCTGACACCCATAACAGCAATTCCAAGCGCTAAGATATTTAAATTCAACATAAGAGTTCTCCTTAAAAAAATTTTACCTTGTTATTTTAGTCTTATTTTTAGGGAATGTCAATAAATTACTTGCTTTTCTGCTCTCTTTATTAAACCATTCTTAACCATTGTTCTTCTCTGCTTTCAGCCTTTTTTCAGCTGATGGCTTTTTAAAAATTCAGAACTAAGAATCCACTGAACTCATTTAAAAATTTCCCCCTTTTCTTCCCTTCTATGCTAAAATCAATTTTTCACATTGAAGCAAAGAAACTGCCGCGATTTTAGCTCCAGCACAGGCAAAAAAGATATGGTTAAATTTAGACTTGATTTCAAATTAACCAGCCGTAAACGTCTGAAAGCTTTGTCGCCTTAACAGTCGACCGCACCTTTCTAGTCGTTCTGGCAGGGGTGCGTCTGCGAAATCATAGATTTCGGACTTACCGTCAGCCGTAAACGTCTGAAAGCTTTGTCGCCTTAACAGTCTACCACACCTTTCTAGTCGTTCTGGCAGGGGTGCGTCTGTCAAATCATAGATTTCGGACTTACCGCCATTTTGCTGTGAGCTTGAACGGGCTTTGTATCTTAGTGAATTGAACACGGCCTAAAAGCTCGGAAAAAAGATGTCCCTCTCTCGTGTTTTGCAACACATCGTTGGGCCCCTATTTTTCAGTCGCTTTTTTAACGGGCTTTGTATCTTAATAAAAAACGGCCTGAGCCGTTTTTTATCTATAGGGAAGGCAGAAAGAGAAGCCTTATTTGCGCAAATTCCAGATTTCTTCAGCATAAGCTGTAATCGTGTCATCCGATGTAAACTTATCCGAGTTAGCAATATTAAGAAGGCTCATACGCGCCCACTTTTCCTTATCACGGTACAGCGCATCAATATACTCCTGAGCAGCAACATAAGAAGGGAAATCTTCCAGCAAGAAATATTCATCGTTGTAAGCGATAAGCGACTCATAAATTTCGCTTCCTTCGCTCTGCGCATTTGGAATCGTTCCATTAACAAAAGTATCGACAACACGCTTAATAACAGGGTTGTTCTCATAGACACCGCGGGAATAATAGTCATGCGCTTCATAATGGTGGTAGACAGCATCTTTATCCATACCAAAGATGACAATATTGTCATCGCCGACTTCATCCTTAATTTCGATATTGGCACCATCAAGAGTAGCCAGTGTAATCGCACCTGTCATCATGAATTTCATGTTTGAAGTGCCTGACGCTTCCTTGGAAGCCAGTGAAATCTGTTCAGATACATCAGCTGCCGGAATAATCAGCTCGGCCAGACTGACATTATAGTTTTCTAAGAAAACTACTTTCAGTTTACCTTGGAGACTGGCATCATTATTAATCAAATTGGCCAATTCATTAATCAGTTTAATGACCGATTTCGCAAAGTGATAGCCCGGCGCCGCTTTGGCTCCGAAAATGAAGACACGGGGAACCATATCCTTATCAGGATTGTCTTTTAAGTCCCAATACAGTTTGATGATGTGCAAAACATTGAGCAGCTGCCGTTTGTAGGCATGGAGCCGTTTAACCTGTACATCAAAGATAGCATCTGTAGATACTTCAATTCCTGTTGTTTCCAGAATATAAGCCGCTAATTTTGCCTTTGCTTCTTTTTTCACTTGATAGAACTGATCAAGAACAGCTTTATCATCTGCAAAGTCATTTAATTTTTGCAGTTCATGAATATCTCGGCGCCAGCCTGTGCCAATGGTGGCATCAATTGCTTCCGACAGTTCCGGAGCAGCAATTTGAGTCCAGCGCCGCTGAACGATACCGTTTGTTTTATTATTAAATTTATCCGGATACAGGGTGTAAAAATCACGCAGCGTATCTTCTTTGAGCAGTTCTGTGTGAAGTTTGGCTACACCATTGACCGAATGGCCGCCGATAATGGCCAGATTAGCCATGTGAATCTGATTGTCCTTGACAATCCGAGTATTTTCAATAATATCGGTAGCCACATTGTTCTGAGTCATTTCAGCAACGAAACGGCTGTCAATCTCAAGGACAATCTGATAAACACGCGGCAAGACTGTCTTAAACAGGTTGGCATCCCATTTTTCAAGCGCCTCAGACAAAATCGTATGGTTGGTATAGCTCATAGTCTTCACAGTAGCTTCCCAGGCCTTATCCCAGGACAAACCATAGTCGTCGATCAAAAGGCGCATAAACTCAGCTGGAGCAACAGCCGGATGGGTATCGTTAATATGAACAGAAACCTTTTCATAAATAGTCTCAAGCGGACGGCCGAGTTTGAGATAAGACTTAATGATAGTCTGCAGTCCGGCACTTGTCATGAAGTATTCCTGAATCAGACGCAGTTCCTTTCCTTCATAGCTGGAATCATCAGGATAGAGTGTGGCTGTTATATCCTGAACACGACGGCGATCTGCAATCGTCGGATAATTCAGTTCATATTCTTCAGGAATTTCAACGTCCCACAGACGCAGATTATTGATAACACCATTTTTAAAGCCAATCTGCGGAACATCGTAAGGGACAGCCCGCAGAACCTGTGCATTTTTGTAGACTGGAATAATCCGGCCTTCTTCATTAGCCTGCAGCTGGACGTCACCGAATAATTTGACATCTACAACATCATGGTCCTTGCGAATTTCCCAGACGTTGCCAGTTGAACCGAACCAAGAATCCGGCAGTTCTACTTGATAGCCGTCAACAATACGCTGTTTAAACAGGCCGTATTTATAGCGCAGACCGTTCCCAAAACCGGGGTAGCCGGTCGTTGCTAAAGAATCCATAAAAGCAGCAGCCAGACGGCCCAGACCGCCGTTCCCCAAAGCCATATCGTGCTCTGCATTTTTGACTGCATTGAAATCGACATCCAAATCAGCAAAAGCCTCTTTTACCAAATCCAAAATCCCTAAATTAAGGAGATTTGTTTCCAGCATACGGCCCGGCAAAAACTCAATAGAAAAATAATAAGCAATTTTTTCCTGATTCTCAGAGAGTTTGCGGTTGCGGTCAATCCAGGTGTCGGTGTAATATTTACGAACCAATTTTGCCAAGGTCGCAAATATTTCAGTCGGCGTTGCTGCCGGCACCTTTATCAGTTGTTCTTCGTGAAGGGTATCTTTAAAATCACGAATAAATTGTTCTTTTGTGAGTTGCATTTTTTTCCTTTCAAATGGCTTTTTTAAAGCTCTTTGTACAAGCTTTCATAAACGAGACTGGCAGTATCCCAGGAAAAATCCTGACTCATGGCATTTCGCTGAATAGCCTGCCAATCTTCCTTGTGATTATAATACACATCGAGCGCAAAGGCAAGTGTATTGTTCAGCCAATAGCCGGAAAAATTATTAAAACCAAATCCTGTCCCGGATTTTTCCAGCGGATTGTATGGGATAACCGTATCCCGCAGTCCGCCTACTTCATGCACAAGCGGAAGTGTGCCGTAACGCATGGCCATCATCTGAGAAAGTCCGCACGGTTCAAAAGCACTCGGCATCAGGAAAAGATCACAGGCTCCGTAAATTTGCTGAGCCAGTTCCAAATCAAAGGTGATATTAGCAGATACTTTATCAGGATAGTGCAGACCAAACCATGAAAAGGCATTCTCAAAATCCGCATAACCGGTTCCCAATACAACAAGCTGCAAGTCATGCTGCAGCATCGCATTCAGCTCATTAACAACCAGATTAAAACCTTTCTGATCGGTCAGACGCGATACGATACCAATCAGCGGCACATCATCACGAACAGGCAGTCCCACACGTTTTTGCAGAGCTTCCTTATTTTTTGCTTTTCCGGATAAATCATCAATTGAAAAATGCGCTTCTAAATAAGGATCCGTTTCCGGATTTAAAAGCTCAGTATCGATACCATTGACAATGCCAGATAATTTCCCGGCTTCCATCCGCATAATCTGATCAAGCCCCTTCCCAAATTCAGGGGTTTGAATTTCTTCAGCATAAGACGGTGAAACAGTAGTTACACGGTCAGCATAGAGAACGCCTGCTTTCATCCAGTTCAGGGCATCGTTCCAGCGCAGCGTCCCATCAGCATAGCGCTCATCGCCTACGCCAAATAAATTCCCCAGCATACCGGGCTCAAACTGCCCCTGAAATTCAATATTATGAATCGTAAAGACTGTTTTAATGCCTTGATAGGCCTTAATCCAATGATACTTTTCTTTAACCAGAAAAGGAATCATAGCCGTGTGGTAGTCATGGACATGAAGGACATCCGGAATGAACTCAATTTTCTCCATCATCTCTAAAGCAGCCAGCTGAAAGAAGGCGAAGCGTTCTCCGTCATCCCAATCTCCGTAAATATGCCCGCGGAAAAAGTAATCGTGATTGTCAACAAAATAGAAGGCAACCTGATCACGGACTATTTTTTTGACACCGACATACTGACGGCGCCAGCCCACATCGACGTAAAAATACAGAACATCTTCAATTTCATCGCCGAATTTGGCATCAATACTATCATAATAAGGTAAAACAACAGCTACTTCATTTCCGTTTTTCACCAGTGATTTAGGCAATGCGCCGATGACATCGCCTAAACCGCCGGTTTTAGCAAAAGGTGCGCCTTCTGCTGCTACAAACATTATCTTCATTGAATAATATCCTCAACAATTTCAACTGACTTAGCTATGACGACTGGTTTTTCCTGTGTTCCCCGGATAGTGACACCGTCTGCAATTTGAACATTTTTACCGACAATGGCATTCTCAATAACTGTCCCTTGACCGATTTTCACTTTAGGGAAAAGAATACTGTTGATAATTTTCGAATTTTCAGCAAGGTAGCAGTTGCGGGAAACAATAGAATGCTCAACATCTCCTTTTACAATACTGCCAGATGCAAACTGAGCATTTTTGACAACAGAATCTGCTGCATAATAAGTCGATTCTTCATTTTTAACTTTTGTATACACTCTTTGGTTCGAGTAAAGCAAAGAATAGAATTTTTGGCTGTCCAGCATATCCATATTAGCATCGAAATATGACTTAACGGAAGAAATGTTAGCAAGGTAGCCTGTGTATTCAAAAGCTAAAGCCTGCTCACTGACCGCCAAATCTCTCAGCAAGAAACGCAGTTTTTGCGGTTTGTCTTTCTGAGCTTCTTTTTCCATTTGATCAATCAGCCAAGGCGTATCAATGATGTAAATGCCAGCTGACATTTTTTCCGTCTTGCTGCCTTCCTCAAAACCGTCGCGGCGGCCGACAACAATATCAGATTCATCAATTTCCAAAATATCATTAGCCTGAGAAATGGATTCCCTCGGCAACTTCTTATAAACGACTGTAATATTGCGTTTATTAGCATTGTGCAGATGAATAACCTGCTGCAAATCAATATTGCAAAGGATATCGCAGGACATGTAGACGGTTTGATCAGATCCTGAACGTTTCAGATAAGTCAGTATTTGATCATAATAATCATGGTCAGCCACCGTTCCGTCCTCACTTGTATTGTAAAAACCAAGGAAATAATGGCTGAGAAGGGTATTTAGTCCCCACTCCCGGCCGCTGCGGATATGATCAAAAACCGAGCGAATATTTTGGCCGCGGAAAATACCGTAAACACTGCGAATACCGGCATTAGCTAAATTGGACAGCTGAAAATCAATTAGGCGGTACTTACCATCAAAGGGGAGACTGGCTAACGGACGCACAGCTGTCAGTCCTTCCATCTCTGGAAAGCCGATGGCATTTCCGAGAATTGCAGAATATTTATCAATCTTCATTTGGTACCCCCACTACTTCATTGTAACCAACAACTTGCACTTCCTCAGTGCCGTCAATTTCTACACCTTCACCAATAATAGCGCCCTCACCGACAATAGCCCGTGTAATTTTTGCACCTTCACTGATAACAGCACCGCTCATGATAAAGGAGTCTTTAATTTCAGCGCCTTCTTTGACCTGAACATTTGTAGACAGGATGGAATGCTCAACTTTACCTGAAACAAAGCAGCCATCCACAACAAGTGAATCTTTGACGCTGGCTTCGTCTGTAATAAAGTTCGGCGGTGCGATCAGATTTTTGGAATAAATTTTCCAAGAGCGGTCACGGCTATGCAGTTCATTATCTTCGCCGATGTATTCCATATTAGCTTCCCAAAGCGATTCGATAGTGCCGACATCCTTCCAGTAGCCTTGGAAATTATAGGTATACACCCGTTCACCGGATTCAAGATAAGCCGGAATAACATTTTGACCAAAATCGGACATTTCAACATTATTTTTTTCTGCATCAACCAGCATCTCGCGCAGACGCTTCCAGTCGAAAATATAAATCCCCATAGAAGCTTTGGTCGATTTAGGGTTTTTCGGTTTTTCTTCAAATTCAACAATCCGGTTATTGGAGTCAGTGTTCATAATACCAAAACGACTGGCTTCTTTAAGCGGAACATCGATAACAGCAACTGTTAGACTGGCCAAATTATCTTTATGGGTTTGCAGCATGTCGTCATAGTCCATCTTATAAATATGGTCACCGGATAAAATCAAAACATATTCCGGATTGATGGAGTCGATATAGTCAATATTCTGATAAATCGCATGGCTGGTCCCTTGGAACCAGCGGTTTCCTTCAGTTGCCGAATAAGGCTGAAGGATTGTCGCCCCTGAGTTAATCCCATCAAGCCCCCAGCTTGAACCATTCCCGATGTGGCTGTTGAGAGCCAACGGCTGATACTGTGTAATCACACCAACATTATTAATTCCTGAATTGGCACAGTTTGACAGTGCAAAATCAATAATTCGGTAACGGCCGCCAAACTGTACTGCCGGTTTGGCAATACTTTGTGTCAATTTCCCAAGACGTGTCCCCTGTCCTCCAGCGAGAATAAGGGCTAACATTTCATTCTTCATTTAGTTTTCCTTTCGTAACTTGTTAAAAGCAACCGCCAATTGATTGCCAAGGCACATGTGCAGGCACCTTGGTGAATCAGCCAAAAACCTCACACAGACTGCGCAAGGAGAGACTGCGGGCCTTTCGTACTGAACAGCCGAATAAAGGGGATAAACAGTAAAATTCAAAACAAATTTTTGATAATCCTCTTACTTCTTATTCTTTAAACGGCGTTTAATTTTCCAGATACTGGCACCTAAAGCCGGGAGAGTAAAGGTCAGTGTGTTTTGATAATCTTTCCATAAACCTGACTGCGTCCGTGTCTGCGGGTTATGCTCTTTCCAGACACCGCCATGCTCTTCCATTTCGGTATTGAGAACTTCTTCGTAAATCCCCGCCAGAGGCACTCCGATTGTAAATTCTCTGCGTTCAACCGGGGTCATATTAAAGACACAGACCAGCATATCGCCTTTATCATTTTTGCGGATAAAGCTCAAAACACTTTGAGCTGTATTATCTGCATCAATGATTTCTAACCCTTCATAGGAATCGTCCATCAGCCAAAGAGCCTTATTGTCCTTGTAAAATTGGTTCAGATAGCTGGTGAAATCCTGCATTTTCAGATTCAGGCCATCAGCTTCATCCAAGTTCCCCCATTCCAGTTGGTGATCATACTTCCACTCAAGAAACTGGCCGAACTCACTGCCCATAAAGAGCAGCTTTTTGCCCGGATGGCAAATTTGATAGGTATAAAGATTGCGCAAACCGGCAAACTGGTTGTAGCGGTCTCCCCACATTTTATGCATCATGCTCTTTTTGCCGTGAACCACTTCGTCATGAGAGAAAGGCAGAATGAAATTTTCATCAAAAGCATACATAAAGCTGAAGGTGACCAAATTAAAATCATACTGGCGATAGACAGGATCTTCCTCATAAAATTTAAGGATATCATTCATCCAGCCCATATTCCACTTGTAATCAAAGCCCAAGCCGTCCTGATCAATCGATCTGGTAATAGGTGTTGAAGCTGTAGATTCTTCAGCAACCATCATCACATCCGGATGGCGGTACTTAATAATGCCGTTTAGTCTGCGCAGAAAATTATAACCCTCGATATTGCGGTTGCCGCCAAACTGATTTGGAGACCATGGACCATCATCATAGTCCCGATAAAGCATGTTGCTGACCGCGTCCACTCGAATGCCGTCAATATGGTACTGCTCAATCCAAAACAGGGCACTGGAAATCAAGAAAGACTGAACTTGAGTTTTTCCTAAATCAAAATTAAGAGCTCCCCAGCGGTAATTATGAGCGCGGTGGTGATCCTGATACTCATAAGTAGGCGTTCCGTCAAAATAGGCAAGTGCATCATCATTTTGTGTAAAATGCCCCGGTACCCAGTCGACAATAACCCCAATATTGTTTAAGTGACAGGCTTCAACAAAATCCTGAAACTCCTCAGGAGTGCCGTAGCTATGTTCGAAGGCAAAGTAACCCATCAGCTGATAGCCCCAGCTCATGCCGAGCGGATGGGCCATAATCGGCATGAACTCCACATGTGTGTAGTTCATTTTCACCAGATAGGGAATCAACTCATCTTTAAGCTGAGCAAAAGTGTAAGGCTGACCTGAATCAGTCCGCTTCCAAGAGCCTGCATGAACCTCGTAAATATTGACTGGACGCTGTTTGAAACCAAAACGTTTGCGGCGGCCCATCCACAGAGAATCTTTCCACTTCTTCTCTGCAATAGTTTTAACATAGGCCCCAGTACCCGGCCTGTCTTCTAAATAAAGAGCAACAGGATCCATCTTTTCAACAACCTGTCCCCCCTGTCTTTTGACAAGGTACTTATAGAGCTGACCTTCTTTTGGAAGACTGGTAAAGACTTCCCAGACCCCTGCCTCATTTTTTGTCATTTTGACAGGAGCGTCCTTCCAGGAACTAAAGTCTCCTATGACATGCACCTCTTCGGCATTGGGAGCCCAAACACGAAAAATATAGCCTTCTTGACCGTCCTGCACTTCTTTGTGAAGGCCAAAATAGTGCTGAATGTGAAAATTCTCTCCGGTTCCAAAGGTGTAAAGCGCTTCTTTTGTGTCCATAGCACCATCCTTTCCATCTTTTTTCTGAAACACTGACAAAATAATAATCCGGCCGTAAAAAAACAAAAATAACCTGAGAAAATCTCAGGTTATTTCGTAATATCAAGGACCATCGCTGTCAAATTTTCAATGTCTAATTCATTTCGTTGATAGCTTTTATTTGTCTCTATCATTATATCATTCACATGAAGGTTTTGCAAGCGTTTTCCGGATAGAGAGAAAATCACTTTCAGAGTTGTCAAATCATCGATTTCAAAACTGATAAAACCGCTCCCGCTGTTTGCCTCAGTCACATAAACATGGCTGCGGATTTCCTCAAAGCTTTCGTAAGAAAAGAAACGTGTCTTAGTTTTTAAGGCAATGACTCTTTTTACAAAATCAACAGTTGGCTTATGGTAGGTTACATAACGCCAATTCACTTGGTTTACCTGATCGGGAGCATTATAAGAATTCATGGCCCTTTCCTTATCAGACCAGGTCAATTCGCCGTCTTTTCCGGTTGGGTAGAGTTTGGTCCGCAAAAACTCCTGCCCGATCTGCATAAAAGCCATCCCTTGAGTCAGCAGCCCCATTGCTGTCGCCAATTCAACACGCTTGATATGAGTTATTTTATCGTCCTCAGGGTGCAATTCCAAAAGCAGATCATTAAGATTATAATTATCGTGGGCTTCAACATAATTCAATACTTGGCTGGGGGTAATATAGCCGACAATTTCATCACTCCCCAAAATCGCCTTAGCTACCTTATCTTCCTCAGGTGCACCGGATATAAAGCCTTTTTCAAAGGAACCGTAAACTTCTGCACCCTTGATAGCATTGCGCCCGTCATCATTGAAAAAGCCGATACGGGGCAGCTGATAGGCATTTTCTTTTTTGGCTTTCTGCTCCGGCTGCAGTCCTGTCCCCATATCCCAGCCTTCGCCATACATCAGGATTCGGCGGTCAATTTTATCCAGTTCTGCCCGAATGAGGTTCATTGTATCAATATCGTGAATGCCCATCAAATCAAAACGAAAGCCGTCAATATTGTATTCTTTGGTCCAATACAAGATGGAATCCACCATATATTTACGAAACATTTCCTTTTCACTAGCCGTTTCATTACCGACGCCGGTTCCGTTCTGAAAGGATCCATCTGCATTCATTCGGTAGAAATAATCCGGGACAGACAGCTGAAAAGCAGAATCCTGTGAAGAGTAGGTGTGGTTGTATACCACATCCATAATGACATTGATTCCGGCATCATGGTAGGCCTGAATCAGCTCTTTCAGCTCTAAAATACGTGTAGCCGGCTCCTGCGGGTTGCTGGTAAAACTGGCTTCGGGAACATTGTAATTTTCTGGATCATAGCCCCAGTTGTAGGCGTAATTTCCCTTATCATCAAAGGTCTGATGATGGTCAAAAACCGGCTGCAGCTGAATATGCGTGACACCAAGCTCTTTAACATAGTCAAAACAGGTTTTGTCGCCAAACTGATTCTTTGTTCCCTGCTCGAATACTCCCTTAAACTTGCCGCGGTTCTCCGAACGAACTCCCGATGTTTCAGAAACGGAAAAATCACGGACATGCATCTCGTAAATAACAGCCTGATTAGGATTGTCCAGACGCCAGGTCGCTTCCTGTCCCTGTTTGACTGAAAAGCCCTCCGGCTGCAAATACTCAGGTGCAATAACAATAGAACGCCTGCCATCTGCGGTTGTCGCCAAAGAATAGGGATCTCTTGTATCATTGAAGGTTCGGCGGCGGTAATATACCCGATAGCGGTAAGCGCAGTAGTTTAAATCGCCTGAAACCGTGACAAACCAAACACCCTGCGTGTTTTTCCGGTGATCTTCCGGGCAGCTTCTGTCCCCGCGTTCCATAGCAATAACTTCAGCAACACTGGCCTTTTCATCTGTTGAACTGTAGAGAATCAGCTCTACATGCTCAGCTGTTGGCGCCCATAAGCGAAAGGCGGTCTCCTGCTCTTGATACTGAAAGCCCAGCCAGCCGCTGAAGCCCCATTTTAAATCAAAGGCCCGACTGTTTACCGCCATATCAAAAGCACGCGGCTGACGGCGGCGGTAAGCGTGGCTGGCCACTGCGGCCTGTCTGGAATAATAAAGCGTATCATCTCCGTCCACAATCCATACTTCTGTTTTAGGGACACCGCTGTTGCGATTAATACGAAAATCTGCTGTCTTATAAGACCAGTGTGGGCTTTTAACACTAACATAGACATGGCTGAGAAAATAGGGAGCCGAGTATTTCAAATGAGCAACAGCACCAAAACTGTCAAAACGTGAAAAATACGCATCTTCTCCCCATTGTCCATCCCGCCACTTCCATAGACTCAGCTCAAAATAATTTCCGCGTTGGCTGTGATAATGCACAATGACAGTATTATTCATTTCCAATTACTCCTCTGCCTTCTTTTTTAAATCTTCTACTTCGTGTCTGAATTTTTGAGCAATGGCTTCCAGAGCCAATTTTTCTTGATCTAAAACAAGAGCATCGTCAGCAATTTCATCGGTATCTGCATAAAAAGTGATATGATTATTCAGATTTTGCAAAGCAATGGGGGCATCACCACCATATTCTCCGTCTAAATTAATCATCATACGTTTGTCAGATAAAGGCTGAATTTCCAGATAACTTGTCTTCATATAGTCCACACGCTTATCATAAATATGTTTGCCGCCATCTAGGATTTTGCGGATCAGCTGCAGTATTTCAATCAGATTAGCTGTTTTAACTAAAATCAGGGTGAAATTCCCGTCATCCAGCTTGGCATCTGGGGCAATTGTTTCAAAACCGCCGACCGAATTGGTCAAAGCGACAAAAATCATGGACACATCGCCTTCAAACACGCCTTTATCATGGGTAATACGGACTGGGACTGTCCGAACGCCCGGCAGCAGCTCCACCCCCTTTGCCAAATAAGCCAGATAGCCAAAGGTCGTTTTTAACTGACTGGGAACACTGTAAGTCAATTCCGTAAATGAACCAGCAGCGGCAATATTGATAAAATAAGAGCTGTCATAAGCCTTGCCGATATCCATCTGAATCGTCTGATTTTTGCCAATAAGCTGAGCTGCCTTTATGGGATTGCCGCGCGGTATCTTCAAAGCACGCGCAAAATCGTTGGTTGTCCCAGTCGGAATAACGGCCATTTGCGGGCGCTTCTCCAGAGGAGCAATCCCGTTAACAACCTCATTGATTGTCCCGTCACCGCCGGCAGCAACAATAAGATCAAATCCTGCTTCTGCTGCCCGCCTAGCTTCTTTTTTAGCTGAGTCTTTGCCGGGGGTCGTCTGAAAGGCCGAAGCCTCGTAGCCAAAACCTTCTAAAATATGCAAGACTTCGACAACGTTTTTTTTCATAATTTCCTGACCGGATGTTGGGTTGTAAATCAGCCGAGCCTTTTTTTGTTTCGTCATTTTTATTCCTCGCTTACAAACTCAGCAGCCATTTTTCATCTTTTATGGCAATTCCTAAGTTTTGTGCCTTTGTTAATTTGGAACCGGCGTCGCTTCCCGCAACAACAATACCTGTTTTTTTAGAGACACTGCCTGTCACTTGGGCACCCAAACGCTGCAATTTCTCAGTCGCCTGACTGCGCGTCAGCTCTGCCAGCTTCCCGGTTAAAACAACTGTCATTCCTGATAGGGGGGCATCCTGCACCCTTTGAGGACCCAAGTAAGTGAAATTTAAACCTCTCTCTTTTAATTCAGCAAGCAGTTTTTTGACCTCATCTTTAGCAAAATAACTGCTTAAAGAAGCAGCGATAACTTCTCCCAAACCTTCAATAGCAGCCACAGCAGCAAAATCAGCCTCTGCCAGCGTCTCAATATCACCAAAATGTTCTAACAGCTGTCGGCTGACTTTAGAACCGACATGCCGTATACCTAAGCCAAAAAGAAGTCTTTCAGCAGAGTTCTCCTTTGAAGCCTGAATCGCCTTAAAAATTTTAGCTGCCGATTTTTCCTTAAAACCATCTAAAGTCAAAAATTGTTCTCTTTTAAGCCTGTATATATCTGCGACATCATTAACTAACTCTGCCTGAAAGAGTTTTTCGACCAAAGCCGGTCCTAAACCGTTGATATTCATGGCATCTCTGCTGGCAAAATGGACTAATTTTTCCTTAATTTGACTTGGACACAGCGGATTGATACAGCGCAGGGCGACCTCATCCTCAAAATGGAGCAGTTCACTCCCGCAAGAAGGACAGTTTGTCGGAATGGGCAGCGAATCCTGCCTGTCTGCTTGTCTGTCGGCAACCCGCAAAACTGCGGGAATAATATCACCTGCTTTATAAACAATAACGGTATCGCCTATACGGATATCTTTTTCAGCAATATAATCCACATTATGCAGCGTTGCCCGGCTCACTCTGGTTCCCGCCAGCTGAACAGGTGTCAGATTGGCTGTTGGGGTGACAACGCCCGTACGCCCCACTGTCCAATCCACAGACAGCAGTTCTGCTGGCTTCTCTTCAGCCGGAAATTTATAAGCAATCGCCCAGCGCGGGGCCTTGACCGTAAAGCCCAGCTCTTCCTGCATCGCTAAGCTGTTAACCTTAATGACAACTCCGTCAATATCATAGGGAAGACTATCGCGCTCTTTGGCAATATCTTGAATAAAGTCCCAAATCTCATCCATTGACGCACTTAGCAAATAGCGGGAATTAACTGAAAAGCCAAGCTCAGCCAAGCCTTTCAGCACAGCAGCCTGACTGGGTTCATCAGTTGGACTGGCCTGCTGATAAAGAAAAGTCGCTAAACGGCGTTTGGCCACTACAGCTGTGTCTAATTGCCGCAAGGTTCCTGCAGCGGCATTTCTGGGATTGGCAAATTCTGTCTCACCGTTTTCCTGACGCTCTTTGTTGATTTTAGCAAAGGAAGATCTAGGCAGGTAGCATTCACCGCGGACAGTGATATCCACATCTTTCTTAAGATTCAAAGGAATATCTTTAACTCTTTTTAAATTTTCCGTAATATTTTCACCGATACGGCCGTCGCCGCGAGTTGCACCTGCCTGCAGGCGGCCGTCAGAATAAGTTAAAGAAATAGACAGACCATCGATTTTTAATTCAGCAAAATAACTGGCAGCAGGGAACTCTGATTTTATACGGCGGTCAAATTCTAACAATTCGGCGCGCGAAAAAGCATCCTGCAGAGAAAAGAGCGGATACTCATGTTCATATTTTTCAAATCCATCTAAGACAAGCCCCCCCACCCGGTGTGTAGGGCTGTCTGGCTGGATGAGCTCAGGATACTGCTTTTCCAAATCCAGCAATTCATGATAAAGCTTATCATAATCGCTGTCTGATACGCTGGGACTATCCTTAGTGTAATATTCTTCAGCATATTGATTGAGCTGCCCAACCAGTTTTTTCATTCGATTTTTCATAGGTCTATTTTACCATAATTAACTTCGAAGGAAACAGGGAAAACTCATTTTTATATTTTTTCCATGTAAGAAAGCACTGAACCTTTGCTATGATCGGCAATAACTTGGTCAGCCAGCTCCTTGATTTCTTTTCTGGCATTTTGAGGAGCAACTGCAAGACCGGCATAATCCAGCATTTCATAGTCATTGAGATTGTCGCCGAAAGCCAGCACTTGATGAGGCTGAATACTGAGTTTTTTGCATAATTGCTCAACGGCAGTTCCCTTATTGATATTTTTCGCAATTATATCGATTGCCCCAAAACCGGTTGTTACTGCAGCCAGCTCTGTCAGCCTTTGATTAATGCGCTTTTCACTGATATCAGTATATTCCAAAGGAAATTTTGTATCAATCTTTAAGACAGTGTCAGTGATGCCTGTAAAGTCATCTACTCTTTTGAGGTCTCCATAGTAATAAGACATCCGGCTGAAAAAAGACCGGTCGGCCTGAGTCAGGATATAAGCGCCCTCTCGGCCTGATAAAATCACATTTTTTGGATTAAAATGGGGAATCTGCTGCAAATCCTCTAAAGCCGTCAAATAGACTTCCCTTGGAATCGCTCCTTCAAAAACAATATCCGTTCCATGGCTGACTAAGGTTCCGTTTTCTGCAATGAAAGCCATATCATTTTGCACTTCTGCAAAAAGCGCTTTTAAATTATTTAAACTTCTGCCTGAAGCAGCTGCAAAAAGGATGCCTCTGCTTTTATAGCTTGCTATGACCCTTTTTAGCCTTTCCATACTGAACTCTCCCTGATGATCCAGAAAAGTGCCGTCCATATCCGCCGCAACTAATTTAAATGCCTCTCTCATCCTTGTTTCCTCCTCTTTATTTTTATTATAAAACAAAAAAAAGAGCAGTGAAAATAAAAAGCCAAGTAGCACTTACACAAAAACTGCTGCCAACCAGCCAAAGGCACTGGCAGCAGCCCAGAACTATGCAAAAGACGGTATATAAAAAGCGGAGCAAGCCGTCCGCCTCTTTCAATTATTTACAAAGAAATTGTTTTTTATTTAATCAATCTTTTTCTGGTCTACTGGCTCAAATCGAAACGCTGTCCAATTTTATCCATAATAACAGCTCCCACCAAGAGCGACATCAGCTCACCGACAGCTGTGGTAACCCAAGTCAGCCAAAACGGAGCTCCTAACAGGGCTAATTCAGCAGCTATAGTAACCATTGAAGCAGCAAAAAAGAAAGAAAAATAGAAAAAAGCTTTATTAAACAATCCCCCAAAAAGATAGTCTTTTTTGTAGCGAGAAAAAAGCAGGACACCTAGAGTCACAAAAATAAGAGTTGAACCGCCGCCCACTGCAACGTCAATAAGTTCAAAACTGTACAGATTAGCAAGCATACAGCCCAAAGTCACAGCAATAATATACTTAGGATGATAAAAAGCAAGAAAATTCAGCATTTCCGATACACGAAACTGATACATGCCGTAAGAAATCGCATTGAGGGGCGGAGTAACAGTTAAAACAACATAGGCAGCTGCAATAAGAGCAATATGGGCATAGTCACGGACAGATAATTTTTCCATTTAATTCTCCTTTAGCGTCAAAATAAAAGAGCCTTGGTATTCTGTCAGACAAGCCTGTTCAGAAATCACCGTTTTGACTGTCATAGAAGACTAGCCAGCAAAAACAATGAAGTCGGCACTGTCTAAATAGAATGCCACCACTTTATTTCACGCTTCTAATATGCTTGGTGAAAGAAGCTAAGCACCAAGGGTTGCATAAACAACTTGCTTATTGTATCATACTTTGAGCTTTTAGCCAACCCTCTGCTGCTTGGAATGAAGACAAAGACTTGAACAGCTTACTTCTGTCCTTGGGTTCACAGAAAAAAGCGGGACAAATCGATTTTTGTCCCACACTCTTTTTAATTTTTGTCGTTTTGCGCTGGCTGTCCATCTTTCTCAGAGTGTCCTTGAATCAGTGCAGCAAGTGTGCCCCGCCGACCTTCCAGCTCCCCATATCGGAGTTCTTGAAAAGTCGCATTAAAAATTGCACCTAAAATCAAAATACGGGCCAGAAAAATAAACCAGAGCATCAAAATAAAGATCACGACTGAACCAAATGTTTTCAAATCCACCATTCGCTCGAAGGTATTTAAAATATAGTGACTAACCATACTGCTTAAAAAACCCATAACAAAGGTGGTAAAAACAGTCCCCGGCAAAATATAACGAAGCCTTTTGATGCGGACATTGGGAAGTAAAAAATACAGCAGCATCAGTCCAATAAAAATCGTCACGACTGTTACCGGCTGAGATAAATTCAGGATCACACTGTAGAAGGTATCATTTAAATCATAGCGGTTGTCTATAGCCTGCAGAACCCCTTTACTGAAAGTTGAAAAAATCAAAACGAAAGTCAGTAGGAAAAGTATCAGAAGACTGGCTAAAATGCCGACAAGGTGGCCGATGACAAAGTCTCGGTGCGGCGAAACGCCGTAAGCTTTGTTAATCGCTTTCTGAAGCGAAGTCAGACTGCGCGACATGGTCCACAGTCCCGTCAGTGTTGCCACTCCTAAGATACTGCCGGACGGTCTTGAAAAGATATTAACAGTAATGGCTGATGCAGACCTGTAAATATCATCCGGTAAGTTGTCCTTCATCAATTTTAACAAATCAGAAATATCAATATTGAAATAAGGAAAAATGTTGGCAGCAATAACAATAAGCGGAAAAGCCGTCAGCAGCAGGTAATAAGCGACCGCAATTGAAGACAGGTCTACCTCAGCACTCCGATAGTGGCGCAAAAAGGCCTGAAAAGGCTCATATTCCAGCTTTGAAAGAAGGCTGTCTATCAAACTTTTTTTCTTCATTTTCAGTATGTTCTCTCTTCGCCTTGGCTAGTTAAAATTTGTGGTCCGTCTTTGGTGATGACAAATTGATGTTCATATTGGCAGGATAAACCGCCATCAAGTGTCTTATGCGCCCAGCCGGTTTCGGGATCTGTATCAATCTCCCAAGTTCCAGTATTAATCATGGGTTCAATGGTTAAAACCATGCCCTCACGCAAGCGGAGACCGCGGCCGGCAGTCCCGTAGTGGGGCACCATCGGCTCTTCATGCATTGTCGGTCCGACACCATGCCCGACCAAATCACGGACGACACCGTAGCCATGACTCTCTGCATAGGATTGAATGGCGGCACCAATATCACCGATACGGTTGCCGATAACAGCCTGTTCAATTCCTAAATACAGGGCTTCTTTAGTGATAGCCATCAGCTTTGCTGCCTCTTCTGAAACAGTTCCGACAGCATAAGCCCAGCAAGAATCCGCTAAACCACCCGTATAATTTTCAGTATACTGCTTCATCTCAGCGACATTATCAAAATTAAGTTTGGACACATCGACAGCAGACTTATCCAGAGGCTCACTTAAAACCATATCTACCTTTAAGAGGTCCCCCTCTTTTAATCTATAATGTCTGGGAAAGGCGTGAGCCACCTCATCATTTAAGCCGCAGCAAGTCGCATAAGGATAATCCATAATGGAGCCGGAAACCCCAATTTGCAAGGGCAGAACATTTTCTTCTTTGCAGCGCCTGCGGACATACTCCTCTACTTCCCACATATCTGCACCAGGCTTAATCAGCTCACGCAAGCCCTTGTGAATGCTGGCTAAAACCGCCCCGGCCCTGTCCATCGCTTCAATTTCACGCGCTGATTTCAATGTAATCATTAACTATTCTACTCCTTGATTATTAATTAATTTTTGTTGTGACAATGGCCTTAGCAACCATTTGGCTGTTAAGATAAACAGCAATATCTAAAAGCAGGCTGCGTCTGTTTTCGCTGATGATTTGCGGACGTACGGTAAGTTTATCATCAATCTGTACAGCTTGTAAAAAGTATAGCATCATTTGTTCAATAATGATATTTTTCTGTTTCTTTTGTGTTAAAACACGGACAGTAATCTCTTTAAAGAGTTCAGCCAGCACCCCTTGCGCCAAATTCCCAGTGTAATCAATCATAGCTGGCTCCACAACAAACTGATAATCCCCCTGAACCATCGAAAGATTCGCAATAATCTGGTCACTGTAGGTATAAAGATTATTTTGGCGGAGATTGTCAGGAAGGTTTTCCATGACCTGACGGCGGGTAATCACTCCCAGCAAACTGTGATGATCAGAGACGACAGGCAGCATATTGAGATCTTCAAAAATCATCTTCTGGCTAATACTGGCCAAACTCGTCCCAGTTTTAACAACAATAGGGTTCTCGGTCATGACTTCCGTCAAACTGAGATGCTCATCTTTTCCTAAAACATCCCGCATACTGATAACACCAAGAACTTGATTATCCGCACTGACAACTGGAAAGCGGACATGCTTGGTTTGCCTGATGAGACTGTGGTAAGCCTTAATATCCTCTGTTTCTGTCAAATAGCCATAATCTACTGCCGACTGATAGACTTGACCGACCGTTTTTAAATCTGTTTTGATACGCACATTAGATAAAGCATGGTTAATCATCGTAGCTACCGTGAATGTATCGTAGTGCGTAACCATTACGGGAATTCCCTGACTGTCAGCCAGTGAAATAACCCGCTTAGAGACTGAAAAACCGCCGGTTACCAAAATGGCATTATGATTTTCCAAAGCCAGCAGCTGAATATTTTCCCGATCACCAACGATGAGGAGGCCTCCTTTAACTAAATAGCGGCCGATATTCTGCTGTGTCATGGCACCGATAGAAAATTTACTGAATGCATGGCCAAGGCCGGCTTCTCCAGCCAAAACTTCTGAATCACTGATTCGGGCAATTTCAGCATAGGTCAGACGCTCAATACGAACACTGGGTTTTTGCTCCACTCGGACTGTACCGCTTCGCGGCCGAGTTTCCACTAAACCGCGGCGCTCACCCTCTTTAATCGCCCTGTAAGCCGTACCTTCACTGACCTGCAGATGATTGGCAATACTGCGGACGCTCACTCTTTTACCAATCGCTAAATGCTCTAAATACTCTAAAATTTCCTGATGCTTACTCATAATCATAATCACCTTTAAGAATCTGATATTCAGTATAATTCCGCATCTTATGCGAATAACGGTCGCTCCCTTTGAATTCCCTCATTAAACGAAAGCCACTTTTCTGGGCCACCCGACGGCTGGCAGCATTTTCCTTATGCACAATGATTTTTAAAGCCTGCAAATCCATAGCCGTAAAACTCAAATCGACCAAGTTCTGCAGACATTCGGTCATATAGCCCCGGCCCCAAAAATCTCTGTGCAGGAAATAACCTATTTCTGTTGTTCTGGTCACTGGATTTAGCTTTTCAAAACGGATAGCCCCAATCATTTTGCCAGTCTCCTGATCTTCAACAGCCCAAATACCTAAAGGGGACATCATGAAATAATGCACCAGCAGACAATCGCTTTCCTGCCTGCTGGCCTGAGCAGGAAAAATAAAAGAGAGATTCTGCGGATTGGAACAGATAGCCCAAAAATCATCACTGTCTGAAAAAGTAAAAGGACGCATTATTAACCGTTCGGTTGTCCAAAAAGCCAAACGTCCCAGTTCTGTCCAAATATCCATAGGTTTATTATACCATAACAGATTTAAATGTTAGCAGCATAAAAGAGAAAATGCTCTTGCTAAATACAGGAAACGGTCAGAAAAGAAAGAAAAAGCCTGAGACTTATGTCCCAGACCCTTTTTATTGTCTTACAGCTGCCAGTTTACGTTGCACCTTCTCTTCAGTCTGTAACAAGGTGAATATCAGCACCGAGAGCAGACAGCTTTTCGATAATATTAGAATAGCCGCGAAGGATAAATTCAACATTGCTAATCTGCGTCTGGCCATCAGCCATTAGTCCTGCAATCACAAGAGCTGCTCCTGCACGTAAATCTGTCGCTTTAACAGCCCTGCCCCGTAAATGGCTCGGCCCTTGGTAAGTAATTCTGTTTTTATCCGCTGAAATCGCAGCCCCCATTTTTGCTAGTTCAGGCACATGGTTGATCCGCTTTTCATAAATTGTATCGACAATCGTTCCCTGACCCTCAGCGCTTATTAAAAGGGGTGTGAGCGGCTGCTGAAGGTCTGTTGCAAAACCAGGGTAAGGTGATGTTTTAACAGAAACCGCCCGAAGACTGCTCTGTTTTTCAACATAAATAGCGTCCTCTTCAATCGTCATCCGAACACCCATCTCCTCCAGCTTAGCAATGTAGCTCTCAAGGTGCTCATAAAGAACATTTTTAATATGGACACCTTCTCCAGCAGCCGCTGCCAAAGCAATATAAGTACCTGCCTCAATCCGGTCAGGAATAACCTGATGGCGCGTTCCATGCAGCTTTTCAACACCATCAACAGTAATCACGTCTGTCCCAGCACCGCGAATACGGGCTCCCATATTATTCAGTAAAGTAGCGACATCAATAATTTCAGGTTCACGTGCTGCATTTTCAATCACCGTCCGTCCCTGAGCCTTGACCGCTGCAATCATTGTATTGATTGTTGCGCCGACACTGACAGTATCCATATAGATATGGGCCCCGTAAATTGTCTGATGAGGGGTCGTTAAATGCATGGACTCCCCTTCATAAGAAACATCGGCTCCCATAGCTTCAAAGGCTTTCAGATGCAAATCAATCGGACGGGGGCCTAAATCACATCCTCCCGGTAAACCGACAACGGCTTGGCCAAAACGGCCTAAAAGACTGCCGTAAAAATAATAGGAAGCACGCAGTCGGCTGATTTTGTCATAAGGTACGGGAATATTCTGAACACTTCTGGGATCGATTTCAAGCGTTTCTCCAGAATGCACCACTTTAGCTCCCATTGTTTCCATTATATCAACCAGACTGTCAACATCGGAAATATTAGGAACACCATCCAATACCACCACATCGTCTGCCAAAATAGCAGCCGGTATCAGCGCCACAACACTATTTTTCGCACCTGACACAGAGACTTCGCCTTTAAGCGGTTTACCGCCATTAATAATTATCTTTTTCATACTTCCAAAACTTTCTTAGCAAGAACTTAACCTCTGCATTTTACCATATTTCGAGACTTTTGACAAACCCTGATTTCTCAAGTTTTATCTAGGTAATCAGCAGAAAATAAAGACTTCTAAAACAGTTTAAAAGACAAAAATAACCACAGCAGCTAAAAAAACAAGCCATCAAGCCATATAGCATTTTTTGCTATAGTAAAAACCCTTAGTAGAAGTTAGAAACTTCCTCATAAGAGCTTTAGACTTTAACCGCACCTCTTTTTCGGAGAAACTTTGTACAGATCTCCATTTCTCAGCAAACTTCTTCCAACTAAGAAGTCAAAGACTTACGAGATTTGCCAAAAAAGACATAATAAAACAATGTTCCAAATAAAAACCAACTCACAAAGGTGAGCAGCACTTTTAGCACAATATTGCCATCAATCCAAGGGCTGTTCCACAAAACATGCAGAATTAGAGGAGAAATCAGCCATAAATAAGTCAGATAGGGTTTAGACTTCCCCTTTTCTACAAATAAGATGAAGCAGGCTCCGCTCAGCATAGCCGTCAGCAACCAATGAGAAGCAAAAGCACTTTCTAATCGCAGAAAGGCCTGCAGCAAAGGACTTGAAACCTTATCAATAAAAGCAGCAGTGACATAAGTATAGTCTTCTGACAGTTGAAAACCAAGACCTACTCCTAGACCAATTAATAGATATGCCGACAATTTTTTAGCCTTGACTAGATAAGCGATAACCAGTGCAATAACAAGTTTTAACCCTTCCTCTGCAAAAGGCGGAACAATACTGGCTGACCAATTATTTAAAAAAGACTGGTTACTGACAATCATTCCTAAAAACCTTGTCAGCCATAAGTTTAAAAGTCCTGACAGAGAGGCAATTCCTGCCGCTCCTGCCAAAAAAGACAGCCAAAAATGAGAAAGCTTCAGTTCCTCTTTTTTCGAAAAATAAGAGGCCAAAACTGCTAAAGGCAGAAAATAAAATAGGAGTAAAACTGCCATAGCCGCACCAAAAGTGTGCCATTGTTTAACAGACAGATTTAAATTAAAAAAGATAAAGCTTTCCCACATAAAGCCCCCAAAACAAAGAAGCCCCAGTAAAAAAAACAATAATTTACGCATACGCCACCTCCAACAACAAGGAACAAAAACCATTTGAAGCTCACAGCAAAAATGAGATGCTGAACGAAAAGATTAAGGATCTAGGACAGACTGTACTCTCAAAGCAGCCAGGCTTGTCACTCCGTTAACACATTGTACGATTGCATTTCTTCTTGGCAAAGAGCTTAGGCAGTGTTCAGTTCAGCAAGATACAAAGCCCGAAGAGTTTTTCTGGCATGACACCATTCCTCATTTTTAAGAATAAACTCATTTTTAAAAAGGCTTTCTTAGCTGTATGTTTATTTTACCACAAAGAAAAAAGGCTTATCTAAAGCCTGTCTAACAACTATCTCATTTTTATCTGTTTTTTATTTTTTTCTTATTGACAGCTTGCTAAAAGTTATGAAAAAATGGAAGCAGAAACAAGAAAGGATTTTATCATGATTAGTCACACAATTAAAGAAGCAAACGGCAAAAAATTACTGCTGCAAGGCTTAGCCGTTTTTTTGATCTTTTTCCTATTTTCTGATTTACTCAAAGGTCTGCCAGTCAATAAAGACAGCTCAGCTTTTTTCCCAAACTTTTTAAATTTCATCCTCAGTGCCAGTTTAGCTAGCTTTTGCTACTATCTTATCAAAACCGAAAAAATTTTTGATAAACCGATTAAATATTCTAAAACAAGCAAAGGGTTATTTGCGGTGCTGCTTTGTATTTTTACAGTTATGTTTTTAATCGTTTTCCGGGTTCCCTTTAATATTCTAACTGTTTTCAGCAAAGGACTCTTACCAGCGCTTCCCATACTTTTAGCGGCAACGGCTGCAGGAATTTTTGAAGAACTTTTAGTTCGGGGACTGATGTTTTCCGGCCTTTTGCAGCTCCTGCATCAGAAAAACAGCAAACGGCCGTTTTTAGGCGCTTCATGTCTTTCTGCCATCATATTCGGGGTGCTGCATTTTACAAATTTAATGACCAGTCCTTTTACAGCAGTGACTCAGCAAGTTTTTTATGCTGCTGTTTTTGGCTTAATTTTTGCGGCTCTGCGTATTAAGTATAATAACTTGTGGCTTCCGGTTCTTATCCACTGTCTCATCGATTTCCAGCCTGCTGTAACTTCAGGGCAGGCTCCTGCTGGCAATTCATGGATTAGCCTGCTGATTGTTTTTTTACCTTTGATTGTTCTTAGTTTGACAGTCTTAGCCAACTTTGACCGAGATTACCGGCAAAGTGATGAAAACAGTTAAAATAGTTAAGCCCTTTTTTCAGCTATCATAACAGTCAGAGAAAAGCCCCCTGTAAAATCAATATTATACTTGATTTACAGAGGGCTGTTCGTTTTTTAAAAAGGTTTACCAGTGGCTCTGACAGCTAAAATCCTAAGAATCTTGCTGCAAAGCAGTTTTTAATGCTTCAGTTTTATCTGTTTTTTCCCACGGAAGATCAAGATCTGTCCGCCCCATATGACCGTAAGCAGCCGTTTGACGGTAAATAGGACGTTTCAGACCCAGCATGTTAATAATACCGGCAGGACGCAAATCAAAAACTTGACGTACTGCCTTTTCGAGTTTGCCTTCAGCAACTTGGCCTGTTCCGAATGTATCGACACGGACTGAAACAGGCTGGGCCACACCGATCGCATAAGCCAGCTGCACCTCAGCTTTAGCAGCCAGTCCAGCCGCAACAATATTTTTGGCGATATAGCGGGCTGCATAAGAAGCTGACCGATCCACCTTTGTAGCATCTTTACCCGAAAAGGCTCCGCCGCCGTGGCGTGCATAACCGCCATAGGTATCAACAATAATTTTTCGTCCCGTTAAGCCGGAATCTCCCTGAGGGCCGCCAATAACGAATCGGCCGGTCGGATTAATTAAAATTTTCGTCTGCTCATCCAAGTATTCAGAAGGAATAATAGTTTTAATGACCTGATTGGTAACATCTGCATAAATTTGCTGATTAGAGACATCAGGGTCATGCTGAGTCGAAATGACTACCGTATCTACTCGAACAGGTTTATCATGAGAATCATATTCTACTGTCACCTGAGATTTGGCATCGGGCCTGAGATAGCTAATTTTACCAGACTTTCTCAAGTCAGCCAGTTTTTTAACCAGTTGATGTGAAAGTGAAATTGGCAGAGGCATCAGTTCTGGTGTCTCATCAACAGCGAAACCAAACATCATCCCTTGATCGCCGGCACCGATAAAATCCAAAGGATCACTCCCGCCTTTCTCACGAACTTCCAAAGCCTCGCTGACCCCTTGAGCAATATCAGCTGACTGTTCGACCAGAGATGGATGCACACCGACTGCTTCTGCTGCAAAACCATAATCTGGATGGCAGTAGCCTATTTCTGCAATTGTCTTTCGTACCAATTGATTTATGTCTATATAAGCTGTAGTTGACATTTCTCCAAAAACATGGACTGTGCCTGTATATACGGCAGTTTCCACAGCGACATGTGCGTCTGGATCTTGTTCCAAAACAGCGTCTAAAATAGCGTCTGAGATTTGGTCGGCAATTTTATCTGGATGCCCTTCAGATACCGATTCAGACGTAAACAGTTTGCGTTCTGACATAAAATGTCCCCCTTTTAATAATGTTTATCTGATTTAAACAGTCCTGCATTCTCTTACTAATCCTAACTTACAGACAGCTCTATAAGTTCAGAAAAAGAAAAAACAAAAAACCGTCATTCCAGTCTGTTAAAAAGTTACAAAGCACTGACTGAAAACCTGTTATCAAGACAGAATAATTGGCTTTTGAGCTATTAGTCAGCATAAAAAAATTCTTCATTAGCACCGCTTCTTAAGTTTTTTCAAATTTAGCAAACGGTTCTTTTTACTGCTGATTTTTTGCATTAATCTTTTCCAGAAAACAGATTATTACAGCCACCTTTTCGGGACTTATTAACCCTTTTATTGTACCATGTTTTTCACTCTTTTGTTATATCGATTTTTTATAAAAGATGACAGTCAGTCGTCTCAAAAAACAGCCTTATCACACTAAAATACAGTTAATTGTGCTATAATTTGATTATGAAAACCTACGAACACGTTTATCAGTTATTAAAAAAAAGCGATACCTTTATCACCGGTGAATATTTAGCTGAACAGCTCGGTCTTTCACGGACAGCAATTTGGAAGGCTATCAAAAAGCTAGAAAAAAACGGCATTATTATCGAAGCCGTAAAAAACAAGGGCTACCGGATATGCAGCGGCGATCTTCTGCTGCCGGAAAAAATTGCCGATGCACTGCAGATTGCTGTCTCCATGAATGACAACAGCCTCTCCACCCAGTTGGATGCTAAAAAAGGAATTGAAACAGCCAGCCAAACGCCTCACCTTTATCTGGCTACACAGCAAGGCAAAGCCAAGGGACGTTTTGAGCGCCCTTTTTTTACGGCAGAGCAGGAGCAGGGAGGCATCTATATGTCTTTGCATTTCAAACCTCAGCTGTCGTTCAATCAGACCAAGCCTTATACGCTGATGGTCGCTGCAAGTATTGTCAAGGCCATCTCCAGACTGACTGGCATTGAGACTGAAATCAAATGGGTCAATGACATTTATTTAGACGGCAAAAAGATAGGAGGGATTCTCACCGAAGCGATGACTTCCGTTGAAACAGGAGCCATCACAGATGTCATCATTGGAGTGGGGTTTAACTTCTCTATTAAAGATTTCCCTGAGTCCCTAACTGCTAAAGCCACTTCACTTTTCAGCACAGAACAGCCGACGATTAGCCGTAACCAACTGATTACTGAGATTTGGAAGCTCTTTTTTACAATTCCTGAAAAAGACTTGCTTAAAGTCTACAAAGAAAAGTCACTCGTTCTGGATAAGACCATTACTTTTATGGAAAACGGCCAAACCTATAAGGGGACCGCTTATGAAATTACTGATCGAGGAGAACTGCTGGTCAGGCTTGACAACGGTCAAAAAAAGACACTGACCAGCGGGGAAATCAGTCTTTCCTCTTGGTAGTGTCGAAAACATTTTTAGTGAACTGTGTAATCAGATAGGCCCGCTGTAAGTTACGCAGCAGCAAAATGCCCCAAAAAACAGCTATAAGGTAGTCTTGGCTAAAAATAGCATCATTAAAAAAATAAGTTTCAAAGGCACATACTACCGCCATTAATAAAAATTGTCCTTTAGTCATGCTTTTATTATAGCATATCTTCATCAATTCTAAAAAAAAAGAAATATCCGCTCCGCTTTTGCTGCTGCAGCCCAATCCGACTGACCGCCCCACCTTTTCTCTCTGCATCACTGCTGATGAGAAGCATACTTCAGATTACAACACTCTGAAGTATAGAAGCACAGCGATTTTCTCTTTTCATTAACTTACCAGCTGACCATCTCAAACTAATCGGCTACTGTCTCAATCTTATCGGATAGAAAAGCAAAGGCTTCCGGGATCAGATCATCCTTACCGTCTTCCTGCACAGCTTCCTCCTGTTTTTGACTCTTAAAGGTTTCTGCAAATTCAGCACGAATTTGATCGAAATCAGAGCGCGGAACCGCAAGAATATTTGGAGAAAAGCCTGCTGCCTGACTCATAATATTGCCAAAAACTGCGTTAAGGTCGCTTCGTTTCATGGCCTGTTCTGCATTAAATGCAGCCTTAAAAGCCAGAATAGCCGTTTCACTATTGGCAAGGACGGGCTCAGCCCCCAATAAAAGTGCGCGGTCCTGCGCCTTAATACTGTCTAGAATTTCATTCCATGCTTCCTTTAAAGCATCTAGGTAAGCGCGCGACTGTTCACTGTCAGCGACAGTCTCCTGCATAATTTTCAGTATTTTTTCTTTATCAACCTTATATTTGAAGGCTGTTTTGGCCTTAACTTCCGGTGGCTGTTTGTCTGATACCGGCTGACCGGAACGCAAGGCTGCTATTTCTTTTTTGAGTTGATTCAGCTCTTTTTGCAGCTCCTCAATTTCAGCTGCAGATGGGTTAGTCTGCTCGGATTCCAGAGGCATTTCTGCCAGCTGAATGGTCATCATTTCAGCATATACTTTTGGTTGAGTCCCCTGTTTAATAGACTGGAGGCTTGCAGTTATTAGATCAATCATTTTAAAGACTGTTTCCTGCTTAAAAGCGAGATTATCTTGAAAAGCAGCGCTTCTCTGAGAAGCATCCCCTCCCGACTGAACAACCAGCACGTCACGCAGATAGGTGAGCAGGTCAGTCGCAAAACGGCTCATACTTTTGCCGCTGTCAAAGATAAGACTCAAACGGTTCAGAGCAGATAAGGTGTCATGATGCAGCAAATCATTAACATAATCATCCAGTGCAGTCAATGAAATACTGCCGGTAATTTCTTCGGCAACCGCTAAGGTAACCTCCTTATCAGTTGTTAAACTGAGAGCCTGATCTAAGATAGATAAGGCATCACGCATGCCGCCTTCTGCCCGCCTTGCAATCAATGAGAGGGCTTCAGGTTCATAGCTGACAGTTTCCTGATCCAAAATAGCAGCCAGATGCGATTCAATCGCTGTTGATTTAATGGTTTTAAATTCGAAACGCTGGACACGCGAAAGAATAGTGGCTGGAATTTTATGAAGTTCTGTTGTTGCTAAAATAAAAACAACATTCTCTGTCGGTTCTTCCAAAGTTTTTAAGAGCGCATTAAATGCCCCTGTTGAGAGCATGTGAACCTCATCGATGATATAAACCTTGTAGGTTGCCCGGCTGGGAGCATAGGTGGATTTATCACGAATTTCTCTTATCTCATCAACACCGTTGTTTGAAGCAGCGTCAATTTCCATCACATCTTCTAAGCTTCCCTTAGTGATGTCACGGCAGATATCACATTGATTGCAGGGCTCGCCATCAACTTGATGCGGACAGTTCATTGCCTTAGCAAAAATTTTAGCCGCACTGGTCTTTCCGGTACCGCGCGGACCCGAAAAGAGATATGCATGACTGATTTTCCCGCTGGCTACGGCCTGTTTTAAAGTGGTTGAAATAACTGTCTGGCCAACCATTTCCGAAAAAGTCTGGCTGCGGTACTTCCGATAAAGGGCTTGGTACATTATTTGTTAACTCCGAACATTTCAAAATCCCAGCAGGTTTCGTCCAGAAGCAGTGAAACAAATGCTTCCAGATAGCTTTGATCAACAGCATCATAATCACCAATCAAAGCCGAATCTAAATCCAGAACACCAACCAGCTGACCGTTTTTAATCATAGGCAGCACAATTTCGCTTTTTGCTGCTGAATCACAGGCTATATAATTAGGGTAGGTTTCTACATCATCAACAATGACAGTTTCCTGCCTTTGAGCCGCTTCACCGCAGACCCCTTTGCCCATAGCAATCCGGACACAAGAAACATTTCCTTGAAAAGGACCGAGTATTAGCTGCTGTCCGTCAAAAAGATAGAAGCCTGCAAATACAGAATGAGGCAGGGCTGTTTTTAAAAGAGCGCTGGCATTGGCTAAATTTGCCAGTACATTAGGCTCGTCAGAAAAAAGAGACCTGGCCTGAGCCAATAACAGCTCATAATTTTCAATTTTCTTTTCTTTGTTCATGTTACTATTATAGCAAAAAACACTTAGATTAAAAGCAGAAAGAAACTGAATAAAAACTATTTTAGCTATCAGCTTCAAAGGCTGTGCCTTTAGACCGGCTTTATTTCGGCGAAACCTGCTTAAATGCTGATAAAAATTTAACAGCCAAGCAAAAGAAAAAGTCGTTTTTATTACAGATGTCATAAAAACTTAATATCCATCTCATTTCCTTAGTGCTATACTGGATTTGTTATTAGTGAATGAGACTGGTCTTCTGTGGAAAATGCCCGTATCACTTTCTGATAGAGCAGCAGCTGAGCATGGAAATGATATGGAAGCACGATTTTTCTAAAGCAGAATCAGGCTCTTATGATATTATTGAAGACCGGCCTAAAATCCTAATAAAAAAGATGGCTGACGCTATGTGCTTTGTACTAGCAATTGATTTGAAAAGCCGTAAACGTCTGAAGGCTTTGCAGTCTTTACAGCCTGCTGCACCCTTCTAGTCGTTCTGGCAGGGGTGCGTCTGCGAAATCAGAGATTTCGGACTTACCGCCATTTTCATACGGATTTTTTAACGGGCTTTGTATCTTGGTGGAATTGAACACGGCCTAAGAGCTGTGCAAAAAAGATAAAATTTCCTAGAGTCTTAACGACTCTTCGTCAATTTTCCTATTTTTGCTGTGCTCTTATAACGGCCTTTGTATCTTGGTGTAAGGAGAGGTTTATGATAAAAGAAAAGCGCAACAAGGGTTTTGTGGCGAATTTAGTTATTGGTCTTATTTTTTTGCTGATTGCTGTAGCTTATCTGGTTTTTAATTATTACAATACCGACAGTAACAGAATTAAAAGCAATAATATACTTTATAATGGTCAGGCGACTGCAGCTGAAAACGGCAGCAATCTTGTTATTGACATCTATGGTATCGACTATGAACCAATTGCAGATATTGACGGACACAATACCGTCCTTTGGCTTGTTGCATTTCGGGACGGCTATGTGGCTTTAGAGGCAAAGGAAGATGATAAAACAATTGCCCAGCTGATTAAAAAAGGAGACAGTCTGGCCGACAATCCTGAACAGTTGGCTGTTACTTACTATAATGCCAACTACAGCAGTAAAGAGCAGATTCAAAATTATTCTGCTTCTCTTAAAGGAATTATGGAAGAGATTGCAGATCCTTCATCAGATCTGAGCCAGAACTTTATTTATGACAACTATGTATCGCTTTCCCATCTGCAAAATGATCGGCAAACATCTTATATTGTTGGTGCTATTTTTGGGGGCCTCGGTCTTTTCTTCATTGTGACCGCATTCTTTACAAAACGCCGTGTCAATCGTGCTTACGATGAGCTTTATCAGCAATACCCTGAACTAAATGGCAACATTGCCTCTCTTGCTACCGAGTCGTCATTCCATGATGACAGCTTGCAGATTGTTGTTTACAAGCACCACCTAATCAGCTATTATCAGGGACTGAGTTTAATGAATCTTGATGAAATTGTCCAGCTCTACCATCATATATTAACGGTAAGGCGGTCGTTTATCGCAGTCAGCCGCCAGTCTACTTTGATTGGTTTGAAGGATAACGATAAAAAACAATACCGTGTCCCAATTAAAAACATCGGCAAAAAAACGGATGACCAGCTGCAAGCGACTTTTAATTATCTGCATGAGCATTTCCCTCATATCCAGTTAGGAAAGTAGAAACACTGATGCCAGACTTTATATGATTTTTGGCCGCTTATAAAAGCCTGCTGCAAAAGACTCATACACTTGCAGCAGGCTTTTTAGCATTTGGTAGACCGGCAAAATCAAAAGATGGGAAAGCGAACGCTTTTCTCTAATTTCTTTAGCATTTACCGCCTTATTCTCCCAGAATCCTATAGCCCTTTTCGGTGACAAAAACAGCTTGGTGATTATTAATTGGAAGGAGCTGCACCTTATCCCGATACACTTCTATGGTCTGCTGACAGGCGGTTGCAAACGGCTCTTCACCAAAATGAGGTAAAATCGAAAAATCAACTAAATCAAGGGCTGTCGTATCGGTCAGTTCGGGTGCCAAATCAGAACTGTCCATTATCCCGGCATAGGAGATATCAGGTGCCGTAATAATCGCTCCTGCTGATTCTCCGGCATAAAGCATCCCTTCCGACAAACGCCTGCAAATAAGAGGCAGTAGGTTTTTCTTCTTTAACTCCTGCAAAAGATAAAAGGTATTGCCTCCTGAAACAGCTAAAACCGAGCATGTTTCTATCTTTCTTACGGCGTCTTTTTCTGACATTTCTGCAATATCTGCTGAGGTGACCGTTAACCCGAGCTCTTCAAAACCCTTATAGACCTGATCGATAAAGTGCCTATACTCTTCAACTTGGGCTGCTGTTGTGATAAACAGCATGTCCTTTCCTATTTTATCCTTATTTAGTACAGTTAAGAGAAGGTCCTTTGTCTCTGCAAAGGATGAAGTCAAAAATAAAGTCATCAGTAAAACTCCTTTCTTGATGATTAATGACAAGCAAGCTGAACTGTATTTGTATGACAGGTAAAAGCAGAAAACAAAACTATCATTGTCCCCAATGATAGTTTTGTTTTCTTAATAGTATTCTCCTTGGCGGTAGTCCCATGAATTGAAGTAGTCAGACAAGTGCATCATTATTTTGTCAATGTCAAGACCTTTGCGGATAACCACTGGACAAGGTGTAATAGAACGGCTCCCTTTTCCTTGTTCAGGAATTAAAGTTCCGTCTGCATCTACCATCGAAACCATAACACCTTGTTCATAGCGAGTCTCTACCGTCTTATCCGGCTGGATTGATGCCACATAATCATCGGCTTCAATAACAAGATCAACATATGATTCAATACGCTGACCGATACCTTCCACTTTCCCGCGGTTGCCTTTTCCTGACGGGTTAGCAGACGAAGCATAGACCATACGTCCCTCTTTTTCCCACATTTCCTTAGCAATCTGTTCGCCTGCTACACCAAATTTGATAACAAAACAAGATGTGCCGCGACTATCCGTCATCAACTCCTCACGACCGTCACCGTATGCCTGCAATTGCTCATAAGCCTCTTTCCGCCAAGGCAGAATACAGCCAAGAAGAATGTCTTCATCCCAGTGTTTTTGATAAAAAGCGTCAATTTCAGGCGTCAGCTGAGCAAGAGCGCGCAGTTCTTCCATACTGCCGCAAAGTACCACACCTGGTTTATTGCGCTTACGCTCTTTGGCTGCAAATTTACGTTCCAGTCCTTGCTTATCAGCAGTCATAATAATATAGCCTACCTTAGTCGGACAGACAATGACACCGCCCTGACTCTTAACAATATCAAGGCCTTCTTGTGACAGCTCGCCGTTCCAGTGGATATGTTTCGTCATAACAGATTGTTCTCCATCTAAATTTTAATCATACCTTATTAGTTTATCATGCTCACTTGCAAAAAGCAATAAATTTTCTGAATTTTCCAAACTGGCAGTTCAACATCAGCAGCTCCTAGGTGAAACTGCTGCTGTAAAAAGCAAAAACCTTTATACTGCTGATTGGAACTTACTGCCAGTATTTAGGCCGATTCTTTTCATAATCTGCAATAAGCTTTTCATACTGCAGAGTGATGCCAATATCATCTAAACCCTTTAGCAGCTTATTCTTCCATTCCCTGTCTATATCAAAATGAAACCTTCCTACAGGTGAGATGATGGTCTGTTCAGCCAAATCTACTGTCAGCTCATCATCAGGCTTTAAAGCCGATAATTTTTGGCGTACGTCCAAAGGCTGAACAATTGGCAAAACGCCGTTGTTGAGATCATTATTATAATGGATATCGCCAAAAGAGCCGGCAATAATGACTTTGAAACCATAATCTGCCAGGGCCCAGGCCGCATGTTCACGCGATGACCCTGCACCGAAATTCTCACCTGTAATCAGAATTGTCGCCCGACGGTAAGCCGGCTGATTAAAAATAAAATCAGGATCTTCTGTATAGTTATCGTCAAGGTAGCGCCATTCGTACATCAAATATTTTCCAAAACCTTTTTTGTCGATCAGTTTCAAAAATTGTTTAGGCAGTATTTGATCGGTATCAATATTATCATTCATCAAAGGAACAGTTGTTCCCGTATATACTGTAAATTTATCCATTATTTTCTCCCAGCGGCTAGCACTTAAACTTTTCGTCCGAGTTTTGTGACCAAAACTCAGCTGCTCTGCAAAATTTTCGGATCTGCTGCTTTAGCTGTCTAATACTGTTTTCAGTCGGCTTTCCGGGAGCTGTCGAACATCAATAAAGTGCCCTGCTATAGCTGCTGCTGCTGCCATGGCCGGACTGCATAAATGAGTCTTGGCCCCTACGCCCTGCCGATCTTCAAAATTGCGGTTGCTGGTGGAAGCACAATGTAGTCCGTTTGGTACCTTGTCCGGATTCATCCCCAGACACATGGAGCAGCCAGGTTCACGCCATTCAAAACCAGCATCTGTGAAAATTTTGTCCAAGCCGACTCTCTCAGCTGCCCGCTTAACCGGACGGCTCCCCGGAACCACAATAGCTGTTAAATGAGGAGCAATATGCTTACCTTTGACAAACTTTGCCGCTTCCTTCAGATCACTTAAACGCGCATTAGTGCATGAGCCTAAAAAGACATAACCCAATTTAATATCTTTAGCTGTTTGTCCGGGTTCAAGCTCCATATAATGATAGGCCCGTTCGTCATTCATATCGCTGATTTCCGGAAATGGCCGGCCAAATTCCACACCCATAGAAGGATTAGTCCCCCAAGTGACCATCGGTGCTAAGTCGGACACATCTAATTCAATGACTTTATCGTATTCAGCATCTTGATCAGATACCAGAGTTCGCCAATCGGCTACTGCTGCATCAAAATCTTTCGGAGCATACTCTTTATCTTTAAGATAGTCAAATGTTTTTTGGTCAGGATTCATAATCCCCATTTTAGAACCAAACTCAATAGACATATTGCAGATTGTCATTCGCTCTTCCATACTTAGATCATCAATAGCTTCACCTACATACTCGACCACATGGCCGACCCCGACAGCCACTCCGTAACGGGCAATCAGAGCCAAGACATAATCTTTAGAATAGACCCCTTTTTGCGGCTTGCCGATAAACCGAACCAGCAGTTTTTTAGGCTTAAGCTGCCAAATGGTTTGAGTCGCAAAAACATGTTCAACCTCTGTTGTTCCGATACCAAAACCGATAGCGCCAAAAGCACCGTGGGTAGCCGTATGGCTGTCACCGCAAACGATAAACTTGCCGGGCTGAGTACGTCCGGTTTCCGGTCCGACCATATGCACAATACCCTGATGCTCAGATCCGTGACTGGCATGAGGAATACCAAATTCCACGACATTACGGGCTAAGGCATCCATCTGTGCTTTAGAAATCACATCACGGATATCGTAAATATTAACAGTAGGGACATTGTGATCAAAAGTGCCGAATGTCAAGTCCGGCCGGCGCACCTTCCGACCGGCTTCTCTCAGACCGTCGAATGCCTGAGGACTAGTCACTTCATGGATATAGTGCTGATCGACATACATGAGCTGGGGTTCCCCCTCTTTGCCGGTTATGGTATGCCTTTCCCATAATTTATCAAAAATCGATTTTCCGCTCATCTTATTTCCCTCAAAAATTCACATCAGGCCTAAAACAATCAGCTGCCGGCTCTAGCAAAAACTCGGCCGGCAGGACAGACAAGGTCATAAACACTGATGGCTACTGCTAAATATTGCAAATCAGCTCAATCCAAATAGCTGATAACAGCTTCAGTTACCTCTGCTGTATCAGCACTGCCGCCTAAATCTCTTGTCATTATCCCTTGTTTCAGTGTCTCAGATACAGCTCTTTCAATCATTTCTGCACCAGCAGCTTCTGCAAAAGATTCCCGCAGCATCATAGCAACCGATAAAAGCATTGAAATTGGATTAGCAATCCCTTGACCAGCGATATCAGGAGCAGAACCGTGGATAGGTTCGTAAAGACTCGGCCCGTCTTCTGAATGGCTGGCTGACGGCATGACTCCCAAAGTTCCGGGCAGGACAGAAGCCTCGTCTGATAAAATATCGCCAAAAAGATTTTCTGTCACTATCACATCAAAACGTGACGGATCGGTAATCATCAGCATTGCTGCACTGTCAACCAGCTGATGTTCAAGTGTTACATCTGGAAATTCTTCTGCCACTTCATCAGCAAGCCGATGCCACAATTTAGAAGTGGCCAGCACATTTTCCTTATCAATACTGGTGACTTTCCTGCGGCGTCTCCGAGCAAGGGTAAACGCTTTATACAGAATACGGCGAATTTCTTCAGCCGAGTAAGCATTAATATCATGCGCCTTATCTGCCTCAAGCTGATGCTCGCCAAAGTAAATGCCGCCTGTCAATTCCCGTACAATAACAAAGTCCACATCTCTAATAAGCTGCTCCTTAAGAGGTGATAAATGCTTAAGAGCAGGAAAAATCTGAACCGGACGGATATTAGCAAATAAATGGAGTTCTTTGCGTAAAGCCAGTAGACCCTGTTCCGGTCGCACAGGAACTTGATTGTATTCAGGACTGCCAATAGCCGCCAGCAAAACAGCATCTGCTTTTTTGGCAGCTGTCAGCGTACTGTCTGGCAGCGGATGGCCGCTGGCAGCAATGGCCGCCCCGCCAAAAAGCCTTTCACTGACCTCATAGTTAAACCCGATTTTACGAGCTGCCGCAGCTAATACCTCCAGCCCTGCGGCCATAATCTCCGGCCCAATGCCATCACCGGCCAAACTTACAATATGTTTTTCCATCTCATCTCCTCATAACAAGATACAAAGCCCGTTTAAAAATCCGTATGAAAATAGGGGATGGCAAGTGATGCTGGCATCACGATGACAGCCATCTTTTTCACTAGGATTTTAGGGCGTGTTCAGTTCATAAGATACAAAGCCCGTTTAAAGAGCAAAGCAAAAATGACGGTAAGTCCGAAATCTCTGATTTCGCAGACGCACCTCTGCCAGAACGGCTAGAAGGGTGCGGTCGACTGTTAAGGCGACAAAGCTTTCAGTCGTTTACGGCTAGCGGTAACTAGGTAACGATACAGATTTCCAGTCCCCTCACTTCCCTTTTCTAGGTTCGGGCTGAAATCATCCACTGGATGATTTCACTGCACAGCTCTTAGGGCGTGTTCAGTTCAACAAGATACAAAGGCCGTTCAAGCTCACAGATAGTAAGCCGGAAATTTTTATCCTTTCTGACTCACTTTTGATAGCTTTATTTGAGCCGATAGTCAGCCTTTGTCATTTCTCAAATATTCTTTTTTATATTTCTGTTTAATTTGGAAAGTCATGTTCTGATACTTTATGTCCGATTTCACCGGCATTCTCTTTCTGTACCAGAGTATTGGCATTGATGTAAGCAATGGCACTGGCTTTTAAGACATCAAAATCAAGACCTGAGGCATTAAAGATAGTATCAGTATCAATATTTTCAACAGAAACCAGCACACGCGCCTGCGCATCAATACCGTCTGTAACAGCTTCAATATTGTAGCTGTCCAGTCTGACAGTTTGATTGAAGAATTTGTCAATTGCGTTAAAAATGGCCTCAACTGAGCCCTGGCCATTAGCCAGAACTTCAACAATTTCATTATCAGCATTAATCATAGAAACAGCAGCCGTCAACGTTTCATCAGCATTCGATGTCACTTTAAGATTATTAAAGCGGAAACCTTCCGGATTTTCAACGTCTCTTCCAATAACCAAGGCTTGGATATCTGCATCAGTAATATCGTGTTTTTTATCTGCTAACTGTTTAAATTTGGCGAAGAAATCAGCTATCTCAGATTCTGAAAAATCAAAACCAAGAGCTTTTAATTTTTCAACAAAAGCGTGACGGCCTGACAGTTTGCCTAAGGGCAGCGAATTCTGTTTCACTCCCACAAGTTCGGGGGTAATAATTTCATAGGTCAGAGGATTTTTTAGAACGCCATCCTGATGAATACCCGATTCATGTGAGAAAGCATTGCCGCCGACAACTGCTTTGTTTTTTGGAACAGGGATCCCTGAGTAGCGCGACACCATGTCTGAAGTATTAATCGTTTCATTGAGCACAATAGCAGACGCTGCTTGAAAGTAGTCCTGACGAATATTAAGCGCGACAGCTACTTCCTCAAGGGCGACGTTTCCGGCACGTTCACCAATTCCGTTAACCGTTCCTTCAACACGGCCGGCACCGTTTTTTATAGCAGCCAGCGTATTAGCAGTAGCCATTCCGAGATCGTCGTGGCAGTGCGGACTGAAAATAACAGTGCGGCTTGTTTTTACATTTTTTATCAAATAATCAAAGATAGCACCATATTCTTCCGGCGTTGTAAAGCCAACCGTATCAGGAATATTGATATAGGAAGCACCAGCATCTACTGCCGTCTGCACTACTTGAAGAAGATAGTCCAGTTCGGTACGCGTAGCATCTTCGGGAGAAAATTCCACTACATCAAATTTCGTCCGCGCATAACGGACATGCTCCTTGATAATATCAAGGATTTCCTCTTTTGATTTTTTTAGTTTAAACTCTCTGTGAATGGGACTGGTTGCGATAAAAACATGGCACTGCGGGTATTTAGCCTCTTTAATAGCTTCATAGCAGGCATCAATATCTGACTTTACAGAACGAGCTAAAGCAGAAACAGCAGTTTTTGTCATCGCCGCAGCAATTTGTCTGGCTGCTTCAAAAGAGTCCGGGCTGGCAGCCGGAAAACCGGCTTCAATCGAAGAAATGCCCCATTTTTCCAGCTGTTTAGCGATAGCAACTTTTTCCTTAACAGAAAAATTCACCCCCGGTGTCTGCTCGCCATCACGAAGCGTTGTATCAAGAAATTCAATGTTACGCATATCAAACCACCTTCTAAAAATCCTGACAGCTGCTCATGTTATGCAAATGCTAAAGCCTGGGCACACAGCAGCAAAATCATTAACAAAAAAACATCCCGCAAGGTTAATTCCAAGCGAGATGCTTTTTTACTCCCGCTTGGTAAGCCAAACAGGACTAATGCTTTTGCATTAGCCCTCATCCCGCAATAGTAAAACTGTTTTTGCTGCGAATGTCATTTGACTGATTCCCTTCCTTTATAACTTGTTAACATGATATAATTTTCTGATTATTTTGTCAATAGGCAAAATTTAAAAACTGAAAAGTGTAGCAGACAAGTCCCTTATTTATGTTGTCTATACGGCACAAGCTGCTGAGAGCCTTATTACGGTAGATGATATCCTTTCGTTTTGTAAAGCCGACACTGTCCCAAAAGGCATTTGCTGTCTGATTTTCGGTAAAAACCTGCAGAGCAGCTTTATGAATCCCTTCTTCTTTCAGGGCTTCTAAACTGTGATTCACCAAACTGCCTATTATTTTTTCCGGCGGTAGTTCGGATGGACCGTGTGATAAATATAGCCCCGACATCCGTCATGTCCTGCCATAATGGCTCCGATAAGATTTTTGTCAACTGCGGCAACAAAACAGGTCTTAAGATTGCGCCTTAAAAAACAGCCACTCCTTCTTTTGAATCATCCAGATGGTTTAAGCCCAGCCCTTGGCAGGATAACCAAAGCTGATAAAGTTTACCATAATCTTTCAAATACATTATCAGGATTATTATAGGGTCCCTTTTCACTTAAAACAAGATGTACCAGCGGTAAAGACCATATCAGCTTTTGTTTTTCCATCTCAGTTAGTTTGGATTTAAAATACTGGCTACCTTTGTATTGATTAAATCAATGGCTACAGTATTTGAAACCCCTTCAGGAATAACGATATCGGCATAGCGCTTTGTCGGCTCAATAAATTGATGATACATTGGCTTAACAACTGTCATATACTGCTCAATAATGCTGTCCAGACTGCGGCCTCTCTCCTGCATATCCCTCTTGATACGGCGGATAAGACGGATATCATCATCTGTGTCCACAAAAAGTTTTATATCCATCAAATCCCGTAAACGTCGGTCTTCCAGCACTAAAATCCCTTCAACAATAAAAACATCCTGCGGTTCCTGACGGTAGCTTTGGCGGCTGCGCGTATGACGGGTATAATCATAAATAGGAATATCAACCGGACGTCCAGCAATTAATTCATTTAAGTGTTCAATCATAAAAGCCGTATCGAAAGCTAAAGGATGATCATAATTTGTCGTTACACGTTCTTCAAAGGTGAGGTGGCTTTGATCCTTATAATAAGAATCATGCTCAATCATAGCAATTCGGGCATCAGGAAAATTGGACAGAATCGCCCGCGATACACTTGTCTTGCCGCTCCCCGAACCGCCTGTTACCCCTATAATAATCGGTTTTTTAGCCATTTTTCACTCCCAATCTTATATACAATGAAAAGCAAAATCTGCCGGCTGCACCGGTATTGTCATGCCTCGATTTTCAGCCGGTATCATTATGTCTTTCACTTTATTTTACCTTAATTCATGCTATAATAAAAGCAGTAATTTTTTAGATAGGGACTATTATGATTTCTGCATTTCCGCAAATATGGCAACAAAAGTTAAAGGAAAACCGTTTTACCGAACTGACTCCTATTCAAAAGGAACTATTTGACATTATTTCTCAAGGGGATAATGTGCTTGGAATCAGTCCAACAGGTACTGGCAAGACACTGGCTTATCTGTTTCCCAGCCTGCTTAAGTTAGAAAAAGGTCAAGCCCAGCAGCTGCTAATTCTGGCAGCCAATACAGAGCTAGCCGGACAGATTTTTAAAGTTACCAAAGAATGGGCAGAACCGCTCGGTTTAAGGGCACAGCTCTTCATTTCCGGATCCAGTCAAAAACGCCAGATCGAACGGCTCAAAAAAGGGCCTGAAATTCTCATCGGGACACCTGGCCGCGTTTTTGAGCTAATCAAACTCAAAAAAATAAAAATGATGAAAGTAGACAGCATTATTCTCGATGAATATGATGAACTTTTGAGCGGGTCGCAGCACTCCTTTACAGACAATATCATAAAACGTGCTGCCCGTAAGCAGCAGCTGATCTATATAGGAGCAAGTCAGCCAACAGATAAAAATCTGTTGGCAGCTGATACCAGAATCATTGATTTATCTGCTCAAATACACAATCATATTGCCCACTACTACATACAAACAGACAAGCGCAGCCGATCAGAGCTCCTGCGTAAGTTTGCTAATATTCCAGAGTTTCGTGCCCTTGTTTTTTTCAATAAGCTTTCTGATTTAGGGGCCTGTGAAGAAAGACTCCAGTACAGAGGGGCTGCAGTGGCGTCTCTAGCCAGTGATATTAATATCAAGGAACGAAAGGCGGTATTGGAGCAATTTAAAAACAGAGAACTGTCTTTGCTGCTGGCCACAGATTTAGCGGCCAGAGGAATTGATATCAATGGTTTGGAATATGTTATTAACTTTGAAACCGCACATGATAAAGAGGTCTACACACACCGAGCCGGCAGAACCGGCAGAATGGGACATTCAGGTGCTGTTATCACTTTTATCACCCATAATGAAGAATTGAAAAAACTGCAAAAATTTGCTGATGTTTCGGAAGTTTACCTCAAAAACCAGCAGCTCTATTTAAAGGAATAGTTTTGCTAAAAAACAGTCTGTGACTTTTCTTTACAGAAAGAGTCACAGACTGTTTTTTTGATTATCAGCAGATGCTAGCAGCAAAACCGCTCCCTTAGTTTCTCTATGCTTTAGACAAACTTTCAATAACATCCTCTAAGCGCGAAATAGAACTTACAGGCAGAGCTGTTTTAGGATTGTCTTGGTTAAAGGACAGCAAAAAATTCAAACGAACCTGCATTCTCTCGCGAATCAGCTGTTTATAATTCTCATCAAAACGCGAAACCGGGTAGCCATCCAAATCTAAGTACTCAAAATGATTCAGAGGTCCAAAAGGCTTAAATGTCCCCTTGTTTTCGACAACTTGCTCAATAATATTCAGACTTATATTTTTAGGGATACTTCTGCCCATATACTGCCCGGTGTTAATGATATAGCAGTCAACACCAGCTTTAAACAGGGCTAAAAATTTACGGTAATCCTCAACTAAAGGATAAACTCTGAAAGGGTTGGCAAAAGGCTCAATAACAAGGCTTTGGCGGGCTCCGGAAATGTTTTCTGCATTGGAGCGTTTGGTCATTAAAGTACAGCCCATGGTTGTTGCCACTACCGGATCATTGATTTTTACCAAAGGCGGCAGTGAATCATCCTTCATAATCCAAAAAATCGCATTAATGGGTTCATTAATCCGATCTACCCGGTTAGGAGTTGCAAAACGTGATTTAACGGTTCGGCCGTTGCCATTGCGGATATCTTCGGTAACAAGTTTTTTACGGCGGTTTTCATCCATAGTCACACCGCAGTTCTGGACAGTAACAAAATAATCCTGCTCCGGATGGCCGGTCGGATAATCATTGGTTTTATCGAAATAAGCAGGTTCTAAAGCAACCGAGGAGCCATCTTTAACAGAGATAATAAAGGCGTCATCATGCAGAACTTTGATATCGTATTTATTGCCGTGCTTAGCGTGTGTTAAGGTTGACTTACCTGAACCTGACAGGCCGAAAAAGGAAGCGACATAATTTTTGTTATCTTTTTTACCCTGCTTCTGCTTAAAAATCTTAAGGCCGCCATGACAGGCTACATAACCATTCCGCGCCGCAGTACCCCAAGCTAAGGTCAGTGTCGCTTTCTTTAATTCTCCGAAATAATTTAAGCCGAGAATGATGACACAATTATGTCTGGTATCAAAATAAGCCAAACCATCCGGATAGTCAGGATGGGACCATTTCGGATCAAAGAAAACAAAAATATCATCTTCTTCATACTGTTTAGACACTTTTAGACGGTTCTTAAATTCCTCATCCAAAATCTGAAAGTTCAGCAGCCAAGAATAAAGGTTATTAATTTCTTCTTCCGGAACCATCAGATGGGCTCTGGCCATAAAAGTCTCATCAAGTCCGACAATGGCATCGGCTTTATAAAATTTTCTTTTATGAGATTGGTAGACGGCACTTCTGGCAATTGTTAACAAACGTTCATCTTCTTCACTGTCTCTGCCGTAAATTCTTCTGGCTTTAGCCGTTCTGCCAACAATCGCTCCTGAGTTGGTCAGCAATACCCTAGCATAAGAAGGCAGCCCCAGTTCTTTTGTATGAATAACCGGCATATCCAGTACAACAGTTCCTGCTGCTACCGAAGCCAGCTGATAAGCTTCTTCCAGTGTCTTAATCGGAATAACCTGGTTTTCATAAAAAGCTGTCTCAACAATCGTTTTTAAAGGTGAAAAGTAGGAACTGTCCTTACTCATCTCTTCTGGTGAAAATTGTTTCCGTGTAACCATTAAATTCCTCCTAGATAGTTTTAGGTTATTCTTATTATACCATAAATAAAAGAAAGCGCTGCCATTTTTTTGTCTCTCCCGCAATCTTTTTAAATACAAAACTTATCTACCAAAACTGAAAAAAAATCAGAATTTTAGGAGGCGACCCAATCTTAAACAAGCACATATAAGTCTTATAGCACTCTTTGCTGTTATTATAATAAAAAAGCCGGGACAAAAGTCCCGGCCCTACTGCTCAGAAAAACAGATAAACCATACATTTCCCTATAAAACCAACTGTCTTACGGTTTGATATCCAAGACAACAGACTTAATTCTGGTCATAGCTTCGATTGAGTATTTAACTCCCTGTGTATTCACACCGGATTTCTTAGCTCCCAAGAATGGGAAATTATCTGTTCCGCGCTGTGTTTTGTTATTAATATGAACCGTACCGACTTCAAGCTGTTCAGCAATCTTAAAGGCCAGCGGATAATCATTTGTGAAGACCGCACTTTGCAGACCGAATTCAGATTGGTTAGCAATATGGATAGCTTCTTCAGCAGACTGAACACGGATAATCGGCAGAACCGGACCAAACGGTTCCTCCCAAGCCAAACGCATATCAGTCGTCACATTATCAAAGACTGCCGGATAAATAGTGTTTCCTTCACGCTTAAGTTCAGTAAGAGCTGTTGCACCTTGTTCTTTTGCATCAAGGATAAGACCTTCGACATAATCAGCAGCTTTAGTATCAATCAGAGGTGTAATATCCGTATTGTCTTCAGGCATACCAACCGTTAAGTTAGCCACCCGCTCAACAATAAGCTCAGCCAGCTTATCAGCTATACTGTCCATGACCAGCACACGCTTAACAGCTGTACAGCGCTGACCGGAGTAACCAAAAGCACCGTCAACAATCTGTTTAGCTGTCAGTTCAAGATCAGCATCCTCAAGGACAATAGCTGCATCCTTACCACCTAATTCCAGCATAATCGGGCGCATACCAGCCAAACGGCCGATATTTTCACCAACAGGTGTTGAACCAGTAAAGTTGATAAAGTCAACCGCTTTGTGCTCAACAATATAATCACCGATAACAGAACCCCGTCCGGTAATCGTATTGAAAACACCAGCAGGCAGCCCGGCTTCAGCAAAAGCTTCTGCTAAAAGAAGTCCGGAGATAGACCCTTGCGTCGGCGGTTTAAAGGCCACTACATTCCCTGTAATAAGAGCCGGTGCAATTTTCGAACCGGCTAGGTTGACCGGATAGTTAAAAGGCGAAATGGCTAAAACAAGCCCCACCGGTTCACGGCGGACAACCGAAATCTTTCTCTTGCTGGCTGCTTCAAAACTGCCGCCTTCAAGCACTTCACCTTGCGTCCGAACACCTTCGGCAGCTGCAAACTCCATAATTTCTACGGTACGTGTCACTTCACCGACAGACGATTTAAGCCCTTTAGCTATTTCTTTAGAAAGAACAGAACCAATGGCCTCAGCTTTGCTGTACAAGATATCAGCGGCCTTGCGGATATAATTTGCCCGCTCTACGTAAGAAAGCGCTCGCCAAGCCGGAAAAGCTGCTTTTGCAGAAGCATAGACATAGTCTACTTCATCTGTGCTCATTGCAGGAACAGAACCGAGTTCCTCACCAGAAGCAGGGGCATAGATTTTAATTTCATCCTGTGAGAGTTTCCACTCCCCATTGACATAATTCTTATATTGTTTAGTCAATCTGAGTCTCCTTACTAATGTGATAGTTCCATTTTATCATTTTTTTAACTTTTTTCAATTATTTGATACAAAGAAAATTCAGAAAATTTCGACACAATAACAAAAATAGGGCTTTCATTAGATTTTAAGCTCTTGCCATTGACGTTTTATTTTCAAAAAAAGCCCTGAAAACACAAGGTTCTCAAGGCTGATGGATTAGTCAAAATCAACGTATTCTTTTTCAAGTTCCAAAACTTCATCCAGTGTCGCACATTCAGTCAGTGCACGCTGAGCCAGCTCTTTCATTTTAGCTGTGTCCAATTTTTTCATTAAACTGCGTGTGCGAAGAACTGAAGTTGCCGACATGGAGAATTCATCCAATCCCATACCGACAAGAAGCGGTACAGCTGTCTGATCACCGGCCATTTCACCGCACATACCGGCCCATTTGCCTTCTGCATGAGCAGCTTTGATGACATTATTAATCAAACGGAGAATAGATGGGTTATATGGCTGGTAAAGATAGGATACCTGTTCATTCATACGGTCAGCAGCCATAGTATACTGAATCAGGTCATTCGTTCCGATTGAGAAGAAGTCCACTTCCTTGGCAAATTGGTCAGCCAGCATTGCTGCAGCCGGGATTTCAATCATGATACCGACTTGAATATCATCTGAAACAGCAATCCCTTCAGCTTTTAGATTGGCTTTTTCTTCGTCAAATACGGCCTTAGCAGCACGGAATTCTTTCAGAAGGGCAACCATAGGGAACATAATACGGAGCTGTCCATGAACCGAGGCTCTAAGAAGCGCACGGATCTGCGTGCGGAACATTTGGTCCCCGGTCTCAGAGATAGAAATACGCAAAGCGCGGAAACCAAGGAAAGGGTTCATTTCTTTGGGAAGATCGAAGTAAGGGAGCTCTTTATCTCCGCCAATATCCATCGTCCGGACAACAACAGGTTTCCCCTTCATTCCTTCAAGAACAGCCTTATAAGCTTCGTACTGTTCATCTTCGGTTGGGAAGTCCTGAGAGTCCATATAAAGAAACTCAGTACGGTAAAGTCCCACTGCTTCTGATCCGTTATCATTAACCCCGTCAACATCTTTTGGCGTGCCGATATTAGCTGCCAATTCAAAATGTTTACCATCAGCAGTAACAGTTTTAGCATCTTTGAGCAGAGCCCACTCAGCTTTTTGTTTGGCATAAGCTTCGCCGGCCGCCTTGAATTCAGCAATTTGCTCATCAGTCGGGTTAATGATGACCTCTCCTGTTATACCATTGGCAGCAATAATATCACCATCTTTAACACGGCTAGTAATATCATTGGTTCCAAGAACAGCGGCAATCTCAAGCGTACGGGCCATAATAGCAGAATGGCTGGTCCGCCCGCCGATATTGGTAACAAAAGCCTTAACAAATTGTTTATTTAACTGTGCCGTATCCGATGGTGTCAAATCATGAGCAATAACCACCGATTCTTCAGCAATAGCTGCAGGATTTGGAAGTTTAACACCGAGCAGGTGGGCTAGGACACGTTTCGAAACATCGCGGATATCTGCGGCACGTTCCTGCATGTACGGATTATCTTCCATGCCTTCAAAGATAGTGATAAACATATCGGTCACTTCCTTGAGGCTGCTTTCTGCATTAGTCTGCTTAGTCCGAATGGTCTCTTTGATTTGTGTAATCATTTCTGGGTCAGCAAGGACCATCAAATGAGCATCAAAAACAGCAGCTGCTTCTTCACCAAGCGTCTCTACAGCCTGTTCACGGATAACAGAAAGCTCGTTCTGTGATGCCTCCAGCGCTGCATCTAAACGAGCCTCTTCTGCGTTTGTATCTTCGACTGTTACAGTCTCAAACGACAAATCCGGTTGAACGAGCAGATATGCTTTGGCAACAGCAACACCATCAGATGCGGCAATTCCTTTAAGCATTTCTGTCATAATTATGCCAATCCTTCTTTAGTCATTGTTTCTTCGATTGCTGCAAGGGCATCATCAGCATCAGCACCTTCTGCAGAGATAGTGACATCGGCACCTTGACCAACACCAAGGCTCATAACTCCCATAATTGACTTAAGGTTTACTGCTTTGCCTTTGTAATCCAAAGTAATATCTGAGGCAAATTTACTAGCTGTTTGTACCAGTAATGTAGCCGGACGTGCATGAATTCCTGTTTCTGCAACAATGTGAAAATCTTTTGAAGCCATAGTATGGTTCTCCTTCTTATTTTAGTGTAGTTTTGAATTATCCACATGATAACCCTTACAATTTAGTATTATACCAAATTTTATTTTTTTTTCAATTGCTAGACTGCTTTTTTTCTGAAAAGTAGCTATGAAAGTTTAAATGATATTTTAAAGTGAATTTTTATTCATTTCTGATAGGATAGCTCAGTAATACAGCTGAGTCAGCAACTATTTAGAAGATTTAAAAGGGTCGTATATTGTCTGTGTCAGTTGCAGACGGGAAAAAAAAGGAAAACACAAACGGCATCTTAAAACAGCTAGTTAAAACTTAAAGTTCAGCCTTTTATGTTAATTCCTGCACATATTAACTTTATTCTAAAGCTGAAATCAAGTATAATAGTAATAAAGACTGTTTCTTACGTTTTGCCCCATTATCTAAATAAAAGGGTGTTGTTATGAATCCATATATTGAAGTTGTTAAACAAAATTTTCAGCAGAGCTCGCGGAAGACTTTAAAAGAATCGCTATATGATGCTTTTCGTAAAACGATTATCCTCAGAGAAATCCCTGCTGGTGAACGTATCAATGAAAAAGAGTATGCTGAATGGCTTAATATCAGCCGTACTCCTATTCGCTATGCCCTTCAGGAACTGACTAAAGAAGGCCTTGTAGAGCATATTCCAAAAATTGGGACGGTTGTCAAAGGAATCAGTATTTCTGATGCTTATGAAATTTTTGATATTCGGACTGCCCTTGATACTTTAGCCACAATCAAAGCCGCACAATTAATGACGGCTGAAGACTTTAATGAGCTAAAAGAACTTTTGGAGTACGGCAACTACCTTGACCGCACCGATCAAGTCGATCTTCTCCTTAAAAATTTTTCTGATTTCAATGCGTTTATCTACGACAAAAGTCAGATGCCCCGTATGAAAAATATCGCTGAAACATTGAGAGAGTATCTTTTATATTTCAGAGATGTTTCAATCCGGGCAGCTGAGCGCCGCCACATTGCTTTAGAAGAGCACTGGCAGCTCTACGAGGCTATGAAAGAACGAGATGAAGAAACCATCAGAAAAGTCACATCAAGACATCTTGACCACTCCTTAACATTTATCATTCAGGAAATGGAGAAACGTCAAATTGACTGATCAATTCCACCAAAAACTAGCTGCCTTGGCTACTTCTGCTCTCCTCTATGAGCTTAGTCTGACTCCTAAGCCCGGTTTAGTGGACCGCTCCAATAACGGTGCCCACCAGGACATGGATTTCCCGCTTTTTATTAAAAGCAGTATGAGCCTGCTTCCATTCTTCGAGGATTATGCAAAGGCTGGACTGAACCACACCGGTTCTTTGCAAGCCTTATTTGATCAATCACGGTCAATTGGAATACGGGCTGAGCAGGCTATGTTCAGAGCCACAAAAGGGGTCAATACACATAAAGGGGCAAATTTTTCCTTTGCCCTTGTTCTCAGTGCGACGGGATATTTTTTAAAACATCATTCCAAAACTCTTCCCCTGTTACCTGCGGACAGCCAAGCGATTCTGCAGCTTATCCCAGCCATCTGCAGTTCTTCCCTGGAGGAGGATTTTCAGCATATTGACAGACAAAATCTTTCCTACGGAGAAAAACTTTATTTAGAGCACGGACTAAAAGGAATCAGGGGGGAAGCAGCCAGCGGCTATCCAACTCTTCAGAACCTCCTGCTCCCAGCATTAAGGCAAAGTTTAGTGCACAACTCAGCCGATGAAGCTTTTCACAAAGCTACTTTGCTTCTCATGGCGAACATTGAGGATGGGAATCTCATCCACAGAGGAGGAATTGCAGCCTGGCAGGAGGTCAAGAGGCAAACTCAAGAGGCGCTCAGTCAAAACCTATCAGCTGAGCAGCTCCGCAAATGGCTCTCTGACTATGACTGCTGCCTTATCCAAAAAAATCTCAGTCCTGGAGGAACGGCTGATTTTCTGGCACTTGGCTATTTCTTTATGCAGGCAGAGGGGCTTATCTAGATGCAGTCCCTCTAAAATTTACAAAGCTGACCTTTTTAGTCCCCAAACAGGACGGATAAGAATCTATTCTAGTAAAAAATGAGCGAGCCGGTTCTTGTATTCACATAAAACCAGTTCGCTCGTTTTTTTCTGATGATTAAAACAGTGTTTGGCAGTTAGATCTTTAGTTCTTTATAAAAGAGTATAATCAGAAAAACAGTATTACACAAGCAGAGCATTATTATGGCAAATAAGCTTGGCACAGTCTTTCTATGGCAGCCTGCATCTCCTCAACAGAATGCTGCCTGCTGCGCCCACACTCTTTAGCAGGTCTGTCACAAATCAAACACGTTCTCTGAGGATAGCCTAATTCTTGGCGGGATAAACTCATGGGTTCCAAATAATGAGGATCCCGGTACAAAACATCACTGTCATATAATCTGGCAAGTGGTGAAGATTCCTCAAAAGCAATCATCAAACCTTTCAAAGCTTCAGCTGTCGAATCCACTACTAAAAAGGCCTCCGGCCCTACCTTAGCATTCTTCACTTGTTGGTGAAGAATCAAAATCTTATGCCCGTTTAATAATTGGATAATCGCTTCTAAGCCATGCTGGAATAAGCGCTCAATAGAAGCATTATTCTTGATCGGGCCTGGGATATTACATTTGAAATCAAGAAGAACCATGTCCCTATAAAGCCCCAGCAACTGCTTCTGGCGTTCTAACCGCCATTCCCTGCCTGCTAAAACCTCCTGCAATGACACTGACGAACCAAATGAAAACATACTTACTCCTCAAGAAGATACAAAGGCCGTTAAAAACGCAAAAGGAAAGGCAGACAGACCACTGCCAGAATGACTAGAACTTAAGTCAGCACTAGGTCGCACATGCTTTTTTTTCCTGCAGCGTTTAGGCCGTATTCAATTCATAAAGAAGGGGCTGCCTGACAGCAGCTCCTTTTTATTTATCTTACAAGAACATTCCAAAGACAATACTTCCGATAACCAGCACTAAACCGCCACCTAGACGTGAAGACAGCTGTGCATAGGAAATCAAATCCATCCGTTCAGAAGCACCAAGAACTGCTAAGTCGCCGGAACCGCCGCGATTAGCCATACATAGGCCAGCTGTGACAGCTGAGTCAATCGGATAGAAGCCAACTAAGTAACCGATAATGGCTGATCCTAAAATCGCTCCTATAATAATCATTAAGGCCATTACAACGTTTGAGAAGGTGATAGCTGAAGCCAGTTCTCCAAGATCTGTATCGATTCCTACCCCAACCATAATAATTAAAATCATATTTTTCGTAAAGAAACTTTGAAGAACAGTAGCAGCCTTACGAACGTAAGCAGGAATAAGACCTAAAGCATTTGCTATCACCACAAAGACAATCATGTAAGCAAAGGTATGGATTTGAACACCAAAGATTGTTGGCAGCAGCACTTCGCTAAAGAGGCAGCCTAAAGCATAGAAAGTCAAGGACAGCAGGAAAGCACCGCCATAGTCAATCATAGAGAGTTTAACATCATCTTTTTCTGCAGCAATCTCCTCTGAATTTCTCATTAAAGTCTTGCCGTCACCAGTTAAAGCAGTGGCTCTTTTACCAATACCGTTAAGAAGACCGGCGGCAATAATAGCAAAAATATTTGCAATGGTCAAAATCGTAATCGCAAAACTATAGTAGCTGGCTGCCGGCTGACCAGTCGTTTTTTCATAAATTTGGCTGAGCGGCACTGCACCGGCACCATTACCGCCGCCCATAACCGGAAGAACATACCGAATGACTACATCTGCTGGATTTATCCCAAATAAAAGTCCTGTAATAATCCCCAGAAGAGCCGCACCGGCAACCCCTCCTAAAATAGCTGGAATATAGCCAGCCATTGATTTGAGCAGGAGTTTTCGTTCAAGTCCCAAAATAGAGCCTGTAATCAAAATAACGATAAACAGTGTCAGAAAATTAGCATCTTCTGTGGCCCAATTCATGGCTTCAACATAAGTTTTCGGGATAACATTAAAATAAACTAAGGCCGAACTTCCGAGAAAGGCCAGCACCAGCCCGCCTCCGATGTAAGTGTTCCAAATAGGAATGCGTTTCCCAATTTCATTGAAGACGACTCCGATTGAAAGCATAATAGCAAAGGCTCCGCCCAAATCAGTCGGCAAGGCACCCATGTACATAGCTGTCACACAGATGACAATCAATACCGCCGCCAGATAAGGCGGCAAACCTAGAAATTTCACGTTTTTCATGAAATATTCCTCCCTTATATTAATGTAAAATATTTTTAACTGTATCAATCAGAGTTCCATCTCGATATTCGATAAGAGCTACTACCTTATCGCCATATTGGATTGGATCCGGATGTCCAACAACCTCATAGGCTTTTTCCTGCAATTCTTTGATAGTGAACTGAGGAACTTTCAGTTCTTTGAAATGTTCTACTAAATCCGGCCGATTTGGATTGATGGCAATTCCGATTTCGGTAACGACAACATCGACACTGGTCCCTGGCGTAATAACCGTATTGACTTCTTCTACAAAGGTTGGAATCCGTCCCCGAACCAGAGGCGAGATAACCAAGCTCATCTTAGATGCAAAGGCTGTATCACAATGGCCGCCGGAAGCACCGCGAATAACACCGTCTGATCCTGTCATAACATTAACATTAAAGTTCGTATCGACTTCCAAAGCTGAAAGAATGCAGACATCCAGCTGATTAATAGCAGAACCCTTACTCAAAGGCGAGGCATACATATTGGCATCAATTTCATAGTGTTTCTCAGCATTGCGATCTAAAGAAAGAGCAGACGGGTGATCAAAATCCTGTACATCAATAATCTTGCCAACCAAGCCGTCTTCCAGTAATTCCACCATGGCGTTTGTGATGCCGCCAAGGGCAAAATTGGCCTTAATGCCGTCTTTTATCATTTGTTCACGAATGAAGCGTGTTACTGCAAGTGAAGCTCCGCCTGTCCCAGTCTGAAACGAGAAACCTTCCTTGTAGTAAGGAGAATTGGTAATCACTTTAGCAGCGTATTCAGCGATCAGCAGTTCTTTAGGGTTTTTAGTGAAGCGTGTTGCTCCTTTAGCGATACCGTTAGGATCGCCAATAGCATCAACTGCAACGACATAATCAACATCCGTCTGAGGAATACTAATTGGGGTGTTGGGATAAGGCACTAATGTGTCCGTAATAATGACCACCTGATCCGCATACTTGGCATCAACCATAGCATAGCCAAGAGAACCGCAGGTTGCTTTGCCTTTAGTCCCATTTGCATTGCCATAGGCATCAGAACTTGGGGCTCCTAAGAAAGCAACATCAATGTGAATATCTCCTCTGGCAATGGCACGGGCTCTGCCGCCATGAGAACGGATAACAACAGGGTTTTCCATAATTCCTTCGGAAATAGCTGCTCCCAGCTTATCGCGCAAGCCGCTGGAAGTAATGTTGGTAATCACTCCATTTTTGATATGTTCGATCAGGGGAGCATGAACATTAGCGATAGAACTTGGAGCAATGCTCAGGTTCTTAATCCCCATTTTAGCAATTTCATCCATAACCAAATTCATGACATAATCGCCTTCTCGAAAATGATGGTGAAAGGAAATCGTCATACCGTCTTTAAGACCGGTTTTTTCAATCGCTTCCCGAATAGATGAGAGCAATTTATTATCACGAGGCTTTACCGGCTTAACGTGACGGCTGGATTCTTGATAGCTGTCAATAGCAGCAAGTTCCCCTGAAAAAACACCATATTCTTCAGCGTACTTTGCCGGAATATCTCGACCTAATGTATTTAAAACCATATTACCACTCTGCCTCCTCTATAACTCCTGCAGCCTGTGCTAAAGCTAATGCACGCTGTGCTCGCTCTACAATCGGTTTATCAATCATTTTGCCATTTAAGGAAACAACACCCGATCCTTTGGCCTCAGCTTCTGCTATTGCTGCCATGACTTGCTGAGCATGGCTGATTTCTTTGTCCGTAGGGGTAAAGACATCGTTGACCACCGGTATTTGACGGGGATTGATAACTGATTTACCGTCAAAACCAAGCTGCTTAATCCTTTCAACTTCACGCCTGAAATTATCCATATCATTGACATCTGAAAAAACAGTATCGACTGCTGCAATACCCGCAGCGCGTGCTGCGTGAATGATCATAGACCGGGCAAAGAGAAGCTCTTCACCTTCCTTTTCTGGGTAACGCTTTGTCTTCATAGCCGTGACATAGTCTTCTGCTCCTAAAGCAATTCCAACCACGCGTTTATCAGCTGTTGCTATAGCCAGAGCATTAAAGACACCGACAGGCCCTTCAATAGCACAAAAGATTTTTGTAGAACCAATCTCACGGCCGATGCGCTCTTCAACCTCGGTAATAACTGTCGCCACATCAACAACATCTTGAGCTGTTTCAGTCTTAGGCAAACGAATACAGTCAATCCCGGCACGTACCATAGCTGCAATGTCGTCACGTCCGCCCGCAGCTAAATCATTAATCCGGACAATCGTTTCCGTATCCCCAAAATCAAATGTTTTAACAGCCTGGTAGAGCAGGAAACGAGCACTGTCTTTTTCCTTAAGTGATACGGAGTCCTCAAGGTCAAACATGATAGAATCCGCACCGTAAAGATTGGCATCCCTCAGCATAGCCGGATTGCTAGCTGGAACAAACATCATGGTTCTTCTTAATCGTTCCATTGTTCAATCTCCTCCCAATTGATGGATTCGGTCTGACCGCTGGCACGATGGACAGCTGCAATCAAACGTGCTTTGATAGTACAATCCAGAGCTCCTTGATCTTTAACGACTAACTTAGCATCCTTAACACCCATAGAAGACAAAGTCTCCTGAATGACCTGGCGAATTTGGGCTCCAAACTGCTTTTCGACTGAACTGGTTAAATCCAGTTCAACCCCTTTGCCAGAATTTTGATCAATTAAAATCTGGACATCTGATGACTCCAAGGTGCCGGCGACACCTTGCTGTCTTAGTTCAAAATGGCTCATAAGCTACAAGTCCTTTCTATTTTTTGCTTAATATACTGATAAGTTGACGGAGGAACTAGCGGTTCAATCTGAGCAAGTTCACCTTTTCGCCACAGTTCACGGACACGAGACGCACTGATAACTTCACCGTCCTGCGCTATCCTTTCGATAACAATAAGCTCCATAACAGGCGATAAGACCTTATGCAACTCTTGGTTATAAATAGCTGTAACCGGAGATTTGGGTTCTGTCCCTAAGAAGCGGTGTGTTAAATCCAGAGCCGGAACGATATGCCGTTTAAACAGCTGGGCATCCAAATTAGCTTGTATCCTTGCCACATTCTCTTCTTCTGACAGAAAATAAGATGGAAAGGTTGCTGTTGAGACCATATAAGGACCTGTCTCAACGACTTTTACCTGCTCCAAATGTGCTACACCAGCCTGGACTAAAGCAAAGCGATCCTTAAAAGAAACATCGGACCGGTCCTGAGAAACAACAAAAAGATAAAGACTGTCCACCGCTTTTACGGCCTGTTCTACCAAATAGAGATGGCCTTTAGTAAACGGGTTGGCATTCATGACAATCGCCCCTTTTGTAGGCCCCAGTATCCTTTTCATCTTTAAGTCAGCAAGATAGCTATCCAAGCCTCTGACGGCTTTTTCCATGAACACCAATTTATTCGGGACTCGTGCCAGTTCTCGAAAGCCCAAATGCTCAAAAGAAAGGCTGGCGTCTGGCTTGGTATAAAGATAGCAGCTCTCAAATGTTTCAAAAATCAAAGATTCTAAATGGGAGACTAAGCTGCTGATAACCGTACCGCCTGTATGAAGTCTGTCAACTGCTACGCACTTAATGACATTGTCAAAAATACTGCCTGTTGCTATCAGTTTATCCCCATCATAGATACCGTACACAGCATCTATAGTGTCTTCCTCACGAATGCCATTTGCTTTTAAGAGATTTAACCAATTTTTTTTCACATTAGGCTGCTGCTGTACCCACAAACGCTCGACAAGCATACTCATGCTATCCCCCATTCTAATCCTCTAAAACGATACACAGGCTTTTGCATCTATCAGCCGAAGTATTGCAGCAGAACGCCCGCAGCGACAGCAGATCCAATAACACCCGCTACATTAGGTCCCATAGCATGCATCAGTAAGAAATTTGACGGATCTTCTTCGACACCTACCCCCTGCACAACGCGTGCCGCCATAGGAACAGCGGATATCCCTGCCGCGCCAATCATTGGATTAATCTTCCCCTTGGTCAGACGGTACATCAGCCGACCCATCAGGACCCCTGCTGCTGTACCTGCTGCAAAGGCAATTAAACCAAGCACTATAATTTTTATCGTATCCGGTGACAGCAAAATATCAGCTTCAGCTTTAGCACCTACACTGACTCCCAGCAGGATAGTAATAATATACATCAACGAATTAGATAGAGTTTCAGTAATCTTAGGCACCCGCCCCGATTCCTTAATCAGATTGCCCAGCATCAGCATTCCAATAAGTGGAGCCGAAGATGGTAAAATCAAAACTGTAAAAATGGTAACAACAATTGGAAAGAGAATTTTCTCCTTCTTAGAAACAGGACGCAGCTGCTGCATTTTAACCTTGCGCTGTTCCTTAGTCGTTAAAGCTTTAATAATAGGAGGCTGAATAATCGGAACTAAAGCCATATAGGAATATGCAGCTAAAGCAATTGTTGACAGCAGATGCGGAGCTAGCTGGCTGGTCGTATAGATCGCTGTCGGACCGTCCGCACCGCCAATAATACCAACAGAAGCAGCTTCCGGTCCTGTCATGCCCAGCATGATTGACCCCATCAAGGCTATAAAAATGCCAACTTGAGCCGCGCCTCCCAACAATAAGGTCCTGGGATTTGAAATCAAAGGACCAAAATCCGTTGTCGCTCCCAAACAAAGGAAAATAAGCGGAGGGTAAATGCCCTTATCCACTCCCTGATAGAGGTAATAAATCAGTCCCCCGTTCGCACCGTCCACAGGATGATCCATCAGCCCTCCTAAAGGCAGATTAACCAGCAGCATCCCAAAAGCAATCGGAATTAACAGATAAGGTTCATACCCCTTGGCAATCGCTAAATAAAGAAACAGGCAGGCAATTCCAAGCACAATAACCGTCTTAAAGTCAAGAGCCATAAATCCCGAGGAATCAAACATTTCAATTAGAGCGTCTAACATAAACCCCTCTCCCTCTTTATAATGTCATCAGGACTGTACCTGCTTCAACTTGTGTTCCTTTATCAACAAAAATCTGATTCACGACACCATCTGCCGAAGCTACTACAGCACTTTCCATCTTCATCGCTTCCAAAATGCAGAGCGTATCTCCTGCTTTAACACTTGCCCCTACCTGAACATTGAGGGAAATAATCGTTCCCGGCATAGGAGCAGTAACTTCTATTCCTTTGCTGTTGCTGCTTGGATCAGGTGCTTGAGTGTCTGAAGAAGGCGATTCGGACTGACGGGCTTGATTCAGTTCTTTATCCGAAATTTCTTCTAAAGTCACATCATAGGTCTGACCATTGACTGTAATCTGATATTTTTTCATACAAAACTCCCTTAATTAAGATACAAAGGCCGTTTAAAAATCCGTATGAAAATAGGGGATGGCAAGTGATGCTGGCATCACGATGACAGCCATCTTTTTCACTAGGATTTTAGGCCGTGTTCAGTTATTTAATTCGTTTAATTGTTGTGATACGATACTTTTTATCTTGCTCATCATTACTAGCAACAGCTAAAGCTGTGAGCGCTGCTACTAATTTTAATTCTTCGCTGTCAGCTAAGGTCTGCTCTTTTTCTTGAGAAGCCGGCTGGGCTGGCAAAACACTGGCAGCACTCTGTGAATTTTCAATGAATTTAAATCCTTCTATTATAAACATCAGACCGACTAATACAACCATAACGACAGTTATCGCAACAACCGAAAGACTTAAAGCTTCCATAATACTAATGTGTTCCATTGCCCCTCCTCTTCAATTCATCAAAAATGGCAGCGCCTTTACGACCCAAGAATACGACTTTCTATTATATTAAAGGCCGATGCTTTATGAACCATTTTATTTCAAATCTATCTGCGTAAAGATCTAGCCAATCCGCAGAACTCTACATGACAGCCTGAATTCTAACAATCTTTTCCTCAGGTCGTTTCTGACTGTCCTGCAGCTGATATTTCTGTTCTAAAAAGTCCTTTCCCAATTGCGGGAACATCGCATAGATCAGCACATCTTCTTCGGAACGTGCCAACCCTTTCAATTCCTGCTTCATTTGGTCTAATTCCGGTTCCAGCAAGTCGGCAGGGCGAACAGTAATGACCGGTTCATCCTCAACAATCTTTTGCTTGATACTGTCTTTAATCGGAGCTGGAGATTTGCCGTATTTACCGCAAACATAATCTTTTATTTCATTTGGAACCATCTTATAGCGTTCGTTGGTTAAAACATTAAAGACTGCCTGTGTCCCAACCATTTGGCTGAGGGGCGTTACAAGAGGAGGATAGCCGAGATCTTCCCGTACCCGCGGGACCTCCTTGAGAACTTCTTCGTAAAGATGCTCAGACTTAGCCTGCTTGAGCTGAGAATAGAGGTTGGACAGCATACCTCCAGGAACTTGATAGATCAAAGTTCTAGGCTCCAAGCCCATCATCTTAGGAGCCAAAACACCTTCCTCAATATATTTTTCTTTGATAGGTTTAAAATAGTCACTGATAGCTACCAAAACCTCATCATCCAAGTCTACTTTAAATCCCAGTTCTTTTAATACCGTACTGAGACTTTCAGTAGCTGGCTGGCTGGTCCCGCCAGCCAGAGGGGAGATAGCCGTGTCGATAATATCTGCTCCAGCTTCGATAGCTGCCATATAGGTCATCTCAGATGTCCCGCTAGTTGCATGTGTATGAACTTCTATCGGAAGATCCGTCACTTCTTTCAAAGCAGGAATTAAGTCTTTCGCAGCAGCTGGTGTTAAAATACCTGCCATATCTTTCACACAAATGGAGTCAGCTCCCAAAGCCGTCATCTCTTGAGTCAGCTGTTTATAATATTCGATGGTATGAACTGGGCTTGTTGTGTAACAAATCGTCAGCTGGGCATGCTTGCCGTTTTTCTTGACAGCCTTAACGCTAGCCTCTAAATTGCGCACATCATTCAAAGCGTCAAAAATACGAAATATATCCATACCATTTTGTGCAGCGGACGTGATGAACTGTTCGACTATATCATCAGCATAGTGACGATAGCCAAGAAGATTTTGGCCGCGCAGCAGCATTTGCAGTTTCGTGTTCTTCGCTCTTTTTTTAATCGCTCGCAATCGCTCCCAAGGATCTTCATTCAGGTAACGAACACAGGAATCAAATGTGGCTCCTCCCCAGCACTCCAGAGCATGGTAGCCTGCCTTATCGAGCTGCTCCATGATCGGCAGCATCTCATCAGTCCGTAAACGAGTAGCCATCAAACTTTGATGCGCATCGCGCAGCACTGTCTCTGTAAACATGATATGTTTCACACAGTTATCCTCCTTTACAATGAGTAGGACCCTTATATTTTTGGTAGGGCTTACAACCTTATATTATTTGGTTTGGTAGGGCTTACAAACTATTATACAACTTCAACATTCAAAAAAAACAGAAAGACACCAAAAAAACACAAAAAACACTTGAAAAACATCAAAAACAAGTCTTTATCATCTGCTTAAGCACAAAACGGGAATCTGATGCCTTTCATCATTACAAAAAAATGAGAGAATACTCAGTCAGCCTGAATTCCTCCCACCCTAACACAAGATACAAAGGCCGGTTAAAAATCCGTATGAAAATGACGGTAAGTCCGAAATCTCTGATTTCGCAGACGCACCTCTGCCAAGACGACTAAAAGGGTGCGGGCGGCCTCTAGGACGACAAAACCTTCAGACATTTACGGCAAGCGGTAACTAGGTAACGATACAGATTCCCATCCCCTTACTCCCCTTTTCAAGGTTGGGGCTGAAATCATCTACTGGATGATTTCACTACACAGCGTTTAGGCCGTGTGCAATCATTAAGAAACGCCGATATTTCTGTAAATCTTCAATGTCAGCATCCCCTCTTTATGTTCGAGAGTTGCCAGATCAATAGCTCTTCCCAGCAAACTGTAATCATGATCTGTCCCATGACCTCCCAGCAGCGCATTGTAATATTCATCAATCTCCACTTCGCGTTCCGTATTAAGGTCTCTCAGCAGATGCTTAAAATGATTGGGAATATCCGGAGAAGGTGCTGTGATACTCAGTTCAAATTTATCTTTGTCAAGTTGAAAGGAGACATCGAATTGATAGTATCTATGCTCTAAAAAATAACCTATCAATTCTTTCATAATGCGTGTTGCCTTATTTTTTTCACTAATCATAGCTATTAGCCTTACCTTTACGTTTTATTCTTTTGATTTTTTACGACGAGGCAGGCTTTCCAATATCGGAACCAAAAAGGCTGCTACAAAACCGCTGGAAAAGCCATTGTTATAAAGGCACAGCCCTAAATGGAGATCAATAACACTCTGTGTTATGTTAAATTGGAGAAATCCTGCTATCATCCCTACTATTATACCATAATAGCCAGCAAGCGGAGCCAGTGAAGTGCCAAATAAAAAAGATAAAGCAAAGCCAATCGTCCCAAATGATTGATTGGCAAACCAAGCAGCTAAAATGACCCCAAAAGCAACTGGCAGTGTATTGCGCAGGTGTTTCCCAAAACCAGCAAAACCGATGATAGACATAAGACCGCCTGCAATGGGGCCATTCAGCTGAACCCTCATCACCAGTAACAAACTCAAGTAGACCATTCCTAAAAGTCCCATGTTAAAAAAGGCAGTCTTTCGTCCGTACTTGATGACAAAATCATCTGGCAGGCGGCCAACACGGTGATTCAGCTTAATAAATTTCGTTCTAAAGTCCTGAAAATCCAGACCAATCAAAGCTTGACCAAGCATCAGCAGACAAATAGACAGTATATAGACTAAAATATAGTCGTGGGCTTCAGTACTCAGTACTTGAGCTGTTGGAATTTCAAACTGGAAATAGCGCAGACAGGCATAGACAAACATACCGATAACTCCAGATGTAAAACCAATATTATAGAGAGTGTAGCCCTGATGGAATTTCAAAAATGCTTCGGCAAGAGGCGGAGTGATAAAGCCCAAAATTAAGCCTAAAACGATTGCCCCTAATATTGAAATAAGCGACAAACCGTGCGAAAACATAATATAAGACACAGCAGGCGCCATACAGGTTGCAAACAGACTGATAGAAGTATAAATTTTGAAAGACTGATGTGACAGTTGGGCATATAAGATGACACCCAAAATAATAGGCAAAATATTTAGCAGATGTGTCCCAAAAAAAGAATGGCCAACAAAAATGCCTATCGCTGCCATCTGAAAACCGGTCAGATGGGTCAATTGGTTACGAATATTTAAATAATAAGCAATAGCCAGATGCAAAGCAGCATTTACAAAAGTTGCAGCTATGCCTGCTACAGCAAAAAAATCATGAATCAGATAGGTTTGCACTGTTAACAGATGAACATAATCCTCCCACCAAGTTGTCTTCGCAGGGGTTATCAAACCAAAAATAAAGGTCCCAATGGCTAATAAAAGAAGATTATCTTTTTCCCAATTCAGCTGCCGCAGAAAGCTTAATCGCATCTTCTCAGTCCTCCTTTGCCAAACTTCCTTAATACTAAAGTAACCTAACTGACGATAAACAGCAAGGTTTTTTAGTGTGTTTTTTAAGCGCTTACATAGCTGAATGGTCTTTTTCTGCTTCCCAGTCCTGATTTCGCCCCTTCTTTTTAAGATATCAGTTTAGCCTGTCAGCAGGAGCCAACTTTCCCGTCTGAATCTATCCTTCAGCCTGCTCAAAAGCAGGTCTGACACTACATTTCGTGTTCAATAGAGATAGCAAACACAATATATTGTGTTTTTTTAAGAGAAATCTCTTGCTTTTTTTATTTATTTTGTATATCCTAGATACATATGCCTTTTCCAGAAACGGAAATTTTTAGGAGGAATGATTTATGTCTCAAATCACATTGTTTTCAAAAAATAACTGCATGCAGTGCAAAATGACCAAAAAGTTTTTAGAGCAACATCAAGCGGATTTTACAGAAATTAATATTGATGAACATCCCGAAAAAATTGATTATGTCAAAAGTCTTGGTTTCACTGCTGCTCCTGTAATTGAAGCCGGTGATTATGTTTTTTCAGGCTTTCAGCCCAATAAATTAAAAGAAATTATTTAATTTTAAGGCTTCATCTCACAAATAATTGGAATGAAGCCTTATTATATGTAAAAAGTAATACTATAAAAGGAATTTTAGATAAAATGAGTCTCAAAAATCTTGGCGATGTTTCCTATTTTCGTCTTAATAATGAAATTAACCGTCCTGTCAACGGACAAATTCCGCTTCATCGGGACAGAGAAGCTTTAAAAGCTTTTTTTGCAGAGAATGTTGAGCCTAACACAATGAGCTTTAGCAGCATTACTGATAAAGTCCGTTACCTAGTGGATAATGACTATATTGAGTCAGATTTTATTCATAAGTACTCACCGGCTTTCATTGAAAAATTAGCAGCCGACATTCAGGCTCAGGGATTTCAGTTTAAGTCTTTTATGGCTGCTTATAAATTCTATCAGCAATATGCTTTAAAAACCGATGATGGTGATTTTTATCTCGAAAGTATGGAAGATCGGGTCATGTTTAATGCCCTCTATTTTGCTGATGGCAATGAGGAGCTGGCGCATGATTTGGCCATTGAAATGATTAATCAGCGCTATCAGCCGGCAACGCCCTCATTTTTGAACGCCGGCCGAAGCCGGCGGGGTGAGCTGGTCTCCTGTTTTTTAATTCAGGTAACAGATGATATGAACGCTATTGGCCGCTCCATCAATTCTGCTCTGCAGTTATCACGGATTGGCGGCGGAGTTGGCATTTCTTTGTCCAACCTTCGTGAAGCCGGAGCACCGATCAAGGGATTTGCAGGCGCAGCTTCTGGTGTTGTACCAGTTATGAAGCTGTTTGAAGACAGCTTCTCCTACTCCAACCAGCTCGGGCAGCGCCAAGGAGCCGGAGTCGTTTATCTCAATGTCTTTCATCCGGATATTATCGCCTTTCTTTCAACTAAGAAGGAAAATGCTGACGAAAAGGTTCGTGTAAAGACCTTATCTCTTGGAGTAGTTGTTCCTGATAAATTCTACGAGCTGGCGCGTCAAAATGAAGACATGTATCTGTTCAGCCCTTACAGTGTTGAAAGGGAATATGGCATACCTTTTAATTACATTGATATCACTGAAAAGTATGACGAACTGGTTGCCAATCCAAATATCACTAAGACCAAAATCAAGGCTCGGGATCTCGAAACCGAGATTTCCAAACTGCAGCAGGAATCCGGCTACCCTTATATTATTAATGTTGATACAGCCAACAGGAGCAACCCGATTGATGGAAAAATCGTAATGAGCAACCTCTGCTCAGAAATCCTGCAGGTTCAAAAACCCAGTCTGCTCAATGATGCGCAGGAGTTTGTAGAAATGGGAACCGATATTTCCTGCAATCTTGGTTCGACCAATGTTGTCAATATGATGGCTTCACCTGATTTCGGCCGCTCAATCAAAGCTATGACACGGGCTTTAACCTTTGTGACCGATGCATCGCAGATAGAAGCGGTTCCGACAGTGAAACATGGCAACAGCCAAGCGCATACCTTTGGTTTGGGCGCAATGGGGCTGCATTCTTTTCTGGCTCAGAATCATATAGCCTACGGCAGCCCAGAATCGCTTGAATTTACCGATATTTATTTTATGCTGCTTAATTACTGGACACTGGTTGAATCCAACACTATTGCCCGCGAGCGTCAGAAGACATTTGTTGGTTTTGAACAATCCACATATGCTGACGGAACTTATTTTGACAAGTATATAACCGGCCAGTATGTGCCAAAATCCAGACGTGTGCAAGAGCTGTTTGCCGGACATTTTATTCCGCAGGCTGAGGATTGGCAGGCTCTCAAAGAACAAGTAATGCGGGACGGTCTCTATCATCAAAACCGGCTTGCTGTGGCACCGAACGGATCGATTTCTTATATTAATGACGTATCAGCCTCTATCCATCCGATTACGCAGCGTATCGAAGAACGCCAGGAAAAGAAAATCGGCAAAATTTACTATCCAGCTGCCGGACTGTCAACTGATACGATTCCTTACTACACTTCTGCCTACGATATGGATATGCGGAAAGTCATTGATGTTTATGCTGCAGCAACAGAACATGTGGATCAAGGGCTGTCTTTGACCCTGTTTATGCGCAGTGACATTCCTCAAGGGCTCTATGAATGGAAAACTGAAAGCAAGCAAACGACCCGTGATTTGTCCATTTTGCGCAACTATGCTTTCAATAAAGGAATTAAATCCATTTATTATGTCCGTACCTATACAGACGATGGAGAAGAGGTTGGCTCTAATCAATGTGAATCCTGTGTCATTTAATTGGCTATATAGGAGTTCTTGGTCTGTGCATTAGCTGTTTACTATACGATGGAAAGGAAGAGACACTGTCTTTTGAAACAGTGTCCAAAAAGATAAAACCGGGCCTGCAAAAGGAATTGACCCGGCTTTGGGTGATTTAATGATGACTACTTATTACGAAGCGATTAACTGGAATGAAATTGAAGACATTATTGATAAGTCAACTTGGGAAAAACTGACTGAGCAATTTTGGCTTGACACACGTATTCCTCTATCTAATGATCTTGATGACTGGCGGAAACTCTCCAGTGAAGAAAAAGATTTGGTCGGTAAAGTGTTCGGCGGCTTAACCCTGCTGGATACCATGCAGTCTGAATCCGGAGTCGAAGCGATCCGCGGAGATATCCGTACACCGCATGAGGAGGCCGTTCTCAACAATATTCAGTTTATGGAATCGGTTCATGCCAAATCTTATTCATCCATCTTTTCTACTCTCAATACGAAAGCTGAGATTGAAGACATTTTTAAGTGGACAAACAGCAATGAATACTTGCAGAAAAAAGCCAAAATCATTAATGATATTTATAAAAACGGCAATGCTCTGCAAAAAAAGGTTGCTTCCACTTATCTTGAAACCTTTCTCTTCTATTCAGGTTTTTTTACACCGCTCTACTATCTCGGCAATAATAAGCTCGCTAATGTGGCAGAGATTATTAAATTGATTATCCGCGATGAATCCGTGCATGGAACCTATATCGGCTATAAATTTCAGCTGGGCTTTAATGAACTGTCTGAGGAAGAGCAGAGTGACTTTCGCGACTGGATGTACGATCTCCTTTATCAGCTCTATGAAAATGAAGAACGCTATACGCATACCCTATATGAAACAGTGGGCTGGACGGAGGAAGTCATGACCTTTTTGCGCTATAATGCCAATAAAGCCCTAATGAATTTGGGGCAGGATCCGCTCTTTCCGGACACAGCCAATGACGTGAACCCGATTGTAATGAATGGTATTTCTACAGGAACATCCAATCATGATTTCTTCAGCCAGGTAGGCAACGGCTATCTGCTTGGCAGTGTTGAGGCGATGAGGGACGATGATTATAATTACGGACTGTCATAAAAACTATTCTCATGCAAAAGGCAGCTGGGACTTTCGTCCCAGCTGCCTTTTGTTAAAGTTGGGAATAAAAATGGCCTGATATCTGTAAATAAAATCTCCTCCAGCCTAAAAGAAGAGTAAAGGAAAATCGATGATTTTGAAGGCGCGGTTTCCCTTCACTCTTTTTTAGATTGAAAATAGCCGATACTGTTAACAGCTCCTTCAGGTCTTTAAAAAACTCAGTCCTGCCTATCTTTTTGAAACACTGCCTGTAAAACAGCAACAGCCTGCTCTCCTTGCTCTTCTGTCAGAGTCAAAGGAGGCAGGAGCCGCAGAACATTGCTGCCAGCCGTTAAAACAATCAGGCCTCTGGCCCGTGCACCAGCAACTAGATCAGCCAAATCTGCTTTGCTTTCAATACCAATCATATAGCCCAATCCTCGAATATCGGTCACAAGCGGCAGATCGGCCAGAGCTGCTTTGAGTTTCTGCTGAAGAATATCGGCATTTAAGCGCACCGTTTGTAAAAAATTATCGCCCTGCAGGACATCAAGTACAGCCGAGCTGACAGCCATTGCCAGTTTGTTGCCGCCAAAGGTAGAACCATGGCTGCCATAAGAAAAGGCTGACCCCAAGGCAGACTTGCCAAGCATGGCACCGACGGGAAAGCCATTACCCAAACCCTTTGCCAAGGTAAAAATATCAGGTTCAATCCCATAATGCTCAAAGGAAAAAAGCCGGCCTGTCCGTCCCATACCTGTCTGCACTTCATCAACGATTAATAAAATTTCCTGCTGCTGGCAAAAGGCTGCTAAATCACTGACAAAAGTCCTATCTGCTACATGAATACCTGATTCTCCCTGCACCAATTCCAGCATAACAGCTGCCGTATCCTCCGTAACCAGTCGCTTGACGCTGTCCAAATCATTCAAAACAGCATAAGAAAAATGCGGTACACCATCACCAAATCCCTTTTTGATGGTCTCTTGGCCGCTGGCAGAAAGGGAACCGAAAGTTCTCCCGTGAAAAGAGTTTTTAAAACTGATGATTTCCTGCTTGCCGCTGCTTTTTCTGGCCAGCTTAATAGCTGCTTCATTGGCTTCCGCGCCACTGTTACAAAAGTAGGCCAAATAATCATAGCCGCCAATCAGCTTGTCTGCTACTTCTTCCTGCAGACTGTTGCGATAAAGATTAGGACTGTGCCAGATTTCTTCAGCTTGCTTTTTTAGGGCGGCCTTGACATAAGGGTGAAAACCCAGATTGGTCACTCCGATTCCACTTGCAAAATCAAGATAGGATTTGCCCTTTTGATCCCATAAATAGTTTCCCTCAGCTTTAATAAATTCGACATCAGCTCTTTTATAATTTTGAAAAAGTTTTCCCATAGCTACCCCTTTTGAATGAGTGTTCCACGATTTAAACGGTCTCCGATTAAAACTTGCTCAACACCTGCAAGCACTGTTTCTGCTGCACTTTCAACCTTGGGAATCATACCGCCTGTTATGGTTCCGTCAGCAATTTTTTTCTGTATAGCGCTGAGCGGCAGGTGCTCAAGTACTGTCCCCTTCTCTAAAACCCCTGGGACATCTGTCATTAAAATGAATTTTTCGGCCGACAGAGCTTGAGCCACAGCTCTAGCCAGATAATCAGCATTAATATTCAGAACTTCCCCTTGATGACTGTAGCCTAAAGAAGGCAGGAGCGGCACTAAACCCCTTTCCAAAAAATCTAACAAGGGCGCTTTAACCACAGCGCTTACTTGTCCGACATAACCGTAAAGGTCTTTTTGCAAAAAATCTGCCTGAACAATCTCCTGTAAATCTGCATCAACCGTTAAGGCATTGATTCCAGCCTGATTTAGCTGCTGCGCCAAAGCTTTTCCGACTCTTTCGGTCAAGGCCGTCTTAATCAGCGGCATATCAAGCTTTGCTGTCACTCGCAGACCATTGACTTTTTGAATCGGCCGCTGATGATCTTTCATCATCTGATCGATGGCAAAGCCGCCACCATGTACAATGAGAACAGCTTTTCCTGCATCTGTCCATATCTTGATTTGATTCAGAAAATCTGCAGTCAAAGACCGGCTGGCTACCCCGCCGATTTTGATAACAATCACATCTTTCATAACTTTTCATTCCTTTTTATAAGGCAATTAGCTTTTCACAGTTGGCCAAAAATCCGGGGATAAGGAGGATTAAGTCCGGTAAAGCGCATTGATTTTAACATAATCATAAGATAAATCACAGCCCCATGCTGTTCCCTTAGAATTTCCGTTATGCAAGTCAACCTTAATGACCAATTCATCATCCTGCATAATATCCTGCATTTCCTCATCATCAAAAGCAACAGGATTTGAACTGAGCAGGACCGGTATCGGTCCTAAATAAATATCAACCTTATCCACTGTGATATCTGCTCCGGCATAGCCTATTGCGGCTAAAATCCGTCCCCAATTCGGATCTTCGCCAAAAACAGCTGTTTTAACCAGACTGGATCCGACAACACTCTTAGCCAGCATACGGGCCGTTTTGCTACCTGGGGCATTTACGACTTGAACTTCAATTAACTTAGTCGCCCCTTCTCCGTCTTTTGCAATTTTTTTGGCTAAGTCAGTCATGACAGCAGAAAGCATTTGCGAAAACTTCTCAAATTCTGCTGTCTCAGGCAGAATTTCCTGATTGCCGCTGCAGCCGTTGGCAAGAACAAGGACCATATCGTTAGTTGAGGTATCACCGTCTATAGTAATCTGATTAAAAGTGGTTTCGACATTTTGCCGCAGAGCCAATTGCAGGGTCTGGCTGGAAATATTAGCGTCGCAGGTGATAAAAGCAAGCATAGTGGCCATATTAGGGTGAATCATGCCCGAGCCCTTAGCTACTCCGGCCATAGTGACCTCATCAGAGCCAAACATTTCCTTGGCAGCTACTGTCTTTGTTATGGTATCCGTTGTTAAAATTGCTTGGGCAAAATCGTCTGCATTTCCGTTAATGACGATTTTTTCCAGCCCCTTCTCCAGTTTATCCATAGGCAGCAAATCGCCGATGACACCGGTAGAAGCCACTCCAACCAAGTGTGGTTCAAGCTTCAATTTTTCAGCAGCCTGTCTTTGCATACTGTAGGCATCCGCTAATCCTTGGCTGCCTGTACAGGAATTGGCAACACCGGAATTGACGACAACCGCCTGCATTTGGCCATGCTCTTCAATCGCTGAACGCGTTACAACCAAAGGCGCAGCAACAACTTTATTGGTCGTATAAACACCGGCAACACTGGCTGGCCTTTCAGATACCAGCCAGCCAAAATCCAATTTTCTCTTTTTAAAACCCGCATGCAGACCATCTGCTGAAAATCCCAGCGGACTGGCAATATTTCCTTGAAAAATTTTCATCTTTTCTATTTTCCTTTTTATAAATAGCTTGGTACAGCCAGCAGTCCTGTTTTTTCATCAAAACCGCACATCAGATTAAAATTTTGAACAGCTTGGCCTGCTGCCCCTTTAATCAAATTGTCAATAACAGATACGACTGTCAGCACATTAGTCGGCGGATTGTAAGCAAAACCAATATCCGCAAAATTAGAGCCGATAACATTGTGCAGCTCCGGCAATTCTTGCTGAATTCGAACAAAGAATTTATCCGCATAGCAGTCTTGATACAGCGCTGTAATAGCCTCATGCGACAGAGGCTGCTTTAATTTCACATAGCAAGTCGCCATAATTCCGCGATTGACCGGCAAGAGAGAGGTCGAGAACTGAATATGCTGCAGCTGACTGTCAAAGAGCTGCAATTCTTGCACGATTTCTGGAATATGCTGATGACGGTTCAGCTTATAAGTCACATAATTGTCATGGACATTGACAAAATGGCTGGAAGCCGAAAGAGCTTTCCCAGCGCCAGTCAAGCCGCTTTTAGCGTCTACAATAATCGAAGTCAGATCAATCGCCTGAGCTTTAAGCAGGGGAATGAGGGCTAATTCTGCTGCAGTCGCATAGCAGCCGGGATTGGCAATAAATCTTTTTCCCTTTAAATCCGTATATTCACTCAAAGCATAGGTAAACCGAGCCAACACACTGTCTGTCTGAGCGGTTTTCTGATACCATCTTTCATAAAGCGAAGCGGGCAAACGGTGATCGCCTGATAAATCGATAAGCGGAAAATCAGCCGCAACAAAATCACAGGCTAAATCTTTAGCAACACCGCTAGGCGTCGCCAGAAAAACAAGATCGGCTTTTTCCATAATTGATTGACTGTCGACAGCATCAATTTTTAAATCACAAATTCCTTTTAAGTAGGGATAAATATCAGAAAGAGAACTGCCAATATCTTTGCTGGCATGAATAGAAACAATCTCTGCATTTTTATGATTATTCAAAAGTCTAACCAGCTCTAAACCGCTGTAACCTGTAACACCAACAATCGATACTTTCATTCTATGACTCCTTTTTAAGATATTATTCATTTTAACGTATAATTATACATAAGTCAAGGAAAATTTCGCCCGCACAGAAAAAAGCAGCCTCAATAAAGACTGCTTAGGATAAAAGATTTAAAAGAGTTGGGACAAAAGTCCTGCCTCGTTTTATTTTTTTAGACATATGAGCTTTGATTGGAAGTTCTTATCTCTTCCTAATCAAACTGTTCGGAGGCAGGACAACAAAATCAAAATTGTTACTTTATGACGATTTACCGATTTTTGTCTCACTCTCTTATTTCAGCAATTCAAGCGCAAGTTATCACATCTCTCATAAAAAAAGCAAAAAAATCGCTGCAGGGAGATTGTTTAAAATATGGACCAAAATTGAATCCTTGATATTGCCCCGGCGCTGATAAGCCAAATATAAAAGCAGCCCGATTCCGGCATAGGTTAGAAATTCAATGAGATTGGTCGAGTGCGGCAAGGCAAAGACAACGGTCGTCACAAAGCCGGCCAGGAGTCTGCTATGTCCTTTAAATAAGAAATGTTCAGGAAAAGCCCGGTAGGCCAGCTCTTCAATAATTGGACCGATAATGCCGATTAAAAGCACATAAAGCAGGGTAAAGAAAAAGAAGCCTCCACTAAAAAAAGAAGTCATACTCTGCAAAGCTGCATCGTTAGCTGTTGTTTCCTGACCGGAATAAACTTGATTGATAACTGTTCCTATAATAGCCACTACCCGCATTCCCAGCCAGAACAATAAAGCGATGCCCAGATCGATTCCTTTTATTTTCTGCTGTTTTACCCTATCGCTTTCGTATTTCTTGTGAAAGGTCCATAAAACATAGATGACACAAACAACAAAGACAAGGTAAAGCAGCCCCAGCAGCCACTGCATCAGGGGAGAAAGCTCTTTTTGTCCTCTTAATAAGAAGAGCGGTATGACGTTGCAGACTAATGACAGAAGAATCAGACCGAGAGCTTTTAAACTATTTAAAACTATTTTCATTATGTGTCCTCATAAAGCATTTCATTTTTGATAAACCTATCATAGCATGTTTATAAGATAAAAACCAGCTTATTTGAAGGGAAATCAAAGCTTCTTCTAATGATATAGTTCCGGCCGTCTGTCCGCAAAAACAGGAATCTGGCTACGCAGAGAATCGCTCTGGGAAAAATCAAGACTAGCCCTATATATCCCTGAGCTATTGTCCGGAGCCTGCAGCACCGCCTGCCCAAGCGGGTCAATAATTAGGGAATGCCCAGAAAAATGATGCTGAGGATCTTCGCCGACGCGATTAACCCCAACCACAAAAGCCTGATTTTCCACTGCCCGCGCTCTCAGCAGTATTTCCCATTGCTCAATACGCTCTTTAGGCCACTGAGCTGCAACAAACAGAATTTGGCTGCCTCCAGCCATCATCGTGCGTATCCATTCAGGAAAGCGCAAATCATAGCAGATAGCGGCAGAAGCCATACTACCATCAAGCTTAAACTGGCTCACCTGATTACCGGACTGTAAGTAGAGGTCTTCAGCCATCGGACCAAATAAATGGGCTTTGGCATACTCCCCGATTAAATCACCCTTACGGTCAAAAATATAAGTGGTATTATAAAAACCATCGGTCTTTTGAACCGCTACCGAACCGGCCACAATATTAACAGCATGCCGCTTGGCAAATTCTCCTAAAACAGCCTGTGTCTGCCGGCCATCTTTATCAGCAATTTCATCTAAATTGGCCAATGCATAGCCCGTATTCCACATCTCCGGCAGCACTATAACATCGGTCTCTTCTTTCGCTGCTTTCTCCAGCAAGTCTGAAACAGCAGCAAAATTTCGCTCAGGATTATTATAAAAGACTGGCATCTGTACTAAAGCTATCCGCATCTTTTCACCTCATAAACTCAGACAATTGCAGCACAGCCTGCAATCATTTATCTTTATTATATCCATTATAAAGTTTGACTGCAAGCTCAAGAAAAGCTAATCATTCATCTCGCGCCGCCAGATTTTGTATGAGAGCATCACTCAAAACATAAAGGTTTTATTGACAGCCTGAACAAAATTCTGACAGTAAGAAAAAATTGGAAATACTGAAAACCTACGGATGCCATTCGTTCTTACTTTAATACTATTTAAAAACACCTGAAAGCTAAAATGCAATAGCCTTTTCAGGTGTTTTTTATCAAAACTGCTAGGTTCAAAAACAAGAAAAAACTGCTTTGCCAAAAGTTTTTTGATTCTGCAGCTGTCTGATGCAGTCCCGCATTTCTAACCTTTTAGCGGCAGATTATCTGCTACCGCTCCCAGCAAAGCAGAAATGGCTGATGGGTCTGTCCCTCCTGCCATAGCCATTGTTGGCTTACCGCCTCCTCGGCCGGAGACAATAGGTGCCAATTGCTTAATCAGTTGGCCAGCAGGGACAGTGTCCTTCTTGCTGGCAACAAGAACGCTGACTTTTTCACCGATAGGAGCAGCCAGAACAAGAACATCTGAGTAATCTTTTTGCTTCCACTTATCCGCAAAAGTACGCAAAGCAGCGGCATCAGATGCCTGAACCTGAGCGGCAACATAAGTGATGCCCTTTGCTTCCTTAACATCTGTAAAAATTGACTCTGCCTGAACTGCAGCTGCTTTTTCCTTAAGTTCTGTATTTTCCTTTTGCAGCTGACGAAGTTCTTCTAACAGACCTGTTACTCTGTGCGGAACATCTTTAAGCTGAGGAGACTTGATATTGAAAGCCACTGTTTTAAGAATATCTTCAGTCTCACGGTAAGCCGCAAAGGCCTGCGGACCAGTAGCAGCTAAAATACGTCGGGTACCAGAACCAATGCCTTCTTCTTTAAGAATCTTAAATAAACCAATTTCCGATGTATTTTTAAGGTGAGTGCCGCCGCACAGTTCGACAGAATAATCCCCGATTGTAACCACACGCACCTGCCGGCCGTATTTTTCACCAAAGAGGGCCAACGCCCCCATCGATTTAGCCGTATCAATGTCGGTTTCAATCGTTTTGACAGCAAGAGCCTTCCAAATTTGCTGATTCACTTCTTCTTCTATCTGACGAAGCTGATTTGGACTGACAGCTTCAAAGTGAGTGAAGTCAAAACGCAGAAAATCGGTTTCGTTGAGAGAGCCTGCCTGTCTTGCATGATCGCCTAAAACATTATGCAGAGCGGCATGCAGCAAATGAGTTGCTGTATGATTAGCCATGACACGATAGCGTCTGTCATGATCAATTGCAAGTGTATAGGTCTGACCAACCGAAAGTTCAGATAAAATCTCAGCTGTATGGAGAGGCTGACCGTTAGGGGCTTTTTGAACATCTGTGATACGAGCTACAAGGTCGCCATCTTTATTTTTAATCACACCGTGATCGGCTACCTGACCGCCCATTTCTGCATAGAAAGGTGTTCGGTCAAAAACCAGAAAGGCCTGACCGTCTGCTGCAGTTTCTGCCCGTTCATTATGGACAATCAGAACTGATAAGTTGGCGGTTAATTCTTCTTTATCATAGTCAAAAACAGATGATTCAACAATACCGGATAATGTTTCATTCTGCATCCCCATCGATCCGCCTTTGACTGCACCGGCACGCGCCCGTTCCTGCTGCTCTTTCATGGCTGTCTGAAAACCATGGTGATCGATCTTAAACCCTTGATCTTCGGCTAGTTCTTCTGTCAGTTCAACTGGGAAGCCATAGGTATCGTACAGTTTAAAGATTGCCTGACCGTCCAGAGTATCTTTGCCTTGCTGTTTCAGCTGGCTCAGAACCTGTTCTAAGTGAACTGTCCCTGCATCAATGGTTCTGGCAAATGTCTCTTCTTCACGCTTAATAATCTTTTCAATAAAAGCGTCTTTCTCAAGAACTTCGGGATAATATGAGGTCATAATCCGTCCGACAATGGAAACCAGCCGATAAAGGAAGGGGTCTTTAATCCCAAGCCGGCGTCCGTGCATAACGGCCCTGCGCAGCAAACGCCGCAGGACATAACCTCGACCTTCATTTCCCGGTAAAGCACCATCAGCAATCGCAAAGGTCAGAGACCGAATATGGTCGGCAATGACTTTAAAACTCATATTATCGCCGTCTGGATCATAAACCTTGCCGGAAATCTTTTCCACTTCCCGGATTAAAGGAAGAAAAAGGTCCGTTTCAAAATTGGTTTTAGCCCCTTGGAGAATGGCTACCATACGCTCCAAACCCATACCAGTATCAATATTCTTGTTAGGGAGTTCCTTGTAGGCCGAACGCGGCAAATCCGGATCCGCATTATATTGAGATAAAACAATATTCCAAATTTCAATATAACGATCATTTTCAATATCTTCTGCCAGAAGGCGGATACCCATATTGTCCGGATCAAAATCTTCCCCTCTGTCAAAAAAGATTTCTGTATCAGGGCCGGAAGGACCAGCTCCGATTTCCCAGAAGTTTCCCTCAAGAGGAATCAAGTGACTGGGGTCAACTCCGCAGGACAGCCAGCAATTGTAGGATTCCTTATCATCCGGATAATAAGTCATATAAAGTTTATCCTTAGGTAAATCAAACCACTGAGGGCTGGTCAGCAGCTCGAATCCCCATTTGATTGCTTGTTCACGGAAATAATCACCAATCGAAAAATTCCCCAGCATTTCAAACATGGTATGATGACGTGCCGTTTTACCGACATTTTCAATATCATTGGTTCGAATCGCTTTTTGAGCATTGGCAATACGAGGATTTTCCGGAACAACTGAACCATCAAAATATTTTTTTAGGGTGGCAACCCCCGAGTTAATCCACAGTAAAGTCGGATCATCCACTGGAATCAAATTAGCTGATGGTTCGATAGCATGCGCTTTTGTTTGCCAAAAATCCAGCCACATTTGCCGCACTTGGGCACTTGTCATTTCTTTCATCAATATCCCTTTCTTTTACTCATGAGATTTTGCAGCAGCCTGATTGGCCTTAACACAGCCGATAGCAGTAACTAAGGACATCACAAAATTCCCACTCCGCTATCAGGCTAAGCTGAAGGCATTGTCAGCTAGTCTTAAGCAATTTGCGCCAGCAGCGCCTCCTCTTGATAAAGCCGAAAATTCTTATTCCAAGCATCACCTTCAACTGACAGTTCAAACTCCCTGACAATCTGAAAACGACTGTGCCGGCAAGTTCAGTATCAAATTTAGGAAAAAAGTCAGCATCTTTTTGCTTATTTGGGAGCTTCCATAAATACCTGTCACAATATAGCGGGAATTTCCTCAACCATCTTTAATAGCAAACTGACCGCCTAAGGTCCAAAATTTTTGCTTTATGTAAAAAATTTGTTCATACTGCTGCTTTCAAAAAAACAAGTCCATTTCACGAAGGGCGAAAACCGCGGTACCACCTTCATTCAATGAACTTGTCATTCTCTTTATTTTTTTAATTGTCTGTATTGAGCAGCAAGATAGACTTGTTTACGGCAGTTTTCACCCTCCACTGCCTCTCTGAAGTAAACCTATAAGCACTATCCATTCTCAATTACACTTTATTATACTTATTTTTAAAACCGCAGTCAAGCCATTTATTCCGATTCGGCTTCAGTGGTTGTCTCTGCCGCAGTTGTCGAATCTGCTGTAGTCGTCGCAGCATCAGAACTGCTTGAGGAACTGCTTGTTGCATACTCTGAAAGAATATCGGCAAAAGCATCATCCTTAATTTTAACATTAGCTTTTTCAAGGGCAGCGGCAATCACCTGATTTTGGAAGCTTGTATCATTTTCATACTGCGCCATAATAATTTTTTTCAGCGATTTCTTATACGTTTTCCAATCAGAATCCTTCTCAGTTTTCTTGATAGTCTTAACGATATAGTAGTCAGATGAAGTTGAATAAGCAGAAGCATTTACAACAGGAATAACATCTGAGATACCGCCTTCGTCAAGATCAAAAGCTGCATTCCTCACTTCTGCTGGCAGGGTTGTATCCGCTGAATCAAATGTGTACTCATATTTGCTGTCGTCAGCTGTCGTCTTTTCTTTAGCAATAGCTGCAAAATCAGCACCATCTGCCTTAACTTCAGAAAGAACAGAATTGGCTGTTTCTTCATCAGTTAATTTAATGACTTGGGCAGTTGTTTCCGGATTGTAATTTTCATAAGCTGATTTGTAATTCTCATCTGTCAGCTCTTTTTTAGCCGCCTGTTCAACAGCATACTCCACCAGCATTGTCGTGCGAATCTGCTGCTTGTAAGACTCTTCGGTCAAACCGGCTGCTGCAAGAGCATTAGAGAAAGAGGAGCCATAGCTGGCTGCTGTTTTATTGTAACTTTCTGTCACTTTTTTATCTGAGACTTTATCACCGTATTGGTCCTCAAACACTTTAGTCAAAACAAGTGACAGCATAGATTGTTTCGCTGCGCTCGTATTCTTAACTTCCTTATAAAAATCGGCAACAGTGATTGTATCACCTTTCATTGTGATCAGGTCTGTGTCTTCATTCGTCGAAGAACAGGCAGCCAGAGTTGCAGCTGAAAGCAGTGTCACAAGACCTGTTAGAATTTTCCCACGTCTTTTCATCAATAGTAAACTCCTTTTTATATTTGGACTAATGGCTTCTCAATCTAGGAAAAAAGTGCGCATCAGCACATCTGATAAAAGCCGCACTCATCAGCATCAGTCACTAACTCCCCCATTATAACATACTTTCTTAAATTTTACTTAATCTAAACCAGAAGGCAGGCAGATTTTTGCTGTATTTTTTCGAATAAGCAGCAGACCGTCACTGAGAGGAAGCAGACTGACCGTCAAATCCGGATGCCTGAGAACTGCTGCCAGCAGACGCTGCAGGCCGCGGTGAATCGCCCGCTGTCCTCTGGCAATTTCTTCTATCGGCTTAAGGGTATCGCCCCCCTGAAAAATATCATCTATAATGACAGCACCCCCCACTTCGAGCCGATCAAAAACAGCAGGGAGCAGCTCTATATATTTCGACTTGGCGGAATCCATAAAGACAAAGTCAAACTCTTCCTCTAAAACCGGCAGCACTTCAGCTGCATCTCCCTTGATAAGAGTAATCTGTTCCTTCAGATCATAGGCAGCAACATTTTTTTGAGCCAGCGCAAACATTTCTGCATGGCGCTCAATACTAGTGATTTTAGCTTCAGGAACATTGGCTGCCATCAGGAGAGCTGAATAGCCAATTGCAGTCCCGATTTCAAGAATCTTTTGTGGCGCTGTCATCTGGAGATAGAAACGAAAATAGGCAGCAACTTCCGGCTGGATAATCGGGATATTCTCCTGCTGGGCAAACTGCTCTAAGTCAGCTAAGCAGCCGGTATTAGGCTTCTGCTGAGTCCGTAAATAATCAACTATTTCTTCTTTGACAATAGGCCGCCTCATATTGGGATTAGCCTTTTTACTATACAATTTAACCATAATATTTAATTATAACAAAAAGCACTTGGGTTTAAAGTCAGCTGTTTCTAACTAACTTTTCCAATTCTTCCAAACGTTTTTCAAAGACAGCAAAGGCAGTGTTAAGATAAGCTTCATCAGTCATATCCAGTCCGGCTTTTCGAATAACATTGAGCGCATCCTCCGAATTCCCAGCCTTTAGAAAAGTCAGATAATTAGCCTTATCTTCCGCCCGTCCATGCATTATTTTATCCGCTAAGTAATTAGCCGCTGCAAAACCTGTCGCATATTGGTAAACATAATAATTATAATAAAAATGCGGAATCCGTGCCCATTCATAGCGAATCAGACGATTATCCTCTTTTGACAAACCGTAGTATTTCTCATTCAGTTCTGCATAAAGGCTGCTAAGATAGTCGCTGGTTAGGACCTCGCCGTTTTGATCGGCCTCATGAATCAGCTGTTCAAATTCAGCAAACTGAGTCTGGCGGAACACGGTTCCTTTAAAACCATCTAAGTAATGATTAAGAACGGCAAAGCGCTCGCTGTCCGAAGTCGCTTCCTGCAGAAGAGCTTCAGTCAGAATATTTTCGTTAGTTGTAGAAGCGATTTCTGCCAGAAAGATACTATAATCGCCGTAAACATATGGCTGATTTTCTCTAGTGAATGTTGAATGCATGCTGTGGCCGGTTTCATGCACCAAAGTGAACAGATTATCTAAGGTGTCCTGCCAGTTAAGCAGCATAAAGGCATTGGTATCATAAGAACCACCTGAGTAAGCACCGGAACGTTTCCCCTTATTTTCATAAACATCAATCCAACCTTGGTTAAAAGCCCGGTGAACATGTTCCGAATACTCTTTGCCAAAAACAGCAAGGACTTGTGCTGCTTTATCGCGTGCAGCCGGATAGCTGAAAGACCGGTCTGTCTGTGACAGGGGCGTATAAAGGTCATACATTTTCAGGTCATCAAGTCCGAGGATGGTCTGCCGCAGCCTCACATAGCGACGAAGCAGAGGCAGATGGTTATTAACAACCTTAATCAAAATCTCATAAACACTTTCAGGGATAAAGTCGGCTGACAGAGCTGCTTGGCGCGCACTGCTGTACCGGCGAACCCGCGCCTGATAATTATGACTCTTAACCGCTGTCTGCAACGTTTTGGCATAAGTATGCTGATACTGTTCATAGACAGCGTACATGGCTTCATAAGCTTGTTTGCGGACAGAACGGTCTTTTGACTCCATCAGGCTGATAAAATTCCCATGAGTCAGCTGTACTTCCTGGCCGTCACTGTTGGTAACAAAAGGTAAAACGATGTCCGCATTGTCAAGAATTTCAAAGGTCTCACCGGCAGCACCAAAAATCTCCTGAGCACCGGCCAGAAGTTCTTCTTCAGCCTGCGATAAAACATGAGGCTGCCTGCGGAAAAGATTGTCGAAAAAATGACTGTAAGCCGACAGAGCTGGTGTTTCAGCCATAAAAGCAGCAAAATCATCCTGCGGCAAAGTCAGCAATTCCGGTTCATAAAAGGCAAAAGCCTCACTGAACTGTGCATAAAGTGCTGTCGCTTTAGCCTGAAACTCTTGATATTTCGCCACCGTCGTATCCTGATCATTTTTCATTGAGGCGTAAACATAGACCTTTTCCACACGTCGGGATAGAGCCAACTGCGCTTCTGTAATTTCAAGAAGTTTTTGACCGGATTCCAGCAGCTGACCGGCATACTTACCAGCTGCCGCAATTTCAGCCGCCAGCTCCTCTACTTCTTTTTCCCAAGCACCGTCAGTCGGAAAAACAGTCGTTAAATCCCACTGATACTCTTTAGCTATATGACTGCGATTATCTGACATAAAAACTCCTTTTAACACCAAGATACAAAGGCCGTATAAAGCTCACAGCAAAAATAGGAAAACTGACGAAGAGTCGTTAAGACTCTAGGAAGTTTTATCTTTTTTGCAAAGAGCTTAGGCCGCGCGTTCAATTCACCAAGATACAAAGGGCGTTAAAAACGCAAAAGGAAAATAGGCGGTAAGTCCGAAATCTTCGATTTCGCAGACGCACCCCTGCCAGAACGACTAGAAAGGTGCGGCTGGTAATCAGTGACTTAAGACCTCAGTTTATAAGGTTTCTTTACTGTCCTATTACCAAATTTGGGCGGTTATACGGTATCCCCGCAGCGTTTAAACCTCTATTCTGCTTATTAAGGCTGACTAATCCCTCAGCTTTTTTCTTTTCAAATTTTAGAGACAGTTATTTGCATCTTGTCATTTACTGTTTTATTTTACCATAAAAATGACTTGGTCGGTTTAAGCAAAAACTATTCGGCAATAAAAATGCAATTCATAAATAGCCAGACTGTATGGCAACTTTGATAGCTGACAGCTAAAAAGACCCTGACTTTTGTATGCAGAGTCTTTTTCTTAAATAATATTTCCAGTTTCTTTTGAAGGCAGTTTCTAGTGAATTTTTGTCTTTTCACTGTCCACTGCAGGGAAGGATGTCAATTTAACCAGGATTTAGATTTTTGATAATAGGCAGGCGGAAAGAGTCTTTGTTCTTTTTTAGCACCTTGTTTGCGATAATAGGCAAAAAAAGCCTGACGAAAGTCTGATAAGTCTTGATGTATCTGGCAAAATCGCTGGCTGCCCGCAAAAGGACGGACCTGCGGGTAAAAATCGTTCAGGTCTTTTACCAATAAATTGGATCCCTGCAAATAAGCCTTCTCCTGCCTCTTCCTCCATCTAGAATGGCCATAATAGAGCTGCTTTTGGATATAGAACAAAAGCTGGCTGTCCATTTTTACTTTATAAGAAACAAGCGGCTGAGCTTTGAAAGGGAGGCGCAAAAAATCCAGAAGATGGCCTGTAAACGGACAGGTCTTTGTTAAATAATGCAGCTTGCCGTGTAAATCTTCGTAAATTAAGTACTTCAGGCGAAGTTCCTGCCTTTTTCGGTCTAATTCCCAATAATGAAAACCCATATTTTGTGAAAAACACAGAAAATGTTTCTGCAGTTCAGTAATAGACTGTCCCAGCCACAAACGCTGGCCTGACAGCCACAAAACCTGATAACCTGCACCAAGGTAGGTCTGGGTCCGTTCTTTTAGGCGTTTAGATGGTAAAGGACTGCACTGCACTTCTAAAGCCAGCCGATGGTTGACCATGAGATCAGCTATCAGACCGGAGTCCGGTAAAAACTGCTCTACACTGACTTTTTCTGTCCGAGAAAGACTCCTGTAAAGCTCTGCCTTTAAGCTCAGATGCTCTGCTGACTCATTTTCATGGTAAAAACGGCAGATTTCACGGCTGATATGAGCAAAATAGGGCCGAATAATCTGACCTGAACGCAATTGCAGCGGAGCCCTGCAGGCCGGGCAAAAAAAGGCTTTGTCTTTAGTGGGAGAATCCCTTAATAAATTGACAGTTTTTCCCTTATCATCAAGTGCAACTAACATGAACACCCTCCACCTTATTATTCGAAAAAAACTTTCATTTTAAAAAATAAGCTTGTTTTGCGAATAAGTCTGTTTGAGCCCTTTATAAAAAACCTCCCGAAAATTGCGGGAGGCTTGGCCTTGATTAGTCACTATAATAAGGAAGCGGCTTCTTCATCCAGAATAACAACCGTATCACTATGTTTTTGTAAAACACTGGCCGGAAGCATCTCGCTTACAGGACCTTTTATCATCTGCGCTGCTGCTTCTGCTTTTTGCCGGCCGTAAGCCATCAGGACAATGGTTTCTGCGGCCATAATGGAGGCAATCCCCATAGAAAGAGCTTGCTTTGGAACATCTGACGGCTTATCAAAAAAGCGGGCATTAGCCTGAATTGTTTCGTCAGTCAAATCCACCAAGTGAGTCTGCGAGTCAAAAGATGTCCCTGGTTCATTAAAACCGATATGGCCGTTTGAGCCTAGCCCCAGAATTTGAAAATCAATAGGATATTGTTTAAGAAGCTGATTGTAGCGTCTGATTTCGGCATCGCTGTCTGCGGCACTGCCGTCAGGCAAAAAACTGTCTTTGAAGGGTTTAAACTTAAATAAGACCTCATTCATAAAAAAATGGTAAGATTGGGGGTCATCAGCCGCCAGCCCCACATACTCGTCCAGATTAATACTTCTTATTTCTGAAAAATCAAGGTCGCTGGCAACTATTTTTTGATAGAAAGCCAAAGGCGTGCTTCCGGTAGCTAAACCCAGTGTTTTAGCTCCGGCTGCCAGTTTTTCTTTCAAAAGATTAAAAGCCAGCTGAGCGCCTTCTTCCTGATCCTTTACCGTGAAAACTTTCATTATCCGTCCTCCTTTTGGTCTATACCGAAGTGCTATCTTCAGTATATGGTATAGACCGATTTTTGTCAAGAAAAAACAGAAAAAATCTTAGTGCTCAATCAAGCCCCCCAAGAATTGGCCGACATAATAAGCAAATAAGGCTGCTAGCAATCCAACAAACAGTGTACGCAGGATTTCTTTGACCCTGCTTTCCTCGGTAATAGTCCCTTTAACTAGGCCAAGCAGTATCAAAGCAACAGAGACTAAGAGGCAGGCCAAGGAAAAAGTGTGATTCTGAAAAATCGGCCATCGATCCAGTAATAAATAAGATAGCAAAGGAATGAGTCCAAAGAGATTGAAGGATACAAAAGTCACCAAGGCGTTTTTTAAGGCCCGTCTGCTATCAACACTTTTGTCAGTGGTTGAACTTAAATAGTCTCCCGCAGCCATAGAAAAACCATCTGCAAAAAGATTAGAAAATCCCAAAACGATAATCGCTGCCAAGCCTAAATTTCCCCCTACAGAACCAGCTACAACTGCGAAGGTCGTAATGATGCCATCCATACCGCCGTAGACAATCGATTTTGCATAATTTCTGATAAGCATAAAATCACCCTTTCATTTTAGTTTTATTATAACATTTATTTAGAATCATTACAAATAACCATTCTGTTATTTTGCTTTAAACTCATATGTCCTTATTTTCTTTCTTCGTGTTATAATAGAAAGGCTGACTATTATGTATATAGGAGAAATAATGAAAACTGACAGCTTTGATTTTAATTTACCAGAAGAGCTGATTGCGCAGACGCCGCTGAAAAAGCGGGATGCTTCCAAACTTCTGATAATTAACCGCCAAACCCATAAGATACTTGACAGTCATTTTGATCATATTATAGATGAGCTAAATCCGGGAGATGCTCTTGTCATGAATGATACAAGAGTGCTTCCGGCTCGTCTTCATGGTGAGAAAAAAGAAACACACGGCCATGTCGAACTCCTCCTGCTAAAAAATATTCAGGGAGATCAATGGGAAGTTTTAGCTAAACCAGCCAAACGGCTAAAAACAGGCAGTGAGATAAGTTTTGGGGACGGCCGGCTTACAGCATCGGTTGTCAAGGAACTGCCAGAAGGCGGACGTCTGGTAGAGTTCAGCTATAACGGGATTTTCCTGGAAGTTTTGGAAAGCTTGGGAGAAATGCCGCTGCCTCCCTATATCCATGAAAAACTATCGGACCGTGAACGCTATCAAACTGTTTACGCTAAAGAAAACGGATCGGCAGCTGCACCGACAGCCGGACTGCATTTTACTCAGGAGCTCCTGCAGAAAATCAAAGATAAAGGAGTTAAGCTGGTTTATCTTACACTGCATGTGGGTCTGGGAACCTTCCGGCCTGTTGCGGCTGATGATATTAAGGAGCATAAAATGCATTCTGAATTCTATACGCTCTCTGAAGAGGCTGCTCAGACCCTGCGGCAAGTCAAGGCTGAGGGCGGCCGTATTGTTGCTGTCGGAACCACTTCAATTCGTACCTTGGAGACAATTGGCCAGAAATATAAGGGGCAGATTCAAGCTGATTCAGGCTGGACGGATATCTTTATCAAACCCGGCTATCAGTTCCAAATTGTCGATGCTTTCTCAACCAATTTTCATCTGCCTAAGTCAACCCTCATTATGCTGGTCTCGGCCTTTGCCGGACAAGAATTTGTCTTAGAGGCCTACCATCATGCCATTGAAGAAAATTACCGCTTCTTTAGCTTCGGGGATGCTATGTTTGTCAAATAACCTGCTGTGAATTGAAAAAGACCTTACCTTCTAGCCGTCCTAGCAGGGAGGCGTCTGCGAAATCAAAGATTTCGGACTTACCGTCTTTTTGCTGTGAGCTTGAACGGGTTTTGTATCTTGCTGAACTGAACACGCCCTAAACGCTGCGGGAAAAAGATGTCCTGGCTTAGAATCTGGCGATTCGTCAGTCAGTCCCCTATTTTCCTTTGGCGTTTTTAACGGGCTTGGTATCTTGATAAACTGTCTGATTCTATTTTCAATTAAAAAGAGGGCAAATACCCTCTTTTTAATTCGTAAAAATTACTGTAACTTCTAAGCCTTCATCGATAGAGGAAAAGATATTCTTATAATAGTCTCTTGCTGATTCCTCTATCATTTCTTTGTATTCTTTCAAATAAACTTGCTGACGTTTATTTGAAATCTCATTGGTCACTAACTCTCCTGTATCAATATTTTGAGTAGAAAAACTTAGCAGTTCCCCATTACTATCATATAATTCATAGGGATTTTCCCCGTCCAGTTCGACTCCAATGACTTGCAATTTAGGAACCTTGACTGTGTAGCTATTTTCACCTGTTTGCTTAATCGTAACATTATTTTTAATGCCAAACTTAGCTTTATAATGCACAATAATAAGGGCCGTTTTCTTTGAAAATGGGATATCAATTCCAAAGAAACTGCTGACATTAGATTTTTTAATGACTTGGTGTATACCCGCATTGAGAAAAACAACTTCATTGACTTTTTCCAGATAATGCACCTGGCTAGCTAGTATTATTATCTGTTTGTTTAGCCACAGAATTATAAGTTAGCGAAAGGCCAAGGACAGCCAAACTTAGGCAAATAAGCAACCAAGCATAGACTTTATAGCCTAATATCTTTTTTATAATCCCCATTTTGACATTTCCATTTCTTAATTTTTCCTTAAAACTATTATATATATATTGTCAAGCCTGTAACAGCAAGCTTTATAAGATATTTCGTCAAGCTTCTTTTTCAGTTTTTAGTTTTTAATTTATCATACTAAATACATGATTTGATTATTTTAGGTAGTCATTTATCAGAATGTTTTCATAAAAAGTTTAAAGCAGCTGAATGCTATTGAAAATACTGGCTTTGGCAGGTCTATGAAATGATTATACAGGACCTCTGTTTTACGCCAGTTATGCTTATTCTTTTGCAGCTTCAATCCTTGATTCACCCGAATTGATAACGCTTACATTTTATGTTATAATAAAAGTACTATCTCAGTGAGCAAAGGAGGAACGTTATGAATCAGAAAGCTATTGAAAAACGATCGTTAATGGTTTCAACATTTGGCAATGGTTTTATGGGAGCCGCCGGAGTGATTGTTTATGTCGTTACCGATTTGAACGCCCTCCTTTTAGATGCTGTTTTTTCAGTCATCACTTTTATCTCCTCTGTGATGGCTTTCTATATCTCCAAAAACAGCAAAAGGCGCACTGCTTCATTTCCAAACGGCATGTATTTTTTAGAACCGCTCTATGCGTTTATCAAATCCGTTGCGACACTGATGCTGCTGATTATTGCTCTTTTAGAATCTGCTGCAAATGCCTATGCTTATTTTATGGACCATATTGGCCATCCGATAAACTCCGGACCGGTCCTGCCTTACACTTCTTTGATGGTACTCATCAGCTTTTCCTTAGCAGCTTACAACCGTAGGCAAAATGAAAAAATCGGCAACATGAGTACTATCCTAGAGGCAGAGGCAAAAGGAAATTTTGCTGATGGTTTAATTTCTGCCGGAGTCGGCCTGGCTTTTTTCCTCTTATATTTTATTGATATTAAAGGGACTCTAGGTTTTCTTCACTACACTGGAGATTTCTTTGTCACTGCAGTTTTAGTAGCGGTTTCCATTAAGGAGCCTGTCCAGACGCTGATTACCTCTTTTAAGGAATTCGCCTATTCGACAACACAGGATCATTATGTGATTGAACGTGTTCACCATATCTTTGCCAAACATTTAGCCGATGAAAAAGAAAATCTTAATATTCTGATTTTCAAGCAAGGTATGAACATTAGTATCAAGGTCTATGTCTTAGCACTGGAAGAACCGGAGTTTATTGACCGGTTGCTGCAGAATAAGGATGATGTCAGTCAGGATTTGGAGAAAACTTTTGAGCACTTTAGTTTAGAATATTCCTTTTAGATTGAATACAAAAACGAACCTGCTATTAGGCAGGTTCGTTTTTTTAGGAAATTTATGAAAAAGATGCAGCTGCTGTTTTTGCTCAAACAGCAACGCACACAGCCAGACCAGCTGGCTGTGAAAGTTTTAGGAGATAATGATAGTATACTGGCAGAAGCTTAAAGGAAGCTTAAGAGAGGTCGACTTACTAAAAAATAATTCACAGTCTGCCCTTCTGCATAAGACAGGCGGTCAGCGGCTTTTTCTGATTGCCAGTCTCATCAGCTCTATCCAAAAAATACTGATCAGGGCTTGTACTAAGAATTTCCGGCAGCTTTTGTATCTTGATAAACTGAACACGCCCTAAACGCTGCGGGAAAAAGATGTCCTGACTTAGAATCTGGCGATTCGTCAGTCAGGCCCCTATTTTCCTTTTGCGTTCTTAACGGGCTTTGTATCTTGATGTTAGAAGTCTTTCCAGTCAAACTGTTTTATATTAAGGGCTGTTCTGCCAGAATCAAAAGTTGGTACCGGATTGCCTTCACTTATTTGAAATTCCTGTTCTATCAGTACATCATAGCCGCTATTATCAGCCCGCAGCTGATAAAGATAGGCAGTCCCTTCTCCGTTAAGAGAATGCCACTGAGCGTAAGCTACTGTTCCGTCATCATAAATAATCGCACTTTCGCGGTGACCGCCGGCTGAAGGAACATAGGACTGAGCCAGATAAGCCGGAACTCCGTTTTGCAGATAGTAAATGGCTGCTAATGAAACAGTCCCGCCGGAAGAATAGCCGGTAATCAGTTCATTAGTACCGTTATGATCAATGTCATAGAAAGCATAATAATCAGCAACAGTATCAGACTGATCTGCTGCTACTTTTTGCAGTGTTTCAGCATACAATTCTTCGTCAGATAAGCCCGCTTCTGCCTCAGTGCTCTCTGAAGAAGTGCTTGGGCCTGAACTTGACTGACTGCTGGCTGCTGTTTCTTCTGTCACAGCTTGACTGAAACTTCCTTCAGGAGGAGCTGCTTTTTCCTGACAGGCCGTTAAGAGAAGGCTTGCTGATAAAAGCAGCAAGACGGTGGAGACAGAGTTTTTCATAGTCAATTCCCTTCATTTTAATGGAGATTGGTTTTATCCCTATTGTATTCTTAAAGATGAGTTTGTTAGAGTTTATAGTAATAAGGGCAGATATTTTCAAAATGGCCGTCTTTCATTCGAAAACCGCCTGGAATTGTTCCTAACTGAATAAAACCTAACTTTTCGTATAAACGGCGGGCAGAAATATTGCTTTCTACTACGGCATTAAATTGCAGAATACGAAAACCTAAATCTTTGGCTGCAGTCAGACAGTGCTGGACCAGCGCTTCTCCTACATGACGCCCTCGGGCAGCAGAGGAAACAGCATAACTGGCATTACAAATGTGACCGCAGCGTCCAATATTATTAGGATGTAAAATATATAATCCTACTATTTTTCCATCCATTTCTGCCACAGCCGTATAACTTTGATCAGCAAAGAACTCAGCTGCTGCTGCTTTTGTTAATACCTCTTCCTGTGGAAAGGCATTACCTTCTTCAACAATAGCATTCCATATCATTCTCACCTTCTCTAAATCGCCCTGCTCATATTTTCTAATTAACATACTTTGCCTCCTCCGCAGCCGCTGTTCATCCTAGCTTTCTGAATGATTCGAAAAGATTCTGTTCTTTGAGACTGTTTACGTTCCTACTGCTATGATTATTATAGCAAAAAATCCTTTTAATGAAGATGAGATTTCTCCATTTAATCATTTTTCGGACTGCTCTCAATAGATAAAATTTTCAGCCTTTTCCTATCTGCCAATTAACAGCAAAAGCAAGAAGCAGTACAGCCAACCGTGCTGTACTGCTTCTTGAATCAAAACGGAAACGCCTCTTTAGTCCAGACAGGCCGGCCTGTATAAGTTTTGACCTCTTCCTGTCCTGACAAAACTCGGCTGGCGCCATTAGCCATTGCCTGCATTTCAAACTCTCCCGGATAAGCATAAACAGGAGCTATCCAATGACAATAGTCAGTGATTTGACTCACTAAGTCTGCATTATTAACCAAACCGCCGCTCAGCAATATAGCCTGAATATCGCCTTTTAGAACAGCGGCCATTTGACCGATTGTTTTAGCGATTTGATAAATCATGCTATCCCAAGCCAGCTGTTCGGCCTCAGCTCCTTTTTGCGCAGCTGCAAAAATGGCTTTGGCATCTGCACTCCCTAAAAGACTGACAAAACCGCCGTTCTTTGTACACAGTTTTCTGAGGTCAGAGGCTGAGACGCCATCATTGAGAAGCTCTACTACTCCCGTTAAAGGCAGGCTGCCAGCACGTGTCGGTGCCATCGGTCCTTCACCTCCGACAATATCTGTACCATCAATCATCTGACCTCTACGATGAGCAGAAATTGAAATTCCCCCGCCAATATGACAAACGATATAATTAACCTTTTGATAGATTTCTTTTTGTTTCCTAGCGTGGTGCAAGGCTGTTTCCTTAAGATTCAAGGCGTGAAGATGGCAGGTTCGGTAAACACCTTTAACTCCTGTCATCCGAGCCAGATCCTGATATTCATCGGTATCAGGAGGGTTAACCACAAAAGTCGAACAAGAGGCTTTGCGGGCAAAATAGCGTGCCAACTGGGGGCCGAGATTGGCCGGATGCTCTACCCCATTAGCCCCATTCTTAGCGTCCCTATACAACTGATCATTGACCTCGTAAACACCGCCTGCCAGCGGCATCAGACCTCCGCCTCGGCCTACAACAGCATCCAAATCATTCAGTGTCAGCGAACTGTCTGCGAGACATTTTTCAATCAAGGTTTTGCGGTAATCTAATTGCTGTGAAAGTCTGTCAAATTGTGCTAATTCACTGCTGTCATGAGCAACATTTTCTGTAAAAACAGCTTCTTCACCCTTAAAATAAGCAATCTTTGTCGATGTTGAACCAGGGTTAATCGTTAAAATCTTATATTCAGCCATCTATCCTCCCTTCCAACAAGATACAAAGCCTGTTAAAAACGCAAAAGGAAAATAGGCGGTAAGTCCGAAATCTTCGATTTCGCAGACGCACCCCTGCCAGAACGACTAGAAGGGTGCGGCAGGCTGTAAAGACTGCAAAGCCTTCAGACGTTTACGGCTGCCTAACTGTGAAATCAGTTCTATATTTGACCATGCTTTTTCCCGCAGCGTTTAGGGCGTGTTCAATTACATAAGATACAAAGGCCGTTACAAGAGCAAAGCAAAAATAGGAAAATTGACGAAGAGCCGCTAAGACTCTAGGAAATTTTATCTTTTTTGCACAGCCTTAGGCCGTGTTCAATTCAGCAAGATACAAAGGCCGTTAAGAACGCAAAAGGAAAATAGGCGGTAAGTCCGAAATCTTCGATTTCGCAGACGCACCCCTGCCAGAACGACTAGAAGGGTGCGGTCGACCGCTAGGACGACAAAGCTTTCAGACGGCTACGGCTTTTCTACTCAATTGCTATTACAAAGCCATGATGTATGCCATCTTTTTCACTAGGATTTTAGGGCGTGTTCAATTCCAACAAGATACAAAGGCCGTATAGAAAGAGTCAGAAAAACAGAGACCCGACCGATGTGCTGTAAACATGAGCGGGCGTCTTTTTTGAACTTTCTGACCATATTCAGTTTTAACACATGGCTCGTACGGCAGTTAGGGCGATGTTACCCACTAGTTCAGAAACTGGGGCACTGCGTGAACAGTCGCTAATCACCTTATTCATGCCGGTAATCATGGGACCGTAAGCATCAGCCTGAGCAAATTGCTGAACCAGTTTCACTCCAATATTGCCTGCATTTAAATCCGGAAAAATGATGACATTCGCCCGTCCGGCAACTTTAGAAGACTGAGATACTTTCTTGGCTGCAGATGATGGGTTGATGGCAGTGTCAAGCTGAAACTCGCCTTCAATTGCTAAATCCGGCCGCTGCTCATTAGCTATTCTGACTGCTTCAACAACCTTGTCTGCCAATTCACCGCTGCCACTGCCCAAACTGGAATAAGAAAGCAAGGCGCAGCGCGGTTCCCAATCTAAGAGTGAACGAACTGTTTCACAAGTGGCTATAGCAATACTGGCAAGTTCTGCCGCATCAGGATTTTGGCACACTGCTGCATCGCCAAAAGCAAGCAAATCACCCTCAGAACCCTTGAAACCAGGGATTTGCATAATTCCACAGCTTGAAACTGTGGCTATTTCTTTTTTTAAACCTACAATACTTTGTCCGGCTAAAATAATATCGCCTGTCGGCTGTGAGATTCCGGCAAAGGCTGCATCAACCTTATCCAGAGCGGTTAAAACCAAAGCATAATATAAGGGATCAGCCAATCGACGTTTCAGGGATTTCCCTTTAAAAATAGCATAAGGATAATTAGCATAGGCACTCAGTAAGCTCTCTTTTAACTCATCATCCTCTACATCATAAATTGTAAACACTTGGCTGTCTAGCTGTAGTTCTTGACACAGTGCCTTAATCTTTTGCGGACAGCCCACCAAAACAGGCTTAATATAGCCTTTCTTTCCAGCCTGGTAAGCCGCCTGCAATATTTTCTCATCATAGGCTTCAGGAAAAACCATACGGGCTGGCTGTCTCTGAGCTCTCTGATAAACTCTTTCCAATATATCCATAACAGTACCTACGCTTCTGCGGCTACAGCTGCAGTCAAATCAGCAACTGTTTTAAACTTGGCGGCCTCAGAAATAGGAATCATAACATCCAGTTCTTCTTCAATATTGGCAATCAAACTTACCATGACAAGCGATGAAGCAGCTAAATCATCTTTAAAGGTTGTATCTAAACCTATATCGGCAATATCTTTATTAAAAGCCTGTGCAACCAATTCCAAAACATTTTTCTCTAATTCAGTCATTACAAAACTCCTTTACACTAAGATACAAAGGCCGTTAAAAGAGCAAAGCAAAAATGGCGGTAAGTCCGAAATCTTTGATTTCGCAGACGCACCCCTGCCAGAACGACTAGGGAGCGAGACAGAACCCCAGACCGTAAAGTTCGATGTCTCGCCCCCACAAAGCCTAGCAGACATTTTAAAGCTTTGAAAAGCGACTAAAATGCCGCTAGATGACTAGCGTCTTGTTTATACTACAAGCAATGACTTGGGAGGCTAGGAATTTTGTCTGCTTTCAGTCGTTTACGGCTGGCTAACTTGAAATCAATTCTAAACTTACTGTGTCTTTTTTGCACAGAACTTACGGGGCTTTCCCCAGAAAATCTTCATCAACAGCAAAAACAACCATTTTATAGCCGTCCCTAGGAACAATGACAGCATGGACGGGGACATCTGGGAGATGTGCCTCCATAAAATCACGGTTTTTCTTTCTGACGCCTTTTATAATACAGTTAAAATAAGCTCCTTCAGCGATTTCAACAGATCCGTAGGCATAAGGCTTCAGGTCATCATTTACCGGCTGATGAGTCATCATGCCCGGCAGAAAGAAGTCAACCATTCTGCCTTTCCCGGAGATTTCAATCCAGTTCATATCATGTAATTCCCCGCAAGCGTTGCAGGTTAAAACGGGAGGGAATTCCACTGCACCGCAGCCCGAGCATTGGCGTCCCAGCAGCTGACCCTCATCTAAAGCATCATAATATCTTTTTACAATTTTTTCCATAGCTATCCCTTTCTCAAAATCGTCGCTGATACATTTTGACCGCCGCCAAAACCGCGCAGCATTGCTGTTTTTGGCAGCTTCTTAACTTGGCGCTCACCGCATTCACCTCGCATCTGCTTAACAGCTTCATAAATATCAGCTAAACCTGAAGCCGCATGGGCATGACCAAAAGAGGTCCGGCCGCCATTGGTGTTGATCGGTTTATCCCCGTCAAAACGAGTCCGGCCTTCCAAAACATACTGGTAGCCATTTTCCTGAGGAAGGTAGCCAGCTATTTCAGCAGCATCTAAATGTGATGTAATCACGAAATCATTGGCATAAAAAAGATCTATCTCCTCTGGTTTAATACCGGCTATATCATAGACCTGCTGACAGGCTTCGCGTGTTGCCCGACGTTCCAAATGCGGGTTTGAAGCCTCAAGAGCGGACGAACCTGTACCTAAAACAACAATTGGCTGGTCAGTATACTTGTAAGCTATTTCTGTTGGACAGACAATAACTGCCGCTGCCCCTTCGCTGCGTTCTTCCAGTCCGCTTACACGCATATAATCTCCAATTTTAGGATTAAAAGGCGACTGCATAAATTCCATAGCGGTGGAGAAACCTTTTTCTTTAGCCACTTCATCATAAGTCTGCCGTAGTTTTGCCAACGGATCTTTGGAGGCATTGTAGCGGTTATTGATGGCCATTGCGCAAAGAACCTGATCCATCGTATCAGCCTCCAGTTTATGATCTCTGGCATAAAGGGCTGCCAAATCATCAAAAATTGTATACATTCCAGCCTGCATCCCCCTGGTGTAAGCTCGGTCATAGATATATTTTAAAGATGTGTTAAATTCTTCTAAGCTAAAGCCGCGGCGTTTATGAGCTGGCTGCCCTTCAACCGGGAGGCTGGCACCCATATCTGCCGATCCCGACAAAACAATATCATATTTACCAGAAGCTACTGCCATTACAGCAATTTCCAGAGCCAAATAGCCCGTGCAGCAAGCTTCCGAATGGTGCATTGAACCTTTGCCTTTCATGCCAAACCAATTAGCGACCTGCATGTTAGGCGTGATATACTCGGAAACAAAGTTAGGGTTGGCCTGACCGTGAAAATAATAATCAATATCTTTAGGTTCTACTCCTGCATCCTTCATTGCTTCAAGCGCTGCATAGCCAAAAAGTTCTCCTTCTGTCAAACCCTCTGTTTCAGGGCTGCCTAAAATTTCCATAAAAGGCGTACAGCCAACGCCGATAATTGAGACGCTGCGGCTGTAGGGCCTTAACTGCGTGTGATTCATTACTCCTTGGTGTTCCATAAATGATACCTCTCTTTACTTCTTAGAAATTCTTTTGTCTACATTAAGATTTACCCCTCAGATAGATTTTAGCTACTAAGCTAGAGACTATTACTGCTGTTATGTAAAAAAACGGAAGTGTTTTTGCCCAAATCTGAAGCCGGTCGACTGTTAAGGCGACAAAGCTTTCAGACGTTTATGGCTGACAGTAAGTCCGAAATCTATGATTTCGCAGACGCACCCCTGCCAGAACGACTAGGGAGTGGGACAGAACCCCAGACCACAAAGTTCCTTGTCCCACCCCCGCAAAGCCTAGTAGGCCAATTAAAGCTTTGAAAAAGCGAATAAAGTGCCACTAGACGACTAGCGTTTTGCACATAACACTATAAACATTAAGGCCTATTTTTAAAATCGTCCTTCAGACGGCTACGGCGAGCAAGCAGTAAGACAAAAACTCAGCTCACAAGGTTCCCATATTCTCCATTTTTAAGTTCGGGTTGACATTATCCGATGGATAATGTTAGCCCACGGCTCTGTGTCTTTTCCTATCAAGTCTTTCTGTTTTTATTTTCTAAATTGATTATATCCTTTCTTTAGTAGCTTTATTTCGTAAGCCCTTACAAAAATCAGCTGAAAGATGGTATAATTCTTGTGACAGATTACAACTGAGCACAGTCTTTGTATTTTAATATTTGTATCTTAATAAAGGAGGTTAAAATGCGCTTAGATAATATTATCAACGCTTTAGTCGAAGAAAAGATACACATTATTCAGTTTGGCAACCTGCAGCTCAATATCAGTGATATGCTCGAAACAACATGGGCTGACTTGGCTCAAGATGCACGGCCGGGCATTTTGTACAGCTTAAGAGGAGATTTTGCCAAAATTCTAAAGGAGAATTCGGCAGAATTAACCTTACTTTGTCAGTTAAATAAGGAAGAGGCTTTAACAGAACTGTGTCGCTCTTTCCCTGCTGCAACTATTATCGTTGCCAAAGATGAAAAGCACAGACAGCAGATTCAAAGAATCATTGAACAAGAGCTGCATACTAACTATGTTGCCTTGGAACGGTTAGAAGAAGCTTATCATGCTACCTTTGCCGGAGCTGATTTTCAAAAATTGGCGGAAATCGGTTCACGAATTTTTGACAACCCTGTTTTTATTTTAGATAATCTGGGGAACTATATTGCTTTCCCGCCTGAAGCAGCGAATGAAGCAACTATTTTAAAAGAAGAGCGGCAACACGGCCGAATTTCTCAGGAAAATCTGGGCGTGCTTAAAAAATTAAAGGTCGATAAAATCCTTCAGAAAAGCGGCAAACCCTATCTTTTTGACAATCCTATCCTACACTGCAAAACCTTAGTTGATTTTATCCGGTTGAACGGTACAGTCTTAGGTCGGCTGATGATTTATGAAAAAAACCGGTCAATATCACAGGGGGACAAGATTGTGTTTATGCACTTTGCACACCTTGTTGCTCTGGCTTTCACTCACGATCGCAATTATCTGATGAATAAGGAAGCTGCTTACTCTTATTTTTTACAGGCTTTGGTTGATAAAGATAAGGGATCAGTTTCCATCAGCAATCCGCAAATTGAGGATATGAAACTGAATGTTCTTTACTATAAACGCGCTCTGGTCGTCTCCTTTATAAAGCCTGTTGCTTCTGAAAATAACCGGCTGGTTTTGGCTAAACAGCTGCAGCAGCTTCTGGGGAATGCGCTTTTCATGTTTTATGAAAACAAACTGGTCTTCCTTGTTTCCGGCCACCAAAAAAATTTTATGCAGATCCGTACAAAAGAGCTGCTTGATTTTTGTCAGACTGCCCAGATTCGTTTATCCGCCAGTCATATTTTTTACGATTTCAAAGAATTCCGCCCTATGTTCCAGCAGGCAAGTCAAGTTGATCAGATGATTGTAAAATATCATCTGCAGGGTCATCTCTTTTCTTATCGCTATCTTGCCAGTCTCATTACCTTAGATTTGCATCGTTCCGGCCGGCCGATTTTTATTCATCCGGATATCATCCAGCTTTTTAAAACGGATCAAGAAAAAAAGAGCCATTTACTACTGACTTTAGCTTATTATATTTTATTTAATCAAAATACCAATGCCATTGCCGATCAGCTGTGGATCCATGCCAATACACTGCGTTACCGTATTAAACAAATCAAAAAAATCTTAGCCAATGACCTTGACGATTGGCTGCTCTTAAAGACCTATTATGATTCTTTAGTTCAGCTCTTTCAAATCGGTGATATTGATGACCAGAATCTCATTATTAAAAACGATTTATACTTTCTTTAAACATAAATAAACAAGCCATCAGGACTGTTTTTTACCCTGATGGCTTGTTTGACTTATTTATTCTTTTAGCTCTTTTACTAAAGCCTGTCCGGCCATGCGGCCGGAATTAAGGGCAAAGCCCATTGAATTGCCGGGTAAAGTAAAATTATAACTGTCACCATAAATCGTATTGGCGTCAGAACCCGCACTGTAAAGACCGGGAATAATGTGGTTTTCCGCGTCCAGTACCTGACAGTGCCTATTGATTCGGACGCCTCCCATTGTACCGTAAGCTCCGACATAATATTTACCGACCAGATAGCCGCCTTCCCCTGTAATCGGGTGTAAGTAGGCCTTTTTTTTGAAAAATGCCTCATCATAGCCTTGGGCACAATAGGTATTGTACTCGTCAATGGTTGCCTGCAGTTTTTCTTGCGGAATCTGCAGCTTTCGGCTCAGCTCTGCTACAGAATCAGCTGTAATGATAGCATCATACCCATTTTCTTTAGCTTTTTTAATATCCTGATCAAGCAGCTGAAAGCCTTCTGCTGAATGCACCAAATCCACAATATCTGGGCCCTTGTCCTGATAATGCTTTAAAATCCCATAATCCATAATACAATAGGCATAATGACCGGGCTGCAGTTCAATAGCATTTCCGGCAAAGGTTGTATTGCCCATATCTCCTTCGTTCATAAACCTCTCACCGTATTGGTTAATCAAGAGATTAGGCTGGCGCAGCACACCATCAGCAATCATATACTGCAGATTATGCGGCAAAACAAAGATACTCTCCATCGCCAAGCCAAACTTCTGAGCACCTGCCTTCCACATCATTCTCAGGCCGTCCCCGGTAATTCCGGGAACATTGAAGGTAAAGAAATCTTGATTTAAGTGATAGCCAAACTCCTCAGCAAGCATCTGGGCATTAGAGCCAAAACCACCCGTACAGACTACTACAGCTCGAGCCTGCACCTTAATAATACGTCCGGTCTTGCTTTTAGCAAGCAGGCCGGTAACTTTGCCATCAGCTGTGATAAGATCCTCCACTGGAGTATTCAAATAAAAACTGACACCTAAATCCTTAGCCCGTTTTGTCAGTGCCTTATTCATAGGCGCTGCGGCACCAGGTCCAATTTTACCGTCATTATCGACAATATGCCAAGTTGCTTCTGATTCTTTGAAATAGCGAAAAGCTCCAGTGAATTTGACCCCCATATCTTCCAACCATTCAATAGTATCGCTTGAAAGCTTGAAATAAGTCTGCACCACGTCGCCATCTACACGATAATGAGTATAGGTCATTTGCTTAATCAAAGCCTCTTCAACAGAGATATTATTAAACAAGCTTTTCTGAATCTTGGTGTCAATCCCTAAAGGTCCCATCCCCATGTTGGCTGTACCGCCTGTAATTGCCTGCTTTTCAAAAACAGCAACCGACAGGCCGGCTTCTGCCGCAGTCACAGCAGCTGTTAATCCGGCCGGCCCCGCAGCAACGACAGCCACATCAACCGAAATCTCCTGACTTGACAAGTCGTCTTCCTCCTCCAAGCCTGCCTTCAGCAGAGCATCTCTGACGGCTTCCATGATGGCATGTGAAGAAACGCTGGCTCCGCTGACTGCATCTACTGTTGTTGACTGAGCAGCTAAAATCCGTTCAGGAATTTCTGTCGCTGCTGTATCAGGATAAGCGGGCGACCCATGATCTCCCAGCACCTTAACACTTTTAATGGCACTTTCAGAAACCTCAACTTCAACATCATAATCCCCATGCTGCCCCTGTCCTTTTCCAAAATACGTCCCAGCTTTAAGTTTCATAACAACCTCCTCCAACAAGATACAAAGTCCGTTAAAAACGCAAAAGGAAAATAGGCGGTAAGTCCGAAATCTCTGATTTCGCAGACGCACCCCTGCCAGAACGACTAGAAGGGTGCGGCAGGCTGTAAAGACTGCAAAGCCTTCAGACGTTTACGGCTGGATAGTAAAGAAATCAGCACTCAGCTTGACTAGTCTTTTCCCGCAGCGTTTACGGCTGCCTAACTTGAAATCAGTTCTATATTTGACCATGCTTTTTTCCCGCAGCGTTTAGGGCGTGTTCAATTCCAACAAGATATAAAGTCCGTTAAAAACGCAAAAGGAAAATAGGCGGTAAGTCCGAAATCTCTGATTTCGCAGATGCACCCCTGCCAGAACGACTAGAAGGGTGCGGTCGGCCGTAGGACGACAAAGCCTTCAGACGTTTACGGCTGGATAGTAAAGAAATCAGCACTCAACTTGACTAGTCTTTTCCCGCAGCGTTTAGGGCGTGTTCAATTCCAACAAGATACAAAGCCCGTTAAAAAGGCGACCGTGAAATGGGCTCAGGCCATATGCTGCAAGTACAAGGATGGGACAAACTCACAAAAGCGCCCACACTGATAATTCATTGACAATCTTTTTGATTATATCGCCTTTTTCTGGATCCCCAAGCCCTGTTCGACTTTTTAAAAGCCTGATTACCCATTTGCTACTGCTATTATCATACCATAGAAAAATAGGGCTTTAATTGTAAAACTAAACGATTATCCCTCTTAATCAGCTCAAATCTTGTTAAAATACCACAAAAGCCTTCAAATTCTTCAGCCCATCACATAGTGGCTCCTAGATAAGCAGCTGACCTTTAGTCGTGTGACGACAAACAGAATATTGCTAAAAAATGCGAAATCGTTTTTTGTGATGACATCAGCTGCAGTATCCCATTTTTCCTTTATACTGACTTTAGGATTTCCTTAAGTCTTTCTGTGTAGACTATATGGCTAGTAAGAAAGAAATGAGGTTACTTGATGAATAAGAACTATCTATTTAATCGCTCAGCCTTCTCACAGGCCAAGGGACACGGTATCAAGCGAAAAACAAAACAAGGATTGATAGCTGGTCTCACCCTTGCAGCGGCTTTTACTGTCCTAAGCAGTGGCCGAGAGGCAGCCGCAGAAGACGTAGCAAACTCAGGATTTCCGGCAGAAATACCAACGAGCGATTATACCTCGGCGACCAGCTCGGATGAAGAGCCAGCCAATATTAATGCAGATGAAACTAAGAGCAGTCTTTCAGATACAGACCAGCAGGAGAATTCAGAAGCTGTAGTAAATTCTAGTGAATCAGCAATAAAAACCGATAGTACTGCTGTTGATGCAGACGCAGAAAAAACAGATGATTCAGTAGCGGTTGCAGCAGAAGAAACAGATAAAGGTTTGTCTACAGATGGAGAAGCAAAAAAGACAGATGAAATCGCAGACACTGACACAGCTAAAGAAACAGCAGCTATTGTGCTTTCTGAGGATGGAGCTGCATCAGATTCAGATAATGTGACAATTTCAGCAAACACTATCACTATCACTCAGGCAGGGGTCTATACCATCAGTGGTATGGGAGATGGCTATAGCATAACAATCGATTCAGCGGTTACTGAAGCCGTAACCCTTCAATTAGACAATCTTGAACTGACAAATTCCAATATCTACTCAAACGGCGATCTCGCTCTTATCATCTTATCTGACAGCTCTATCTCTTCAGCATTGACCAATACGATCGAAGCAGCTGGCGCCCTCTACGTCACTTCCAGGGACAAGAGCAGCCTGACAGTAAGCAGCAGCGCCAAACATGCTGTCAAAGCAGCAAGTGTGACCATTGATGGTGCTGTACTCAGCCTAATCTCCGCAGCCAAAGACGGTCTGCATGCGACGACCGATGTTAAGCTTATCAACTCGACAGTCCTTATCACTGCAGGTGATGATGGGATTCAGATTGAAGATGATACTGATGTCAATGCTGCAGACCTGACTGTTACTGATTCTGTATTGACCATTGAAGCAGCAGATAAGGGGATTACTGCTGGTGACACGGTCACTATCGAAGGGGACTCAGTTCTTTCCATTACATCAGGTGATGAAGGAATTGAAGGCCGCTATATCAATCTGACTGGCGGGACAATCACCATTAATGCCGGAGACGACGGTATTAATGCTACTGAATGGACAAGCAAAGACAGTGCCGATTTAAGCAATTTAACTAATTCTACTGCTGATATTGAACACGAAGTGGCTATCCGCATTGCCGGTGCAGTCCTTAGTATTACAGCCGGCGGCGATGCCCTGGATTCTAATGGTAACCTCATCATATCCGGAGGCAGTGTTTATCTGGCTCAGACATCTGCAGATAATTCGGCCCTTGATTATGATGGCATTGGTCTTATTTCCGGCGGAACAGTCTGGGCTATTGGCAGTAATGGTATGGCTCAGGCTTTTACAACAGGCTCCAGCCAGGCCTATATAATGACTAATATTTCCGGCAGTCAAGGAGATACCATTACAATCACAGACAGCAACGGCAACATTATTGCAGCCGCAACTGCTGAAACAAACTTTTCTAATATTGTCTTCTCTTCTGAAAATCTGACCGCAGGAGCAATTTATACTGTAATAACTTCAAGCGGAAGATCTGCTAGTGCAGCAGCCACAACCGAAAGCAGTGCAAATGCTTTCGGTATGGGGATGGGAGGTCCTATGGTAGGTGACGGTATGATGCCTGACAATCCGCCAAGTTTTGACGGAAACAGAACAGCAGCTGATGATTCTATCATCTTTCCTGGTTTTTCTCAAATAGACGAAAGTGAAAAACCGGCTGCAGTTCCTAGTGATACAGCTTCTCCTCTCTTGCCCGGAGAGACTGATAGCTCTGAAAGAGGCAGCAGTTCAGCAGGCACCTCTGCAGAAGCTCCTCTTCCTTCTGAACAAGCAGCCTATGATAGTGACACAGCTTCAGAAACAGCTCCCCCTTCTGCCAGCAGCACCCCGTCTCAGACAGAAGAGGTGAATACCTCAGAAGAAAACACTTCTGAGCAGACAGACAAAGCTGAAACAAAAAAAGATACAAAGACTGCAGACGGCAGCCCTGCTGACTTAAATTTAGAAACGAAGGCCGAGCAGAGAAAAGAACAAACAGAGGCTGGAGCAAACTTTTTAAAAGCAAAGCAGCCTGAAACAGCTCCTGCACCTTATTCAAATGCAGGCCGCGTCTATAGGACTAGCAGAGAAGATTTACAGCACAGCGGCAAATTCTTGGCATTTACAGCAGGAAACTACAGGGAAGCCTTATCAGCAAATTTAATTCCTTATCCTGCTTTTGCTTATTCTGACTTCAGTTCAAACAGATACGGCCGGATAGACAAACAGCACGGCTCTTTCCGCACTGCAGCACCAACACAGCCTGCTGTCAGTCAGAAGCTTACAGTAAGATTTAAAACTAAAACTTGGAATAAGGCCGGACAGTTTATATAAAAAGCAAAAAACTAAAATCCCTCCTCACTGCATGTGAGAAGGGATTTATGCGATTATAGCCTTTTTTACAGAAAACGTTTGATACCTGACATCAGCCTGTCAATAATATCAGCTACAGGCTCAATCTGGTGAATCATTGAAATCCCCAAACCAAAGGAAGCGAAACCTTTGCTCAAATCACCAAAGAGCATACCATCACGCATTCCTTCATAAGCATGCTGTGCTTGGTAAATCTCTTCTTCAGATTTTCCGGCTTTACTGAGCTCAACCAAATGATTAGGAAGTTCACCGGGGAGTGAACGGTAAAAAGCAGGAACCGTTCGATACATGAGCAAATCGCTGGCATTAGCTTTAAGTGCCATTTCCTTGATATTTTGTGCCAATACCGATTCTTCTGCCATCATAAGCGCTGTTCCGACAAACAGGCCTTCAGCACCGAGCACAAAGGCTGCTTCAGCTGTCCGTTCGTCTGCGATACCGCCGGCAGCCATAACCGGAACCCGTCCTTTAGCCGCATCAACAATCATAGGGACAATTGAAAAGGTCCCGATAACTTTTTCAGGTACAGTGCCTCCTTCGTCAAAACCAGTTGCAACAATGATATCTGCCCCGCCTTGAATAGCTTCCTCAGTGTTTTCAACTGTTGGAGTCTGAGCTCTAAAAACAACTTTAATCCCTTTCTCATGGAAACGTTCTGTCCAGTAAGCTGAAAAATCACCAACCATGACTGCCGTTCCAATACCTTCTTCAACCATCAAATCCAGCATAGGCTGGGTAAACATATCAGTTGAAGGATGTCCGGGAGCTATGTTCATGCCCATCGGTTTATCAGTAATGGCCTTAGCTATTTTAATTTCACGGCGCATATTAGCCACTGTCTCTTCAACAGTATAAACAGCTTCTTTTTGTCCAGCATTGAAGCCAAAAACACCCAGCCCTCCTGCCTTGCTGACTGCAGCAACATATTTTCCATCTGTCAGCCAGTTTAAAGGGCCTTGAATAATAGGCTTTTCAATCCCTAAAATTTCTGTGACACGATTCTGCATTTCACTACCTCAATTCTTTATTATTATTACTATTATAACGCTTTCATACTAAGAAACAATAGATATATTCCCCTTAATTGTCGCTTAACTAACAGTTATATGGTAAAATGTCCTATAAGAGGTGATGACTATGAATAAAAACGACTTACGTTATCAAAAAACTGAAGAAAATCTGCAGCTGGCTTACCTATCTCTGATGGGCGAAAAAGAATGCCGGACTATTACGGTCAAAGAGATTTGCCAGAGAGCAAAATGCAGCCGAAATACCTTCTATCTCCATTATGATACAAAAGACGGACTTTACCGCGAAATCATCACAAGGATTTTGGACAGCCTGGCAGCAGCATTTGAACCCAAAGCAGCTAATTTAAACCAGATCAGTCAATCTCATAACAAACTCTATACTGATGGGATTATTGACAGTATCATTGAGCACAAAGAAGCTATTGCCATTCTTATTGCAAGGGATAACGGCCTCTTTCTCAAACTCTTTACTGATACCATTTTTGAGAAATGTCTGACAGGTACACAGTTTCTGGCTAAAGACGGCCTCAGTTCTGTTAATCACCTTTATGTCTCTTATTTGGCCTCTGCTGTGACAGGTTTTATTTTCGAATGGCTGAAGCAGCCCAGCATCAGTGACAGTCAAGCTAAAAAACTGCTCTATGATATCCATAAAAAAACCATTGACAGCAGTCTTCGGATTTTACAGCAAAATAGCAATTAAAAAACTCCCGATCCAAATATGGATGAGCGGGAGTTTTTTCAATTGTCAAGTACTGTTTGTTTTGCAGTGAGTGCCGGATTCATATTAACACGGTGCCACTCATTAATCACATAGGCCAAAGCCTCCAGCTGATAAAGGCCATAATTATTGACTTCCTCTGTCGTCTCATCTGAACCTCCTAAACCGGCGGTGTATATGGCAACAATATACGGTGTCTCTTCGTAGACAATAGCGTCAACATTGAGCGCTTCACGAACATAACCCGGCTTTTGTGCTACAACAACTCCGGATGGCATAAAGGTGCGATAATAATATTCAGGGAAGGACTGCTCCAGATAATAGAGAATATCGGCATATTTTTCCTGATGCTGCCACAAATAATCTAAAACCTGGATGTAGTAGTCAGTTGTCGTTTTATTACCTTCAGACTGGATAGTCTTTATATCAGCTTTAGATTCACCATAGCGGTTAAACATAGGATAAACTTTTTCCAGCCCCCCTAAGCGCTCAGCCAAAGCATAAGCGGGTGTATTTTCAGAATAGACCAGTGAGTATTCCTGCATGTCTGCAATTGTCATTGCACCGTCAAACTGGGCCACATAAGCATCATGCTCTCCCAGATATTCATACTCTGTTTCGGTAATATCAAATCTTTCGGTCATGGAGAGCTCCCCTTCTGTCACTGCATCCACAACCAGCATGTTTAAGGGCAGTTTGTAGGTACTTCCGGCAGTCATGGGCTGGGTATCATTCATGGCATAAGTCTCACCTGTCATCACATTCTTATAAGAAAAAGCAATCTGTGATGGTTCAATTCCCTGATCCGCCAGAAAGGCCTGCACCGTCTCAACTAGATTGCTATGAACATAATCATAGGTCAGACCATAAGCTTCCATAGTTGCTGCATCAGCATCGAAGGCAGCCTGCTTTTGCTCATCCGTTTTGACCGGCAGGTTCTCATCAGCCTGCGAAACAGAATCAGACCCTGATGAGGCTTGTGCACTGCTGGACTGGGACGGTTGTTTTTTACGGCTGTGGCTGATAGCTTGGTTAGCCATGATTAAAAAAACAACAGCAACTGCCAGCAGCAGTAAACCGCAGACAACAGTCCCCGTCATCATCTCTTTTTTTCTTTTATGCATCTTATTTCTCCTAACCCCTCTATTTTATAATAAAGATAAAAAAAAGCAAGACGATTTCAATTATTTTGGATTAATAGAACAAAAAAAGAACTTAACCCGGTTTCATTACAGAATCAAGTTCTTTTATAAATCTTTTTTGCCCGGTCCTGCTTGAAACAGTCCAGTACTCAGATTTCTGCAGAGATTAGAAGTAGCTGATAAGCCGGAAGCAGCTTACTAACCTTCTTTAGACAGATGTGGCTTGCTGATAAAGTTCAGCAACCTTAGGCCAGTTGATAACTTCAAAGAAAGCCTTAATATAATCCGGACGAACATTGCGGTAGCTGAGGTAATAAGCATGTTCCCAGACATCAAGTCCCAAAATAGGAAACTTGCCCTGCATAATCGGGCTGTCTTGGTTAGCCGTAGAAATCACCTCAAGTTTGCCTCCGGCTCCAACCACAAGCCATGCCCAGCCGGAACCGAAACGTGTTGCAGCAGCAGTTGAAAAAGTTGTTTTAAATTCTTCAAATGACCCGAACGCTTCATCAATAGCTTGAGCAAGTTCAGCAGTCGGTTCAGTTTTTTGAGGTGAGAGCAGCTCCCAGAAAAGAGCATGGTTAAGATGGCCGCCGCCGTTATTAATGACAGCTTGACGGATATCAGCCGGAATTTGTTCAACATCTGCTAAGAGAACCTCTAAATTGTCTCCAATTTCAGGGTGTTTCTCCAAGACAGCATTTACATTAGCTACATACGTAGCATGGTGCTTATCATGGTGCAGTGTCATTGTTTCTGTATCAATATAAGGTTCAAGTGCGTCATAAGCGTAGGGAAGATCTGGTAAAATAATTGCCATATCATGTTCCTCTTTTCTTTTTGATGATGCTATTGTATCGTAAAAAGCTAGGACCTTCAAAGAATTTGATTATGAATTTTTTACTGAAATCAATAAACTCAATCCGACCTGCTAAACAACACTTTCCCATTTGGCTTGTAGAAACCTCCGGGCATTATAATAGCCTCGGTCAATTTGCTGACAGTTTGCTTTTGCTGCTGATAATTTTAAGCAGGGCAAGATCAAAAAGATAAGCTTTATCATAGACACCTTTTTTAATCATGTAATCCGTTTCTATCAAGTCGGCCACTGCCTGTTTTAAAAAAGGAAGTGACAGCGTCCGTGAGTCCCGCAAAGCAAATTTAACTTGATAAGGATTAACCCTGCGTCCCAGATAATCTGATAAGTCTGCCGTAATCTGCTGTTCATTTTTACCCTGTCCGGATAATATTTTGACCTGTATAAACATTCGAAACTGCCCAATCATAACAGCAATCAGCTTAATGTCATCTTCACCCTGCAAACGCAGATCTCTAAGCAATTCACGCGCCATATCAATTTTACCACCCAAAATAAGCTGGGTCAGTTCAAAAATATTATCCTGCAGTGTTTTGGGAATTGCCTGAACAACATCAGATGCTGTAACCTGACCATCTTTTTTATAAGCTGTTAAAAATTGGAGATTTTTCACGATTTCACTAAAATCAAAATTGGATTTAAGCAGCAATTCATCAAAAACCCCTTTTTCAAAAACCAGCCCATTCTGATGGGCAATTTTTTGAAAATAAGTTCTGAGTTCCGCTTCTTTAATGGGACCGGCTTCAAAAACCTGAGCGTCTCGCTTCAGCAGTTTAACAATACGGCGTTTGCCGTCCAGCTTTCCCGGTGCCAAAATAAGCAGACGCGTGCTGGCAACAGGATTTTCCAAATAAGCTTCAAAGCGTTTAAGCGAAGCTTCATCCAGAAAAGTTTTTTTAGCGGTCGTCAGATCTAAAAAATTATCAAAAATAACTATTTTTTCATCTGAAAAAAAAGGCAGACTTTCCAAATCCATTTCCGCCTCTTGATAATCTGTTTCTGCCATATCGAAATACGAATAAGACAAATCAGAGGTACTAAAGGCAATCCTTTCCATTAAAAGCTGCTTCATCTGACTGTACTGGCCCCAGTCTTCGCCAGATAAAACCGTAATCGGACGCAAACTTTCTTTCCTTAAGTGTTCTATTTTTTCAATTGCAAGCATTCTTTTTTCCTAATCCAAACTTCAAATAAAGCAAGGCAGCAGAACAGTGTAATGAAAGACCAAGCCTGTCCCGCCCTGATATGCATTACCTCAAAACCGTATTTTGAGAGAAAAAGCCTGCTGCCTGATAAAGTTCAGCAGGGAAATCAGCCCGCTACATTAAACTTTATCAGCTACAACAGGCTGACTCACAGATTATTCTCCTTTTTCAGAGATGGCAGAATCAAAGCTTTCGGTCTCACTGTTTGGAGTAACAGCTGAATCCATAGCCGGGCTTACCGGTTCGGAGTGATGGGCAGCCGAGTCAGCTGAATCTGCAACAGTATGAGAAAGAGCAGACGGCGCTTCGTGAACTGCTGCAGAAGTTTCAGCAGCCTTCACAGATCCATCAGGAGCCGCTGTAGGTGTTTGAGGGGCTGCTGCGTAACCTGCTGATATACTGCCGGCTTGATTCTTGCTTGGGAAACAGAAAAATACGATAAGCGTAACCTGACAGCCAAGTGCAAAAAGCCAACCGATAAAAGGAATAGGAAGCAAGAGCTGCCCCAAATTGAAGAAAATGAAAGCCCAGTGGAAACCGGCATCACGCAGACGCCGGACTTGCAGTGCCAAAGTTGGGACAAAAATGGCAATATTCCATATAACACCAATGAGCATCAGGGGCAGTAAAGCACCAAGATTGCTTAAAATAAGATAAGCAAGTTCTTCTTCTGTCATTGTATAATAGCTGTCAGCATAAGAAGCCAATATTGAAAAAATCTGACTCATAAAAATGGCTGAAGCAATCAGCCCGAAAGGTAAGGCAATTAAAAAATTACAAAGAACAACCCACCAATAATCAGAACGGGTCGATTTACCAGTAAAATCTGCATACTGCAACCAGAATTTTTTATAAGCTTTAAACATTAAATATCTCCTGTCTATTTTATTTTTCCATCATACCACGTTTTTTCTAAAAAGACAAATTCAGCCGCAAAAATCTAGCATTCTGGCTCAGTACAGCAGCAGCTTTTCAAGAAATTTCTAAGGAAAAACTCTAAAACAGGCTTTAGTATCTTTATTAACTGTACTATCAAAACGGCACGGACTGCTGCACTTTCTTATCTTTTGACGGTTTAGCAGCTCATTTTACGGTCTCTATCTGCCAGCTGTTCCAGCCCCGAAAACGGATGGCTCCCTGCAGGTCTGTCCGATAAACCTCAACAGCAGCAGCGCTCAGCCGATCCAATGTCTCCTGATGGGGATGCCGGTAGCGATTGTGAAAGCCGGCAGAGATTAAAGCATATTTAGGTTTAATAAAGTTTAAAAACTCTGAACTGGTCGACCCCTTGCTCCCATGATGCCCTGCTTTTAAGACATCAACAGGCAATTCCTTATAGATCTGCATCAACTCCTTTTCACCTGTATTTTCTAAATCACCTGTAAATAGAAAGGTCTGATTTAGCAAACGCCCATACAGCACCAGAGAGTCGTTGTTGCCGCCGTCTCCTTTTTTATAAGGATAAAGAACATATAAACGGCTCTGCATGATTGAAAGACTGTCTCCTGCTTTAACGGTACGCACCTTAGTTCTCGTCGCCTTTAATCTTTGGACAAAATCGGTCTGTGTCAAACTGCCGTAACTGACTAAGATTTCTCCAATTTTAAAATATTTGGCAAGAACCTGTAAGTCTCCAACATGGTCAGTATCGGCATGCGTTAAGACCAGCTGGTCAATTTTACTGATTCCGCGGCTGCGCAGATACGGAATCAGAGTTCTTTCAGCATTACTTTTTCCTGTCCTTTCCTGCCAGCTTTCTTTACTGGTAAATACCGGCCGACCACCGACATCAATCAAGACTGTTTTCCCTCTCTGATCTCTCAAAAGAATACTGTCGCCCTGCCCAACATCGACTACTGTCAGCTCATTTCCCAAAGGAAATTTACTGCTAAAAAGCAAGAGGGCAATCGATAGGCTCAGGACTATAGCTATCTTCTTTTGACGGCAAAAATCATAAAGCAGGCCCAGCAAAATCAGCAGTAAAATAAGGACTAATAAATGAGGCCGTCCCAAAACAAAGGGGTGACGGAAAAGCTGACTAATCCAGGTGATAAATGTTTCCAGAAAAAGAAAGAGAACATTAACAAAGGTCAGTTTAACAATAGGTGAAATTAGAAAAATGAAGACCAACATAGGCAAAAGAAGAAACTCGAAAGTCATGGAAAAGAAGGCTGTAAGCAGAACAGACAAGGGCTGAAAAACCGAAAAAAAGTAGAGCAAAATGGGTAATATCCCTGCAGCAAGCGCTAAACTTTCCATTATTTTCTTTTTATAGCTGCTGAGATGAGAAAAATCTATCAAAGTTAATATAAAAGCATAGGCAAAAGACAGTATCCCGGCTCTTGTTAAGAGAAAATGCGGCATTAGCAGAAAAAAAGCAATCAGTGTCAATGCTAAATTGTCCATCTTTTTAACTCCAAGTCTGGAGAAAGCATTTTGGACTAGGCTGCGGATAACAGAAACAGAAAATCCTGTCAAAACAGCATACAGAAATGAAAAAGGAATCTGCAGGTAATCTACATAATCACGCCTTACACCCAGTCGTAAAAAACAAAATCGGAAAAGCCGTATAAAAAAACTGACATGCATTCCTGATAAGGCAAACAGGTGGATAAGGCCAAGGTTGGTGTATAAATCGGTCATCTCATCAAATGATTTATCCAAATAACCAAACAGAAGTCCTGTCATATAATGCCGCATTGGGGCAGGAAACTGACTTTGAATAAAGACAATGGCTTTGCGCCGCCATTCTCGAAAACAGGTGACAATAGATTTTTTGAATGGCCGCCGGACTGTTTGAATTTTATTAAGATTAATCAGCCTGTAAATTCCCCGATTTTTTAGGTAGCTGCGGTAATCGAAGCCATTAAAATTGCGTATGCTTTCCGCTTCTTCCGTATTGGCTTCTGCCTGCAGGATAACCGTCTCATCAAGATGGCTAAAAAAATCTTTTTCTGTTTTTGACCTGAGCCGGTAAAAAACTTGGTATTCTTCTTTAGAAGACTGCCCCTGAAAAGAAAGCAGATCACCATTAATTGCTATACTGTCAGGGATCATTTCGATGTAACTGACAGACTTGGGAGCTGCCTGATATGCTCTTGACTGCTGCTTCTGCCAGATACAAAAATAAACAGCAAAAAAACCTAATACCACTGCAGCAGTTAAGACTTTTTGCCAAGTGTACTGCTTAAACAAGCAAATCAAAGCAAGGATCAGCAGAAACAGAGCTAAAGGCTCTGCAGAAAACAGCCAAAAATAAAGTAAAAGCAATAAAAAGGCTAAATGAATCGGCTTTACCAAATAGAAATTAATCAACAGTAACCTCTTCTTTGAGTTTTGCTAACGTTTTCTCGCCAATACCGGAAATTTCAGCTAATTCCTCCACAGAGCTGAAACCGCCTTTACTATCGCGATAATCGATAATATCCTGAGCACGCTTTTCCCCAATACCTGAGATTGTCTGAAGTTCGGCAAGCGTTGCCGTATTTAAATTAATTTTCTCATTGCTGGCATCTCCTGCACTGCTGTCTCCCAAATCGGCTGATGGCTGCACCGGAGCAATTACACTGATATTTTCCCCTTTCACAGCAACATAAATCACTGCTTCATCTTCTATTTTTTGTGCCAGATTGATTGAATTCCTATCGGCTTCTGCAGTCAGACCGCCGGCAAGCTTGACTGCATCACTTACTCGGCTGCCAGCCGGCAAAGTATAAACGCCTTCTTTCTGAACAGCTCCTTTTATATCAACGGTAATTTCAGCTTTGCTGCTCTGTTTTTTTGAATCCTTATCAAGCAGAGAAGACTGGGCTTGTTCGCTGCTGCTGAAACTGGTTTGGTAGGCTGGGAATTCACTGCTGCCTGCCTGAGGCTGACGGGAAAAGCCATAAAAAATCAGTCCCAGCAGAACTGTACATGAACAGAACAGAACTGACAGCCAAATCGCCTTATTTCCTTTAAACTTATCTAATATTTCTTCTATCATGCAAACCTCCTTTATATTACTATTCGAAAAAAACAAAAAGAAAATGATAAGTTTTAGCCATTATAAAAGGCCTCAAACACGGTGTTTTACCTGTTCGAAGCCTTAAAATAATCTTTATGAATAATGTTCAGCTGCCAGTATTCTTCTATTTGCGATGCTTTTCAGGGTTCCAGACAAAGCTTGCAAGATAACTGAACAGCAAGGTCAGCAGAACCAGAATAAGAGCGATAAGTCCTAAAGGAATACGGAAAATATAGGTCAGCGGGTTCAGCTTTTTTGTCCGGCCGCAGTCAGCGTTCTCAGCATCTAGGCTGGAAAAGCTGGTTTGAATACGCTCGGCAACCTCCTCAATACCAGTATCATTCATCCGTTTAATATCACTAATATCAATAGCCTGACCAAAATTAATATCAATCGGTTCCCCCTTAAGCAGGCCTTTAAAGGAGCGCGGACCGCCATAGACAGCTGGCTGAATTTTGACTTTAGCCATTTTAGCAATTACTGCTACTCCTCCCTTGACATCGGTGGAATGACGGCTCCCGCTAGGAAACATAATTAAAGAACGGTCACTGTTTTTCAAAACTTTAACCGGATATTTAATGGCTTCCTGTCCCGGATTCTCACGGTCTATTGGAAAAGCTCCGCACATACGAATCCACCAGCCAAAAATCCGATTGGTAAAAAGCTCTTTCTTAGCCATAAAGATAAACTGTTTAGGCTTTGTTGCAAAAGCCAGATAAACAGGATCCCACCATGTGCGGTGAGGAGCAACTAGAATATAGTTTTCTTTTTGATCTAATATCCGATCACGATGGTGATAACGGGCATTGCCATTAACCAACCAAAGCAAAAAAGCAACCAAACCACGTAAATAAGCGTAAAACACAACTCTCTCCTTTTAACAAGATACAAAGCCCGTTAAAAACGCAAAAGGAAAATAGGGGATGGCAAGTGATGCTTGTGCATCACGATGACAGCCATCTTTTTCCCGCAGCGTTTAGGGCGTGTTCAATTTAACAAGATACAAAGCCCGTTAAAAGAGCAAAGTAAAAATGGCGGTAAGTCCGAAATCTTCGATTTCGCAGACGCACCTCTGTCAGGACGGCTAGAAGGGGCAGTCGGCCGCTAAGACGACCGGAAAGGTGCGGTTAAAACTTAAGCTTTCAAAATCGGCTCAAGGCTCTTCGGCAGGACGCTAGTCGTCTAGTAGCACTTTATCTGCCTGCCTTAAATCTTATAAATATTCCTTTTTATTGTACCATTTATTGGCTTGTTTAAGAAGACAGAAAAATAATTTTCCTGCCTATTTTAAAATATTTCTGTTGCCCAGCACAGACTAAGCTGCAAAAAATCAGCCCGCCAAAAAGGGAGTCGCAGGATGATTATCCAGAATCTTGCTTTAAAATATGGCCTTTGTGAGCTTAACTTTTATAAGCAAATGACCGGCTTTTCCGACAGATGTAACGATTGTCTCTTCAGAAGCAGGAGAGAAATCGATAGCTTTGCTGTCACGATTCTTCTCCGCCTTCGTTTTTTAAGAGTGAGGAGGCAGCTGTAAAGGCACCGTTTCAGCAGTCAAAAGGGACAAGTCCAGTTTTCAGCAAAAAGAAATTTTGTTATAATAAAAGCCATGACTAAGCCGATTTTAAAAAATAAAGAGCGGATTGATCAGCTTTTTTCTACTGATGTTAAAATTATTCAAAACAAAGATGTTTTCAGTTATTCCGTTGATTCTGTTTTACTCTCTCGTTTTCCCAAAATCCCCAGCAAAGGATTAGTTGTTGATTTGTGCTCAGGTAATGGGGCCGTTGGGCTTTTTGCTGCAACCCAAACCAAGGCCAAAATTGTCGAAATCGAACTGCAGGAACGTCTGGCAGATATGGGACGGCGTTCTATTGAACTCAACCAGCTGGAAAATCAGGTTACTATGGTCGAAGACAATCTCAGCAACCTATTAGACCACGTCCCGCGTTCAGGGGTTGACTTAATTCTCTGCAATCCGCCCTACTTTAAAGCAAGCGTACATTCCAAAAAAAATTTGTCTCCTCATTATTTATTAGCCAGACATGAAGTGGCTACCAACTTGGAAGACATTTGTGCGGTCAGTCAGCAGGCCTTAAAATCAAATGGTCGGCTGGCTTTAGTGCACCGCCCGGAGCGTTTCATGGAAATTATCGACACCCTCAAAAAATATAAATTGGCTCCTAAACGTCTTCAGTTTGTCTATCCTAAGCAAAATAAAGAGGCCAATATGCTCCTTGTCGAAGCTATTAAAGATGGCTCACTGGAAGGGCTGAAAATTCTGCCGCCTCTGATTGTTCATAAAGACAATGGTGAGTATACCGATCAAGTGGCTGCCATGTATTTTGGCACAGATGCCCAGCCCCAGGCTTATATGTATGTCTTAGAATGTGCGGACGGAAGTCTCTATACAGGCTATACTACTAATCTTAAAAAGCGGCTGAAAACCCACAATGCCGGTAAGGGAGCCAAATATACAAAAAGCCGGCTGCCGGTTAAACTCCTTTATTGGGAAGCTTTTAATCATAAAAATGCTGCCATGAAAGCTGAAAAACGGTTTAAGCAAAAAAAGAGGGCTGAAAAGTTGGCTTATATCAAATCGCAGACTGACGAGAGCCAGTAAAGAATATCAGTATATATAAAACACTGACCCGCAGAACTACCGCTCCCTTTGAAAAGAATAAGAATTCACAAATATCCTTCATAAGCTTATACTGCACCTAAGCACTTCACTGTTTGATAGCTAAAAAACTCCTTGGACATTTCAATCTGTCCAAGGAGTTAAAATTTATCTGTCAAAAAGCCTTGTTTTGGCGGCAAAACACATACAGACTATCTTTCCCCTTTATTACGGATAACAAAACCGCTCTTTTTTTCGCTGGAAGTGCGATGAGGGCGCTTGTTATCTTTATTTTGGAAATCATTTTTACTTCTGCGGGGCCCCCTCTTGAAGTCGTAGCGGCTGTCTCGGCGACGGCGGTCATAACGGCTGCGGTTTCTGTCGCGATTCCGGCCTCTGTCATTGGAAACCTTGCTGGATGGCTTAAAGGGAAGGGGTTTTTCTCTGGCAATTTCAACCTTAGGCAGAGCTTCCGGATCTTGGACAGTAATACTCAGGATATAGAGAGCCAGCTCTTCAGGCGTAAATTCAGCCGCTAACTTAAGAGCATCCCCCTTAAATTTTTCAAAACGGCCGCGGACTGCTTCATCTGCAAAATCACGCTCAATCCTTTGCAGAGCAACTTTTTTCTTAGCCTGAAAAGCTTCCACAGCAGTCGGCGGTTTAAGGCCTTTCATGCGTTTTTTCGTCAACTGTTCAATGATTGAAAGATAGCCCATTTCATTTGGCGCAACAAACGTAATAGACTGGCCAAATTTGCCGGCACGGCCGGTCCGGCCGATACGGTGGACATAACTTTCCGGATCCTGCGGAATGTCATAGTTATAGACATGGGTAACCCCTGAAATATCTAATCCACGCGCAGCCACATCAGTCGCAACTAAAATATCAAGGCCGTCATTTTTAAAATCACGCAGAACACGCAGTCTCTTGCCTTGATCAAGATCGCCATGAATTCCTTCTGCCCGAAAACCTCGCAGTTTAAGACCTCGGGTCAGCTCGTCAACACGGCGTTTAGTCCGGCCAAAAACAATGGACAGTTCCGGCTGGTCAACATCCATGAGTTGGGTCATGATGTCAAACTTTTCACTTTCTTTTACCCGAACATAATATTGGTCAACCAAATCAGTAGTCAGTTCTTTGGCAGCCACTTTAACATGCTCGGGATCTTTCATAAATTTAAGGCCGATGGCTTTAATAGCTTCAGGCATTGTTGCTGAAAAAAGCAGGGTCTGCCGCTCTTTAGGAACATAGCTGATGATAGCTTCAATATCTTCCAAAAAGCCCATATTCAGCATCTCATCTGCTTCATCCAAAATCAAAGTTTCAACATGAGACAGTTTCAGAGCCCTGCGTTTTATTAAATCAAGAAGGCGTCCGGGAGTGCCGACAACAACATGAGCTCCCGACTTGAGTGCCTTAATCTGTTTTTCAATGCTTGAGCCGCCATAAACAGAGCGAACCTTAACCCCTTTTTCACGGCCAAAACGAAAAAGTTCCTCCTGACTCTGCACAGCCAGTTCACGTGTCGGAGCAACCACAAGGACTTGAATCACATTTCTGTCTGTATCGATTTTATCGAGAGCCGGAAGACCAAAAGCCGCCGTTTTCCCTGTTCCTGTCTGCGCCTGCCCTATCACATCCCTGCCGTCTAAAGCTAGAGGAATGGTTAGCTCTTGAATAGGCGAAGGTTGGGTGAATCCAGCCTTTTCTACTGCCGACAGCAGATTTTTTGATAATTTTAGTTCTGTAAATTTCAATTTCTTCTCTTTTCTAAAAGGCAGTGCGAAGCCGCCTTATAAAACTTAAATTTGTTGTTTGACAACTTAATTAGTGTAACACAATCCAGAAAAAAAAGATAGAGAATCAGCTTAATTTCATAAATAACACGCTTTCATGGGAACTCAGCTTTAAGCTTAAACCAGCCAAGATAAAAGACGGTCTTCCTTCAAATGCTTAGGACATCTTTTCCTCTAAAACAACATCAGGATACTTATCTGCAAACCAGCCAAGCGCAAAATCATTTTCAAAAAGAAAAACAGGCTGCTCAAAACGGTCTTTAGCCAAAATATTACGGCTGGACGACATTCTTTCGTCCAAATCCTCCGGTTTAAGCCAGCGGACAGTTTTCTTGCCCATCGGTGTCATAACCACTTCTGCCTTATATTCGTTTTCCATTCGATGTTTGAAGACTTCAAACTGCAGCTGACCGACCGCACCAAGCATATATTCGCCTGTCTGATAATTGGTATAAAGCTGAATGGCGCCTTCCTGCACCAGCTGTTCAATCCCCTTGTGAAATGACTTTTGCTTCATGACATTTTTAGCAGTCACCTTCATAAAAAGCTCAGGCGTAAAGGTCGGCAATGGTTCAAAGGCAAAGGTCTGCTTGCCAGCAGTTAAAGTATCTCCTACCTGATAAGTTCCTGTATCATAAACACCAATAATATCTCCGGCCACGGCTCTGCCGACACTTTCTCTGGATTCAGCCATAAACTGGGTCACATTGGCCAGTTTAAGAGTTTTACCGGTCCGGGTCAGTTTGACGGCCATCCCAGGCTCAAATTCACCGGATACAATACGGACAAAGGCAATGCGGTCACGGTGGCGCGGATCCATGTTAGCCTGAATTTTAAAAACAAAGCCAGAAAAGGTTTCATCATAAGGAGAAACAGCCCGCTCTTCTGTTGTTTTATGACTGTGCGGCTCCGGAGCATAGTCCAGAAAAGTATCTAAAAAGGTTTGGACCCCAAAATTAGTCAGTGCTGAACCAAAAAAGACTGGCGTCAAATCTCCGGTTAAAACAGCCTCTTCTGAAAAAGCATTGCCGGCTTCCTCTAACAGTTCAACATCCTCCAAAACCTGTTCATAGAAAGGATTATCTGCAAAGAGTTCCTTCCCTTCAGCAAGTTCCGCAAAGCGCCGGTCTCCTTTGTAAAGTTCCAAACGCTGATGATGCAGGTCATACAGACCAGCAAAAGATTTTCCCATACCAATCGGCCAATTCATCGGGTAACTGGCGATGCCTAAAACTTCCTCCAGTTCTTCCAGCAAATCCAGCGGTTCACGACCGTCACGGTCCAGTTTGTTAATAAAAGTAAAGACAGGGATATTGCGGTGTTTGACAACTTCAAAAAGCTTCTTGGTCTGTGCTTCAATCCCCTTAGCTGAATCCACAACCATGACGGCCGCATCTACTGCCATCAGCGTACGGTAAGTGTCTTCCGAAAAGTCTTCATGCCCTGGTGTATCAAGAATATTGACACGTTTTCCGGCGTAATCAAACTGCATAACAGAAGACGTTACAGAAATGCCGCGCTGCTTCTCAATATCCATCCAGTCGGACTTGGCAAATGTCCCTGTCTTCTTTCCTTTAACCGTCCCAGCTTCACGAATCTCACCGCCGAAATACAGAAGCTGCTCAGTAATCGTCGTCTTTCCGGCATCCGGGTGACTGATGATAGCAAAAGTTCGGCGTTTTTTAATAGCATCTTGAACTGTCATTTATTCTCTTTACCTATTTCCTTGTATTTTTTGAGCAGGAGTCAGGGCAAAAGGGCCCAAACTCTCATTTCAGTGCCAAGCACAGTCAATTTTTTTGATAGCTTATAGTGCTCAGAGCTTCTTTATTATAGCGAAATCTAGCCGTGAGTGCAATGCAGGGAGCTGGCTGGAACTGATTATTTTATATCGGAAGTGGCTTTTTCGGGACTTTTTTTATGATTAAAATAAAGGGCAAAAAGCACCAAACTCAGGCTTAAAACAAGAGATACCACTAAATAATTAAACCAAATGCGGCTGTTATCAATAATCGGGGTATTCCGAAGAATCCCATAGTTCCCGCCTGTCACATGATTAACGCCTACTAAAAAAAGATTTAAGATAAAAGTATAACCTGTAATTTTACCAAAAGACAGTTTCTTTATCCGGTAATGATTCAGCAGATAATTAAGACTGTTCACCAAAAGAGCATAATGGCCGATAATGAAAGAGACACCAGTAATATGCGGAAAATTGTAAGGATCCAGCACAGGATAAATCAAAGCAAAAATAGCTCCGCTAAAGCCCATTAAAGCAAAATACTGCTTAATTGATAAATTATCCGGTAAAAACAAAATAGCCAGCATCGCCAAACGGCAGTGATAAAGCGGCAGGCTATTTGAAATAGGAATCAGGCAGATACTGTACCAAAGATAAAGGGAAAGGAGCTGCAGCAGCTGAATCCTTTTGAATAAACGGACAAAATGCGGTCTGTCATGCCATTTGACAGAAAGATAAACTAAGGCCAGCAAAGCTCCCATCATGATAAGGTAGACAATCAGTGATATTGAGGGTGGCTCAGTTGCCTGAATTGTCAAAAAATCCTTTAACATTATAATCTCCTATTTTTATCAGACTTGCATCTTATGAATTGAACACGCCTTAAGAGCCGTGGAGTGACATCATCCAGTGGATGATGTCAGCCCCAAGCAAAAAATTGAAGAGTGAGGGAACTTTATTGTCTGAGATTTTGGCTTACTGTTAGCTAGCCGTAGACGTCTGAAGGCTTTGCAGTCTTTTCGCCTGCTGCACCCTTCTAGTCGTCCTGACAGAGGGGCGTCTGTGAAATCAAAGATTTCAGACTTACCGTCAGCCGTAGACGTCTGAAGGCTTTGCAGTCTTTTCGCCTGCTGCACCCTTCTAGTCGTCCTGACAGAGGGGCGTCTGTGAAATCAGAGATTTCGGACTTACCGTCAGCCGTAAACGTCTGAAGGCTTTGCAGTCTTTTCGCCTGCTGCACCCTTCTAGTCGTCCTGGCAGAGGGGCGTCTGCGAAATCAGAGATTTCGGACTTACCGTCAGCCGTAAACGTCTGAAGGCTTTGCAGTCTTTTCGCCTGCTGCACCCTTCTAGTCGTCCTGGCAGAGGGGCGTCTGCGAAATCAGAGATTTCGGACTTACCGTCATTTTTGCAGTTCTGTCACTGCTTTCTCTAACTGCATAGAATTGCTGCCCTTAAATAAAATTTGATCGCGAGGCTGCAGGAGATTGTTGATTGCGGCCATCATTTCATTGAACTGATCCTCTTGCTCGTTTTTCTTAAAATAATAAACCTTTCCGGGCGGAAACATCTGACTGGCCAATTGAGCCAACTCGGCAATATCTTCACCATAAAAAATAACGGTGTCTAAAACGTCCGGCAGCAGTCGGGTCACAATACTGGTATGCATTTGAACAGAATGCTCTCCCAGCTCTTTCATATCAGCTAAAACAGCTATTTTCTTACCGCCAGTGTTATTGGGGATAGCTGAAAAAGTTTCCAAAATTAGTCGCATAGCTGTAGGATTAGCATTATAAACATCTGAAAGAATATCGGCACCGTTCTTAGCTTTTTTCCATTCCGTCCGATTGCCTGTCAGACTGATTTCACTTAAGGCTGAAAGAATATCGGCATCAGATACCGCTAATAACTTGCCAACATAGGCACTGATAACAGCATTAGTTGCATTGTATTTACCTGATAAAGGCAGAGTAACAGAATCGGTCAGGAGATTAGTTGTAAAAGTTAGCCTATCTTTTTGCTCGACAATATTCTCCACTCCGATCTCCTGCCCAGAACCAAAACGGATAACTGTCTGATTTTCTGGTAAAAAGGCATCAAGAATCGGGTCAGCCGGAAGGATTAGTATCCCGTCGGAATCCATACCATCTGCGATCTGCATCTTCCCTTGAGCAATTTTTTCACGTGTGCCAAAAAATTCCAAATGTGCCTCACCAATAAGTGTTACCACAGCAATTCGAGGTTTAGCAATCTCTGACAAAAGATGAATATCTCCCAGATGGTCCTGTCCCATTTCTAAAACAATTTTTTCTGTATCGTCTGGCATATGCAGGACTGTATAGGGCAAGCCGATTTCGTTATTGTAGTTCCCTTGCGTTTTATAAGTTTTGTAGGTTGTTGACAGGATAGCAGCAATCATATCTTTTGTGGTTGTTTTGCCATTAGAGCCTGTTACAGCAATAACATCGACCCGCTGTTTTTCAAGATAATATTTAGCCAGTCTCTGCAAAGCTACTAAGACATCATCAACTAGGATATAAGGGACATTGTCAACTGGCTTTTCTGACAGTGTTGCTGCCGCTCCCTTGGCAAAAGCAGCATCAATAAAATCATGTCCGTCACGCTGACCTTTTAAGGGCAGAAACAAGTCACCCTTTGTTACTTTACGGCTGTCAAATTCAACATGATGGAGGGGGAGGTCAGCAAAATCGGAAACGGTGTTTTTGCCACCGACAACTCTGGCAAGCTCATGTAGACTCAATTTCATATTTCTCTCGCTTTCTGCTGCTAAAAACTTTATGCTCTCATTATACCATAAAGATAGTCCGTTACGCTGCAGCAGTCTGCTGTCACCTTTCTTTGAGGAGCTGTCAACATAAAACAGCAGCCTCAGTTTAAGAACAGAAAACAAGGAAAGTTTATAATCTTGGAGGTCTGCCTCGCTCTTTTTAGCTTACCGTCAGCCGTAAACGTCTGAAGGCTTTGTCGCCTTAACAGTCGACCGCACCTTTCTAGTCGTTCTGGCAGAGGGGCGTCTGCGAAATCAGAGATTTCGGACTTACCGTCAGCCGTAAACGTCTGAAAGCTTTGTCGCCTTAACAGTCGACCGCACCTTTCTAGTCGTTCTGGCAGAGGTGCGCCGACGAAATCAAAGATTTCTGGCTTACCGTCAGCCGTAAACGTCTGAAAGCTTTGTCGTCTTAGCAGCCGACCGCACCCTTCTAGTCGTTCTGGCAGAGGTGCGCCGACGAAATCGAAGATTTCTGGCTTACCGTCATTTTTGCTTTGCTTTTTAAACGGGCTTTGTATCTTGTGTAACTGAACACGCCCTAAACGCTGCGGGAAAAAGATGTCCTGACTTTAGAATCTGCCGATTCGTCAGTCAGTCCCCTATTTTCCTTTTGCGTTCTTAACGGGCTTTGTATCTTAATAAAAAACCTTCAGGTAGTTCTTGAAGGTTTTGGATAAGGTATTCTTAAAATAGGTGATCTTCTCTTTTGTGGAACATTTCCTGTGCCAGACGGACAAGTTCACTGATTAAATCCGTATAATTCAAGCCCATATTTTCCCACAGCAAGGGATACATGGACCATTGGGTAAAGCCCGGCATTGTATTTAGTTCGTTGAGGTAAATCTGATTATCTTCTGTTAAAAAGAAATCACAGCGTGACAGCCCGCATCCTCCAAGCGCACGGAAGGCCTTGGCCGCATAGTGCCGCATCTTCTCTGCAATCCTCCCGTCAACTTGGGCTGGAATAGCCATGCTGATTTTATTGTCAATATACTTGGCTTCATAATCGTAAAAAGCAACATCCTTGACCACTTCGCCGGGCAGAGTTGTTTTGATTGCCCTATTTCCTAAAAGTCCGACTTCAATCTCACGGGCGGTCACCCCCTGCTCAATTAAAATACGGCTGTCGTATTTAAGAGCTAAGCCGATGGCCTGACGGAGCTCCTCTCTGTTTGCTGCACGGGAAATCCCTACACTTGAACCCATGTTGGCCGGTTTGACAAAAATAGGGTAGGAAAGCTTCTCTTCAGCTTGATTTATGGCTTTTTCCAGATCATCTCCTTCAAAATAAGCCATATAAGCAACCTGAGGAATGCCGAAACTTTCCAAAATTTGTTTGGTAACGATTTTATCCATTGCTCCTGCTGATGTCAGAACATTTGTCCCCACATAAGGAAGCCGCAGTACTTCAAGAAATCCCTGAACAGAACCGTCCTCACCCATAGGCCCGTGAAGAACAGGAAAAACAACTGCATCAGTTTGGTAAATAGCACTCGGTGCCACTTTTTGTGCCGGAATAACCGTCTCATTGGTCATTAGTTTTTCATCAGGTCCCGGCGTCTCAGAAAATATCTGTGTCTGAATAAAGTCACCAGACTGAGTGATAAAGTAAGTTTTTACCAAAAATTGATGATAATCAACTGCACGTATAATGCTCTCAGCAGAAAGTACTGAGACCTCACGCTCTGCAGAGCGGCCGCCGTAAAGCAGGATTAAAGTTTGCTTAGACATTATTTTCCTGTCCTTTTCTTTGATTTATCAGTCTTAATCATATCATAATTGCTGCTTATTTACAAAAAAATATAGGCATTCTACTATTAAAAAGCCGCCCGTTATAAAATAAGGCAGCTTTCTTTAAGAAAATTTTGACATTAGCTGGCTTAAATATCAGTTATTTTAACAAATGGTCTGCCCAAGCCGTTGATATCGCCGGCTTGTGTGCTTTGTTCATTCCAGAGCGAAGCAATCGGATACCAGCCGTTATTAGCAGCATTATAAGGATCAAATACATAAGTATTGCCGTTTGAGTAGCCTTTTAAGACAAGCTCATGGCTGGTTCCCCAGCCCCATGGCGAAAATTTATTCAGCTGGACAGCCCCTACAACCTGATGACCTTCCTGCAGGGCAGCAGATAGGGCAGAGGATGAACTGAGAACAGTGGCAGTCATCCCCCATTGATTCGAAGCCATCAGGATACCTCGCCCGGTTGTCCCTTCGCCCCCTCGGTTAAATTCAACGGTTTGATTGTAAAGGTAATCTGCAACAGTTGTTGGCAGCACTTCTGTTCCTGTCAATGACGTGAAAACCATCGCTAAAGCTGTCGGAACACAGCCTGTCGATGCCATTGTATAATAGCCATAGCGTGTATTGCCCCAGCGGCCGTCTCTTTGGTTATAGTAAGGCGTTGTGTAAGTCGATCGGCTAACTGTAAAATCGGTCGAGGTCAGGAAGTACATCTGACCGTTATCAGATTGGTAAACATGGAGATGATAGGTTCCTGTGCCAGAATGATTGGCGACATTTATGACACCGCCTGCATTGGTTCCGGAAACAGCAGCATCATACCAGACAAGATCGTCTTGACCGCTAGCATCTGACCAGACAGCATATTTGACTGCTCCGTTTGAATAAACTCCTGAAATAGAAACAGCATAAACACCTGTCCCTTGATAACTTGTTGAAACGTTGGCTGAAGCTTCTTTATTTGCCAGTGTGTATGTTCTTAAATCATAGCCAATGGTCTCGCCGTCCTTGGTTTTGACATAAGCGTGGACTGTATAATCGCCTGAAATATTGTGATGGTATTTTTCGTCAACCGTAACTACTGCTCTGCCATTAATAACCTCTGCAGTATACCAGTAAATATTCTGCTGCCCCGCCTGAGACCAAGCAGCTACTGCAAGACTGGCGATAGATTTTGAATTTTCTGTTTCAGTTACCAGCACCTGCAAGGTCCCTTTTGCAGCATCATAATTTTGAACAGTGACAGCGGGATTAGCGAGTTCCCCTGAAAAGCTTAAATCAATGCCATTTGTTGCTGTTAAGCCGACAAAAGACTTGGTCACTTGGCTTTGTCCATAAACATGGACATTATAATGCCCAGATTCAAACTTATGATCTTTGGCATAGAAGGTCAAACTGTAGGTTCCGTCACCCGTTTTAACAGCTTGGTACCATTTAAGGTCATCTTGACCGTTTTTACTTGTCCAAGTAGGAAGGGTAATGTTGGTAAAATAAGCCGGGACATCACGAACTGTCACTCGGACTGACGTTTCGTTAACCTTATCCAACTGGACCGAAACATTAGGCCTGGCTACATCAACATTTATAGCATTCAAACCAACCATGCGCCCATTGATAAGCCCGTAAGTATGGATATGGTAAGTGCCGTAATCACCAGTGTAGGCTGCCCTTGTTTGACCAGAGCTGTCAACCTTATACCAAACCATATCGTCCTGACCATTTTGAGCAGACCAGACCGCATGGTAGACTGTCAGAGCTTTGCTCACATCACTAGGCATGGTAATATCGATACCATTTTGGCCAAGGCTGGCGCTGACAGCAATATCTCCATAAACGTAATCATTTTTGAAACTTGTTCCTGTCAAAGCTGATAAGCTGTTGGTTACAGCACTTTCACCGTATACATGAACATTATATTCGCCGCTTTCGAGGTAATGTTCCGCTGTACTGACAGTAGCTGAATAAGTCCCGTCTGCAGCTTTAGCAGCCTTATACCAAATCAGGTCATCCTGACCGTTAGCGCTTGTCCAGGTAGGAAGCAGGATAGCGGTTATATAAGCCGGAGCATCAGTCACCCTAATCTTATAGGCTGTTTTACTGACTTTGGTAACCGCCACACTGACATTAGGCTGTAAAAGATTAACAGTGGCAGCGTTCAAACCAATCATCCGGCCATTTGCATTTTGATAAGTATGGATATGATAGTTTCCGTAAGTACCAGTGTATTTTGCTGTTGCCCTTCCATTTTTATCAGCAGTATACCAAATCAAATCATCCTGACCGTTGACATTAGACCAGACAGCAAACAGAATTTCGGTCCCAGCTGCAATAGCCTGATTATACTGCAGATCAAACCCTCTGTCGCCAATAGCAATACTGGTTATTTCTGACGCAGCTGCTCCTGTCGCAGCTTTCTCCCGTGTTTCAGTAGCAAGAGCAGGCTCTTCTGCAGTTTCTCCCTGTCCACTGTCGGTGGGTTCAGCATCTTCTTTGTCCAAAGACTCCCTTGATTCATCATAAACCGCTTCTTCTGACGGCAGGGATGGCTGAGAATCACTTACAGATGATATAGGATCGTCCAGATTTTCTGCAGCACCTGTATCAACACTTTCTGAACTGACATTTTCACTAATGTCAGCTGCTGGTCCCGACTCAATGGCATTGCTTCTAGTTTCCATATTTTCAGCACTGTCAGCAATGACAGCATCTGAAAGAGCCGTACTACTATTGTCAGCAGGTACACTTGCAGTTGCGAGGACGCTTTCAGCAGTATCTGAATGACAGACCGTTTCATCAGCCTTTACAGTTCCGCCCCCCGCAGCAAATAAGAGCACACCTGAAAGAAGCAGTGTTCCAATAGCGCCATAAGCTTTCGATTTTTTTATTGTCCCATGACCTTTAATCTCCATAAATACTCCTCACTAAAAATATTCTCCCTCCATTATAACAAACCTTCCACAAGATACAAAGGGCGTATAAAAATCCGTATGAAAATAGGGGACTGACTGACGAATCACCAGATTTTAAGTCAGGACATCTTTTTCCCGCAGCGTTTAGCCCGTGTTCAGTTCCACAAGATACAAAGGACATTAAAAAAACAGGGGTTGCCTTACATAGCAGCCCCTGTATTTTCTTAAGTATTTTCCTGGCCTTTTGAAATCAGCTGTACAAAAACCAAGAGACTTTATATTTCTGTTCGGTTTTCAATTGCCCGAAGCAAAGTCATTTCATCTGCATACTCAATATCTGAGCCTACAGCAAGACCTCTGGCCAGTCGCGTCACTTTAATACCAGCAGGTTTCAGCAGGCGGGAAAGGTACATTGAGGTTGCTTCACCATCAGCTGTCGCATTGGTAGCAATAATCACCTCAGAAATCCCGCTGTCCTCCTGCAGACGGGTAATGAGACCTTTTAAATTGATATCATCCGGCCCGACACCATTCATGGGGGAAATCAGCCCGTGAAGCACATGATAAAGACCATGATACTCCTGAATTTTCTCCATAGCAGAGACGTCTTTTGCGTCTTCAACAACTAAAACCACTGTTTTATCCCGCGTTTCATCGCTGCAAATACTGCAAGGGTCATCATCTGTTAAATTACCGCAGACAGAGCAGTAGGTCAGTTCACGCTTAGCGGACAAAAGATTTTTAGCAAAATCGTTAACATCTTCATCATTCATACCCACAGTATAAAAGGCCAAGCGGGTCGCTGTTTTAATCCCGATCCCAGGGAGTTTAGTAAAACTTTCAATCAATTTAGCAATAGGAGTGGGATAAAGCATGAAAACCTCCTTGAATTATTCAGTCTGGTTTGTTTCATCAGAAGACTCATCAGTTTCATCGGTTTCACTGGAAGCATAGGAAGAGACATAGAGATTGATGATATCTCTTGCTGCATATTTATGGGCATTAACACTGTCATCCAAAACATGGGGATAAACCACAGCCACAGCAATGCTTCTGTCAGCATCGTAGGCAACAACATTAAGGTTAACCGTAGAGATGCTTCTGCCTGAGGAATCTGTTACAGAAGTTTCAGCTGTACCAGTCTTTCCACTGATAGTGGTAATTCCGCTTGCCATATCGGTTCCTGTCGCGTAAGCACTGTAGCTGTTAACAACATTGTAAAAACCCTGCTGGATAATTGCCATCTCTTCAGAAGAAATCCCAACGGTGTCCAATGTTTCACTTTCAATGGTCCGGATCAGCTCACCTAAGTCACCGGATTCATTATTATGATAGACACCCTCCACAATATGAGCAGCCATCCGTTTTCCATCATTGGCCACCGTTGCTGCATACTGAGCCAGCTGAATGGTCGTATAAGAATCATACTGGCCAAAAGCTTCATTGAGAACATTTCCCATTTCAAAATCATCCGGCAGATAGCCTTCAGATTCCGGCAAATCAAGACCTGTGCTTGTTCCCATTCCGTACTGGGCATAAGTCGCTCTCAGCTTTGCCATCGCTTCTTTATAGCCTTTGGTCGTCATCGCATCAGCACTTGTGTATTCTTGTCCCATCAGCCGCAAAGCAACCTGAACCATATAAGTATTAGATGAATATTCTAAGGCCTGAGCTGCACTGATCGGCGTAAAACCTCGGGTAAACCATGATCTGATACTGCCGATCTGCTGGTCATAAAGCACCTCATTGCCGGAGAGTACCTCATTTTCCCAGCCCGATGACAAAGTAGCCCCTTTGACGACAGAACCCGGCGTGAAAACACTGTTAATCGCTCCAATATTATTAGCTTCAACTGTACTGGAGCCTGCTTCATGCGAAAGTCCGGCCAAGGCCAAAACCTTTCCGGTTTTAGGCTCTAAAGCAACAGCATACATACCATCCGAATAAGCCGCAAGGCCTGATGCCAGCTGACTGTTAAAGTACTGCTGCAGGATGCTCTCCACACCTTCCTGAAAATCCAAATTAATGGTCAGTTTCAAATTATCACCATCAGTTCCTTCAGCGGTAATATCGTCACTTAGAATCTCACCGTCCTTATCCACCTTAATTGTTCGGACAGTTCGCTTCCCTTGCAGATCATCTTCATATTGTTTTTCCAGATAGGAGGTACCAACCCGGTCATTTAAAGAATAGCCTTTTTCCAGATAAGCATCAGCTTCCTCTTCCGGGAGACCGGTTTCCTCAGAGGAAACCGTTCCTAAAATATCAGATAATGATGTGTCAATACTCCTTCGTGTCCAGTCTGTTGTGACAGTAATCCCCGGCAAATTGGTCTGATTAGCCGTCAGATAAGCAACCTGCTCCTCTGTCAAATCATCTGTTTTTAAGTTGACTGTATAGAAAGTGGAAGCAGAATTCATTTGGTTAAAAATATAAATGATTTTCAGCTCATCTTCTGAGTAATTTATCTGCTCGTCTGTGACAGCATCAACAGCATTGGCATAAATTTCCGATTCCGTAAGACTGTTGCCGAAATTATCATTTTTCTTCTTGTCAGGCAGGCTGTCCACAACTTCTTGGTAAGTCTGCCTGTCAGCTAAATAATAATCCTTCTTGGCCCGCTCAGAGACATTAGTCTGAGTCAGAGTAACATAATTAGCCAATTCCTGAGCTAAAGCTTTAATATCAGCAGCAGTAACCGTATTGCTGCGGGTAAAGGCTACAACTTCTTTAACTTCATTTTCAACCAGAGGCCTTCCCGTCGCATCATAAATCGACCCGCGGGGACTGGATGTCTTGACGGTATAGGTTGTTGTGGCTGTCAGTTTGGCTGTATAGAAGTCTTTATTGATAATTTGCATCTGGGCCAAACGAAAAATAATAATGGTAAACAGCAAAACGATAATTCCAAATAAAAGATTGACCCGGCGCGGAATACTTGCCGGACGTTTAACAATATGAAGTTTTAATTTAAAATTGTTCTTCACTAGTCTCATTCTCCATACTTTTCAAAAGGTGCATATTATTATTTTATCATAAAAAACCTGTTTCCTTTTCTAAATTTACATTTTAATACCCTAAAAATGAAAAAAAGCAGGACTTAAGCCGTCTTTCAAAGAGACAGACTCAAGGAATCTGGCTTTTTGGACAGCTTAGCCCGCTTTTAATTATTTTTTAACCGGGAGCCATATATTCTGAGACACCCGAAGTTCCGGCCAAAACAGTCCTATTCTTGACCGAGATAGTATTCTGCTGTAACATTTAAATCCTTATCAAATTCAAAAACAAGAGGCGGGAAGTTGGGAATCTCAACTCCCATGATATCGTCATCTGACAATTGTTTAATATGTTTTACAAGAGCGCGAATCGAGTTGCCGTGAGCACCGATAAACACATTTTTCCCATCTTTAAGAGCTGGCGCAATCTTATCTTCCCAAAATGGCAAAGCCCTCTCCAAAGTCACTTTCAGATTTTCGGCATCAGGTACAACAGTATCATCAAGGTTAGCATAGCGGCGGTCAGTGTGTGCTGAGTATTGGTCATCTTTAGCCATAGCTGGCGGCAGCACATCATAAGACCGGCGCCAGATATGCACTTGCTCATCACCAAACTGCGCTGCAGCTTCTGCCTTATTTTTGCCAGTCAAGCCGCCATAATGCCGCTCATTCAGGCGCCATGATTTTTCTACAGGTACCCAAAGCTGATCTGAATATTCAAGAGCTAAATTAGTTGTCTTGATAGCACGAGTCAGCACTGAAGTAAAAGCCAAATCAAATTCAATACCAGCCTCCTTGATCAATTTGCCGGCATCGATGGCCTGCTGTGTGCCTTTTTCTGATAAATCAACATCGGCCCAGCCAGTAAAAAGATTAGCCTTATTCCATTCTGACTCACCGTGACGTGCAAATACTAATTTTACCATTAGATCGTCTTCTCCTTTTTAAATGATACAAAGTCAGTTAAAATCATAGCAAAAACTAGCACAAATCAGTTTTTCAACCGACTGCTTACTGCCTCAGACAGCCTTGATAACAGTTGGGGAGCTGTCTTAAAAACAGGAAATCTGCCAGGCCTGATACGCTTAATCATTAAGCTATCAAGTCAAAGGAGGCAGAAGAAAGCGGCGTTTTTTCTACAATTTTACGCTTTGTTCCAGTTGATCGACAGCCTTACGGCCGTTTACTCTTACTATTTTACAAAAAAGTCAAGAAAAAAGCTAGCCTCTTTCCGAAAAAAGCAGACGGCAGCTCTCTGGTTAACAGAAAGACTTGCTTTTGAAGAACTTAAATAGTAGAATGAAAAAAAGTTCTTTCGGAGGTAATCATGGTTTCAACACAAACGACAATCGGAGATTTTCATTTTGACAACTGCCTTATGAATGCTGCGGGTGTTTTTTGCATGACAAAGGATGAACTGGCAGCCATTGAACAATCAGCAGCCGGTTCTTTTGTAACAAAAACCGGAACTCTCACAAAGCGTGAGGGCAACCCAAAACCGCGTTATGCTGACACTGCCTTAGGCTCTATCAATTCTATGGGGCTGCCAAATTTCGGCTACCAGTACTATCTGGATTATGTTATCGATCTGCAAAAACAAGACGGCAGTAAACCTCACTTCCTCTCAGTGGTCGGCATGTCACCTGAAGAAACCCATCATATTTTAAAAGCTGTTCAGGCTTCTGATTATCAGGGGTTAGTTGAGCTCAATCTTTCCTGTCCAAATGTCCCCGGCAAACCGCAGATCGCTTATGACTTTGAAACAACTCAAAATATTCTTCAGGAAGTCTTCACTTATTACCAGAAACCGCTTGGCCTTAAACTGCCCCCTTATTTTGATATGGTCCATTTTGATCAGGCAGCGCAGATTTTCAATCAATTCCCCTTAACTTTTGTCAACTGCATTAATTCTATCGGCAATGGTTTGGTGATTGAAGATGAGCAAGCAGTCATCAAACCTAAAAATGGATTTGGCGGTATCGGCGGTGACTATGTTAAACCAACAGCGCTGGCTAATGTCCATGCTTTTTATCAGCGGTTGAAGCCAAGTATCCGGATTGTCGGAACCGGAGGCGTCAAATCCGGCCGTGATGCTTTTGAGCATATCCTTTGCGGTGCCAGCATGGTGCAGCTGGGAACCGTTTTACATCAAGAAGGGCCGGAGGTTTTTACCCGCATCACAGCTGAACTAAAGGCCATCATGAAAATCAAAGGTTATGAAAATTTAGCCGATTTTCGCGGAAAACTTCGCTATATTAATGATTAATACCTAAAAGACAGCAGCCTTGCTGCTAAAGAGTGCGGGACAGCCGCTGCGTCAAAGGCATAAATCTAAAAAATGAAAGGAGGCAGGACTTTTGTCCCTGCCTCTTCTTTACGATAATAAAAGTCCCCTGTCCATTTTGGCATTTTCAGCCAGATGGCAGGGGTTATTTGATGATGGATTCGACCTCAAAAGAAAGAATCGAACTCCCTTTCTTCTTCTGCCTGTAAGTGCTCCTGATTGGAAGCTGACTCCCCCTTTTCTTTAGACAGCATATGCTCGGTATCAGGCTTCATAGCTCTAGCCAGAAAAATTAGGCTGACTATCCTCACAAGAGACAAAAAAACCATTATTATAACAATAATACCTAACATCCTACCTCCATCAAGATACAAAGGGCGTTAAGAACGCAAAAGGAAAATAGGAGACTGACCGATGAATCCAGAAAGATTCGAGGTCAGGCTATCTTTTTCCCGCAGCGTTTAGCCCGTGTTCAATTACACAAGATACAAAGCCCGTTAAAAGAGCAAAGCAAAAATAGGAAAATTGACGAAGAGTCCCTAAGACTCTAGGAGATTTTATCTTTTTTGCACAGCTCTTAGGGCGTGTTCAATTAACAAGATACAAAGCCCGTTAAAAGAGCAAAGCAAAAATAGGAAAATTGACGAAGAGTCCCTAAGACTCTAGGAGATTTTATCTTTTTTGCACAGCTCTTAGGGCGTGTTCAATTATTAAGATACAAAGGCCGTGAAAAAATCTGTATGAAAATAGGGGATGGCAAGTGATGCCTGCATCACGCTGACAGCCATCTTTTTCACTAAGATTTTAGGGCGTGTTCAATTAACAAGATACAAAGCCCGTTTAAAACGCAAAGCGAAAAGGTGGTAAGTCCGAAATCTTTGATTTCGCAGACGCACCTCTGCCAAGACGACTAGAAGGGTGCGGGCGACTGTTAAGGCGACAAAGCCTTCAGACGTTTACGGCTGACGGTAAGTCCGAAATCTTCGATTTCGCAGACACACCTCTGCCAAGACGACTAGAAGGGTGCGGGCGACTGTTAAGGCGACAAAGCCTTCAGACGGCTACGGCTGACGGTAAGTCCGAAATCTCTGATTTCGCAGACGCGCCTCTGCCAAGACGACTAGAAGGGAGCGGTCGGCCATTAGGACGACAAAGCCTTCAGAAATCTGCGGATTGGAAAGAGCAATAGTCAGCTTCCTACATTATTTTTTGTAGAGAGCTTAGAACCTGTTTCAGTCCCATTAACAAGATAAAAAACCTACGCTCCCGATAAACCGGCAGCATAGGCTTCATGAAGAACACAATTATTTTACAGCGTCTTTAAGTGCTTTACCAGCTTTGAATGCCGGTACTTTAGAAGCAGCAATTTCGATTTCTTGGCCAGTTTGTGGGTTGCGGCCTTTGCGGGCTGCACGTTCACGCACTTCAAAGTTACCAAAGCCAATTAATTGAACTTTTTCACCTTTAGAAAGGTAATCTGAAACTGCTGCAAAGACAGCATCGACTGCTGCAGCTGAATCTTTTTTAGTCAATTGAGTAGCTTCTGCTACTTTTGCAATCAAATCTTGTTTGTTAGCCATTTAACAAATCCTCCAATTAATTTATAAGTAAAATGCCTTGGCAATTTACTTTAACAGATAATATCATATCTAAAAAATAGCCATCGGTCAAGTATTTAGTGTTAAAAACGCTTATTTCTTATAGATTTCGAAAATAATCTGGTCATTTACCAAGTCAATTTCACTGGCTTTCAGGTAAATTCCGGCCGCATTATCCATATTCTGGACATTAATATTAATAGCGGATTTATCCGGCAGAACTTCCACAAAATCCGGCAGATCATAGCTGGACTGCAGATACTGCAGAATTTGTTTTTCCGGAAGCGACAGTGTTCCGGCTGAAAAAGAGGTCACTGTCAGCTGAACTGCACCGCTTTCCAAACGTACAGGCTGGAAATAGATATAAAGAGGCACTTCATAGCCAAGCAAAGTGTAGCTGCCTTCAAACATAATCTCTGTAGAAGTCGCATAAAAGGCGTAGCTCGTATCAGCAGTCTGATAATCGGCTAGGTAGGCGGTTACAGCAGCATTCAGCTGCTCGGTATTGGTTGAAAAAGTCCCGACTTTTACGCCTTCATTCACATTTTGTCTGCTGCTCTCAGGGATATGTTCTCTCACTTGTATAACACGGCTGGCAACGACAGCAACAAGAGCTGCATTTAAAGCTAAAAGCAAGAGGAAAGCCCATTTCCATCCATTTTTTTTATTACCAATTTTCTTTTGTCTCACTGATTCTCTCCATTACTGCATCTGACATAATTTGATAGCCGATATTGTTAGGGTGGAAGTTATCGCCGGTAAACAGTGCATCATTAACAACATTAGACTGTTCCCCTGTATTCTGGACAACCCCTTCCTGACCGTTAACCCCTTTATAAAGCAGGTCATTAATCGCAACAAAATAGACATTATCATATTCCTGAGTTAAATCCTGTGTCGTCTGATTCCAATTATCAACAATCTCCTGCATGGCAGTCATATCCGGGAAATTTAAATAAAAAGGATTGTAAATGCCTAGAATATAAATAGGCAAATCCGAATTGTCGGAACGTGCCAGCTCGATAATCTGGCGCAGTCGTTCCTGATAAGCTGCTGCAGGTTCAGTGAAACTGTCCACTGATAAATCAGACAGATTTTGACGAACAACAGCCATGACATCATTCCCGCCTACTGTCAGAGTCATTAAATCAGCCTGAGCCAAAGCAGACTGAATGTCTGCTTCTTTTTGCATCCGTTTCAGAATCTGCTGGCTGGTATTGCCGGCAACACCAAAATTGCTGGATGTCACCTCATACTGATAATCAGATGTTAGACTGTGAGCAAGCAAAGGGACAAAACCGCCCTGTTCTGTTGTATCGCCAACACCCTCTGTCAGGGAATCCCCGATTGCGACATAGCTGAGCTCCTGTGTCTGACTGGCAGTAAAACCGTTTGAGCTAAAATGGGATTTTGCCTTAGGGAGCAGCCAGTTTAAAAGCAAAAAAGAGAGCAAAAGACAAACCAGAAAAAAAACAAATCCGCTCAATAATGACTTCTTACTCATAACGCACCATTACTGCAAATGCCCCTTCACCTGTATGGGTCTGAATGATTGACCCGGTTTCCAAAACAGCGACCGGCGCTCCAAAAACAGCTAATTTATCCTTGAAGGCATTAGCCAAATCTGCCGTTCCGCAGTAAGAAATCCCCAGCTCAGCAATTTTTCTGCCCTGAGCATGCTCTATAAAACTATCCAGCCATTTATTGAAGGTCTTAAGCCCCCGGCCCTTGACAACCGTAATCAGTTCATGATTTTTTAATTCCATCATCACTTTGATATTTAAGAAAGAGCTTATAAGTCCAGTCACACGGCCTATCCGTCCGCCTTTAACAAGATTCTCAAGAGTGGAGACCCCGATAAAGAGCTCTGTTTTCTCACAAATGTCTCTGATACCTTCCAGAACTGCCGTTAAGGAACTGTCTGCTTTTGCCAGCTTTGCCGCCTGCACCACTTGAAATTTCATGGCCTGATCTGTAAAAGTAGAATCGATGACCGTCACATCCAGTCCTGCTAGGTTAGCGCCCTGACGCGCAGCCTCTACCGTTCCGGATAAGGCATGCGTTAGATGAATAGAAACAATATGCTCTGCCCCTTCTTTCGTCAGTCTTTCGTAAGTATCAGCGAACAGACCGACCGGCGGCTGGCTAGTTTTAGGCAGATTTTTGCTGCTTTTCATCATATTAAGGAATTTTCCTTCTTCCTTTAGGTCACTGTCTGAATAAACTGTTCCGTCAATCATAACAGACAGCGGCACGATCGTAATATCCAGCTCTTCGACTAAATCAGGTTCAATAGTGACTGAAGAATCGGTCACAATCTTAATATTTGCCATTTCTTATCCTATCTCATTTCCAAATTCATTTGTAATCATTGCCTATTATACCAAAATTTTGAAGTCTGAGAAAGTTTAATGGGTAACAGCTGTCCACAGTCCAAACAAAAAGAGTTTGAGCTCCGTTTCTCAAACTCCTGTCATGCACTTTTTTACCATAAAAGATAAACTTTTGTCCCCGGCAAAACCGAAACATCACCCACCCTTACCAGCTGCAGTATCAGGCTCATAGATGCAGTTTTAAGTCTTTAAACAAAGGGGAAATGCTCCTGCTCTTTTATTTGGTCAGGAGCGCTTGGGCTTGTTTGCGGGCAGCATCTGTGATATCATTTCCTGCAAGCATTTTAGCAATCTCTTCAATCCGCTCCGCCCTAGTCAGAAGTTTAGCAGTAGAGACCGTGCCTTGACTGTCGCTTTGCTTTTCAATGTAATATTGATAGTCAGCGATTGCGATGACCTGCGGCAGGTGTGAAATGGCTAAAACCTGACCGTGGCTGCCGATTTTATATATTTTTTGGGCAATGGCCTGAGCGACACGGCCGGAAACACCAGTATCCACCTCATCAAAGACAATGGCTGTTTTCTCTTCCTTGCGGGCAAAGGCTGATTTAACAGCCAGCATAAGACGGGACAGCTCACCGCCGGAAGCAATTCTGACTAAGGGTTTAAAGTCAGAACCCGGATTGGTCGAAATATAAAATTCCACTGTTTCATTGCCTTCACGGTTAAATTTCCCTTTAGCAAACTGAACACGGAAATCTGCCTTTTCCATATACAGATCCTGCAGTTCCTGCTTAATCTCTTTTTCAAGTTCTGCAGCCAGCTGACGGCGTCTCTGACTGAGCTCTGCGGCTGCCTGAATCAGTTCCTTCTCCAGTACCTTCAGCTCTCTTTCCATGCTGTCAGAAGACTGGCTGCTGCCGGTTAAAAGACTGTACTCCTGACTGATTGCAGCAAAATAGGCCAGAACATCAGCGACACTGCCGCCATATTTACGTGTGATGGTATTGATAACATCCAGCCTAGCTTCGATTCGCTGCAGGAGGCCCGCATCAAAATCGAGATCCGCTAGCAGATCTTCCAAGTGCTTGCTGACTTCTTCCAAGATGTAATAAGCCTCAGAAATACTGCTGGATACGGCCTTATAGTCCGAATCAAATTCTTCTAAGCTTTGTAGGTTGTTCATAGCTGAACGGATATTGGACAGACTGGAAAACTCATCACTATCCAGCATAAGAGAAGCATTCGTTAAGGTATCAGCAATCTGTTTATGGTTTAACAGCTTGTCACGCTCTTTTAAGAGCTCTTGGTCTTCATCAGGCTGCAGAGCAGCCGCTTCAATCTCAGCCAGCTGAAATTCCAGCATCTCAATTCGAGCCTTGTTGTCCCGCTCACTGCGCTGTTTTTCAAGAACTTGCTTGCGCAGCTGCCGGTAGCCTTCAAAAAGCTTCTGATAACGCTGCTTCAGCGAAAAGAAATCCTGACTGCCAAAACTATCCAGCATGCTGATATGAAGGGCCGAATGCATAAGCTCTTCTTGATCGTGCTGACCGTGAATATCAACTAAATAGCGGCCGACAAGACGCAGAATCCCCAGATTAACCATCTTTCCATTAATGCGGCTGACAGAACGGCCATTGGCTAAAATCTCCCTGCGGATAATCAATTCATCTGAAATATCCAAACCATTTTCTGCTAAGACCTGGTTTAAAGCCGGATTGTCCGAAACGGCAAAAAAACCCTCAATTTCAGCTTTTTGAGCTCCCTGCCTAATGACTTCCACATTAGCGCGGCTGCCCAGCATCATATTCATAGCATCGATGATAATTGATTTTCCCGCACCGGTTTCACCAGTTAAAACAGTCATACCATTTTCAAAATTCAAGGAAATTTCTTCAATAATGGCGAAGTTTTTAATGGAAATTTCTAGAAGCATGCGTCTTCCTCTCAATCTTGCTCTGTCATCCAGTTTTCGACTTTTTGGCGGACGGTATCGGCAGCAGCAGTATCCTTAGCGATTAAAAGCAGGCTGTCATCATCGGCCAGTACACTGAAAATCAGCTCAGAAAAATCTTCCAGTAAAAAACGTTTAATCAGGCGGCTGTTCCCCGGAACAACAGTAAGGTAAAGCATATGCTCCAAACCCGATGTATGCTGAGAAACCGACAGGATAGTACTTTTTATCGGTTTAGGGGGCGGGCTGACACTCTGATGGCTATCCTGAGATATACCGTAAATGTAGGGGCCTTTTGACGAAGGAATTTTGATAATTCCAATCTCATTCATATCGCGGGAAATCGTCGCCTGAGTGAGGCGCAGACCTTCAGCAGCCAAGAGTTCCAGCAGGTCGTGCTGGGTTTCGATTTCATTGGTTAAAACAATTTTTTTAATCAGTTCTAGACGTTCACTTTTCTTCATGTTTGCTAAATTCCTTATGTGCCTGCTCTGTTACTTTTGGTATCGCTCCTGTCACCCGATTGACCGGATTTGCAGCCTTCTGCAAATAGGCTAAAAACTCGATATTCCCCTGTCCGCCCTGAATAGGAGAAAAGTCAAGGCCGGATACAGTAAAGCCGGCGGTTAAGGCAAAATCTGTGATTGTGCTTAAGACAGCACTATGCACAGCCTTGTCCTTTACGATTCCCTTTTTGCCTACTTGGCTGCGGCCGGCTTCAAACTGAGGTTTAACCAAAGCTACAACTTGGCCCCCATCTGCTAAAATGGTATGCAAGGCCGGTAAAATCAGCTTTAAGGAAATAAAACTGACATCAATAACGGCAAGACCCGGCTCTCCTTCTGTAAAATCGTCCGGCAGGGCATAGCGAAAATTATACTGTTCCATACTGCGCACGCGCGGATCCTGACGGAGCTGCCAAACCAGCTGATTGCGGCCGACATCAACAGCATAGACCAGCTGTGCACCGTTTTGCAGCAGAACATCGGTAAAGCCGCCGGTAGAGGCACCAATATCCAGAGCTATTTTATCCTTGACATCAATTGCGAAAACCTGCAGGGCTTTGGCCAATTTCAGACCGCCTCGACTGACATAAGGCATTTTTTCACCTTTACGTATTAACTGTATGTCGACCTCTATTTTTTCACCCGGTTTGTCAAAACGCTGACCGTTGTCAGCAGCCAGGACTAAACCAGCCATCACAGCACGTCTGGCCTGTTCGCGTGTATCAAACAAGCCCTGCCTATAGGCCAGAACATCCACTCTTTCTTTAGCCATCAAGCTTTAACCTCTCTATGGTTTTTAAGACTTGGCTGGCAGCAAAGCCATTCTTCTCCTCCAGATTGGAAAAAATAGTCTGTACTTCTGCCAACGTTTCCTCCAAAATTCTGTAGGACTGATCCAGCCCTAATAGACTGGGATAAGTTGCTTTTTCGGCGGCCAGATCCTTTTGGGGAGTCTTTCCGATTTCCGCAAAATCAGCCGTCACATCTAAAATATCATCACGGACTTGAAAAGCTAAGCCTGTTAGGGAACCAGCCTTGGCCAGTTTTGCCTGTACATCATTTTCCGCATCTACTATCAGACCAGCAGCGACAAAAGGAAAAGCTAGGAGCTTCCCAGTTTTATTGGCATGAACAGCTTGCAGTTCTGACAGCTTGAGCTGTCTTTTTTCACCTTTTAAATCCAGCATCTGCCCGCCGACCATACCGCAGCTTCCAGCAGCAGCTGACAGTTCATAAATCAGAGAAAGCTTGGTTTTTTCCGGTAAATCTGCGGCAGCCAGTAAACCAAAAGCATCCAGAAAAAGACTGTCACCGACCAAAATAGCTGTCGCTTCATCAAACCTCTTATGGCTGGTCAGCTGACCGCGCCGGTAATCATCATCATCCATTGCAGGTAAATCATCGTGCACCAAGCTGCCGGTATGAATCAGCTCCACACTGGCAGCAACTTGGTAGTGACTGACAGTCAAAGACAGCCCGAAGCCCTCAAGTATCTGCAGCAGTAAGATAGGCCTAATCCTCTTACCGCCGGCTTCCAGAGAATAAAGAAGAGCCTGAGATAAGTCCGGGGATACAGCCCCCTCTTGATAATAGGATTGGATAGTCTGATTGATTTTAAGAATTTTATCCATTAGGCATCCATCTCTTTTTCTGTTCCGTCAGCCTGCATGACTTTGACCAATGTTTTTTCTGCATCCTGCAGCGTTTTTTCCAGCTGTTTTGACAAACGCATACCTTCCTGAAATTCAGCAATGGCAGTTTCTAAGGGGACATCCCCATTTTCCAGTCTGCTGACAATGGATTCTAAATCCTTAAGATTTTCCTCGAAGGTTTTTTCATTTGTTTTCTCTTTATTTGACATCTCTTACCTCAACTTCTAAAAGGCCGTCCTTCAGTTCAACCTGCAGCTGATCCCCTTTTTTGACAGTTTGTACACTGACCACAAGCTGTTTATCTTTTTGAACAAGGGCATAGCCGCGTGCAATAATTCGTTTGGTGTCCAAGGACAGAAGAGCAGCCTGAGCTTTTTCAAATTTAGCTGTCTGAGCTTCATAAAGTGCGGTTGTCTTACTCATAAGCAGGCGGTTAAGCTGCACCAGCTTTTCTTGATAGCGGCTGATTTTTTCACTTAAGCCCGCAGACTGCAAGCGCTGCCTGAGCAGACGCTCTGTCTGCAAAGTTTCTTTGTATTGCTGCTGCACAGCAGCCAACATAGCAGCAGTCAGTCTGTCCAGCTGCTGCATTTGGCGGTCATAAAGACGTTCCGGCTGCCGAAAAACGACTGAATGGGCCAGTGCTGCCAATCTATCCCTCTTTTGCCCTATCTGCCTGCTGACAGCCTGATAAGCCCTCTGCCTGTTCTCCGTCAGCCAAGAAATAAGATCGGCCTTTGTGACAGGCGTTGCCAATTCAGCTGCAGCTGTCGGTGTTGCTGCCCGCTGATCCGCTGCAAAATCCGCCAAAGTCGTATCGGTTTCGTGACCGACACTGGAGATAACCGGCAGGCGGGAAGCAAAAATCGCTTCAACAACAATTTCTTCATTAAAAGCCCAAAGATCCTCAATCGATCCGCCCCCGCGGCCGACAATGAGCAAGTCTAGGTCAGAACGCTCATTAGCTGACCGGATATTAGCTGCAATCTCCTGGCTGGCTCCTTCTCCTTGCACCTTGGTAGGAAAAAGGAGAAGCTCTACGCCAGGAAAACGTCTGGACAGGGTTGTGATGATATCCCGGATAACCGCTCCGCTCGGACTGGTTACCACACCAATCTTTTTGACAAAATGCGGAAGCGGCTGTTTATGTTCTGCAGCAAAATAACCGGCCGCTGTCAGTTTTTTTCGAAGCTGCTCAAACTGGACAGCAAGAGCTCCCAGTCCATCCGGCTCTGCTTTTTCAATAATAATAGAGTAAGAACCGCCGGGTTCATAAAGCTGAACCCGTCCGATGACATTGAGCTGCATGCCTTCTTCTAAGTCAAAACCCAGCTTTTTAAACTGACTGGCCCACATAGTAGCCTGAATAACAGCCTTGTCGTCTTTTAAGGAAAAATACTGATGGACCGGCCGCTTTCGAAAATTAGAAACCTGACCGGTCAGATAAACCCGCTCTAAATAAGGATCCCTCTCAAATTTCAGCTTCAAATACTTAGTTAAAGACGATACTGATAAGTAATCTGCCATAAGTTCTTCCGGCACGGCAAAAGCAAAACACGTCATGGAAAAACAGAAACACTGATTCGACCATCCCACATCATAAACCGCTTTTTGCTGTGCCCAAAGCCTTTCTTTACATTTATAAATAGGTAAAACCATTATAGCATTTTTACAGAAAAATAGCAGAAAAGGCAGTAAGCAGCCGGCAGACAGCTCAAGATCTGCTTTATATTTTTACTGTAAGTCCTGAATTCTTAATATAAAAGCCTGATTGTCTTGTGAATGGCAATCAGGCTGAGCAGTAAAATCAAATCATTTTAGAGCCGACAAATCCGGTATTACTAATTTTTCATCGACAGCCTTTTCATAGCCTCCGGCAGTTCCTGACTGATACGGGTCGGCAGAACAACATAAGCAGTTTGACTGAGCTGATCAGCAATGGCAGAGTGCAGATATGCCGCAGCAGCTGCTGCAGCAAAGGAAGAAACAGAAAACTGAGCCGCAAAGCCGGCAATCATACCGGCCAAGGTGTCTCCCATACCTCCTGTTGCCTGATAAGGACCGCCGACAGGCAGCTCGCCGATTTGGCTGTCCGGGCCGTAAATCACTGTATGATGAGACTTAGCGACCAGTACCGTCTGAGAAGGAAAATGAGTCAGTGCTGCCCGATTTTTATCGGGGGTCTGTTTTTCAACTGCAAGACCGGACAGGCGTTCCCATTCTTTCTGATGGGGAGTCAGAATGAGCTTTTGCGGTAGGAGCTTATAATCTTCTTTTTCAGCCAGCAGATTCAGTGCCGACCCGTCAATAATTAACGTCTGCTGCGGACCAATTCCATTTAAAACCTTCTCAAGACTGCGCCGAGCCAAATAATCTTCTCCCAAACCGGGACCAATCAAGACCACATCTGCACGCAGCAGCTCCTGTTGGAACTGTTCTTCGTCTGCCGCAGCAAAGGCCATTGCCTCTGGGAGCTGACTGTGCAAGGCTGAAATCGTATTCTGATCCGTCGCAACAGAGACTAAACCAGCGCCGCTATTAACACAGGCACAGGCTGCCATGATGACAGCTCCGTTGTATGGAGGGTTTCCTCCCACCAAAAAAACACGGCCAAAAGTCCCCTTATGGCTTTTAAGGGGGCGAGGCTGAACCACTTCTTCAGCAAAAGTCCGATCAATAATCATATGACATCACACTTCTAAGCGCCGCCTGATAGGTTTGTTCCAGCAGCATGGTAATCGTCATAGGACCCACTCCCCCAGGGACAGGCGTAATCAGGCTGGCCGCTTCTGCAGCCTGTTCAAACTGAACATCACCGATAAGCTTGCCGTTTTCGCTGCGATTCATACCGACATCAATCACTACCGCTCCTTCTTTGATAAAATCCTTGGTCACAAAGTGGCCGCTACCGATGGCAACAATCAAAATATCAGCCTGCCTAGCTATGTCAGGGAGCTGTCTGGTTCTTGAATGGGTCAGCGTCACTGTTGCATTTTTATCCAAAAGGAGCTGGGCCATAGGTTTGCCGACGATGTTTGAACGGCCGACAATCACAGCGTGTTTGCCTTCCAGTTCAACCTCATACTCATGCAGCAGCTCCATAATGCCAGCCGGTGTACAAGGTACCATGCCCGGACGGCCGCTCCACAGATGACCGGTATTCATCGGGTGAAAGCCATCAACATCTTTATGCGGGTCAATAGCCAGTATAATTTTTTTATCATTAATATGCTGCGGCAGAGGAAGCTGAACCAGAATACCATGAAAAGCCGGGTCGGCATTGTAGAGATTAATTATTTCAATCAGCTCCTCTTCGCTGACTCCCTCGGACAAGCGGACTGTCTCACTGCGGAAACCTGCTTTAAGAGCAGCTTGTTCTTTATTTCGCACATAAATCTGACTGGCAGAATTGTCCCCAACCAAAATGACAACTAAACCCGGAACTAAATCGTACCTGCTTTTCATTTGTTTCACTTTTTCAGCCAAAGCAGACTGCATTTTCAAGGCTAAAGCCTTACCATCAATAATGTTTGCCATATAAACTCCATCTCATTTTTTTCTATTATATCAAAAAACAGCATCTGAAACACTCGCTTTCTGAAAAAGTATTTTAAAGCGCTCTTATCCCGTAACATTAGGCAGTTATTTCGATCTTTGTCCGGCTGCTTTTTGCATTTCCTCCTTCACCGGGCAGGAACAGTCACACTCCCCGCAAGACCCTTTCTGCTTAATATAATGCCGCAAACTCATCCATACGGCCCAAATAATCAGACCTGCAATAATCACTGTTGACATCTTTTTTCCTTTCTAAGCTACTTCTGTACCATTCCCAAATTATCAATGCTGATTATCTTTTCTTTAAACTGCCGAGGTTTTCTGCCGACAAAATACAGCAGCAAGCACAGTAAAACGAGGGCTGCCATACTCCATGCTGATAAGGGCTGGCCGTAAAAGAGAACAAGTCCAAACTGATAGATCATCAAGCTGACCGCATAAGCCAGCCCTGTTTGAAAACCGATGGCTGCAAGTGTCCATTTCAAAGCCCCCATTTCCCGTTTAATAGCCCCAATCGCAGCAAAACAAGGGGCACACAGAAGGTTAAAAGCCAAAAAGGAATAAGCGGCCAGAGAACTGTAATCGCCCTGCAGACTGTGCCAAAGCTGACGGCTCCCCTCTTCTGCTCCGGGATTATGATAGAGCACCCCAAAAGTTGCGACGACTGTTTCTTTAGCTGCAAGACCGGTTAGCGCAGCAACTGTTGCCTTCCAATTTCCAAAGCCAAGCGGGGCAAAAACCCAGGACAGAGTGTGACCCAGACCGGCTAAAATACTCTTCTCAGCAGATACAGCCTGCAGAGAAAAATTATAGGAAGAGGCAAACCATATGAAAACAGTCAGAGTGAAAATAATCGTTCCTGCACGTTTAATAAAACTTAAGGCCTTACCAAAAGCATAGTGAAAGACGGCCGTGATTTTAGGCAGATGATAAGCTGGCAGTTCCATAATAAAAGGACTGGCGTAACCGCCTAAAAGGCGTGTTTTCTTAAGGGCAATTCCCGATAAAATAATAGCTCCGAAACCCAAAAAATAGGCACTTGGTGCAATCCAAGGATTGTCTGGGAAAAAAGCACCGGCAATGAGAGCAATAATTGAGAGTTTGGCCGAACAGGGCATAAAAGTTGCTGTCATAATTGTAATGCGGCGGTCGCGTTCATTTTCAATTGTCCGGCTGGCCATAATCCCCGGAACTCCGCAGCCTGTCGCAATCAGCATAGGAATAAAAGATTTTCCGGACAGCCCGAAACGCCTGAAAATCCGATCCATAACAAAAGCAATCCGGCTCATGTAACCGATATCTTCTAAAACTCCCAGACAAATAAACAGCACAAAAATTTGGGGTAAAAAACCGAGAACGGTTCCTACACCGGCGATAATCCCATCAACAATCAAATCAGTCAGCCAAGCCTCTACATGCAAATAATCAAGAAAAGATGCTGCAGCAGCTGGAATATAGTCTCCAAATAGGACATCATTGACCCAATCCGTGCCAATTGTCCCTACTGTTTGAATAGATAAATAGTAGACCGCAAACATGGCTAACGCAAAAAGAGGCAAAGCCAGCAGACGGTTGGTCACGATTTTATCAATTCTATCAGACAGGGTCATTTTAAAATGGCTGTCCTGACTTTGAGCCATCTTGCTGACACGTTCAATAAAAGCGTAACGCTCATTAATAACAATGGTTTCTGCGTCTTCAGTAAAAATATCTTCTGTTATCCTGATAATATCGGCAATTTCGCTCTTTTGAAAGTCAGATAAGTCCAGCTCTGCCATAACCAGCTGATCACGTTCAAAAAGTTTAATAGCATAAAAACGCTGAGAAGTTTCCGGTACAGTGTTGCCCAGCACCTCAATAATTTGTGCGACAGCCGCCTCAAATTTACTATCATAGAGCGGATACTGAATTGTTTCAACACTTTCTTTAGTAGTTTGACAGGCTGTATTCAGAGCCTTAGCTGTGCCAGTATTTTTTAAAGCACTGGTAGCTACAACCGGAACTCCCATTTGATAAGACAGTTTTTCCAGATTAATCGTTTTTTTCTGCTTCTTCAGAACATCGCTCATATTAAGAGCAATAGTGACTGGGATACCCGTTTCAATCAGCTGAGTGGTCAGGTAAAGATTTCTCTCCAGATTTGTTGCGTCCACGACATTTAAAATACTGTCTGCTTGGCGGCTCAGCAGATAATCTCTGGCTACCTTTTCCTCAGGGCTGTAAGGTGACATAGAATAAATACCGGGCAAATCCTGCACACTTACCCCTTTATCGCCTTTCGCCCTGCCGCTCTTGCGCTCGACAGTAACACCCGGCCAATTTCCCACACGCTGATTTGTCCCTGTCAGCAGGTTAAACAAGCTGGTCTTACCGCTGTTGGGATTGCCAATTAACGCAATTTCAGTCATCTTGTCTCCTTATCATTTAATTTAACCACACTAATCATCTGTGCTTCTGATTTTCTCAGTGTCAGTTCATAACCTCGCAGATTAAGTTCAAGCGGATCGCCAAGCGGGGCCCGCTTTCTTAAATAAACTTTTGTATGGCGGGTCAGCCCCATATCCATCAAACGGCGTTTGGCTTCACCGATTGTATGTATATCAGCTATATAGGCAGATTCCCCAGGCTTTAACTGTGATAAGGGAAGCTCTGACTGCTTATTCTCTATTTCGGCTACATTAATTTTACTTAAAATAGAGGCATCAAAAGCAAGGCGGCTGGACTTTAACATCACTATTGCACTTGTTTTTGTTTTAGAAACCAGCTCCAGTCTGCACCCTACCTTTACCCCTAAGTTAGACAGATATCTGACACTTTTTTCAGGCAGATCAATACTAATAATTTGATAAGGAACCCTGACAGTCCCGTTTTTCAAAATCAATTGACTCATCCCCCTCCTGCAGTTTTAAAACTCAAAAAACGCCAGAAACATCAAGCGTTTTTTATTAGTCATCATAAAACTTTGCTTAAAAAGTCCCGCGTTCTCTCTTCCTGAGCTGCTTCAAAAATCGCTTCCGGTTTCCCTTCTTCAACAATGACTCCCTCGTCCATAAAGAGGACACGATCCGCAACTTCTCTGGCAAAGCCCATTTCATGGGTCACAATAGCCATTGTCATCCCCGATTTGGCTAAATCCTGCATAACAGACAGAACCTCTCCTACCATTTCCGGATCAAGAGCTGATGTGGGCTCGTCAAAAAGCAGGACATCAGGATCCATTGCTAAACTCCGCGCTATAGCAATCCGCTGCTGCTGGCCGCCGGACAAACTGGCCGGGTAGGCCCCCGCCTTATCCTGCAAACCAACTCTTGCCAGCAGTTCAAAAGCTTTTTTCTTGGCTTTGTCTCCAGCCAAGCCTTTCGTTTTAACAGGAGATAGGGTAATATTCTCAAGCACTGTCATATTTGGAAAAAGATTGAACTGCTGAAAAACCATCCCCATCTTTTCCCGCATCTTAAAAATATCATTTTTCTTATCCGTAATATCTACCCCCTCAAAGCTGATAGTCCCCTTAGTCGGCACTTCAAGAAGGTTCATAGTACGCAAAAAGGTGGATTTTCCAGATCCGGAGGGCCCGATAATCACAACGACTTCTCCCTGTTTGATATCCAGATCGATCCCTTTCAGCACTTCATTTTTGCCAAAATATTTATGAAGATTCTTAATTGAAATAAGTGTTTCTGCCATCAGTCCTTACCTCCCTTGTCCCATCCGGTTCTCCAGTCTTTTAACCAGAGCTGACATAACTGTTGTCACCATTAAATAATAAAAAGCAGCAAACAAAAGCGGACTGACAGGCAAATAGGTTGCCGTTACAACCGACTGAGCACCGTTCCATAATTCCATAACGCCGATAGTCTGTAAAAGCGAGCTATCTTTAATAATTGTAATAAACTCATTCCCCAAAGCCGGAAGGATATTTTTAAAAGCCTGCGGCAAAATAACATAGCGCATAGCATTCACCGGACGAATACCCAGCGAATAAGCGGCTTCAAGCTGACCTTTAGGCACAGCCTCAATTCCTGCCCGAACGATTTCAGAAATATAAGCTCCGCTGTTAAGAGACAGGATAATAATCCCTGGAAGCAGACGGGAGAAATCCAAATCCAGAACACCAAAGCCGATTGTCGGCACATGACTGAAATGCATCCAGGCAAAGGCAATCATAATCTGTACAACCATCGGCGTACCGCGAAAAACCCAAACATAGAAGCTGACCAGCCAATCAAATACCTTTATATTAGTGCGTTTAAGCAGGGAAACTAAGATACCGATAATTGTCCCAAAAAATACCACACAGGCCGAAATCATAACGGTCACTAAAACACCGTAATTAAAATAAGCCCAGTAGGTCGGCAAAAACGAAAAATCCATTATCTTCTCCTCTATACTGTCATTTTGTTTTATTATACCATTAATTGAATAAACATACAATCCACCAAATAATGACGGAATAAGAACTGTCCAGTTTCCAAAAAGCATTTTCTCAGATAAATGAGCAAGCAGCGCCTTATATTGACAGACTTTTTCAAACCAGAAAACCTGCTCAGACTGGTACCTTAAGAGCTGACTGCCCCCTTCTAGTCGTCTTGGCAGAGGGCGTCTGCGAAATCACAGATTTCTGGCTTACCGTCTTTTGGCTGTGAGCTTGAACGGCCTTTGTATCTTATTGAACTGAACACGCCCTAAGAGCTGTGCAAAAAAGATAAAATCTCCTAGAGTCTTAGGGACTCTTCGTCAATTTTCCTATTTTTGCTTTGCTCTTTTAACGGCCTTTGTATCTTATTGAATTGAACACGGCCTAAACGCTGCGGGAAAAAGATGTCCTGACTTAGAATCTGGCGATTCGTCAGTCAGTCCCCTATTTTCCTTTTGCGTTTTTCACGTCCTTTGTATCTTGATGAATTGAACATGGTCTAAACGCTGCGGGAAAAAGATGTCCTGACTTAGAATCTGGCGATTCGTCAGTCAGTCCCCTATTTTCCTTTTGCGTTTTTCACGTCCTTTGTATCTTGATGAATTGAACATGGTCTAAAATCCCAGTGAAAAAGGGCCGGAACAAATGCTCCGACCCTTGTTTATGGTTTAATACAATAAGTCATAAATTTCCATTGCAATAAGATCAATACTATCAAACGAGTAGGTCTCATGCGCTTCAACATCACGTAAGGTAAAAACCGGACCAGCCTCCGGCTCATTGCTGAAAGAGACTTCTGCGACAACAACACCATCGCGTTCAAAATTACGTTTAAGATTGGCACCATCAGTCGCCATTAAATCAAGACGATTGATAATTCTCACTAAATGTGATTCCATGGCTATTCTCCTATAAGTTTATTATCTATCCTTTATTATTTTAACACAAATAAGTCTAAACTCACAAGAAAAGATGTTCCTCTTTATCCTTCTTTTAAAGAATAGTACATGATAGCTTTGATTGAGTGCAGACGATTCTCTGCCTCCTGAAAAATAATGGGACTGTGCTTTTGAAAAATGTCGTCTGTAATTTCCAACTCAGCAAGGCCGTATTTTTCATAAAGACTCAAGCCAATCTCTGTTTTACGGTCGTGAAAAGCTGGCAGACAGTGCATTACAACAGTATTAGTTTTACCTGTTTTTGCAAGAAGTTCTGCATTGATCTGATAGGGCAGCAGCAAGTCAATCCGCTCCTTGAAATCAATCTCTTCTCCCATGGATACCCAAACATCTGTATAGAGCATGTCGGCTCCCTCAACAGCTTCAAGCTCATCTGTAATCTTGATGAGAGCCCCGTTATTATGCTGCTCAGCAAGCGCAACAATTTCCTTTTCCGGCTGCAGTGAAGCGGGGGCAATAATCGTAATATTGACTCCTAAAATAGCTGCTGTAACTAAAAGCGAGTGTGCTACATTGTTGCGGCCATCGCCTACATAAGCGATATGCAGACCCTCTAAAGAACCAAAGACTTCTTTTAAAGTCATAAAATCAGCAATCATCTGGGTCGGATGCCATGTATCAGTCAGACCGTTCCAAACAGGCACTCCGGCATAGCGGGCTAAAGTTTCCACATCTTCCTGCTTAAAACCACGGTACTCAATGCCATCAAACATTGAACCCAAAACCTTAGCCGTATCAGCAACAGATTCCTTACGGCCAAGCTGGATTTCATCCGAACCAAGATAAGTAACCTGCATACCTAAATCTTGTCCGGCAACAGTAAAGGCTGATCGTGTCCGTGTGCTGGTTTTCTCAAAAATAAGAGCAATATTGAGGCCTTCTAAATAATGGTGAGGGGTTTTCTCTTTTTTTAGCTGTTTGAAATGAAGGCTTAAATCAATCAGCTCCAAGAGTTCTTCTTTACTGAAATCAACCTCTTTTAAAAAAGATAGGGGGGCATTCATTGCTTTTCTCCTGTATTTTTATACATTTAATTTTACATTATTATACATTTTTTGGCAAGTTTTTTTCTGAAAAAAATTTTTTATCACTCTCATGGATAAAGTGCTAAATTTTTAAACTTTTTACTTGAATTCTTTTTATGGGGTGTTATAATATGAATATAAAGTTTGACCATCTTTGACTAAATAAGGTCAAATGAATTGAAAATGACAAGGGAGGTTATTTTATGCTCTGTCAAAATTGTAATCTAAATGAAGCAACCATTCACTTATATACAAATGTTAATGGTAAGCAAAGACAAATAGATCTTTGTCAGAACTGCTACCAAATCATGAAAACTGACCCTAATAATACGATTTTAGGCGGTCTCAGTAAACAGCCTCAGGATCAAAGCAACACTGGGAACCCATTCTTTGATGATTTCTTTGGCGATTTAAACAATTTCCGGGCCTTTAACGGCCAGCTCCCTAACACACCTCCTACACAGGCCGGGGGCGGCCGAGGCGGGGGTGGCAGTAACGGACGGCCTAACGGTCCGCAAGTTCAGCAGCCAAACGGCCTGTTAGAAGAATATGGCATCAATGTCACTGAAATTGCCCGCCGAGGCGACATTGACCCTGTTATCGGACGCGATGAAGAGATTGTCCGGCTCATTGAAATCCTCAACCGCCGCACTAAAAACAATCCTGTGCTTATCGGTGAGCCCGGGGTCGGTAAAACAGCTGTTGTTGAGGGTCTGGCTCAAAAGATTGTTGATGGTAATGTTCCGCAAAAACTAAAAAACAAGCAGGTTATCCGACTTGATGTGGTCAGCCTTGTTCAAGGAACCGGTATTCGCGGCCAATTTGAAGAACGCATGCAAAAACTTATGGAAGAGATTCGCAAGCGTCAGGATGTTATCCTCTTCATTGATGAAATTCATGAAATTGTCGGTGCCGGCTCTGCGGGTGACGGCAATATGGATGCCGGCAATATTCTCAAACCGGCTTTGGCTAGAGGAGAGCTGCAGTTAGTCGGAGCCACCACACTTAAGGAATACCGTATTATTGAAAAAGATGCTGCTCTGGAACGCCGGATGCAGCCAGTTAAGGTTGACGAACCTTCTGTTGCTGAAACCATTACTATTCTTAAGGGGATTCAGAAGAAATACGAAGACTATCACCATGTTAAGTACAGCGATGATGCTATCGAAGCAGCTGCTCTTCTTTCAAACCGTTACATCCAAGACCGCTTCTTACCGGATAAGGCCATCGACCTGCTTGATGAATCCGGGTCTAAGATGAACTTAACCTTGAATTTTGTTGATCCTAAAGAAATCGATCAGCGCCTGACTGAAGCAGAAAACCTGAAAGCACAGGCTACTCGTGATGAAGACTATGAACGGGCTGCTTATTTCCGCGATCAGATTGCCAAATATAAGGAAATGCAAAAACAAAAGGTTGATGAACAGGATGTCCCTGTTATCACTGAAAAGACGATTGAAGCCATCGTTGAACAAAAAACGAATATTCCGGTCGGGGATTTAAAAGAAAAAGAACAGTCACAGCTTATCAGTCTTGCTGATGATTTAAAAGCCCACGTTATCGGTCAGGATGATGCTGTTGAGCGAATTGCCAAGGCTATCCGCCGAAACCGGGTCGGTTTAGGAACACCTAACCGCCCTATCGGTTCTTTCCTCTTTGTTGGTCCTACCGGTGTAGGTAAGACAGAGCTCTCCAAACAGCTGGCAATAGAACTGTTTGGATCGGCAGACAGCATGATTCGTTTTGATATGTCGGAATATATGGAAAAGCATTCTGTCGCTAAACTGGTCGGAGCTCCTCCAGGCTATGTCGGCTATGAAGAAGCCGGACAGCTGACAGAACAGGTCCGCCGAAACCCTTATTCACTGATTCTGCTTGATGAAGTTGAAAAAGCGCATCCGGATGTGCTGCATACATTCCTGCAAGTCCTTGACGACGGACGCTTAACGGACGGCCAGGGCCGGACAGTCAGCTTTAAAGATACTATCATTATCATGACTTCAAATGCAGGTACCGGCCGCACTGAGGCCAATGTTGGTTTCGGAGCAGCCCGCGAAGGACGTACTAATTCTGTTTTGGGAGAGCTCAGCAATTTCTTCAGCCCTGAATTTATGAACCGTTTCGATGGTATCATTGAATTTAGAGCACTTGACAAGGATAACCTACTGCATATTGTTGATTTGATGCTCGATGATGTTAATGCTCGGCTCAGCCACAGCGGAATTCACCTTGATGTCACCGATAAAGTAAAAGAAAAGCTGGTTGATTTGGGCTATGATCCAAAAATGGGTGCTCGTCCGCTTCGCCGCACCATTCAGGAAAACATCGAAGATGCGATTACAGATTATTATTTGGAAAATCCAACCGAAAAAAATCTTAAGGCAGTTATGTCCAGCAGCGGCAAAATCGTGATTAAATCTGCCAAAAAAGTGGAAACACCAAGTGAAACTGTCTCTGCTGAATAAAAATCATTCAGTCTGACAAACGGAAAAACCCGCCCCGGATTGGGAAAAATTCTCAATCCGGGGCGGTTTTTTTCTTATATTAGCTAATGCTGACAGTAATCTAAAGAATAAGCAGTTTGAAAGGTTATAAGTCTTGCCGCACCCTTCTAGCCGTCCTAGCAGGAGACAAAATCAGACTATTTTTGCTTTGCTCTTTAAACGGGCTTTGTATCTTGGTAATTGAACACGCCCTAAGAGCTGTGCAGTGAAATCATCCAGTGGATGATTTCAGCCCGAACCTAGAAAAGGGAAGTGAGGGGACTGGAAATCTGTATCGTTACCTAGTTACCGCTAGCCGTAAACGACTGAAAGCTTTGTCGCCTTAACAGTCGACCGCACCTTTCTAGTCGTTCTGGCAGAGGTGCGTCTGCGAAATCAGAGATTTCGGACTTACCGTCATTTTTGCTTTGCTCTTTAAACGGGCTTTGTATCTTGGTGTTATTTTGTTTTTTCCAAAATCAGGACGTCTTTTGTTGATGCCGCTGTTTCTGAATAGCCTTTTTCCATATAAAGTTTAACAATAGTAGCTTCTGTTGTCGTTTCCTGATTTTCTACAGTTGAGCGCGGGGTGACAACTAAATCGACGGAAGAATCGAACTCTTGATTGTTATGATAAAAAATATCATAAAGTTCTCGGGTTCTGCGCAAATCAACGGTATAAGAGTAATGCGCCAGTATTTTCTTCTCTTCAGGCAGTGCAGCCAAAGTCTGGTGGATAGCAGTAAATTTATCCCGATTTTGCTGGTAATATAGGATATCTTTGTACCAGTTGCCTGTGTAACTGTAAAGGATTGCTGAGGAAAACAGCAAAGCTGTCAGAATAAAGGATAAAATTCGTTTGGAAACTGTGAAATGTGTCTGCTCCTTCTCCTGCCAATCAATAAAGAGACCTTCCAAAGCCAATAAAGCCATGAAGAAGACTAAAACAGTACTGCCGTAACTGTACTGAAAACCAAAATCGGTTTGATAATCATAATTTGACAGCAGGTTAATGGCTACTAGAGGCAAAAGCAGAAAATAATTCTCCCATCTCTTTTGCATTAAAGGCAAAAAGGCCAAGCCGCTAAATAAGAGGAAAAGATACTGTAATTTATGCTGGGTAAAAAAACTTGCAAAAATATAGGTAGGATTCAGAAAAATGGTTTTAAAAGCCCCCCACAGCCCGTCTTGTCCATCCAGCAGATCGAACCGACTGATTAAAACTCCGTCTCCATAATGCGTTAAAATAAAAACACAAGTTCCAAAATAAAACAAAGGAAAGAGGAGCTGCCAGAAAACAAGAAAAGGTTTGGATCCAGAAGATTGAGAAAAACGGTTCTGCCAAAGAAAATACAGGCCGACTGCAAAAACATAAATGAAGGCATCTTCTTTAATCATCAGTGTCAGCAAAACCACCAGCAGCAGCCGCCAGCGCCACTGCTTAATATTCGCATAAAGCAGCCAAAGCAGACAGGGAACCAAGAAGCAATTTTCATGCAGATGATAGGAACCGGCTGTTGTCATTGCTGGAGTCAGCACAAACAAAAGCAGAAGCAAAGGTCGGGCAAAAGCAGGTAACTGTAAATGTTTTAACAAAAAATGCAGCGGAATAACTCCTGAAAACACAACCAAGACCTGTAAAATTTCCAAAGTTTCAAGATAAGGAAACAAACTGTAAACAGGCAGCATAAGGTAATAAATGGGGGAAATATGGACAGCAAAATGTGACAGAAGTCTGTCTCTCTCCAAGGTTGTCATGGGTGTCAGGCTGCGCCGCATACTCTCAAACATCTGAGAGAAGATACCGATATCGAAGGTTGATACCGACAGGGTTTTTGCTTTATAAGCAACAACCAAACACAGATAAAAGACATAAGCCAAACCGATAAAACCGACTAAGCGGTAGAGCTGCTTTTCTTTATTGGCCAACGAAAAGAGTCCCTTTTTCAGCTTTTCTCCAGCGCTATTCAGCAAAAAATAGACACACAGGGCGTAAACACCCGCCAAAAACAGAAGCCAAAGCTGGTTGCTGTCCCATTTCTCCGCCTCAATAACAAATTGTTTAAGATCTACTGACAAGGGATGATAGAGACGGTAAAGCATCAGAGGAAAAGTCAGCAAAAGACTGGCAGGAATAATATAAGAGAGACTTTCTTTAGTTAAAAACAGCTTGAAATAGGCTGCCAGCCCCAAGAGAAAGAAGGCGCAGAAAAGCAAGGGAGAAGGGCTCTTATAAATACCTAGAACAAGATAGGCAGACATAAGTCCCGTAAAAACAAGATTGGGGTTAAATGAAGTAAAACGCATACTCAGATAGCCCTGCCCCAGACTGAAGGCTAAGATAAGCAGAAATGCTTCTGCTACAGAAAGAACCGGCAGGGGCTGCAAAAAAAGGGCATCTGCAGAAAGTAAAAACATACCGCAAACAGCATACAGCAAATAGGCATTTACCAGATACATAAGCCAAGTCATCAGCGTCTTTCTTTCAGTAAAATAATTAAACATCTAGTCTCTTCTCCATAACAATCAGCTTATTCTCAAGTCCCTTGTCGGTAAAATACCGCTTCTTCATAAAGACAAAGGGCGAAAACCCAAGCGATATTTTTCAAATCCGAAAATACTGCTTAAATAACAAGCAGATTGACCGTTTATAAAAATATTTTCTCTTTATTTTACCATTTTTCTTAGAAGTTAGCTCGTTTTCTGACATTAAATGCAGACTGTCAAAAATAGGATAAGGTCTGCAGCTGTCTAGCCAAATTTCTAACTTGTTTCAAGTCTTTCTTCCATATGAGGAGCATTTTCCTCAAATTTTTAGTATAATAAACCAAAGGGAGGAAGGCATGATGACAATTCCAATTTTTGGCGATAAAACAGAACAAGCAGATTATAAAACGCGTTATGGCGTTTATGCAGTTATCCCCAACGCAAACAAAGATGCTATCGTACTTGTTCAGGCTCCCAATGGCGCTTGGTTTTTACCGGGCGGCGAAATTGAAGCCGGTGAAAATCACAAAGAAGCTTTGGAGAGAGAACTTCTTGAAGAACTGGGTTTTACGGCAGAGATTGGGGAATATTACGGTCAGGCAGATGAGTATTTCTATTCCCGCCACCGAGACAGTTATTTTTATAATCCTGCCTATATTTATGAGATTACTCACTTCCGGCAGGCAGCAGATCCCTTAGAAGATTTTAATCAAATTGCTTGGTTTTCTATTGACGAAGCTGAAAAAAAATTAAAACGCGGCAGCCATAAATGGGGAGTTCGGCAATGGCAAAAAAAACACGGCAATTCATCAAGCTAGCATTTTTTTAAGAAAAAACATGCTATAATAGAAAAAAAGACTTGAGGAGGACGATTATGAGACTTATAAACACGACCAGCAGCCATCCGGAATTAGTAAAAAATCAATTAAAAAATACAGATGCAAAATTGGTAGAAGTCTATTCTGCCGGTAATACAGATGTCATTTTCACACAGGCTCCTAAGCATTATGAAATTTTGATTACTAATAAATACCGGGCAATCAAGGACAGCGAACTGGAAGCTATCCGAGAATTTTTCCTCAGGCGCAAAATTGATGAATCGACCGTCCTCTTTGATCAGCTAAAGACATTGCATACAGCTAATTTGATTGAGATCTCTTTCCCAACGAAATAACAGCAGGCTGCCCCTCATAATTGTCAGTCTTGAGAATATTGGGTTCACTGAAGGGCGGAGACACAAAGGATTACACTTCAAATCTGGGATATGCTTAGTATACTTAAAAAGTCTGAGACACTTAATGTGTCTCAGACTTTTTTTGAGAGGAGATAGTTTAAAAAACTTCTCCAGCAGTCTGTAGATATATATCCCCTTCTTATTTATCTGAAAAGCCCTGTGCCACAGCCTGCGGGAAGGCTTCTTCAACAATCTGCGCACATGAGTCGCAAATAAAAGCATTGTAAGACCGGTCCCTGACTGTTTCATCAACCCGCCGGCAGCGGTCGCACACTGAACCGTGGGCGTGTTCAACTGTAAATGCTGCACTTGACGAGGCAAGTCCCTCTTTTGGCGCCGGTTCTTTACTTACTGTCAGCTGTGAAACAATCAAAAGCTGTGCTAAATCGCTGTCAAGTGAATCAAGCAGAACTCTGAGTTCTTCATCGGCATAAATGGTTAAATGAGCTTCAAGAGATTTACCGATAACTTTATCATTTCGGGCTAGCTCAAGTGCTTTTTGAGCCTGTGTCCGCAGTGTCATAAAGGCTTCCCATTGTTCAAGAATAGCATCTTGATCAGGGATATGCTGAGCTTCAGGCATTTCCGATAGCTGCACGAATTCTTCCGGTTCAAATTCTAAATAAGACCAGATTTCTTCGGCTGTATGCGGAAGAATCGGTGTCAGCAGCTTGGTCATTTTGACCAAAATATCGTAGAAAACAGTCTGCATCTGCCTTCTGGCTTTGCTGTCAGCGGCTTCAATATAAACAACATCTTTGGCAAAATCCAGATAAAAGGCTGATAAGTCAACCGTTACAAAATTGACAACGGCCTTGTAGATATCCAGAAAATTATAGGCATCATAAGCTTCTCTAATACCAGCCACAAGCTGATTGAATTTAACGGTCATGTATTTGTCGACAGGACGCAAGTCAGCAAACGCTACCGTATGGAGGTCAGGATTGAAGTCGCTCGTATTAGCAAGCAGAAAACGCAGAGTGTTGCGAATTTTACGATAAGTCTCTGATACTTGCCCCAAAATATCCATTGATACCCGGACATCATTATCCGTATCAACAGAAGTCACCCAAAGGCGCAGAATTTCTGCCCCATATTGTTTGGCGACATTGTTTGGTGAAATAATATTGCCTTTTGATTTAGACATTTTTTCACCCTTGCCGTCGAGTACAAAACCTTGAGACAAGAGATTTTTATATGGGGATTGACCATTGACTGCCACTGAGGTAATCAGCGATGAATTGAACCACCCACGGTATTGATCAGACCCTTCAAGATAAAGATCTGCCGGATAGCTAAGCCCGTCTCTTGCCTGCATTACTCCGCTCCAAGAGGAACCTGAATCAAACCAAACATCCATGATATCGGTTTCCTTTGTGAACTGACCGTTAGGTGAGCCGGGATGGCTGAATCCCTCAGGCAGGAGGTCCTTGGCTTCACGTTCCCACCAAACAGCAGAACCGTGTTCTGCTACTAAATCGGCAACATGATCAGTCACTTCTTTAGTCATAATCGCTGTACCGTCTTCAGCATAGAAAATCGGCAGAGGGACACCCCAGACACGCTGACGTGAAATAACCCAGTCTCCGCGGTCGCGAATCATATTGTAAAGCCGAGTCTTCCCCCAAGATGGATGGAAATTGACCTTTTCAATCTCAGACAGAATATCCTGACGAAAATCTGATACTGATGCAAACCATTGTGGTACGGCACGCCAAATAATCGGCTTTTTCGTCCGCCAGTCAAAGGGGTAAGAGTGATTAATCACTTCGCTGGCTAAGAGGAGGTCGCCAAGTTTTTCCTTAACTGTCGGCAGAACCTTATCATAGAACTGGCCAGCAAAATCCGACCCGGCTAAATCATTCATTATACCGCGTTCATTGACAGTTACAACAACATCCAGACCATATTCTATCCCGACTTTGTAGTCATCTTCACCAAAACTTGGTGCTGTATGGACAATCCCTGTTCCGGAATCCAGTGTCACATGGTCGCCAAGAATAACCAGTTCTTCAACATCTTTATCCCAAGGGTGTTCGGTCACAATCAGCTCCAGTTCCGCTCCTTTGTAGGCTGCTAAAACCGTATACGATTCCCAAGAAAATTTGGCAGCAAGACTGTCAACCAGGGCTGAAGCCAGCACATATTTGCGTTCTGATCCTTCCGGACGTACAAGCAGGTAGTCTATATCCGCCCCAACCGTTAAACCGCGTGAAGCCGTTATGGTGAACGGTGTTGTGGTCCAGACTATAATATAAGTATCCTGATCAAGAATCCCTTTACCATCTTTTACGCGGTTGGCATAGTAAAGAGACGGCGAATCAATGTCATGATATTCGATTTCAGCTTCTGCTAAGGCAGATTCTGAGGACCAAGACCAATACACCGGTTTTGCCCCGCGATAGATATATCCCTTGTCTGCCATTGCACCAAAAACACGGATTTGCGCCGCTTCATAGTCCGGCGTCAAGGTAACATACGGATTTGTCCAATCAGCAGAAATACCCAAACGTTTAAAGTCATCACGCTGTTTATCAATCTGGCTCAGGGCATAGTCCCGGCACATCCGCAGATAATCTGCCAAATCCAGTTCTTTGCGCTTAACACCCTTTTGGGCCAGTACTTGTTCAATTGGCAAACCATGTGTATCCCAGCCCGGCACATACGGAGCAGAAAAGCCAGACATTGATTTTGAACGGACAATAATATCTTTTGAAATTTTATTTAAGGCATGACCTAGATGAATATTTCCGTTGGCATAAGGAGGGCCGTCATGAAGGTGAAAATCAGGTTTGTCAGCATTGAGCTCCTGACGTTTTTTATAAAGTTCTGCTTCTTCCCATTTTTGCTGCCAAAGCGGTTCTTTATTAGGCAGACCGGCGCGCATTGGGAAAGCTGTTTTTCCAAGGTTAAGGGTTTCTTTTAATTTCATGCTACACTCCTATAAAATCATATCAAAATAATAATGCGGGCTATCAAGAATGAAAGCCATCAGAGAAAAATCAAAAATAACAGCTATCACTCTTACGGTAATTGCAGGACGGATGGTTTAACCTAAAATGTCCTCTCAGCCGCAGCACCACAGCATTTTTTTAAACATAAAAAAGCTCCCATCTTCAAAGGACGAGAGCTCGCGGTACCACCTTATTTTAGAATCTTTTTGAATAGTTTCCATCCAAAACAAATTCCCTTTTGGCCCGTAAGGCAGGCACACCTTCTGTCTTACGACTTACCCCAAGTAAGTTTTCAGACAAAAAATCAGAAAATGATAAGCTGACAGCCCAGAGACTGCAGGGCTTACACCGTCCCCTGCTCGCTTGAAAAGTATCAGCTGTGCTTCTGTTTTTCTTTATTCCTCAATATTAAGTTTAAAGGTTTGTGTTTCGCTCAGATTGATTTCACCAGACGGGCTGTCGCTCTCGCTGGATGTATCAATAACGGCTGACTGATCAGCTGCCTGAGCTTCTGCCAGCTGCCTGTTGCCTGCATCAGCACGGCGCTGCAGCTCTTCCATTTCTTCAGGAGTGAACTGGCGTGTGGCATCAAAAACACCTGTATCATCAATGTCGGAAACATGTTCATCAAGAACCTTTTCGACCACTTCTTTAAAGGCAGCATCTGAATTTTGCAGATAAACAGCGGTAGGCTGCAGCAAATCATTCCACTCCGGTGAGTTAGCCAAACCGAGCTGACCTTCAATCGCTGCAATCAGGCGCTGATGAAAGACACGGCTCTGGCGCTTCAAATCTTCTGTTTCAACAGCAACACGTTTAGCCTCATCGGTTGCATCGCGCAAAATTTCATTAGCCTTTGATTTAGCCTCATCAATCAAGTGCTGGGCATCATAGTTGGCCTTGCTGACCACATTAGTGGCTTCATTGCTGGCAGATGCTTTGACTTTCTCAGCCGTTTCCTGTGCCAAAATAACGGACTGACTGAGGGATTCGCGCATTTCATCAAAATATGCCAGTTTTTCTTCCAATTCTTTAATCTTATTTTCCTGATCACGATTTTTACGGACCAGCTCTTCATAGTCATCAACGACGATAGAAAGGAACTCATCCACTTCTTCATCATCGTAACCGCGAAATCTCGTATTAAATGTTTTATCCTTAATTTCAAGTGCTGTAAGTGCCATTCGGGCCTCCTTATTTATGTATCATTTTAGTCACTGTCAACTTATGCTTCCCGCTTTTAGAACGACCATTCTCCTTCACAAGAGTAAAGCGCCCAAAACCTCTGACACTGACTAAATCATCAGTTTTTAAAAGATCTGAGCTTTTACCAGCTAAAGCATAATTAACCTTCACCTTATCAGCTTCAACCAATTTCAGGACTTGGCTGCGAGAAATTTTTAAGACTGCTGCAATTATCTTATCCAAACGCATACTGGATACCAAGATATCCGTTTCTTCACTTTCCTGCTGAGAGTGAATCAGATTATCAAAGCTAGTTTCTTTTAGCTTTACAGTTACTTTAGCAATTTTTGTTACATTTGTCAAAAAGTAAGCTGCCATGCTCCTGTCCACCATCAGCTGAGCCCGTCCGGGCTCCACAACAATATCACCTATGACAGTTCGCCTAATTCCCAAACGATGAAGCAGGCTTCCCATAATTTGAGCATGGGTCAGCTGATTAAATTTGCTATTATAAACGATTTCGAACAAACTGATTTGAAAGTCAAGAAAATCAAAAACATAGTAGTCCGGTGCTATAATAACCCTGGCATATTCCATAGGATAGTAATCACTGGAAACAAAACAGTTTAATTCTGTCTGTCCCACAATACTTTTGAGAATAAAAACCTGTCTGGGATCTAAAAATTCTGACAGCTGCAGACTGTAAGTATCAAGCGCTTTGGCCATCAAATCTGTAGCTTTCTCGATAAACTGGTATTCATCAGGTTTAAAATGCTGAAGTATCGCTTTATCTGTCATTATTAAATAAGAATCGAAATAATAAGCTGGCTGATTAGGTTCAGACTGATAACAGCAACCCAGACTGTAAAATCAAGCCCTGCGAACTGTAGATTCAGCTGCCGAAAGGGCTTGAGGAAGGGCTCTGAAAGCTGCCGCAAGAGCCTGCCGAGCCAAGTATTATAAGCCCCAGGAAACCATGAAAGCAAGGCATAAGCAATCAAAATATATGAATAAATACGCACCAGTCTGATAAGAACCGATATTAAAAATATAATCATTTACTAACGTCTCTTCATATCAAAATCAAAATTAGAATCCTGCCCATTGTTATGAGCAAAATTTAAAGCATCAACATCAACTTCAACATTGGAAGGTGTCAGCAAAAACATTGAACTGCCAACCTTTTGAAGGTTACCGTCGACGACCCGTCTCGCACCATCAATAAAATCAATACAGCGACGGGCCTGGGCATCCAGCATATACTGAAAATCCACCAATATACATTCTTTGCTGATCAGCAAATCAACAATTTCCTGAGCATCTTCATATTTGTGAGGATATTTCAAAACAATAGTGGTCTTGATTTCCTCTGCTTCTTGATTTTTCACCTGCCGTTCCGCACTAATCTGCCGAACCGAAGAGTCATGAGCTTCGCGGGTCGGCTGCTGCGGGCGGGCTGCAGGTCGCTGTTCTCTGCCTGCTGCCTGCTGCGGGCGAGGTCTGGCAGCAGAAGACTGCGGACGCTGGGCTTGTCTGGAAACAGGTGCTTCCTGCTCCACGGTCTCCTCAACATCGCTCACCTCATCAGTATCAAAATAAGAAATAATTTTATCAAATCTATCTCTAAGGGCCATTATTCTCTCCATTTACTCAAAGAAGGCAGTGCCAATCCGTACAAATGTTGAACCATTGCGGACAGCCAATTTAAAATCACCGCTCATCCCCATACTTAATTCTGTAAAGGGCATATTCTTTATTTTTTTATTCTGTAAAGCTATTTTCAGTTTATTTGCTTGTTCAAAGATAGTGTTAATCTCCGCATCAGAAGCCGCCTGAGGCGCCATTGTCATGAGACCGACCAGCTCTATTTTATCAAACTGAGCTATCTGTTGCAGCGCTTCTTCCACGTCATCAATCCTAAAACCATGCTTGCTCTTTTCACCGGAAATATTAACCTGCAAAAAACATTTAATCGTTTTTTCTGCCCGTTTTTGGATTTCAGATGCGAGCCTGACACTGTCCAAAGCATGAAAGTAATCGACATAATTGATGACATCCTTGACTTTGCGCCGCTGCAGGCTGCCAATCAAATGCCATGTAACACCGGTACTTTTAAGAAGTTCATATTTAGCAAGAAACTTATCAACCCGGTTTTCTCCAATATGGCTGACCCCGGTATTGATAAGCTGCTTGGTAACATCACTGTCTACATATTTTGTTACAGCAATAACAGACACACTGTCAGCCGAACGGTCAGCTGCTTGAGCAGCTGCTGCTACTTGCTGGAAAATAAGCTCTTTATTTTTTTGTAAGTTCATCTTAGCGGTTCTTAAAGAAAGGCGGTGTTTCTAATTCATCATCATCTGTTTCATCAGCAGCTGAGAAGGTCGACATATTTAATTTGCTGTCCAGTTCACCTTCTGCCGGACGTGAGATATTATCACGGCGCAAATCCCAGTTGCCAAAAGCAGATGATGGTTGAGAATTTTGATTTTGAGGCGAACGCGGCGGCATGCTCGGTGCATCAGGCATATCAAAGTTATTACGTTCAAAGTTAGATTGACTGTCCTCTACACGATTTTGAGCATACTGCGCACCAGCTGTCTGCTGAGCATTAGCCTGAGTAAAACTGCGCTGCGGACGCAAGCCAGCGACTTGATCCGATTTATCCTGACGAACGCCGGTTGCAACGACCGTAACTCGGATTTCATCTTTGAGACTGTCATCAATAGCTGTTCCCAGCCAAACATTCACACCTTGGCCGGCCGCCTGTCCGACAATTTCAGAAGCTTCCTGTGCTTCGGTCAAGGTCATATCAAGTCCGCCAGTCACATTGACAATAACATCTTCTGCACCGTCAATAGTTGTTTCCAAAAGCGGAGAATAGATAGCCTTGCGAGCCGCTTCAACAATTCTTTCATCACCGGAGCCAATTCCAATTCCCATAAGGGCATTCCCCTTATTGGCCATCACAGTTTTGACATCAGCAAAGTCAAGGTTAATCAGTCCCGGACTTGTAATCAAATCGGTAATCCCCTGTACCCCTTGGCGCAGAACATTATCAGCTTCGCTGAGAGCCTCAAGGAGAGGTGTCTTTTTGTCGACAATCTCTAAGAGGTTATTGTTAGAGATAATCAGCAGGGTATCCACTTGCTCACGTAGTTCCTGAATCCCTTCAATTGCATAGTTTCCGCGCTTATTGCCTTCAAAGCCAAAGGGCCGCGTTACAACAGCAACAGTGAGGGCACCTAAGCTTTTAGCAATACGTGCAATAATAGGAGCAGCTCCAGTTCCGGATCCGCCACCCATACCAGCGGTAATGAAGACCATATCCGCACCTGTCAGAGCCTCTGTCAGGGCTTCTTCGCTTTCTTCAGCTGCCTTGCGGCCAACCTCAGGCTGCCCTCCGGCACCCAGACCGCGGGTCAGTTTAGGGCCAAGCTGAATGACCGTTTCTGCTTTTGAGGAGCTGAGCGCCTGTACATCAGTGTTGGCTGCAATAAATTCGACACCGGCTACCCCTTCGTCAATCATTCGGTTGATGGCATTTCCGCCGCCACCGCCGACACCAATTACTTTAATAACTGCACCCTGAACTGATGCAGTGTCAAATGAAAATGTCATTTTATTTCCTCACTTTTACTTTAATCAAACATACTGCCAAAAATACCGCGGACACGTTCACTCATTTTTTGCTTTGGCTTAGCAGGCTCCTCGGGCTGTACAGGCTTTTGAAGAGGCTGCGAGTTCCGTACAGGATCCGCAGGTATTTCAGGTTCGTTAAAAGCTGGGGCTACTGGATTGCGTGAATCAACATCAATCGGTTTCCGTCTCAGCAACTCTTCACCGGCTACAGCCCGCTGCGAAATCACATCAACCTCTGTCATCCTGCCGACATATTCAACCAGACCAATCACATTGGCAAACATTGGATTGCGGATACCAACCTGATTAGGGACATGAAGTTTGACAGAAGTCCCGAAAATTTCCTGAGCTACTTCAACGATACCCGGCATAATAGCACCGCCGCCAATAAGCACAATGCCCCCAGGCAGCTCTAAAAGCCGAGCGCGTTCCAAATCCTGCTTGACATGTTCTAAAATATGTTTCACACGAGCCGAAATAATCTCTGCCAGATATCGTTCGGTTATTTCAATCGGAACATCACTTCCCACAACATCGACTTCAACTGTTTCTGTCATACTGGCTTCAGCCAGATTAGCCTGACCGAAGTTAAACTTAAGCGCTTCTGCAATTTGCAGAGACGTTTTCAGAACCTTAGAAATGTCTTTGGTGACATATTCACCGCCTTCAGGGTAAGTGTTGGTAAACTGCAGTTCCTGCTCCCTCATGGAAGCAACCGAAGTTTGACCGCCGCCCATATCAATAACGGTGGCCCCAAATTCACGTTCTCCCTCATTCAAAACAGACTTGGTCATTGAAAGCGGAGAGATGATAACATTTTCAACATTAATGCCGGCTCTCTCAACGGTCTTACGCAGATTATGAAGAATAGTGCTCGGTCCTGTATAAACAAGTCCACGCATCTCCAAACGTATTCCCATCATTCCGCGCGGATCGCGGATGCCCTGAAATCCATCAACAATAAACTCTTCCGGCACAAGTGAAATCACTTCACGTTCCGGGCTGACGTTTTTTGTCAAGGCCGACTTGATAACCGTCTCAACATCTTCATCTCTGATTTCTTTTGAATCACTGGGAACAGGTATCATACCCTGTGTCGGTTCAATTTGCAGCAGATTAGCCGGCAGGCCGACATTGATTTTATCAATGGTCATCCCCGCTTTTTCTTCCGCCTGTTCCACAGCCGTTTTTATCGCTTCAGCAGCAGCTTCAATATCTACAATGATGCCATCCCTTACGCCTGTACTGGGAACATTGCTGACACCAATAACATTCATTTCACCGGCTGCAAATTCCGCAACAAGCACTTTAATCGAGCTAGTCCCTATGTCTAATCCCGTAAAAAAGCCATTTCTAGCCATTCACTCGACCTCACTATCTTTCCAAACTTTTTCCATACTAAAACCTGTTTAAAAAACAGAATTATTCAGAAAATATTATATCATAAAAAAACGTAAAATGTGAACATTTTACGTTTTTTTGTTATATAAACTTAATCTTTCTACTGAGCGGTTTCGGCTTCAGAATCTGGCTGATCAGGAATCTCTTGGCTCTCGTTCCCCTCTTCCTGAGCCGCTTCTTCCTGTCCCTCAGTATTTTCGGCTTCACTTGCCTCAGCATTAGCGCCGTCATCATCTGAAGAAACTGGCTCATCATTTTCTGCATCTCTTGTTTCTTCAAGGGCAGCCGTCGTAGCATAAAGACCAACTTCCATATCAATAATGCTGGGTTCACTGAGTGTGCTTTTAATCTTACTGTAATAGGGCAGCTTGACCTTGATTTCAGACAGCGGCACCCTGACAATATTGCCGTCATACATGGTCAAAGACAGCAAATCAGCTGTTGCTGCTGTACTTGCAAGATCGACACTCCGAATATTGCTGATCAGTTCCTTATCCATATCGGCAAACGTTTTTACCAATGTTTGGATATCCTCTTCATTCTCTAGGTTAATGATAAGGTAATTATCGGGCAGTTCTGTGCTGTTGACGGCCGCAGCATGCTTTCCATTTTCCAAAATCGGCTGATAGCCGGCGTCAGTCTGCATATAGCCGACAACATCATACTCGGTTAACTTGATAGTGAAAATATTAGGAAATTTGTAGTTGATAACAGCTTTTTTTACCCACATATTCCCTTGTTCTATGGCCTGTTCATAAGGACCAGGCTGAAAGAGAAGTGAAAAGAAATAATCCGAATCAGCAATCCCTGATTGAGTCAAAACATCCTCTTCAAGCGCATGGGTCAGCCCTTCTACCTGAATTACTTTTTTCTTACTGTAGGGAGAAATTAAAAATAACGAAAAGAGCAGAACTGCTAAAGAAAGGACGACGACCGGACTTGCCTTGCGCCAGGCTTTCTGTTTTTTGCTCAGGCTTTTTTTCTGTTTTGGTTTAACGCGCTTTTTTTCTTTCGTTTTTTGGGAGGGCCTTTTCTTTTTTGAAGACGATTGAGCCTTCTCCTCTACTTGCTTCTCTTCTGTTTCACCCTTATTTAAATGCTGTTGAAACTGAGCTCGCTTTTCTGCCTGAAGCTTCTGCTGCAGCTTTTCTTTCTCCTCTGCTTCTTTCTTTTTTCTTTTAAGGAATTCGACGTTTCGCTTCTGCCATTCGGTCAGAACAACTTCGTCTTTTCCTTCTTTCTTCTTTTGAGCCATTTATTTTCCTTTTGTTCTCGCGGCAATATCCTGATTTAATAAATTATAGAATGCTTCCGGTGTTTTAATTTCTTTGGAGGCTGCCATTGTTTCCTGATAAACGCCTTTTCGATCAAGAAGCTGAGCAACTTCTTTCTTTAAATTAAGAAAATTTAAAGCACTTTCATCCAGCTGCCTAGCATAGCCTTTTTTTTCAAAATAGGCAGCATTTTCCAGTTGATCGCCTCGGCTGACTTCTTTTCCCAAAGGAACAATCAAATGAAGTTTTTGCATAGCCAGCAGTTCAAACAGGGTATTTGAGCCGCCGCGTGTTATGACAACATCTGCTGCAGACAGCAAAGGTTGATATAATTCAGTGACATAATCCGTTCTGTAAAGATTTTTAGTCAATACATTGAGGTTTTTATCGCCTGAGATATTAATAATATTGTAGCTGTCAGTCAGCTCGGGTGTCTGACTAATAAAATCATTGAACACCTTAGCTCCGGCAGATCCGCCGACAAAAAGAAGGGTATGCAGTTTCGGGTCAAATTGCCTCTGGATGGCTGCAAGCGCCTCAGGAGTTGCCGCCTCTTGTTTCTTAACCTTGGTCACGGCTCCAACATGTTTCACTTTAGTCAAAGACCTGTCCTGTTCAAAGGTTGTGTACATTGTTGTTGCAAATTTATAAGCAATTTTATTGGCCAGTCCCATTGACAAATCTGATTCATGGATAAAAACCGGAATTCCCAACAACCTAGCAGCAATTACAGGCGGGACAGAGACAAAACCGCCTTTAGAGAAAAGAAGCTGCGGACGAACTTTAAGCAAAATAAGCAGGGACTGCAAAATACCAAAAGCGACTTTGAAAACATCCGCCATATTCTGCCAGGAGAAGTAGCGGCGCAGCTTTCCTGTTGCAACTGCGTGAAATTGGACTGCTAAACCGGATTGTTTTATCTGCTCGTATTCAATCCCTTTTTTGTCGCCAATATAATGCACTTGCCAGCCATCTTCCAAAAACTTAGGCATCAGCAGCAAATTTAAGGTGACATGCCCCACCGTTCCGCCGCCTGTGAAAACAATTTTTTTAGCCATGAGACGTCTCCTTCAGTGCATTAAAGGCCGCAATAAATTCATCACCGCGCACTTCAAAATTTTGATACATATCCCAGCTGGCATTGGCAGGGCTAAGAAGAATAAGATCTCCCGGCTCAGCAGCAGCAAAAGCTAACTTTACAGCCGCCCTTATATCCTCTGCGTCAAGGCAGGACACTCCGGCTTTATCGGCCGCTCGTTTGAGACGGGGAGCCGATTCTCCAACGAGAATCATTTTTTTTAGTCCCTCAATATCCGGCACTAGTTCATCAAACTCGTTGCCGCGGTCAAGTCCTCCAGCAATCAGAATAACTCTGCTGTTATCAAAACCGGACAGTGCTTTCTGTGTTGCCAAAATATTGGTTGATTTACTGTCATTGTAGAACTTAACATTATTGACATCACCTAAAAACTGCAGACGGTGTTTAACACCGCGAAAACGGCTAAGACTTTGTTCGATAGCTGAATTAGCAATTCCAGACAGTTTAGCTGCCGCAATTGCTGCCAAAGCATTCTCCAAGTTATGGCTGCCAGGGACACCGACAGCATCAGCAGGCATCACAGCTTCTCCTTTAAAATAAAGCATACCGTTTTCCAGATAAGCTCCGTCAACTTTTCCTTTGGTCGAGAAAGGCACAACAGTCGCTTGCGTTTTTTCTGCATGCTCCTTAGCTAAGTCTTGATTAAAATTGAGAATCAAAAAGTCAGACGGTCCCATGTGCTTCTGAATATTCCACTTAGCAGCGGCATAATCCGCAAAAGTCCCGTGATAGTCGATGTGTGTCGGCAGTAAATTGGTTATCAGAGCAATGTGAGGATGGAAGGCCTTCGTTCCCATTAACTGAAAACTCGATAACTCCATCACCAGCAGGTCATCTGATTTAGCTGTCCTTACAACTTCACTGGCCGGAAATCCGATATTTCCGGCTAGAATCCCCTTTTTCCCGCCTGCATTCAGGATATCGGCAATCATTGTTGTTGTCGTTGTTTTACCGTTTGATCCCGTTATCCCTATAATAGCAGCCTCTGATACAAGATAAGCCAGCTCGACTTCTGTAATCACAGGAATACCTTTTTCAAGCGCTCTGACTACCATCGGATTATCATAACGGATACCCGGATTTTTTACCAACAGCTCGAAATTCTCATCCAATAGGTCCAGCGGATGGCTGCCGCATATAACCTTTATCCCCTCTTCAAGCAGGCTTTGGGCGGCAGGATTTTCAGCAAAAGCTTTCCCGTCATTGACAGTAACAATCGCACCTAATTCAGCGAGCAAACGCGCCGCTGCCTCACCAGAACGTGCCAATCCCAGCACTAATACTTTCTTGTTTGCAAACTGTCTAATTTTTTTCATTGTCGACCCAATCTATTATGTTATCTTTATTATTTTAACTTTATTTAAAAGGATTTTCAAGATTTTAGACAAGATAGTCCGGTTCCGCCAAAGAGTCGGTCCTTTGTTTTAGCCGCCTTCTTAAAAAAGGAATAATGCCTTTAGCTGCTGGCTGCAGCGCTGACAGCCGAAAGCTTTTGTTGCTATCTGCTGGACATAGTGAAACTTTAAAAAAGCGGGCAAAACAGGAATTGGAAAGACTTATTTTACCACAGTCTTACATAACAGAGAAGTCTCTTTGGTAATTAGTGCAGAAACAAGGGCTATGCAGCAGCTGGATAGAATACTTATCGAAAATTCTTGGATTTTTTCTAGCAAATAAAGGCCGAGAAACTAAGCACTCAGCCTTCTTTTAATTTTTAAAAGCTTATTTTTTAGGCCGTTTTGGTGTCAGATTCCAAATATCCCTAAGGGCAAAGTAGGCTAAAAGAACCATTCCTACGGTTACAAAAATTTCAGGAGGAAACTGAATAATTTTGACAAAGCTCATAACAGCCAAGGTCAAAAGCAAAACAACCAAGGCTGCTAAACCAATCATATTCAGTGTATTTCTTATCGTTTTTGGTGCCATAAAAAAATAGTATAAAACAACCAAAATGGCAATAATCAGATAAAACATGACGCCTCCTCAGTTTTTCCCTACACTGTCCCCGGTTCTTATTCTTCCGCCGATTTTTTCTTTTTTGCGGCCTTAGCCCGTTGGTTTTTATCTAAAATCTGTTTGCGCAGCCGAATAGACTGCGGCGTGACTTCCATATATTCATCATCGTTGAGGAATTCAAGAGATTCTTCAAGTGTCAGTATCCGCGGAGTTTTTATAACAGCTGTTTGATCCTTAGTCGCTGAACGGACATTAGTCATTTGTTTTGCTTTGGTAATATTGACTGTCAAATCATTTTCACGTGAATTTTCACCAATAATCATTCCTTCATAGACTTCGGTTCCGGGATTAACAAAGATGGTTCCGCGTTCTTCGACCGACATAATGGCATAAGTCGTCGCCTTGCCAGTGTCAATCGACACTAATGCTCCGCGGTGGCGGCCGCCAATTTCAGCTTTAATGACTGGCAAATACTGATCAAAGGTGTGGTTCATGATACCATACCCGCGTGTCATAGATAAAAATTCAGTCGGATAGCCGATCAAACCGCGTGCCGGAGCTAAGAAAATCAGCCGGGTCTGACCATTACCGGTTGACTGCATATCCAGCATTTCTCCCTTGCGTTCTGAAAGAGACTGAATGACTGCTCCCTGATATTCTTCCGGCGTGTCAATCTGAACGCGTTCGAAGGGTTCCATTTTCACACCGTCAATTTCTTTGACAATCACCTCCGGCCGGGAAACCTGCAGCTCATAGCCTTCACGGCGCATTGTTTCAATAAGAATGGACAGATGAAGCTCTCCGCGGCCGGAAACAATCCACTTGTCCGGTGAATCAGTCGCCTCAACACGAAGTGAGACATCTGTTTGCAGTTCAGCTAAAAGACGTTCTTCTACTTTACGGGAAGTCACATATTTCCCTTCACGGCCGGCAAAGGGAGAATTATTGGATAGAAAAGTCATCTGAAGAGTCGGCTCATCAATATGCAGAACAGGCAGAGGATCAACCGCATCTGAAGGCGTAATAGTTTCACCGACAAAGATGTCCTCCATACCCGAAACAGCAATCAAATCACCAGCCTTAGCTTCCTGAATATCCCGCCGTTCCAAACCAAAGAAGCCAAACAGCTTAGTCACCCGAAAATTTTTCTGTGTTCCGTCAAGTTTTGAGAGCGTCACCTGATCACCGACTTTTACTGTTCCCCGAAAGACACGGCCGATTCCGATACGTCCGACAAAGTCATTGTAATCCAGCAGAGAAACCTGAAACTGAAGCGGCTCTTCAGAATTATCCAGGGGGGCAGGAATGCGCTCAATGATGGTATCAAAAATCGGCGCCATCGTGTGTTCCTGACTGGCAGGGTCATCTGAAAGCGATGACGTGCCATTTACAGCTGATGCATAAACAACCGGGAAGTCCAATTGGTCATCATCTGCCCCCAGTTCAATGAAAAGTTCCAGCACTTCATCAACCACTTCTGCCGGGCGGGCAGACGGTTTATCAATTTTATTGACAACAACAATCGGAGTTAAATTTTGTTCCAAAGCTTTTTTCAGTACGAAACGTGTCTGCGGCATCGTTCCTTCATAAGCATCAACAACAAGAACAACCCCGTCAACCATTTTCATAATACGCTCAACTTCGCCGCCGAAATCAGCATGCCCAGGAGTATCCATAATGTTGATGCGCACACCATTATAAGCCACAGCTGTATTTTTAGCTAAAATAGTGATTCCGCGCTCTTTCTCCAGATCATTGGAATCCATAGCCCTTTCCTGCAGCTCTTTATGCTCATCGAGTGTATGGGATTGTTTCAGCAATTCATCAACAAGTGTCGTTTTCCCATGGTCAACATGGGCAATAATAGCAATATTGCGAATATCGTCTCTTAATTTTGTCATGATTTCATAAAATACACAAGCCTTAAAAGCCGATTTACTGTAAAGTTGGTTCTGCTCTCTGCAAAATAAGAGGAGTCCTTCTTTTATAAAACAACTTATAGACCGTGCCGGCCCTTCCTTTTTGCATGTAAATTATTCTTAACTTATGAATTATATCATAAAATCGGCTAAAAAACAGAAGAAAGATAATTGTAAATGTTTTCAAGTCAATGATAGCCCAAATAATAGAAACACTAACCTGATTCATTTTCAGATTAGTGTTTAGCGCTTTACTGACTATAAGTTGTTTTGAAAAATCTGCTTATCAATATTTTTTGTCTTAAGCGTGTCCTTATCACTCCCGCTTCGTCTTTGCACCATTTACTGTTTCTCTCCCAAAATTCCTGTCTCAGCTAGTTCCCTTTAGTTTTTCCAGTCCAGTAATCGAAGCCATCCTGTAAGACATACAAATCAGTATAACCTGCTTTTTTGAGCATCGTCAGCACACGTGGCAGAGCCGAACTTCTGCTGGCATCATAAAGTAAAATCGGTTTATCTTTCCGCAGAGCCGAAAGCGATGTTTGAAACTGAACAGCTGGCAGGTTTCGGGCTCCCAAAATATGCTTGCTGCGAAAGGCAGCAGGCTCACGAATATCAACAAGCTGAGCGCCATGTATTAATTCCTCAAATTCCGCATTACCTATAAATTTAGCAGCTCTGCGCACCCGAAAATAATTCCAGGCAACCCAGCCCAGCACCAGCACCAAAACAATGATGATAAAAATCCAAGAATTCATCAAATCTCCTTTAAAATAAGATACAAAGCCCGTCAAAAGAGCAAAGCAAAAATAGGAGCCTGACCGATGAGTCACTAAAGACTCAAGGGAAGGCTGTCTTTTTTGCACAGCTCTTAGGGCGTGTTCAATTAACAAGATACAAAGCCCATTTAAAAATCCGTATGAAAATAGGGGATGGCAAGTGATGCTGGCATCACGCTGACAGCCATCTTTTTCACTAGGATTTTAGGGCGTGTTCAATTCCATCAAGATACAAAGCCCGTTAAAAACGCAAAAGGAAAATAGGGGACTGACCGATGAGTCACTAAAGACTCAAGGGAGGGCTGTCTTTTTCCCGCAGCGTTTAGGGCGTGTTCAATTTCATCAAGATACAAAGCCCGTTAAAAGAGCAAAGCAAAAATAGGAGCCTGACCGATGAGTCACTAAAGACTCAAGGGAGGGCTGTCTTTTTCCCGCAGCGTTTAGGGCGTGTTCAATTTCATCAAGATACAAAGCCCGTTAAAAGAGCAAAGCAAAAATAGGAGCCTGACCGATGAGTCACTAAAGACTCAAGGGAAGGCTGTCTTTTTCCCGCAGCGTTTAGGGCGTGTTCAATTCATCTAGATACAAAGCCCGTTAAAAGCGCAAATGGAAAATAGGGGACTGACTGACGAATCACAAGATTCTAAGTCAGGACATCTTTTTCCCGCAGCGTTTAGGGCGTGTTCAATTCATCTAGATACAAAGCCCGTTAAAAGCGCAAATGGAAAATAGGGGACTGACTGACGAATCACAAGATTCTAAGTCAGGACATCTTTTTCCCGCAGCGTTTAGGGCGTGTTCAATTCATCTAGATACAAAGCCCGTTAAAAGAGCAAAGCAAAAATGACGGTAAGCCAGAAATCTTTGATTTCGTCTGCGCACCCCTGCCAGAACGACTAGAAAGGTGCAGTCGACTGTTAAGGCGACAAAGCTTTCAGACGTTTACGGCTGGCGGTAAGCCAGAAATCTTTGATTTCGTCTGCGCACCCCTGCCAAGACGACTAGGGAGTGGGACAGAACCCCAGACCACAAAGTTCCTTGTCCCACCCCCGCAAAGCCTAGTAGGCAATTTAAAGCTTTGAAAAAGCGAATAAAGTGCCACTAGACGACTAGCGTCTTGCACATAAGGCTATATCAAACATCAAGGCCTATTTTAAAAATCGGCCTTCAGACGTTTACGGCTAGCTGACAGTAAGACAAAATCTCAGACTATAAAGTTCCCTCACTCTCCCATTTCCAAGTTCGGGCTGACATCATCCAGTGGATGATGTCACTCCACAGCTCTTAGGGCGTGTTTAACCGGCTGCAAACTGATTAGCCAGACTGGCTGCACCTATAATACCAGCGTCATTGCCGAGTTCTGCAATCTTGATTGCTGTAGTTTTTTTCACCTGAGGAAAAGCAAACTTAAGAAAGTAGGTTTCAACTCGGCTGCGTAAAAATTCACCAGCAGCTGAAACACCGCCGCCAATAACAATTGAATCAGGATTTAAGATATTAGCAATATTTGCCGCAGCCAACCCCAGATAAAAAGCCACTTTTTCAACAACCGAATCTGCAAAATAATCCCCGTCTGCAGCTGCTTCAAAAATAGCTTTGCTGGAGACATCATCTCCATTATCAATAGCCGCTTTAACAGCTGAATCCCCTTCATAGCCTTCTGCCATATGGCGGGCAAGCCGTACTACACCGGTTGCAGAAGCCACTGTTTCCAAGCAGCCTTTATTGCCGCAGGTGCAGTCAAAACCATTCTCTGGCTCAACGATAATATGACCAATCTCTCCACCTGCTCCGGCTGCTCCATGGATAAGGTTACCATCAGCAATAACACCACCGCCAACGCCAGTTCCAAGCGTCACAAAAACAACATCTGGATTATTGGCACCGGCACCAACCCAGCGTTCGCCCAGTGCAGCAACATTGGCGTCATTATCAATCGCAAAAGGAATACCCAGCTCGCTTTCAATAACTGAACCAACTTCCTGTTTGGCAGCCCAATTCAGGTTAAAAGCACCAGTAACTGTTTTTTCAGAACGGTCAACGGCTCCCGGCGAACCCATACCAATACCTATAAAATCAGACTTAGTCATACCGTAAAGGGATAAGCGGTGCTTAAGAGAAGCCACGATATCCGGAACAATATGCCTGCCATCCTCTAAAATATTAGTATTAATCGCCCATTTTTCCTGAATCTGCCCATCCTGAGTTAAAATACCGAACTTGATAGTTGTTCCGCCAAGATCAATTCCCAAAAGTTTCTGACTCATTTGTTTCTTTCCTTTTCTTTTTCTGACTCCAATCTGTGCTCACGCCGTAAAATCAGCTCGGCCTGCAGATAATCGTCTTTTTCAAGCAGACCATTATCATAAAGCTTGCCTAATTCAATTTTCATGACTTCAATATCATACAGACGCTTGCCGATATAAACATAGATATTAAAATTTTTTAACAGCTTTTGCACATCATAAAGTGTTTTCATACCAAAATTTTAGCAAAAAAAAAGCCGGTTTTCAAGACAGATAAAGTGCTTTATTATCTAAAAAATCAGACTTTTTTATTATAGCCGTCCATGATTAAGACAGACGGTAGTTTTTGCTGAAAATCTGGTAATCAGCTTCCAGCCCGTGTTCAGAAATAACGACTCCATGGAGCGCTCCACCGTAAGCAGCACCTCCGTCAATATTAAGTTTATTGTTACGGTACCACAAATGGGTTTGACTGGCATTCTGATGAAGATAAGGAAGCGGTGTGTGGCCAAAAACAATCAGCTTGTCCAGTGAAGTCTCTTTTGCAAAAAATTCTTCGCGCGACCAGATAAAATCGTATCTGGAACTTTGGCGCCAGTCTGCTAAGTCAAGATTAACTCCGGCGTGCACACAAAGGCAAACGTCATGTTCGTAATACAAAGGGAGCTGTCTCAAAAAATCCAGCAAATCGGGATAATCTGTCTCAAACAGCTGAGCAATCTCCTGCGGAGACTTTTCTGTTAAAATGCCTTCATGGAAGAAACTTTCTATCGTTGTGCGTCCCCCATTTAACAGGTAAAGGCCGATTTCTTTTTTGGGAGCAGCCAGCCAATTCAGCAGCATATCTTCATGATTGCCGCTGACACAGACTGCCCCTGCTGTCTGCACCAGCTGATGCACTTTTAAAAAACAGTTTTTGGCATCTGGACCGCGGTCGCCTAAGTCTCCAAGAAAAACCAGCTGCTCCTCTTCCGGATTCCAATGGCGGAGCAAATCTTCAAGCATATCATATTCCCCATGCACATCGCCTACAGCAAATACTTTTTCTTTCACAAAAAAACCTCCCCTCTTTTTTACAGTATTTCCTACTACTAGTATACTACAAGGGGAGATAATCTTCAGTTATTTAGCGGATTTCATTAGTCTTTTGCTGCCAGACCGCGTTCAGCCTGCAGCATCCAAACGGTTTTATCAGCATCAGCCTGTGCGGCTGTGAAAAGATCGTTAGTTGGAGCATCAGCTTCTTCGTCAGTCACATCAAGTCCAACTTGATAAAGGTTAGAAAGGTAAGTGTAGACTTCTGCCAGCCTAGCCAAATGATCATCCATTTTTTTATCGAATGATCCCTTGCTTTCTTCCAACTTGGAGTGATCAGCAAACTCCTTTAATGTAGAATAGGGAGCGCCGCCAATTGTAATCAGGCGTTCACTCATTTCATCGAGATGATTGTTGAGACTGTCCATGAGTTCGTCCATTTTAGGATGTAAGTAATAAAAGCCCGATCCCCGCATATACCAATGGACTTGGTGGACAATTGAAGCAGCAACAGATAAGTCTGCTACAGCTTGATTCAGCACCGCTTTTGTTTTTTCATTACCGGCTGCTCCTTGCCCTGAAATATTGTGAGTAATTGACGCATAAAGACTTTGGGTTACTGTTTGAGTCATAGTAGTTACCTCCGCTTATTTAGAATGATTATTATTTCTATACTTCTATTTTAGAACTATTATAGATAAAAAACAAGTTATTTGTTTTATTTCTTTCATTACGAATATAAAAGTATGGAAACTTTTTTGTACTTCTTTTTAGGTGCCAGTACAGCTTCATTTTTAGGGCTGATTATTGAACGCTTCCCTAGCGAATCCATCATTGCCCCCAGAAGCCGCTGCAACAGCTGCGGCCGGATATTAGCAGTCAGAGATTTAATTCCCCTTGCTTCTCAGATATGTAACCGATTTCGCTGTCGTTTCTGTGAAAGCAAAATCCCGATTTGGTACGGCCTTTTTGAGGCAGGCATCGGTATCCTCTTTGCTCTCTGGAGCAAGGGAGTGCTGACATCAGAACAGCTCCTGCTCCTTATTTTCAGCTGCACACTCAGTCTTTATGACCTCAAAGAGCAGGCTTACCCACTGCTAATCTGGTTCTGCTTCACCCTGCCGCTTCTGCTTTTTCACAGTCCCAGCGAACTGACAATAATTTTCCTGCTTATTGCAATAGCAGCTAGTTTCATCAGTCTGCGGATAGGCAGCGGTGATTTTTTATATTTAGCTACCTTAACCCTGAACACCGATGGACAAAAAATCTTGTGGATTATTCAGCTGGCCAGCCTTTCTGCTATCTTCTTTATCCTCTTTTTTCACAAAAGAAGGAAAGCAATACCTTTTATTCCCTTCTTATCTGCGGCTTATCTTCTGCTGACAGTATGGGAACTGCTCAGTTAAAAAGGTTCAAAATCCTTCTGAAACACAAATTCAGCTTAAAGCACTGCTAATGAACCCTGTTGTTAAAAACAGCCTGACGGATAAATCGGCTAAGTTCTGCTTCCTGCCCTTGATGAAGGGCCTCCACGACTTTACTTCCGACAATAACGCCATCCGAAACTCGGTTAAAACGCTCAATATCTGCCAGAGTTGAGACGCCAAAACCGGTAAGAACAGGGATATCAGCTATGTCATGAAGGCTACTAAGATGTTCATCCAAATTGTCCTGATAGCCTTGGACTCTGCCTGTCACACCATTTACAGCAACAGCATAGATAAAGCCTTCGGCATGTTTGGTTAGTTCTATTTGACGCTCAACCCCTGTTGTCAGAGAAACAAGAGGGATTAAAGCTATATCCGTGTTTTCAAGGTAAGGAAGAATGAAGTCTTCATGCTCATGCGGCAAATCCGGGACGATAAGGCCTTTAACAGATGTCGATTCCAAATCAGCAATAAATTTTTCAATACCATATTGAAAAACCGGATTGAAATAAGTCATGATAAGCAGAGGAACCGGGCTTTCTTTTTCTTGCAGCTTCTTAATCACAGCTCTTAAACTTGTTCCCCTCCCTAAGCTCCGCTGTCCAGCTGCTTCAATAACCGGTCCGTCAGCAACTGGATCAGACCAGGGGATACCTACTTCAATAGCTGAAGCTCCGCTTGCAGCCAGCAAATCAATAGTCTCAAAAAGTCCGTCAAGCCCTCGCTTGTGGTCGCCAGCCATAATATAGGGTACAAAAAGTCCCTGACCATTTGCTTGAATAGTCTGCAGATGCTTTGTCAGTGTTTTTATCATGCGTTTTCTCCTTCTGCTACAGTTTTTTCCAGCCGTTTTTTGACCTGTGAGACATCTTTGTCTCCGCGACCTGAAAGGCAGACAATGATTGATTTATCCGGACCGAGTTCTTTAGCAACTTTTTGGGTAAGGGCAATCGCATGACTGGATTCCAGAGCGGGAATAATCCCTTCTAAGCGTGATAAAAGCTGAAAGGCTTCCAAAGCCTCTTCATCTGTCACGGCTGCATAACTTGCCCGCCCTATTTCATTAAAATAAGAATGTTCAGGACCAACACCTGGATAATCAAGGCCAGCTGAAATGGAAAAAGCTTCCATAATTTGACCATGTTCATCCTGCAGTACATCCATAAGAGCACCATGCAAAACACCAGGGCGTCCTTTAGCAAAAGTAGCAGCATGCTGGTCTGTATCAAGACCTAGGCCCGCAGCCTCTGCCCCATACATTGCCACAGTCTCGTCGTTAACGAAAGGATAAAACAAACCGATAGCGTTTGATCCGCCTCCAACACAGGCTAGAACAGCATCCGGCAGCTGACCGTCAGTTAGCGCTGCAAATTGCTTTTTAGCTTCTCTGCCGATGACAGACTGTAAATCACGGACGATTTCTGGAAAGGGAGCAGGACCCAGAGCAGAACCCATTATATAATGCGTGTCGGTAATATGGCTAACCCAGCTGCGCAGTGCAGCGTTAACAGCGTCTTTAAGAACGCGCGACCCGTCTTTTACAGCATGAACCTTAGCCCCCAGCAATTCCATGCGAAAAACGTTAAGCGCCTGCCGCTTAACATCCTCTTCTCCCATATAAATCGTGCATTCCATATCGAAAAGCGCTGCTGCCGTAGCAGTTGCTACCCCATGCTGACCTGCTCCGGTCTCAGCAATGATTTTTTTCTTGCCCATCCGTTTAGCCAGCAGGACTTGTCCCAAGGCATTGTTGATTTTATGAGCACCGGTATGATTAAGGTCTTCTCGTTTGAGATAGATTTTGGCTCCGCCGATATGCCTGCTTAAACGTTCTGCGTAATATAGCGGCGTTTCGCGGCCTACATAATTTTTTAAAAGAGCTGTCAGTTCGCTCTGAAAAGCGGGGTCCTTCTTGGCCTCACGGTATGCTTGGTCCAACTCAATAACTGCAGTCATCAATGTTTCAGGAATAAACTGGCCGCCAAAATTCCCATAAAAACCTTTTTTATTTGGTTGCTTATATGTCATGCTTTTACCCTTTCTACAAATAATCTGATTTTTTCTGCATCTTTTCGGCCATTGCTTTCAACACCGCTGGAAACATCTACAGCAAAAGGATGAAATAGACGAATGGCTTGGCTGACATTGTCGGCAGTCAGCCCTCCTGCAATGAAAAATGGACTGCTAAATGTTTTATTTTGCAGTTTTGTCCAATCAAAAGTCTGACCGGAACCGGCAACAGGGGCATCTAAAAGCAGATAGTCTGATTGTCCGGCAGGAACTGTCAGCTCATCTTTTACCTGCAGCGCCCTAATGACAGGAACAGAGAGCGTTTTGCTGCTCATGTCCTTAAAATCTCCGTGGATCTGTACCATATCAAGCGGTACAGCCTTGATATACTCTTCCAGCATCTCATAGCTTGGACTGACAAAAACACCGACTTTTTTCACCTTTTCCGGAACCAGCTGAGCCAAGCTTTGAGCCTGCTTCAGACTGACTTGACGACGGCTGGCCGCAAAGACAAAACCGATATAATCACTTCCAGCCTCCACAGCACTGACAACCTCATCGGGGGCAGAAAGACCGCAAATTTTAACTTTTGTCAATTTTGAACTCCTTTATCTTTTCCGCCGGATTATCAGCCTGCATGAGAGCTGTCCCGACTAAAATGCCATTAAAATAGGGTGCTAGAGCTCTTGCATCTTCCTTTGTGAAAATAGCTGATTCAGAAATATAAACACAGTCATCTTTAAAATGTGCTGACAGCGATAAGCTAGTATTAATATCAGTTGTAAAAGTAAATAAATTGCGATTATTAACACCGATAATCTGCGCCTTAAGCTGGTGAGCGACCGCCAGTTCAGAAAGATTATGGGTTTCTACTAAAACTTCAAGACCAATCCCATAAGCAAATTCATAAAGCTCTTTAAGGCGGTGTTCCGGCAAAGCGGCAACAATCAATAAAATAACAGTTGCTCCGGCATTGCGGGCTCGGACTATCTGTTTTTCATCGATGATAAAGTCTTTAGCTAAGGTCGGAATGGTTACATGATTTGAAACATCAGCCAAATAGCTGAGCCGTCCTTTAAAAAAAACACTATCTGTCAATACCGAAATCATAGCGGCACCAGCTTCTTCATATTGTCTGGCCTGAGTAAGGATATCAACATCTAAATTAATATCTCCCATACTGGGACTGGCTTTTTTGATCTCAGCAATAATCTGCAGCTGCCGTTGATGGGTGCTGAAATAATCAAAAACTTTATAAGTCCTGCGCAAAGGCTTGAGTTCTTCCATGCTGAGCTGGTCCACTTCCAGCCTTTTTTGGGATAAAATTTTTGCTAAAAACTCTTCAGTCATATCTGCACCTCCTGTAACTGCCGCAGTTTTTCCAGAGCCTGCCCTCCAGCAAGAAGCTGCCGAGCCAATACTACTCCCTCCTTAATAGAACCCGTTTTCCCGTTAGCATAGAAAGCTAAACCGGCATTAAGAACACTGGTCTCCAAGTAAGGACTGGCTTCATTTTTCAAAACACTCAGCAAAATTCGGGCATTTTCATGAGCATCTCCCCCTTTTATAGCTTCGGGCTCAACTCTCTCCATCTGCAAATCCTTATAAGTAAAAGTATGTTGACTTATTTCTCCGTCATCAAGCAGCGTATAAGTATTAGTCCCGTAAAGAGCAGCTTCATCCATATTGTCAGGGCCTGTAATGACAACAGCCCGCCTGCGTCCCAAATTAGACATAGCCTGAGCAGCTATCTTTTGGAGTTCGGGGCGGTACAAGCCCATCAGCTGTGTTTCCAAATCAAGCGGATTAGCCAAGGGTCCAACTAGGTTCATAATGGTTGGAACACCGAGTTCCTGGCGGGCCGGACCGATATAGCGCATAGCCGGATGCATTGTCTGGGCAAAGATAAAAGCTAATCCCACCTGCTTTAAGGCATTTGCCAACACAGCCGGTTCGGCAGCAACGTTTATTCCCAAAGCTTCAAGCACATCAGCTGAGCCGGACTTAGAAGAAATCGAGCGGTTCCCGGCCTTAGCCACCCGAATTCCTGCAGCAGCTAAAATAAAGGAAACGGTTGTTGAGATATTAAAACTATAAGACTGATCTCCTCCTGTACCACAGTTGCACATTGCATCATCAAAAGTTTGCGGAAGCTCTCTGCTATGTTTCTTAAGCGCTCTGACAATTCCTGTTATTTCAGAATCTGTCTCACCCTTAATTTTTAGTCCCAATAGAAAGGCAGCAATTTGCGCTTGGGAAATGTTCCCTGCCAGTATCTGCTCAAAAATCTGCTGTACTTGCTCTTCGCTTAAATTTTTTCTTTCAGCCAACTGTTCAAAAATAACTTTCATCAATCCCACACTCCTTCACCAAGATACAAAGGCCGTTTAAAAATCCGTATGAAAATAGGGGATGACAAGTGATGCTGGCATCACGCTGACAACCATCTTTTTCACTAAGATTTTAGGCCGTGTTCAGTTCACCAAGATACAAAGGCCGTGAAAAACGCAAAAGGAAAATAGGGGACTGACTGACGAATCGCCAGATTCTAAGTCAGGACATCTTTTTCCCGCAGCGTTTAGGCCGTGTTCAGTTCACCAAGATACAAAGGCCGTTTGAAGTACAAAAAAGGGCAGTGGCTCCAGTAGATCTTAGGATTAGAAATCAGATTTCCTTCTTGCGCTTCTTTTTTGGCTGTTGTCTGTATCTTTTATAGCGCTGTCTGCCTATTTTAAGACTCAATTTTACTCATTCGCCTGCTTCATATTGGGAGCCATACGGTCTTGTGTCTGTTTTATAAAATTCTCAATCATTTTTAGGCCGGACGGTGTCCCAATGCTTTCCGGATGAAACTGCAGACCGTAAACAGGCAGCTTGTTATGCTGAATCGCCATCACTTCCTGATCATCTTTGCTGTATGCTGTTACTGTAAAGACAGCCGGTATACGGTCTGCCACAATAGAATGGTAGCGCATAACAGAAATTGGTTCAGCAATATCTGTAAAAATAGCAGATTTTTTATCAACTTCCAACAAACTTTGTTTGCCGTGCATGACCTGCCTTGCTAAACTCAGTTTTCCGCCAAAGCATTCTATAATAGCTTGGTGTCCCAAACAAATGCCTAAAATTGGTTTTTGCTCAGCAAAATGTGCTATTAAATTTTTTGTTTCCCCTGCTTCGCAAGGCCAACCCGGTCCGGGAGAAAAAACCAGGCTGCTGGCCTTCTGAGCTTCTTCATATAAATCATCTGCATCATTGCGCAAGACTTTGACAGAACTAAAGGTACCAATATACTGAGCCAAATTGTAAGTAAAAGAATCATAATTATCAATCAATAAAATCATTGCCTATCTCCTAGTGCTGTCATTGCTTTGGCCTTATTTACCGTTTCATCAAATTCTTTTTCAGGTATACTGTCATAGACAATCCCTGCGCCCGCCTGTACATAAGCCTTATAATTTTTGATAACCATGGTGCGAATAGCAATAGCAAAGTCCATATCGCCGCTTGCCGATAAATAGCCGATAGCTCCGGCATAAATCCCGCGTTTTTCCTTTTCCAGCTCATAGATGCGCTGCATAGCACGAATTTTAGGAGCGCCTGATACAGTGCCTGCCGGTAAAGTTGATTTAAGCGCATCGACAGCTGTCAGATCTGACAGAAGCCGTCCCTTTACGACACTGGTCAAATGCATGACATATCGGAAATAATCAACTTCCATATACTTGCTGAGACGAACAGATCCGATTTGCGAAATCCGCCCCAAATCATTACGTCCGAGGTCAACCAGCATGCGGTGCTCTGCTGTTTCTTTCGCATCAGCCAGTAAATCCTCGCTAAGTTTCTGGTCTTCTTCGTCATCGCGGCCGCGCGGCCTCGTTCCGGCGATTGGGTTAGTTGTTACAAGATGATCCTTGACCGAAACCAGACTTTCCGGGCTTGCACCGATAATCTGATAACTTCCAAAATCGTAAAAATAAAGGTAGTTAGACGGATTGGTCACACGTAAATTTCTGTAGTAGTCCAAAGGATCGCCATGAAAATCACTGGAAAAGCGCTGACTCAGCACACATTGAAACATGTCACCCTGACGGATAAGATCCTTAGCTTTTTTTACCATATTCTCAAATGTTTTACGTTCAAGATGAGCTTTAAACTGTAATTTATGCAGCTCTTGAGGTGAAAATTCATTCACAGCCTGCTGCTGTAAATCAGCTATCGTTTTTCCTAAGGCGTGACGCATACTATCATGGCTGCGATGGGAATAGATATTGTCTTCCACCACATGAATCACTTCTTTTTTATGGTCAAAAATTAAGTAAGATTCATAAACAAAGAAATGCATGTCCGGCGTCCCGATACTGTCTTTAGGTATTGAACCGATATCTTCGTAAAGAGAAATCATATCATAAGCCATAAAACCGATAGCTCCGCCTGTAAAAGGCAGATAAGCAGGTGTCTTCTGTACTGTTAACTGGCTTAAAAAATCAAGCGGATCTTGTTCCACAATACTATCATTCAGATAAAGTTTTCCACCTTCATATCTAACTTCATAGACCGGATTATAGGCTATGATAGAAAAACGAGCATTTGTTTTCTCCCGCGGAATACTCTCCAGAATAACTTTATGTTCTCCTTTTAATCGCATATAAGCTAAAATAGGAGTAAGGATATCAGCATTTAAAATCTTTTGCATAAACACCTCTTTTTCAATCATTGTATGCTGCTGACATGCTGCAGCATTTGACCGTTCTACTGCCGGCTGCTATCTCAAATAAAAAAACCTCACACAGAAAAATCTGTGTGAGGGCGTTTTCAGTCAGTGCAACGCGGTACCACCTCAATTTACGAAAACAAAAATTCGCAATCTCACTCTCCTCCAACAAGGAGCTGCACGGTAAGGAGTGCCTGCCTGAAGAACATGTTTTATCTTCAACAATATACCATCAGCCCAATTTCATAAAGATCTGCTGCCCGTTCACAGTTCCCACGGACTCCCTGAAAGCACATCCTCATTACTTTTCTGATTGCTAATTATTATACTCTCATTTCCGGAAATGTCAAGTGTTTTTTGCAAATATTCTAAAAATTACAAAACCTTCAGCTTTAATGGCTTCTTTAAAACCAAAAAGGCTGTTCAGACAAATTAAAAAAAGTCAGCACAAGAGTTCTGACCTTTCTTATTAATTTTCTTTAAATGTCATAGGCCTGATGATAGCGCTGATATCCCTTTTAAGTCATTAACAATAAAGGCCTTGACTCTTTCTCCTTCTGCTTATTCTGCTGTCAGCTTCAGAAACAGCTCCTGCCGTTCCGGCAGAATAAGCTTTTCAAGATGGTTAAACAGTAGCAAGAGCCAGTTAAACGCCAGCAAGAAGGCCGATATTTCAAATGCAGTCAAAGATAAATAACCAATAAACTGAAAGGCTACTTCTAAAGCAACTAAAACTGCACCGATAAGGTAAGAAGTGGTAATAAAATCGCGCGTTACCTGCGGTACCAGCCAAGGAACGCTAATAATCAAAAGAATGACAATATAAATCAAATAACCGGCAAAACGTGTATGCAGATAATGCCAATCTCCATCGTTGGGAAAATAGCCGACAGCGCCTAAATCAACTGCTAAAAGCGTCAGTAAAAGCCGCAGTGCTGTCATTTTCCAGTCTTTTCCGTAATGATGGCCGAGAGCAACAAAAAGGTAATCAACTAAAGCAATTAAAACAAGAGCGGACAGCATCAAAGTCATATTAAACTGCCAGCTGTTTTGAGCTGCTTTTGTTCCCAGAAAACTTAGATTAACCTGCCACCAATGTCTGGAGCTGTTAGTAGCCATGGATAATAAAACACCCGTCATCATAATAGCTGTAAATACTGTAGTCAGCCAAGTCGCTCTGATTTGCTCAGCCAGCTGAGACCATAAAAGGGTAATTGTATAGATCATTACCCCTAAAATAACAGCAGAAGTCAGCTGATCAAAGGAAGCATCTCTGAAAAGCTGGCCCAGCAGCCAGGAAAACCCTAAGAGGACAACAAATAAAATAGTGGAAAAAGCAAGAATAACAACTGGCAGCATTCGCCAAAAAATCCGGCTTTTAAGACCGGCCAGAAAGGCTTTGCGGTTGGCAATAAAATTGACTGTAAAAAAAACAGTCGCTAAAAAACCGCCTCCCACAAGCAAAAAACTGGAGATAGAAAATTCACCATTCAAGGGGACTTGTTTTAGTCCTAATAGGGCAGTCAAGACTAAAAAAATCAGCACTGCAAGAATACTAAAGACAATTAAAACCCAGTTAGGCAGGAGCGGCTGACGTTTCACAGACTGTTTTTTGATAAACAATTCCTTGGAATCCCATTCAGCCTTCACTTCTTCTTTATCATCAAGCTGCAGCTGTTCTGCAATTTCCAAGGGCAATTCTAATTTGTAATGCGTCTCATTTTGCTTCATAGTCCTTATTATAATACCTCTTGGCAGGATATGTAAAGCTAATAAGACAAAGAAGTCTAAGCCAATCAAAATTTTTTAGAAAAATTTACTAAAAACCAGAGTCATATAAGAATGAGCACCTTTTTATCTATATCCACTCTTTTTCCTGAGCAATTTTGAGAGCTTCAAATCGGTTGCCTGCCCCCAGTTTATTGAAAATATTGGAAGTGTAGTTGCGTACCGTCCCATCTGAAAGATAGAGCGCCAGAGAAATCTCCCTGCTGGTTCTCCCTTTGGCAATCAGCCTCAGAATCTTTTGTTCCTGAACACTGAGCGGGTTATCATCTGATATAATATTTTCAATCAATTCTGGAGAGTATTCTTTATCTCCATCTAAAACAGTGTGAATAGTCTTCATCAGCTGAGAAATCGAACGGTCTTTGAGAACATAAGCATCAACTCCAGCCTTTACAGCCCGCTGAAAATAACCGATTCGCTTAAATGTCGTGACAATAATAATCTTCGTATCACTGTTGGCACGCGCCCATTCTAAAACATCTAAACCACTCTTTTTGGGCATCTCTATATCCAAAATCGCTGCATCCACGGTTTCTTCCTGCAAAACAGCGATTGCTTCTAACCCATCCGCCGCCTGAAAAACACGGTCAACATCGTCTTCCATAAGCAGCAGCTGACAGAGAGCATCCCGCAGCATAGACTGATCCTCTGCAACTAATAAATTCATTTCAGTGTCTCCTCTCTTTTAGGCAATCCTTGACCCCTTCCCTTTACTTATAAGGCATACCAAATTTTTCAGCTGTTTTTCTGTAAACTGATAATAGGTAAAAGCCATAAATCAATGTCGCACAAGCGCCGCCGATACCAGCTACAGACCACAGCACATACCAGCGCATATCAGACACAAAGGCGAGATAGATTGCTGATAAAGCAGATAGAATCGGGAAAGGTGCTACAAAATAATCAATAGTTCTGTTCATAATTTTCGCCTGCGGAATAAAGTGCAAACCGATTATCAGTGTTACTGTTGGAAAAATAAATGAGTGCAAGCCAAAATATGCCAAAATCAGTCCGGACATCCAAACACCAGTATAAGTCACAGCACTTAAGAGCCCCATCTGCTTTTTAATCCTCTGGCCTTCCAAACTTTCAAAAACCTCAAAACGGTTGGCATGCTTTATATTCCTTAAACTCATGCAAGCAATATAAACACTGCAGACAGCTGCTAAAGCAAATATAAGCCATCCAATCAGACCCCAAGCTATACCAAAAAACAAAGAATAAATCAGTGTAAAAAAGGCCATTAAGAAACCATAAGGGGCAATGCTTTGCGCCGCTTCCCCATAAAACTTTTGCTGCTCTTTTTCCATAAATTTCCTCTCTAACTATAGCTCAGTCAAAAATTCTTATACAGCTGTTCAGGCTAAACAAAACTTTACTCTAGATAAAGCATTCACTAAACACTTTGACGTATAGGTTCACAGCTTTGAATCTGATTCTGCTAAGCTGACTCTGATAACTGTCGGACTGCGGCGTGAGACAATCTCAGCCTTACCACTTACTAACTGCAGACGTTCCTTGATAGACTGAAGTTCCTGTCCTGTTAACTGCTTGAAACCACAGCCATCATCGCTCACTTCAATCACAATTCTGTCCTGATGTGTTTTTAGTTTAATATGGCAGTTCTGAGCTCGTTTGGCATGTTTGACAACATTAGTTGTCAATTCACGCAGAATCATTGTAGCACTGGACTGGACAACAGGCGTCAGTGTTTTTAAATCCAGCTGCTGATCTACTGTCAGCTTAATATCTGAAAAACTAAACATTTCAGAAATAGCAGCCAATTCTTCCTCTATTGTACGGTATTTAAGATTGTCTACCAGACTGCGGACCTCTTTCATCGCATCTTTACTGATTTGATGAAGCTCAGTCAGTTCTTTGCGGACCGATTCCATCTTAGTCTGGTCTAATTGTTTCAGCGCCAGCTCTGTCTTGAGCGTCATCATGGCAAAGGTATGCCCCAGTGTATCATGCAAGTCGCGTCCAATACGATTACGCTCATTTTCGGCAGCCAAAAGATTAATATACTGATTTTGTCTGTAAACTTCGGCTTGAAGATCGCTTTCAAAACGGATTCGATTCTGGGAATAATGTAAGATAAGGATAAAGGCTGGGATTACTATAACCACAATCTGACCGATAGGGCTTGTAACTCGAAAAAAACAATAGAGGCTGACTCCAATGGTTTCAATTAGGAAGCTAATGCTCCGGTAACTTTTGACGCTGTCACGAAAACGCCAAATCAAAAGATTGCTTTGAAAAAAGAGATACCACATCATTGACGGTTCAACCAAACAGGTCATTAAGACAATATAAGCCATCGTACAAAACCAAAGAGCCGCAATTGTCTTTCGATAGATACCCTTGATATGAATCAATGCGATATAGGCAAGAGCAAAAACAAAGGTAAGAGGAACCGTCCACAAGGGATAGTTAAACCAGAAAATACCGCCCAGTGGATAAACCAGAAAGATAAGGGCTGCATAAAAAAGAATATCATTTTTCTGATAACCATTAAACATCAGTTCACCTCAAGACGCTTTCCAATTACCAAAGCAAGCAGAAGGACTCCTCCTGCGTAGCCCAGCAGTACCAGCTGAGATGCCAAAGAGAAATTTCCGTCAAAATAAGACAGCAAAAGATGATTAAGATGATAGGTCGGAGTCATTTTAGCCAATTCTTGCATAAAAGCCGGAAAACTTGTAATCGGCATCCAAAGTCCCCCCAGCACCGCTGATCCCATATAAACAATATTAGCAACAACCGATAAGGTCTGAGTCGATTTAATATGCGCAAAAAGAGCACCGAAAGGCATAAAACAAATAGCACCGGTAAACAGTAGACCTGCTGAGATTAACCAATCCATCACAGGCATATTAACACCCTTAACAAAATGCCCAACCGCAAAAACAATCATAATGGCCAAAACGAAATGAACCAGCACAGCAAAAATTTTGCTGAAATAATACTGCCACATAGGAACCGGGCTGTGCTGAATCATTTTGAAGCGATGGCCTGCCTTATCTTCCTGAAAAGCAAAAGGCAGAGAATAAAAAGCAAAACTCAGGCTTGAAAAAGCCGTCATCTGCAGCATGTAGCGCTGAGTCAATAGGGCAGTCATTCCCTCAGGCATACTGTCATCGCTGGCCCAGATAGTGCTAAAAAGCAAAAAGAAAGCAACTGGCAAACCGATTCCCATAAACAGATTAGACAAAGAACGTTTATTAATCAGATATTCCTGATATAAAAGAGCTTTAAAAGTTTTCATATCAATCCTCCTCACAACAAGATACAAAACCAGTTAAAAAATCCGTATGAAAAAGGCGGTGGCAAGTGATGCTGGCATCACGCTGACAGCCATCTTTTTCACTAGGATTTTAGGCCGTGTTCAATTCCAACAAGATACAAAGACCGTTAAGAAGGCAAAGAGAAAATAGGAGCCTAACCGCCTAGTCACTAAAGATTC